>JAFWSI010000048.1 GCA_017519415.1 Ruminococcus sp.
CAATCAGAATAACCAGCAGCAGAACAACGACTGGAACCAGTGGAACAATCAGAATAACCAGCAGCAGAACAATGACTGGAACCAGTGGAACAATCAGAACAACCAGCAGCAGAACAACGACTGGAACCAGTGGAACAACCAGAATAATAACCAGCAGCAGAATAACGACTGGAACCAGTGGAACAACCAGAATAACCAGCAGCAGAATAACGACTGGAATCAGTGGAACAACCAGAATAACCAGCAGCAGAATAACGACTGGAACCAGTGGAACAACCAGAATAACCAGCAGCAGAACAGTTGGGGTAACAATTCTGATAACGGCGGTCAGAAGCTTGTAGCTATCTCGTTTGACGACGGAGCATCGGCTCAGAGCAGACAGGATCCTGCATACAGGATCATGGACGCACTTATCAAGAACAATATGACAGCTACATTCTTCTATGTAGGCGACTGGATCAAGACCAACGAGCAGGTTCAGTTTGCTTATCAGAACGGAATGGAGGTTGCTAACCATACCAAGTCACACCAGTCTCTCGGTTCGCTTGGTTCGGATCAGATCCGTAGCGAGTGGGAGCAGTGCAACAGCAAGCTCAGAAGTATTATCGGCACTGAGCCCTCACATATAATGAGACTGCCTTACCTTGACGGCGGCGGAGCTGTCAAGTCAGCGCTCTACGATGTTCCGCTTATTTCCTGCGGCCTTGATACCCAGGACTGGAACGGAGCTTCCAAGGATCAGATCGTAAACACCATAAAGCAGGCTGCACAGAACGGCTCTCTCGAGGGCAAGATCGTCCTTTGCCATGAGAATTACGCTTCAACAGCAGCTGCTATGGAAGAGGTACTTCCCTGGCTCGCACAGAACGGCTACAAGAACGTAACCGTTTCAGAGATGTTTGCCGCAAGAGGCAAGTCTCTCCAGGGCGGTCAGATCTATACACAAGCATAATATCACTGCCTGATAAACAGGTTTGTCATGTGGCCGGCTGCTGATCGGCAGCCGGTATTTTTTTCAGATCTCTCCTAAATTTTATATTCCCTGAAAGACAGCCCGAGCGGCTGTCTTTTCATTTTATGACGCAGCTGACATATTGTTTTATATGCTGTATTATGGTATAATAAAAAGCGATAAACAGTTTAAAGAGGTGTGCTATGAGTAAAATATACATTGTAGAGGATGACAGATCGATCCGCGAGGAGCTGGCCGAGCTCCTGCGCAGCTCCGGATATGAAGCGGAGTATCTTACCGACTTTTCGGATTCGGCAGATAAGATACTTTCTGCGGGAGCCGATCTGATACTTATGGATATAAATATCCCGAATCTCAACGGCGAGCAGCTGCTTAGGGAGATACGGAAAAAGACGGATACTCCCGTGATAATGGTGACGAGCCGTACCTCTGAGACCGACGAGGTCCTGTCGATGAGCTACGGCGCCGACGACTATATAACAAAGCCCTATAATCCCACGATACTCCTTCTGAGAATATCCGCCGTGATGAAGCGTGCGGCGGGAAGCTCCCAGACCCGTACCTACAACGGCCTTCAGGTGAATGACGCAAAGGGCAGTCTTACCGACGGAAGCCGTGAGCTGAGCCTTACCAAGAACGAGATGATAATATTCCGCTTTATGCTTGACAGGCAGGGCTCTATCGTCACCCGGGACGAGCTCATGACCGCGCTGTGGGACAATGACGAATTCGTAAACGATAACGCACTTACGGTCAATATAAGCCGTCTCCGCTCAAAGCTTGCTGAGCTGGGGTGCGAGGACGCCATAGAGACCAGAAAGAAGCAGGGGTACATACTGAAATGAGATTCAGAGAGTATATAAGGGACAGACTGTGGTTCTATATCATCACAGCTGTCGCCGCAGGACTTTTATACCTTTTCCTGACGGCTTACAGGGTAAGTGTTCAGCTGATGTTGATAACCGGAGCCATACTTCTGCTGTTCGTATGTGCTGAGGAGCTTATCGGCTTTATACGCAAAAAGGCTTTTTATGATGAGCTTAGGGAGAAGCTTGGCTCTCTCGATAAAAAATATCTTATACACGAAATGCTGAAAAGGCCCGATTTCTATGAAGGGCAGCTGATGTATGACGCCTTGTACGAGGCAAACAAGTCCATGTGCGAGAATGTGGCGGTATATAAGCGGAGCTCCGATGATTTCCGCGAGTTCATAGAGATGTGGGTGCATGAGGTGAAGCTGCCTGTGGCCAGTCTCCAGCTTATGGCGCATAACAGCGGGGGAGAGACAGGTGAGAAGTTCCTCGAACAGCTCAGGCGAATAGACGGATATACCGATCAGGTGCTTTACTATGCCCGCTCGGAGAATGCGGAAAAGGACTATATAATAAAGGAGACCTCCCTCAGACGCATGGTTGCGAATGTAGCCCTGAAGGACAGGGAAGCCTTGCAGTTGGCGGGAGTATCCGTGGAGACGGAGGGGCTGGACATCAGCGTAATGACAGACGGAAAGTGGCTGGAGTTCATACTGGGGCAGTTCATGTCAAACAGCCTCAAGTATATAGCTTCGGGGCGGGAGCCTGTTATAAAGGTGTCTGCGGAGGAGCTTGATGACAGGGTGCTTCTTCACTTCCGGGACAACGGCATAGGCATACCCGTGAGCGACCTGCCGAGGGTATTCGAGAAGAGCTTCACGGGAGAGAACGGACGCACCCGTGCAAAGTCCACGGGAATGGGACTGTATATAGTGAAGAGCCTCTGCGACCGTCTCGGCCACAGTATCAAAGCCGAATCTGTAAAGGGAGAATATACGGAATTCACCATAGGCTTTGCAAAGAATGAATACTACCGGATGGAGAACTCTTAACCGCCGGTGATCAACCTTACAAAAATGTAATGTTGAGTAATATTGAAAGCACGACCGCATGAAAAACATGAGGTATAATAAGATCATGGAAACGGGAACAGCTCCCGTAACAAAAACCGAAAGGAAATGATCTTATGAAAAAGCTTACTTCACTCGCTGTCAGAACATTTATCTATGCAGGCACTGCCTGCGTTGTCCCGCTTTCGATCGCGGCAGGCTACGAGATATTCAGACCCAAGAGCGTACAGCACCCCATGGATTATATGCCCGGAATGCTCATATGCATGATAGCCTGTGCCAACATCCTCCTTGAGGGCTGGCTCAGAAGGAACCGGACAGAAGAATTCGCAATTGAATTAAACTGAGGAGATACGGATATGTCATTACTTAGATTAGAGAACGTTGAGAAATATTACGGAAGCAGATCAAGCCTTACAAAGGCGGTAAACGACATCTCCTTCTCTGTTGAAAAAGGCGAATTCACTGCCATAATGGGAGCCTCGGGAAGCGGCAAGACCACTCTTCTTAACTGTATTTCCACCATAGACCGTGTTACTGCGGGACATATCTTCCTCGAGGACACGGACATCACCTCCCTTAAGGGAAAGGAGCTCAACAGGTTCCGCCGCGACAAGCTCGGCTTTATCTTTCAGGACTTCAACCTTATGGACACTCTTACGGCTTATGAGAATATTGCTCTTGCCCTGTCTATACAGAAGCGCTCCGCAAAGGAGACAGACAAGGCAGTAAAAGCGGTGGCAGAGCAGCTCGGTATAACAGACGTGCTTGAAAAGTATCCCTATCAGATGTCGGGCGGACAGAAGCAGAGAGTAGCCTCCGCCAGAGCTATAGTTACAGAGCCAAAGCTGGTTCTTGCAGACGAGCCCACAGGCGCACTGGACTCAAAGTCGGCGAAACTGCTCCTTGAGCGCTTCAACTACCTCAACCATGAGCACGGAGCTACCATAATAATGGTAACTCACGATTCATTTACGGCAAGCTACGCTTCGAGAGTTCTTTTCATCAAGGACGGAAAGTTGTTCAACGAGATAAACCGCGGAGGCGACAGCCGCAAGCAGTTCTTCGACAAGATCATCGACGTGGTTACTCTGCTCGGAGGTGACGTAAGCGATGCTCTTTAAAATATCACTCAGCAATATCCGCAAGAGCATAAAGGATTACGCCGTGTATTTCTTCACTCTTGTCATAGGTGTTGCGGTATTCTATGTATTCAACGCCATTGAAACACAGACAGCCTTTCTTAAAGTAAATGAAGACCAGCGCGAGATGATAAAGATACTGACTACGGCTATCTCCGGCGTCAGCGTATTCATAGCCGTAGTTCTCGGACTTCTTATCGTATACGCCAGCCGCTTCCTTATGAAGCGCAGGAACAAGGAATTTGCCCTGTACATGATGCTGGGCATGAGCAAATGGAAGATAGCGGCTCTTCTGCTCTGTGAGACAGTCATAATCGGTATCGATTCGCTTATAGTCGGTATACTTATCGGCACTGGGCTCTCGCAGGTGATGAGCGCAGTAGTAGCTAATCTCTTTGAAGCAGATATGAACGATTACAGGTTCACGGTATCTGCTTCGGCTATAATCAAGACTATTTTTTACTTCAGTATCATGTACGTTGTGGTGATCCTCAGAAGCGGCGTGGTTATCGGCAGATGCAGGCTTATCACACTTATGAACTCGGGCAGGCGCTCCGAGAAGATCACAATGAAGAACCCGTGGCTCTGTGTGATAGTATTCCTTATCTCCGCGGCAGTCCTCGGCTGGGCATATCATACAGTAGGCTGGGACTTTGAACACATCACTGAAAGAAGGATAGGTCTTGCCATACTTGCAGGCATCGTTTCTACTTTCTTTATCTTCTGGTCGGTATCGGGAATGCTCCTGAGAGTGATAATGTCCGCAAAGGGTGTGTATCACCGCGGCCTCAACAGCTTTACCTTCCGTCAGCTCAGCAGCAAGATAAACACCACCATTGCTTCCATGACGGTCATCTGCCTTATGCTCTTTGTGACTATATGCACGCTCTCAACTTCGTTCACTATCAGAAACTCAATGAACAAGGGCGTGGAGGACAATTTCCCCGTTGATTTTTACGGACGCTTTGCTCTTCATACCCATGATCCCTCAGATGATCCCTCAGATGACTCCTCATACCATACAGGCAATATCGACGATGTATACGCTCAGCAGAATATGAGCATTTACGACGATTTCGGAGAGTATCATCACTTCTATGACTACATCGAAAGCAACTTTACCTTTGATACCTTTGCGGGGGACAGAAAAGAAGAACTGACAGGCAGTTCAATGAGTATATATGCAATGATGAACTTCACTATCTCATTCCTGAAGCTCAGTGACTACAACGCTGTCATGAAACTATACGGACAAAAGCAGATAGAACTTAATGACGGCGAATACGCTGTAAGCGCAAATGCCGCTGGAATGCCCGAGATGTATGACAAGCTCCTTGAGGACAGTACCGAAATAACTGTTTTCGGAAATACTCTCAGGCCGGGCTCGAAAAAATGTATACTAAGCTCATTTTATCCCGATATTCAGGCTTCAAATACTGGTACGATAATCGTTCCCGACAATGCAGTATCCGAGAAATACCGCGGAGTTGATTATTTCGTCGGAAACTACAGTGCCGCAGACAAAAAAGGCAAAGAAGCCGCGGAAAAAACAGCAAGGGACCACTGGAATTATGTGCTGCGCTGGTATAAAAGCCCGACGGAAAACGGCTATATGAGCGGAATTGAAACAAGGATCGAGGCTGCAAACAATGCCATAGGCATAGGCGCTATAGTTACCTTCCTCGGATTGTACATCGGCTTTATTTTCCTTGTATCCTGCGGTGCTATACTGGCGCTGAAGGAGCTCTCCGAGAGCGCAGACAGCATGCCGAGATATATGATGCTCCGCAAGCTGGGCGTAGAGGAAAGAGATATATCCAAGTCAATATTCAGGCAGTCCGGAATATTCTTCCTGCTGCCGCTGCTGCTGGCTTGTCTCCACTCATATGCGGGCATGAGATTTGCCAAGATAGGACTTGATCTGCTGGTGACCGAGAATTATATAAAGCCCATAATCTTTACTGCGGTCATACTAATAGCGATATACGGCGGCTACTTCCTGCTGACATTCCTCGGAAGCAAAGCCATGGTAAAAGAACAAAAGTAAGTATTCATAAGCTGAACGGCTCCCGTCGGGAGCCGTTTTTTAATATTTGATTAATTTTCCCGGTATCTTATTGACAGTGTCCTGTGACCGTGTCATAATGATATTACGAAACAGAAGGGAGCGGATCAAAATGAAAAAAAGAGCTGAAAAGTCTGTGGACGTCATTCCGGAAAAGATACATAAGCGGCTGCATATCATCTATTTTATACTGAAATGTGTGCTGGCTGCAACGGTTTTTCTGATGTTCTGGGGTCCTGCGGTAAGAGCCTTTGAAAAGGTAATGGGCTATGATATACCAGAAATCCAAACCGAGGAGTCACCATTTCTGTTCCATCAGTACTGCGGAACCTTTTTCGTGGAGTTCGACCGTGATAACTCCTTTGCTTCCGACGCGGATTATTCCGCATATTTAGAAAGAATAAATGCCCCTGCAGTTCGTACAACGGCGCAGAAGATACTCGGCTGTATCGGTTTTCTGCCCACTGCTGCTCTGATGGTTTCCATGATACTTGCCCTGCGGAGCGGCGACAAAAAGCGTATTTTCTGCGGCAGAGCGTGGCGCTATTTCCTTTTCGGCGGAGTTTTATACGCCCTTGGCAATCTTTATATGTATATCGATGCAAATTTCATCAGCGGCATAACCCGTTTTGACGGCATGATCGGCGTTTTCACTCAGCGGCGGCAGTATTTTCAGCTATACGACGTACTGGGACTGCCATTCATTATGATATGCGGAGCATTTGTGCTGCTGATGTACGAAAAGCAGCTTCAGAACAAGGAAACCGCAAGGGTTTCGGCGGCTCTGAAAAGCCTTTCAGCCGTTATAATCGCAGGTACGGCAGGCTTTATCCTGTGGAGACTGGGAGTCCGCACCTATGAGCTTATCCGCGTCATGTCGGGAGATGAGTACAGCGTATGGCTGCCATTTACTATTATGGAGGATGCCGGGAGATATATGTGCAGACTGCCCTTTGAGGACGCAGTTTCGCCGCAGGCTTACCGAAATGTGGTGCTTTTCCGCTACCTGAGAGACCTTCCCGTGTTCGCGCTGACGGGTGCGGCAGTATGGAGCTTTGTGCGTGTGCTCCTCAATAATGCAAAGGGGGAGCTGAATACACTCCGCAACCGAAAGCTTCTGAGAAATGCAATGCTTCTTCTCATAGGAGCCTCACTCATACTGAATATCCCGGGACTGTTCGAGACAGGGCTTTTTAACAGGAGTTTCAGCGGCATATTCGGCAATACCACCTATACCATGGCATTACGCGCCAAGACCGATCCTGCGCTGTTTGCACTGGTGCTGTGGTTCTTCGGAACATATTTAGAGGCTATCCCCGAAGGCGAAGAGAAAAATTAATAGTAAAGCCGTTACACCTAAGTGCAACGGCTTATTTTTATTGTTTACAGCAGTCCGTTTTCTTTCTTGAAGTCGATGAACTCCTCATAGGTGCCCTGTCTGTCGAGGCAGCCCTCGGGAAGTATCTCGATTATACGGTTCGCGGTGGTCTGCATTATCTCGTGGTCGTGGGAAGCAAGGAGAACTACTCCCTTGAAGCTGATAAGGCTGTTGTTCACGGCGGTAATGCTTTCAAGGTCAAGGTGGTTGGTGGGACGGTCAAGCACCAGCACATTGGAGCCGAAAAGCATCATACGGGAGAACATACATCTTACCTTTTCGCCGCCGGAGAGTACGTTTACGGGCTTGTATACGTCGTCTCCCGAGAAGAGCATACGGCCTAAAAAGCCGCGGAGATAGGTCTCGGTCTCGTCCTTCACGGAGTACTGTCTTATCCAGTCAAGTATGGACAGCTCGCAGCCGTTGAAGTAATCAGAATTGTCAACGGGCATATATGAGGTGGTCACGGAAACTCCCCACTTGAAGCTTCCGGAGTCGGGCTGCTCCTCCTCCATGAGTATCTTGAAGAGCATGGTGATAGCCTGCTCGCTTTCGCCGATAAATGCCACCTTGTCCGTTCTGCCGAGGGTGAAGCTCACATTATCGAGGAGTTTTACACCGTCAACGGTCTTGGTAAGTCCATCCACCTGAAGTATATCCTTGCCAAGCTCCCTGTCCATATCGAAGCCGATGAAGGGGTATCTTCTGCTTGAAGCGGGGAGCTCCTCAACGGTAAGCTTCTCGATGAGCTTGCGGCGCGAGGTCGCCTGGTTGGATTTGGATTTATTGGCTGAGAAACGGGCGATGAAGTCCTTGAGTTCCTTTATCTTTTCCTCGTTCTTCTTGTTCTGCTGCTTTATCATGCGCTGTATGAGCTGGCTGGATTCGTACCAGAACTCATAGTTGCCGACGTACATCTTTATCTTGTTGTAGTCAATATCGACTATATGTGTGCAGACGTTATTGAGGAAGTGACGGTCGTGGGACACGACGATGACGGTACCGAAGTATTCGGAGAGGAATTCCTCCAGCCAGCGCACCGCGTCTATATCGAGGTGGTTGGTGGGCTCGTCCAGGAGGATTATGTCGGGATTGCCGAAAAGAGCCTGTGCAAGCAGCACCTTTACCTTTTCGTTGCCCGAGAGCGATGACATCTGTGAATAGAGTATATCCTCGGGGAGTCCCAGACCCTGTATGAGCTTTGAAGCGTCGGATTCAGCCTCCCAGCCGTTGAGCTCTGCAAATTCACCCTCCAGCTCGGAAGCCTTGACGCCGTCCTCCTCGGAGAAGTCCTCCTTGGCGTAGAGGGCGTCCTTTTCCTGCATTATCTCGTACAGGCGGGCGTTGCCCATAATTACGGTGTTGAGAACTGTATACTCGTCATATGCGAAGTGGTCCTGCTTGAGAACGCTGAGGCGCTCTTCCTTAGGCATTACGACCTCACCCGAGGCAGGCTCGAGCTCGCCGCAGAGAACGCGGAGAAAGGTGGATTTGCCTGCGCCGTTGGCGCCTATAACGCCGTAGCAGTTTCCGTTTGTGAATTTAAGGTTTACGTTTTTGAAAAGTGTAGAGCCGCCGAACTGGACGCTCACATTGCTTACTGTTATCATTTTTTATCCTTTCTCAAATCAATTATCACTTTGCAATAATTCATTCAGTTTAGAGTTGATGTGTTCGCTTCGCTGATATTATTTAAATAATACCGCCGCAGGCGGCACCATAGCTTTCAACTCTCAATTCTAAACTCTAAACTATGTGTTTTATAAGCTTGTCTTAATACACAACAAAAAATATTATACCATATTTAGCAAGTCTTGTAAAGACAAAAAAATCCCGATACCGAAGAACACTGAAACTTCGGCATCGGTAATGAGGATGATTTTTTAAAGCCCTGTAAGGCTTTGATAGAAAGCAAACACGTTGCCCTCTGCGGTTTAGAATAAAATCTTCGGGAATTATTCTATGCTCTAATGATACCATACATTTTTAACGTCATCAACTCATTTTTTGAAGATTAGGTGGAAAAAACAACGAACTGATGGCGAAGTGTATTTTACGCACCGGCTCTTTTTGCCGAGATCTCGTTCTCCAGCTCCTCGGCTCTTATAAGGGCTGTATCGATATGGTCGCAGAAGTTCTCTTTGCCCACCTGATCAATAAAGCCTGCCTTGGTCATGACGCGCATGGGCTGCTCGTTGACGTGGGAGAATATCACCTTAACGTTATGGCGCTCACAGCGCTTTACGATACGCATGAGAGCCTCGGCGCCAGTAGCGTCCATAGCGGGAACGTTCCTCATTCTTATGCAGAGAACGTCGATGTTCTTGTCGCTGAGCACGTACTTGTACTTATCCGAGGCCGCAAAGAACATGGGGCCGTTTATCTCGAATACGCGGGTATTCTTCGGTATCTTCTTGAGGAGGATATTATCGGGATCGGTGTCCTCGTCGTCCACGTCAACCCATGCGTGAGCCTCGGTAACGTCGGCCATGCGCTTCATGAAGAGGAGAGCTGCCATTACCATGCCTACGCCGATAGCCACCACAAGGTCGAATACCACGGTGAGTATGAGAGTCACGAAGAGTACGGCTATATCGCTCTTGGGAGCGGTCTTTACAGTGTTCCTGATGTTTCTCCAGCCGCACATATTATAGGCAACTATAAAGAGTATAGCCGCAATGGTGGGCATGGGTATGTATGAAGCATAGGGCATGAGTATTACGAGTATAACAACGAGCACTACGGAGTGCACCATTCCCGATATGGGAGTACGTCCGCCGTTCTTTACGTTTGCGGCAGTACGGGCGATAGCTCCCGTAGCGGGTATGCCTCCGAAAAAGGCGGAGCCGATATTGGCTGTACCCTGTGCGATGAGCTCCATATTGGAGCGGTGCTTCGAGCCTATCATACCGTCGGCAACAACGCAGGAGAGCAGGGACTCAACGGCTGCCAGTACCGCTATGGTGAAGGCATTGGGGATAAGAGCCCTTACCCTTGCGAAGGTGAACTCGGGCATAGCAAATTTGGGAAGATCGTTGGATATGGTGTAGAGGCTGCCTATGGTATTCACGTTCATTCCGCTGAGTTTTACCAGCAGCGAACAGACTACCACAGCGATCAGGGAAGCAGGTACTTTTTCCAGCTTTTTCGGCCAGAGAATAAGTATGGCAAGGGATATGAGACCTACCACAAGGGCCTGCCAGTTGAGGGTGCCGATACAGTCTGCTATCTCCTTTACCTTGTCTATGGTCTCAACGGGCTTGTTTCTGAATGTGAGCCCGAGAAAGTCCTTTACCTGTCCGAGAAGTATGGTGACGGCGATACCGAAAGTAAAGCCCGTGGTAATTGTGCCGGGTATGTATTTTATCAGTGCTCCGAAGCGGCAGAAGCCCATGATTATAAGGATAATGCCTGCCATTATGGCGGATATTGCAAGTCCGTCCATGCCCTCGGCCGCAACTATTCCCGCAACGGTAGTTGCAAAGGCTGCCGTGGGACCTGCGATCTGAACGCGGCTTCCGCCAAGGAAAGAAACGATAAAGCCTGCGATAATAGCGGTGTAAAGTCCCTGTTCGGGACCGACTCCCGACGCCAGTGCCAGTGCTATGGAGAGGGGAAGGGCGATTATCGCAACGATGATTCCCGCTATGACGTCCTTGACGAACTGCTCCTTTGAATATGTTTTCATTACCGAGAAAAGCTTCGGTTTCAGCTTTTCCTCCGTTGGTTTCACTGCCTTTTCAGCCATTTCACTAACCTCTTTTTCTCTTAAAAATCTCTTGCAAGCAAACGCAACGTTTCTATTATACTACTAAAAATAGCGGTTTTCAAGTGATTTTTAACAGGGAGAAAAAATTTGTCGGATTATATATATTCCTGTGGACTGTTGAGAAATCATTCAGCATTTTTAAGGCATTTTCCGCTTATAAAAGCAGAAAGGACTGCATTTGCAGTCCTTTCCCGTTAGTTTTTCTGTTTTTTCCTTATCTCATGTACAGATACCGCAAGCTTTTCTGAATGGAGCATGGCTGACATATGAGTCTGTATACATTTCCTTGTTTATACCGCTCTCGGGAGTCCTGTTGGATATTTTCCTGCCGATATACCGGACTGTCAGCAGTATCATAATCAGTGTCTCCCTTCGGTAATGATGCAGAAAAAATGTCAGCATATGCTGACATTAATTGGGCTTTATCTCGGAAGAGCAGAGCTCACGCCACCTTACGTAAAAATCCCCGCTGCGCACCAGAGTCAAAGCCTCGGAGGCGTTTTTGTCGGCGGAGCAGCTGCTGTATCGCCGTGTCGTCTCAGATATACGGAATATCCTGCCGCCTGTGACAATATCCGCGAACAGGTACTCCTGCATATCGGGTACATCTTCCGCTTCGGAGGCGGTCTTTACGTCGGGAGCTGTGCCCGTATCGGCATTCTCCGTGAGTTCTCTCAGCCTTGTAAGCTGAGTTTCTGACAGAATGCCCAGCTCACAGGTATTGCCGAAGAGCATGAAGTCGTCCTCAGCAGTTTCGGAGATATATGCTTTCAGCCAGCGGTCGTCGTCCAGCTGATAGTTTCCGGAGCATTGTCCGTCCTTGGTGCAAAGGCGGTTCGACTCGTTGATAAGTCCTTCGTTATGCATATAAAATCCGCACCAAACCCGTCCGTCATTCTCAATGATAAGGTCGGATTTGGTGTAGGAATCGGGTCTGTACAGCCGCTCCCTGTAAAGGACGCGGCTGCCCGGGCTTTTTATTTCAGTTGCGGAGGCGGCGGGATTTACTACCTCCGTAACGCTTTGGTTGGTTGGAGGCTGCGTATCTCGGGGAACGGTTGCTCCCGCGCCGCAGCCTGCCAGTAAGAGGGTTGATAAAGCGGCCAATGTCATATACTTCATGGCATAGCCCCCTAAATCCTTGAAAAGACTTCTCCTATCCTGTCGCATATGAGAAGATCGGCATTGCTGTCCATCTGAGTGGGCGCCATATTTACTATGACGAGGTTCTTTCCCCTGAAATAGCGGATAAGTCCCGCGGCAGGGTAGACGTTCAGCGAGGTGCCGCCTATAATGAGAGTGTCTGCATTTGATATGGAGCGGACTGCTCCGCTCACCGTACTGTCGTCCAGCGCTTCCTCATAAAGCACCACATCGGGCTTCACGATACCGCCGCACTGACATTTCGGGACTCCCTCGGAGTCAATTATATACCGGACATCATGGAATTTGCCGCATTTTGTGCAGTAATTGCGCAGAACGCTGCCGTGGAGCTCATATACCTGTTTGCTGCCCGCAGCCTGATGAAGGCCGTCGATATTCTGAGTGACAACTGCGGAGAGCCTGCCCTCCTTTTCCCACTCCGCCAGCTTCAGATGAGCGGCATTGGGCTTTGCGTCAAGGCAGAGCATCTTGGCTCTGTAAAAGCGGTAGAATTCCTCTGTTTTATCCATGAAAAAGCTGTGGCTGAGAATGGTCTCGGGGGGATAATCCCACTGCTGACTGTAAAGACCGTCAACGCTGCGGAAGTCGGGTATGCCGCTTTCCGTGGATACTCCCGCGCCGCCGAAGAAGACGATGCTGTGTGAGCCTTCGATTATTTCTCTGAGCTTTTCAATGTTATCCATATCAATCACCAATGACCTTTACGAAAAACTTTCTTGTTCTCGGTCCGTCGAACTCGCAGAAGTATATATCCTGCCATGTTCCCAGCACCAGCTTTCCTCCGCTGATTATCAGTGTTTCGCTGGCGCCGACGGCCGATGATTTTATATGCGCGTCGGAATTTCCCTCTGCGTGGCGGAAGCTCTGAAGGTCAGGGAAGAATCTGTCCATACCCTTGATGAAGTCCGTCTGGACGTCGGGATCCGCGTTTTCATTTATCGTTATGGCAGCCGTGGTGTGGGGACAGAAAACTATACAAAGCCCCTCCAGCACCCCGCTTTCCTTTACAGCCTCGTTGACCTCCCGCGTTATGTCCACAAGTCCTTCTGCGGGAGTGCTTAATTTGAAATTGAAAAGCATGGTAGTTTCCTTTCGTATGATTATGAGTATTGTATTTCTCTCTGGAGGAGAACAACTATGACTCCTCTGAGGTCGGCGGAAACATCAACGGTCATGCTGACTGTTTCCCAGCCCTCAGCCGCTTTCTCGGCCAAAGATTTTTCGACGTTTTCGTAGGTCTTCTGCTTCCTGAATTCTATGATCTTGAACTCTTTCATTTCTTCTTCTCCGTTGCTGATATTTGTTCCGCGTAGTATTTACAAAAATAGCTTAGTGGGCATTTTTCGCATTTTGGCTTGCGGGCGGTGCATATATCCCGTCCGAATTCAACTGTTCTGTGGCAGAAGTCTGAAGAGGACTCCGGCGGCAGGAGCTTCACCAGATCCTTTTCCACCTTTGCGGGCTCCTTGTTTTTTGTGAGCCCGAGTCTGCCTGTTATGCGTATACAGTGAGTATCCGTCACCACAGCAGGCTTTCCGAAGACGTCCCCCAGCATGAGGTTCGCCGTCTTTCTTCCTATACCCGAAAGCGTGAGAAGCTCCTCCATGGTATCGGGGACCTCTCCGCCGAAATCATTTATGAGCTGTCCTGCCATTTCTTTAAGGCTTTTGGCCTTGTTTCTGTAGAAGCCGCAGGGCTTGACGTCCTGTTCCAGCTCTGCAAGGTCGGCCTCGGCGAAGGACCTGAGGTCGGGGTACTTTTTAAAAAGAGCCTTTGTAACTATGTTCACGCGGGCGTCGGTGCACTGTGCAGCCAGACGCGCTGCGAACATGAGCTCATAGGGCTTTGTATAATCAAGGGTGCAGGCTGCTTCGGGGTAGAGCTTCATGAGTTCTTTTTCAGCCAGCGCTGCAATTTCTTTTTTGGTCATTCGGCGGTCTCCTTAAGGTTTTTCTGCTTTTCGAGAATACTGTCATAGACCTTGTACATTTTCTGCACGGTATTCTCGAGAAAGTAGTAATGCTTGATATAGAAGCCCAGCAGTACCAGTATCATGGTGACCATTATGAGCACCGCAAGGTTTACGGTGAAAACAAGGACCGCGATAAAGACGGTGAGAATAATTGCAAAGAGCATGGTCACGAGGAAGTGTACGATGCGTTCGTGCTGCATGAAGGCTATTTTGTCCTTGTGCTCCGCCATTATGAGGCTGAGCTCAGCGGGATCCTGACAGCCGTCGAGACGCTTCTCGATATATTTCATATAATTTGTAAGATATTCGGTCATTTGTGCCATCTCCGTGAACAAAGTTTACGAAACTATATACAAATTATATACCTTTTTGGCGATTATGTCAATAGATATAAAGTGAATTGTGAAAATCTTTTGATATTTACAGATGTGCATTTAAGCTTAATTTAATCTGAAATTGAGCTATTTGTTTAAACGAGGAAGCGGCTGATTGTGCGTATATACGAAAATATTATCGTTTTTTGCGGCTCACATTGATTTTTACTGAAATTATCGGTATAATTAAAGTACAAGGACTTTTTTAATAGGAGGATACTTAACATGAAAGCAGAAAAGCTCAGAAAAGCAGGCGCTGCTGTTATGTCGGCGGCACTGCTGATGAACAGCTCCGTTTACAGTACGGCTGTGGTCACGGCAGCCGATACTCCGCTCAGATTTGAGTTTGAGGACGCCGAGATAACCGGCGATGTTACCGTTATCGAGGACAAGAGCGCCAGCGGCGGCTCCGCGCTCAAAATGACGGACAGCGGCACCATTACCCTCAGTGTTGACGTTGAGACAGGAGGCCCCTACAGGCTGACCTTCTACGCTTTCGGAATAGGCACTGACAAGCAGCAGAATCTCAGCGTGAACGGCTCCTCACAGGGAGCCATAGGCATTCCCAAGAGCGACGAATACCAGGCGGTGGAGCTTACGGCGATACCCCTGAAGGCAGGTAAAAACTCCATAGTTATCGAGAAGTCATGGGGCTGGTCACAGTTCGATTACCTCACCGCAGAGCTGATGGAGAGCGCAAAAATAGAGGCAAAGCAGGTGACTCCCTGCGATCAGCTGGCAACAGTTGAGACACAAAGCCTCATGGCATATCTCTCGGAAGTATATGGAAATTATATAATCTCCGGTCAGCAGGAGATATACAGCGGCGGGCCTCACGGACTTGAGACCGAATTCGAGTACCTCAAGGATACAACAGGCCATTATCCTGCTATAAGAGGCTTTGATTACGGTAATTTCTGCTGTCCTCTGTACGGCAGCGACGACGGCTCCACCGACCGTATCATAGACTGGGTCAAGAACAAGGGCGGCATCGCCACCGCCTCGTATCATATCAATGTTCCCAGGGATTTCGCAGGCTATACAATAGGCACGAGAATGGACTGGGGACTTTCCACCTATACCGCTAAGGAGACCGATTTCTCGCCCTCAAAGGCGGCAACTCCGGGTACAAAGGAGAACGAATACTACCTTTCAACGCTGAAAACTCTTGCCAAGGAGTTCAACAAGCTTGAAGCCGAGGGCATACCCGTTATCTGGAGACCTCTCCATGAGGCTGAAGGCGGCGGCGGTGAAGAGGGCTCATGGTTCTGGTGGGGCAGAGAAGGCTCCGCAGCATATAAGAAGCTCTGGATATACACCTATGAGACGCTGACCAACGAGCTCAACTGCCACAACCTTATATGGGAGTGGAACAGCTATAACTTCTCAACCTCAAAGGACTGGTATCCCGGCGACGCCTATGTAGATATAATCGGCTACGATAAGTACAGCTGTACAGACTGGACAACGGGAAGTGCAAGGAACTATCACAACGACAGTCCCTTCTCGTCCACCTTCTACGGTATCATGGAAAAGTATGACAGCGCGAAGATGATCGCAATGGCTGAGAACGACTGCTTCTCCACACCCGATAAATTACAGGAGGAGAAGGCAGGCTGGCTCTACTTCTGCACATGGTACGACGGCGGTTCGGACAATAACAACTATGTTTCCAATCCCACCTTCAATACGAAGGAGGATACCATAGCTATGTATCAGAGCGATTACTGCATAACCCTTGACGAGCTCCCGAAGGATCTCTACAGCAAGAGCGGTATCACTCCTCCCGATCCTTCAAAGACGACTACCTCCACTACAACTGCCACAACGACGGCAGATCCCAACGCTACCACAACTACAACAGCATACAGCTTCAAGATACAGAAGAAGTCCGTAACTATCCCCGAAAGACCTGCGCTGGCAGTGGGACAGGAAATGATGATAGAGCTCACGGGAGCTCCGAATGCTTCCATAGGCGGAGCTGTAGGCTACGGCACAAGCGCCGACGACTGGGTGAACGTTGAGTGGAGCGGCAATGCGGACAAGGACGGAAAGCTCTCCGTACACGTTGACCTCAGGGATATGCCCGATTCCTTCAGGACCTGCGAGGTACAGGTATGGTGGTCCAACGTATGGGACGCAGCTTCCGAAAAGCCCATAGATCAGCCCTATTCCATAGACAGCTGCGACTTCCGTTATTTAATGGGCGGCGCACTGGAGCAGCTTTGGGGCGACGCCAACTGCGACAAAACAGTTGACATGGCGGACGCAGTGCTTATCATGCAGTCCATTTCCAATCCCAACAAGTACGGACTGAAGGGCTCTGACAAGAACCACATCACCTCACAGGGACAGATGCAGGCAGACGTTGACGGATACCCCAACGGTGTGACCTCGGCCGACGCTGCACGCATACAGCAGTACCTTCTCGGCAAGATAGATTCCCTTGCACCGTGAAAGCAAATATAAACAAAACAGGCATAAAGGTGATCCCTTTATGCCTGTTTTTATTATTCCTCTGATATCCTTGCCTTGACGTATTCCTCAAGCAGGTCTATGGTCCTGCTGATACCAAGGCGGGAGCTGTTTATGCTGAGGTCGTAAAGTCTTGAATCGCCCCAGTGTCCCTCACAGTGATAGTTGTGGTAGCGCTTTCTCTTGCGGTCCTTCTTGTCGATAAAGGCCTTTGCCTTATCCTCGGGAAGATCGTACACCTCCATGACACGCCTGATCTTCTTCTCTCTGTCGCCCAGAATGAAAAGGGAGATAAGACACTTGAAATCGCGGAGCTTTGTCTCCGAGCAGCGTCCCACGACCACGAAGGATTCGCCGCTGAGCGCCTTTTCTCTGAGGAAGCTGAACTGCATTTCAGCGATATTGTCCTCAATTGAATTGCTGAAGCCGTTTACTCTGCGGGAGAGAAGGTGGTTCTTTGGCTTTTCGTTGTACTTCTCGATCTCCTCGGGAGTAAGGCCGGTCTTGTTGGCGATGGCTGTGATGAGGTGACGGTCGTAGATCGGGATATTGAAGCGTTTTGCGAGCTCCTCGGCAATAACACGTCCGCCGCTGCCGAATTCACGTCCTACCGAGATTATGTACTGTGACATAGATGATTCCTCCTTTTTGTTAATATCCTCTTTTTTATCATAAGTATCTTACGAACAGATATACCGTTGAGATCGCGAGCACTATAACAGTTGCGGGAGCAAGCTTTTTGCAGTATCTGCCCCAGCCTATGGGGTAGCCGTTCTTCTGTGCAACCGATGTGCCGACTACGTTTGCCGACGCGCCTATGGGAGTAGCGCTGCCGCCGATGTCTGTGCCTATGGAGAGGGACCATGCGAGAGTTGATATGGGAACACCCGAGCTCTCTGCAAGGCTCTGGATAACGGGCACCATTGTTGCCGCGAAGGGAATATTGTCCACGAAGGCACTGGCGATAGCCGATACCCAGAGGATTATCGCTATCATGAGCCTTACGTCGCCGCCGCTTATATCGCCTATGAAGTTGGCTATGAGCTTGAGTATGCCTGTCTCCTCAAGTCCGCTTACCACCACGAAAAGTCCGATGAAGAAGAGGAGTGTCTTGTAATCCACCTTTTTGAGGAGCTCCTTTGCGTGTCTGCCGAAAGCTATAAGGGTAACTGCTGCGATAAATAGACCTATGGAAGCGACTGTGAGATGAGTTGTTGCGTGAGTTACGAGAAGCAGAACTGCAAGACCGAAGATCACACTGCTGATGACAAAGTCCTTTTTATTGGTTATAGCCTCCGAGGGCTTGGGGAACTTGCTGAGATCCACGGGCTCATGTTTCCCGCCTGAGATCTCCTTGCGGAATGCAAAATAGAGGAAGATCATTGAGATAACAAGACAGATTGCTGCACATAAGCCTGTATTTGTGAGAAAATCGAAGAAGGAGAAGCCGAGGGAGGTTCCCACGATGATATTCGGAGGATCTCCGCACATAGTAGCCGATCCGCCGAGGTTGGCGCAGAATATCTCGGAAAGTATCATGGGAACGGGATTGAATCTGAGAAGTGTGGCAAGCTCTATGGTTACAGCCGCGAGGAACATTATTACCGTGATGCTGTCGATGAACATGGAGAGAACTGCCGACATGAGCATAAAGGTAATGAAAATGGGTACTGTCCTGCATTTTACAAGATATGCTATCTTCATGCACAGCCACCGGAAGAAACCCGCCTTGGCCATGCCCTCGACCATTACCATCATGCCGGCAATGAAGATAATAGTCGCCCAGTTTATGCCCTTGCTCTCGCTCTCGGTGACCTGATACCAGAAATCCTTTGTAAAGAACTGCTTTACTGCGAGGGTGTCCGTTATTGCATTGCCGCTGTGCATACAGATACCGAACACAACAAGAAGCGTGAGGGCTCCGCTGCCGAGAGTTACATAATGCCTTTCTATCTTATCGAGAACGATCATTACGAACATTCCCACGAATATGATTATTGCAAAGATCTGTGCTGCTGTCATAAAAACCTCCAGAATGCGGCACCTGCCGCAGAATAAGCTTGCTGCGGCTTTGCCGCAGTCTGACGCCCTGAGGCGGTCATTTGATCCTCACGAATTATAGCACAATTAATGACCTAATTCAAGGCATTTTTTGTTTTTTTTAAAGCCATAAAAAAATTTGGGAAAGCTGCGGGTATTTGTCAAATAAAACGATATTTTTTGTTAAGACTGTCGATAGGTATTGCAATGAGGAGGAAAGTGTGGTATAATAATATATGAAATATGTAGCTTAGGAACTTGTAAGGAGT
Source organism: Ruminococcus sp. (assembly GCA_017519415.1). Lineage (GTDB taxonomy): Bacteria > Bacillota > Clostridia > Oscillospirales > Ruminococcaceae > Ruminococcus. The sequence goes on from JAFWSI010000048.1 coordinate 19,504, forward strand.
TCATAGGAACTCCGGTTGAAAGGTCGGAAGAAAGAAAAATGCTGAAATATTTTCTGCTTATAGCGGGATTTGTCCTGCTCATAAAGGGAGCGGACTTTTTTGTTGACGGCAGCTCTGCCGTGGCCAAAAGGCTGAAGGTGCCCTCGCTTATCATAGGCATGACCATCGTTGCAATGGGGACAAGCCTTCCCGAGACCTCGGTGAGTGTCAGCGCCTCGGTGCTGGGCAAGAACGATCTTGCCATAAGCAATGCCGTGGGCTCGAATATCTTCAACCTCATGGTGGTCTGCGGAGTGTGTGCAGTGCTTTGTCCTATGGCGGTGGGAAAGGAGACCATTAAAAAGGATCTGCCCTTTTCAATGCTGGCTGCGGGAGTTCTTCTCGTGCTGGGAGCCTTTACGGGGACGGTGATGCGCTGGGGCGGAGCGGTGCTCCTTGCACTGTTTGCCTTTTTCCTTTATATGATGATAAGTTCTGCAAAGAAAGCCCGTGAGGCCGGAACTGCGGACAGCGGTGATGAATATAAGATAATGCCCGTATGGAAGTGTCTGCTCTGTATCATAGGCGGAGGAGCCGCTATAGCTGCCGGCGGAAAAATGGTAGTAGAGGGTGCGTCGGATATTGCCCGGGCCTTCGGTATGTCGGACAACCTCATAGGAATGACGATAGTAGCCCTCGGAACCAGCCTTCCCGAACTTGTGACGTCCATAGTCGCCGCAAGAAAGGGCGAGGTGGATATGGCTCTCGGAAACGTTGTGGGCTCAAATATATTCAATATACTTTTCGTACTCGGTATAGCTGCGGTAATATCGCCGATCGGCTTTACTGCGATAAATGCAACAGATACTGTCGTGCTGATAGCCATGAGCCTTATGGTGCTCATGCTATGTGTGCCCAAAAATAAAATGCTCCGCTGGCACGGAGCGCTCATGCTGGCTGTATATGCCGGCTACACAGCGTATATTTTTGTAAGATAAAGGGGAGATGCGTATATGTATTGCATCAACTGCGGCATGAATATAGACGACAGGGAAGAAAGATGTCCTTTCTGTGCGACCCCGACTCCGAACTTCAACGGCATGAATCTGAGAGGACAGTATCCGCCGCCTTATTTTGATCCGAATTTACCGCCGTATCCGTACTTTTTCCGCGATCCCGCAAACGAACCCGCTGAGCCGGGGCTGATAGTCCTTTCTGTGCTGATACCGCTTGCCGGACTGATAATAGGCTGCGTTAGTCTCGGAAAGGGTGAAAAGAGAGCTGGCGGGGCTATCTGCTGTCTGTGGGTATCAGCTTTGCAGCAAGGTTGTTTCTTGTATTTGCCTATGTATTTATGCTGAGTTTTATCAGATTATGAAAAGGAGGATGATTTATGACCTGTCCACATTGCGGCGCTTCCGTGCATGAAAGCGTACAGAGATGTCCTTACTGCGATTCCTTTCTCGAGCCCGAGATGAAGCCTGAAAGCAGTTCTCAGAATCCGAATACGCAGAGGCAGGAACAGCTGAGAAGAACTTTCCGTATGAACGGTCCCGACGAGCCACAGGCTATGTTTATCGTGCTGGCACTTCTTATACCGATTTTCGGCTTCATTATCGGAGCGATACACATGTCGGGCGGCAAGCCCAAGTGCGGAAAGACCTATATCATTCTCAGTGCAGTATCCTTTGTGGTGTTCTTCTGCGGATCAAGTATGCTGCCATTTCTCCTGTCGGTCTTCTCGTTTTCAAAAATGTCATAAAAATAAATCTCCCGCGGAGGTATCATCGCGGGAGATTTTTATATATTGTCAGAACTTCAGCTCGTCTGTTATATCGAGAGTATCAATATCTGCTGCCACAAATTTCTTGTCGGAAAGGACGTATACATAGTTTCCTATATATAGTGCACGGTCAAAGTAGGAGTTATCGAAGCGGTACTCGCTGCTGTCGTTCAGAACATTGGTTATATCGCCCCTGAGTACGAATTCGCCGTTATCATAGCTGAAGAATACGTACTGTGACTGTTCTTTGTATGTTGCGTATTTGCCGTTGTCCGAGAAGGAATTGCTGCTGTACTGTATGGGTACTCCGATGAGGTTCTTTTCGGGAGCTATGAGCAGGGCTTTCCTTTCGTATACAGCAAATGAGCTGTACCATTCCTCTGTCCAGCCCTCTGCCTCAGGGTCGTATAAATAATTGCTTTCGGGATTGTTCCATGTATATACGGCTTCTGCTTTCAGATTGTTCGGATCGGAGTTGTCGAACATTGTCATTCTTATTCCTGTTATCCTGCCGTTTTCGTCTGCGTCCTGACCGAAGCCGAAGAGGAGCCCGTCGCCCCATTTCTGCATATAGGTGCTGAAGCCGTTTATCTTGAATTCGTCAAGAACAGCCGGTTCGGCAGGGTTGCTGAGGTCGACAGCATACAGAGGATCTGTCTGGCGGAAGGTAACGATATAAGCCATATCGCCGCTGAAGCTTGCGGATTTGAGCATCTCGCCCTCGCCGAGTCCTTCTGCGCAGCCCACCATATTCAGATCCATGTCGAGAACGTAAACGCGGGTGTCCTGACCTACGAACTCGTAGGTGTAGTAGCCGTCCTCACCTGTGAGAGTATCCCAGATGCCTTCAAAGAAGCCCTCGTCGTCCGAGTATCTGTGGAAGGTCTCCTTTGTCTCTGTATAGGTAGCGGCAACACGGAAGTAACCGTTGTATTCGCTCATGGAGAACTGATCCTTTACGGTTCCGTTTATGGTACAGCCTGCCTGAGGGATTATGTCTCCGCCTTTTATGGAAATGCGGGTTATGTCGGTGGTGTTGCCTGTGTCGGATGAAGCTGTATAGAGGTTGTCTGCCGAGCAGTATATGCTGCCTGCATAGCCTGCAAGTGTCTTTACGTCGTGAGCCTCGGGAGCGTCCTTGTCGTTGAGGTCTATACTGCCGATAACGGTATAAGACAGCCATCTTGTGGAGCCGAATCCGCCCTCGGGAAGGAGTATATCCTCGGGAGCCACAATATCATAGCTCTCGGCAAAGCCGCAGGAGGCGATAAAGCCCTTAAGATCCTTTTTGTCTTCCAGCTCGGAGAAGCTCCGCGTTGAATAAGCCGATGTGAGGAACATATACCCGTCGGGGGTTATCCTTACGTCGCTGTAGGAGCCGTCCTGATAGTATACGTCTATCAGCTCGGGCTCGTCGCCTGTGGTATAGAATGCTGCGAAGGTGGTATGATCAATACCGTTGTTGTTTATGCCGATGACAGCTATCATATCGTTGTAGATATACATATCGTCTATGTAGCTTCCGACGAATTCCTCTGCTTTGTCAACGTCGCATTTTATATCCACGGCGGTACAGCCTGTGAACTTGCCGTCCTTTACGTCTGCAACGCGGAGAACGGGCGATGAAGAGCTGTTATTATTCATGGGATTGCATACATAATAGATATGCTTTCCGTCTGTCTTGACAATATCTGCCTCCAGCACGTCCTGTTCCTGATAATAGGTATCGGAGTGCTCGGGGTCTGCCTCGGTGGTGGTAACGTCAGAGGTAGTTGTTACGGATGCCGTTGTGACTGTTGTTGCGGTAACGGTAGTGGTCGTAGTGACAAGCTCCGTTGAGGAAGTGGTAACATCTGCGGAGGTTCCTGTGGTGACTGTGGTGACAGCTGCGGGATTGGTAGTGGTTACGCGGTCTATTATCGGTATCTCGTTGGAGGAACCGCTTCCGCCGAAACCGCCCTCGTCGCCGTTCATGCTCAGATCATCAGACTCCACTGCCGCTTCGTATACAACATCCTCTTCATCAGCTATGGCATATTTTCTGCGGTTCTTGCTGTATTCCTTTTCAGCCTTTTTAGCAGCGTCCTTAAAGAGCATATATACCTCGTCATAGTCGCTGGCGCCGCTCATATAGCTGATCTGCTTTTTGAGCTCCTTTTCCTCGGGGAGCTTTTCGCCTGCCGGGAGCTCGGGCTTTGTAGTTGTTTCTGTGCCGTTGTTCCTCAGCTCTTTATCAAACTTTCTGTTGTTCGTTGTGTATACGGCAGTTCCTCCGATGACCGCACAGGCAGCAGCTGCTGCTGTTATGCGTCCTGCCATGGATATGCCGCTTCTCTTTTTCTTCGGTGCTTCCTTGTCGAGCATTATCTTTATATTTTCCGGCCTGAGCCTGTCGGGTACAGGCGCTGAGCTCAGCTGCTCTCTGAGCTTTTCATCGTTTTTCATATTCATTCTCCTTTCGGGGTACAGAGCTCGGGAGTGAGCTCGAGCCGCAGCCTTTCCTTTATCCTTGTGAGCCGTGAGCGGACGGTGCTCGGCTTCATGCCGCATACCGCGGAGATCTCGTCGCTGGTATAGCCGCCCAGTACGGACATTGAGAGCATGAGCCTTGAATCGCCGTCAAGACGGTCTACCGCCTCTCTCAGTTCTACCGATTCAAAGCTGAAGCCCTCCGACAGAGGCGAGTCGTCGCCCAGCTCCTCGTCGGATGAGTAGTATGCAGCCTGTCGGCGTTTTATCTTGGCTGCAAGGATAGCCATGATCCAGCTGCGGAATTTTTCCGGTCTGCGAAGCTTTTTGATAGAGCAGAATGCATCGAGTACTGTATCGCTTACTGCGTCGGCAGCGTCGTGGGAGCTTCGCAGGCTGTAAAGAGCTATATGGTAAAGATCTTCATATACTGTTGAGTAGAGTCTTGCAAAGGCTTCTGTACTGCCCTCGCGTGCGAGCCTGACGTCTGCGGAGAAATCATTCATGCGAATCCCTCCTTTGAATTCGAATTCATAAATATAGTGTAATAAAAGCAGCGGAATGCTGCACCGAATGGAAAAAATCGGCAAAGCATACAAAAAACACTACTGCCGATTGTAGAATCTGAAAAAACAGCCTTTCTGATACCTGCAAAAATGCTCTCGGGGTGGAAAAAGTGAAGAAAAGCCGATTGACAATCATATGCAAATCATGTATAATATATGTGACTTCTATATGCAGGGGTGGAAAAAAGTGATAAAGAAAAAGAGAATGATCTTCGGTGTTGTCGCTGCGGAAGCCAACAGTATCGAACAGCGCGAGGTCATAAAGGGAATTGCGAGGTTCGATAAGAGTGCGGGTATCGATACCGTAATTTTTTCCAACAATTATAACCCTAACGTGAAGGAGAAGGAGCTTTACTGCGAAAACAAGATATATGAGCTCATGCAGTCCGACGAGCTGGATGCCATGCTCATAATCTCCGAATCCTTCGTGAATGAGGAACTGAGAAAGCTTGTGGCTGAGCAGATCTCACGGAAGACTGTACCTATAGTCATAGTTGGCACCTATCTTCCCGAGATGGATCTTCCGCACTGTACCTTCATCAATACCAGCGATGAGGACGACATTGAGGACCTCACGGATCATCTCGTGGTAAAGCACGGCTTTACCGAGATCGATATTATCACGGGCTACGATTTCATAGAGGCTTCAAACCTGAGAGTGAACGGCTACAGGAAGTCTCTTGAAAAGCACGGTATAGAGTACGACGAAAAGCGCGTCCACTACGGAAATTACTGGATGAATTCCGGCGAGGAGCTGGCGGAGAGGTATCACAGCGGCGAGCTGAAGCTGCCTCAGGCAGTTGTATGTGCCAACGACTATATGGCCTACGGACTTATCGACAAGCTCGACGAGCTTGGCATAAGAGTACCGGAAGATGTCAGCGTTGTGGGCTATGAATATGTGGGAGACCGCTTCCTGCATACGCCTATACTTACTACCTATAAGCGCAACCGCGAAGCTATCGGCGAGCAGGCTGCAAGTATGGTGTACAGCAGACTTAAAAAGAAGGAATTTGCCTTCACTCCTCCCCGCGGCGAGATGATTTGCGGCAACAGCTGCGCCTGCGGTATCGACAGGGATCAGTATGCGGGGGAGATAAAGAGTGCCCGTATAAAGAGGGAGTACGATAACTGGAACCTCTTCAACCCCCTCGACCAGAAGCTTACCGAGTGCCGCACCCTTAAGGAGTTCACGGATATATGCAGCACTTTCCACTGGCAGGTCCGCGGCATACAGAGTTTCTACCTGTGCCTGTACAAGAACTGGTACGATACGGACGCTGAGCTGAGCGATATTCTATCCTGTCAGAGCATGGTCAACTGGGACAACAGGACTCCCTTTGATATGCATAAGTTCAACTTTGCTGCACTTCTCTCGAAGAATTATGAGCCTGCGGTGTACTATTTCAATCCGCTGTTCTTCAATGACAGGCTTTTCGGACATCTTATACTCAAATATGCCCAGCCCGATACCTATGACGATATATACAGGAACTGGCTCAAATCCATATCCAACGGACTTGAGTTCCTGCGCATGAAGAACGATATACAATACCTTACCCAGTGCCAGAACCTTTCGGATCTCCGTGACACTCTCACGGGAATGTACAACGATACGGGCATGAGAAAGGCATATCATTCCATAGACACCGAGAGCGGCGAGAGCTGCTTCGTAATGATGAGGATAGGCATTTCGGGAGCCGGCTTCTATGAGCTCAACGGAAAGATACCCGCTATCATGGACGCAGCCGAGGCTGTAAAGCAGTTCTGCGGCAGCAGCGACATCTGCGGAAAGATCAACGACAACACCTTTGCCTGCATAATACAGGGGGAGGACGATACCGAGCGCCTCGAAAGCAGGCTCACCTCAATAATGATACAGCATAACGTATATATCGAGCAGTACGGACTTGACTCCTTTGTGTGCGCGGCTGTGAAGTGCGATGAGCGCTCCTACACCAAGACCTCGGGAGAGTGCTCGGATATGCTGGCCGAGCGTCAGCGGGAAAAGATGGAGATGCGGATGCGTCCCCACTACGAGGATATGCTCAGCATAAGGAGCTATATTTACAGCAATCCTCAGGACAGCTTCGAGTCCGAGAAGCTTCAGAAGCTTTATCCCTACAGTGCGGGACACCTCCGCGAGGTATACAAGAAGTGCTTCGGGGTAAGCATACATAAGGACTGTATAAACGCACGCATGGCAAAGGCGACCTACTGTCTGACGGTAACGCCTTTGAGTATGGCGGAGATAGCGGAGCAGTGCGGATATGTGGACAGCAAGTATTTCCTGAGACAGTTCCTTGCAACTGTAGGCGTAACGCCTAACCAGTACCGCAATATGGCGAAATAAGTTTTTAGCCTTTAGCCGTTAGCCGTTAGGACAAAGAGCTAAGAACTAAGTAGAAGCGGCATTTGGACGTCCGCAGAATAACAAACTTGAAACGATTGTAGGGGATGGCGCCTTCGCCCTCCCGAGTTCCTTAACTATTAATTAAAAAATGGAAAGACTAAAAACACATTTTGGTTGTACTGTTTCAAAACCGCAGGAAGCTTATTTAACAAGAGAAAACTATGCTGTGATTACTGATGTTACTCGAAAGAATTCTTTTATGCATGATAGAAGATATACTGGGTTATCATATATAGAAGCTAATAACAAGTGTATTAATGACATAAAATCTGGTATAAATCATCATTTAGAAGAGTACAAAGCATTTTATACAAAAGCAACGTCTGACGGAGCGGATGAGGTTTTGAAAAAATATATTGCTTTGCGTAAAGAACACATAATTGAAAAACAACTTGAAAACTTTTCTTTTGAAAATGTACTTTCTAAATTTCAATTTGAATCATTAGTTCAAGGAAGAAAGTTGCGCACAAAATGTCACGATGATGCGATGCAAGCATGGCTTGAATGTCAAGATAAATTTCAAGAAATAGATGCTTATACGATTAATGATGTATTAAATGATGTTGAAAAACCGCCAATTTTATTAGAATGGCAAAGTGTACATAATTCGTCATCGATTAATGTTACAGATGATTTCATTCATGAATATATTGAAAGTAACTATAAAATGCCATATTATAATGATGAATGGTGCATTAATCAAAGAAACAAAGCATTGCTGAATTTTGATTTGAATATGAAGTTTTATAGTATGCTTGATAAAGAAAAGTATAATTATGAAATAGAATCTTTTTTAAAAAATGATAAAGAATTTATCAAAGTTGAAGATTTAAATAATTTTCGCGGTGTTGCTGGCGTTTATATCATGTTATTAGATGAATATAAACAAGTTTATATAGGTGTATCAGAAAAAGGAATAAAAGAAAGGATTCAATTCCATTGGTTGAGAAAAATGCCATTGGATAGATTGCTGTTTGGTGGCGTATATGATTCTAAAATAAGTATTGATTCGTTTAAACATTTCGATACTACAAGATTATATGTTTACCCCTGCTGTGATAGAAAGAAAATGTATTCAAAAGAACATTTTTTGACAGAAGAAACTTTTTCTAATGAGTTCATATGCAATAGATGTTCTGGGGGTGGGCAAACTTGGGAAGAAGCGGTCGGTTCAATAAAAAAACGTGATTTAAAACAATTATAGAATAAATCCCGAAAGCATTTTATCCGAACGCTTTCGGGGTTGTTTTTGAGCATTTATGAGAGCAGATCAGAATTATTCAAAGAAATATCTCATGAAGTCTGAAAACAACAAAATCTCCTTCTTCCAGCGTAAGCGGAGGGTGTGTTAGTTTGAATTGTTCTCTTTCGGCAATATACTCCTCAATTTCCTCTCTTGTTTGAAAGAGTCCGTATTGATTTAATCGGAATTGGGAAAAAACAAAAGGGATCTCATTATACACGGCCGAATAATTGTCACCCGCAGCATATGCGTAATCATACCCTAAGAATATCTTTTTAAAATCAGGACAATCAAACTTCGGATCAGGCACGTCTGTTTCACATAGCAGCAGCCTGTATTTTATATTCCGTTTTTCTGCTTCCTTTATATAATTGTATATGTAATCCATATCGTTACAAGCAGCTATCCAGGTATGATCACTTAAATCCCAATAGGTTTTACCAATATTCTCATCGTAAAAGGCTTCAAAACAGTCAGCTGCATCTTCCTCATAGTTCAAGAACCAGTTCTGAGCTGTATTTTCGCTGAATCCGCTGCCATCTATCCCTTTATAAGAATTATCTGAATATTTTTGAACAACAATACCGTTTACAATCATATCTCATCACCATAAATCCCGGTTTTTATACTGAAATTATAACCTAAAAATATGGATATGTCAACAAAAAAGCCACAGCACATTAAATGCTGTGGCTTCTTTTTCATTATTTAACGGGCTGTCGAGGACGATAGCCCCTACATTTGCTCAATTTTGTTTGCAGCGTAAACACGGGCGAGCGGAACTCGTCCCTACACGCTAACGGCTCATTACTGATTGGCGCGTCCGAGGAATGCTGCGCCGATGATACCTGCGTCGTTGCCCAGCTTGGCAATAACGATCTCGGTATTCTTAGGTGAGTTGCGTGTGTAGACTTCCTTTGCAACAAGCTCCTTCATAGGCAGGAGGAGGGGATCGCCCTCGTTGCATACGCCGCCGCCGATACAGAGGATATCGGGCTGGAAGATATTTATAGTATTTGTGATGCCTGCTGCAAGATACTTGATGTACTTGTCAACAACAGCCTTTGCGTACTTGTCGCCGGCTCTCATGCAGTCGAAGGATGTGCGCGCGGTTACCTTGCCCTTTTCCTTCTCGGACTTTGCCATTATACAGTCGGGGTGCTCTGCGATAGCCTCCTTTGTCATACGGATAAGTCCCGTAGCGGAGGAGTAAGCCTCGAAGCAGCCCTTTCTTCCGCAGGAGCACTGGGCACCGTCTACTTCAACGACTGTGTGTCCTATCTCAGCGCCTGCGAAATTGGAGCCGGAGTATATCTTCCCGTCGATGATGATGCCGCCGCCGACGCCTGTGCCGAGAGTTATGCATACTGCATTCCTTGCTCCCTTTGCAGCGCCTGCAACGAACTCGCCGTATGCGGCTGCATTGGCATCGTTCTCGATGAATACCGGTTTGTCGATAGTCTCCTGTATGTACTTTACCATGGGAGTATCCTTGAAGCCGAGGTTGTTTGAGTACTCGATGATGCCTGTCTCGCTGTTTGCGATACCGGGAGTACCAACGCCTATCCACTCGATCTGATCCATGGTGAGCTTTGCGTTCTTTACAGCTTCAATGGCCATTCTTGCCATATCGTCCGCGATCTCCTTCTCGGGACGGGGACAGTTGGTCTTTGTGCTTGCCTTTGCGATGATGTTGTATTTCTCATCAACAACGCCTGCAACTATATTTGTACCGCCCAGGTCGATTCCTACATAATATTTCATTTAATATCCTCCTTGTTTATACGGTCGTGATGACCATACTGCACTTGCCCTTTATACTGAACGGTTCCGAACCCGCAGGAACGAACACGCTTGAGCCTTTTGTGAGATCGTGAGCCTCATTGCCGCAGACCATTCTGCCGCTGCCCTCGGTCACGAGTATATGACTGAAGCTTCCCGAATTGTCGCTGAAGCTCAGCTCGCCCTCGTTATCGTGCATTTCCGTCAGGAAAACGCGGAAAAACGGACAGTCTGCCAGCTTCTGTATCCTGAGCTGCTCCGAATCCACCGCGGGAGCGGGGAGAGTATACTTTTCGGAGGGACTGAGATCCGCCACATCGAGAGCCTTGTCTATATGGAGCTGCCTTGGTTTGCCGTCGTCGCCCTTTCTGCCATAGTCGTATACGCGGTAGGTAACGTTGGAGCTCTGCTGTATCTCTGCGATAAGTATGCCCTTGCCGATAGCGTGGAGAGTTCCGGGCTTTATCAGGAAAACGTCGCCCTTTTTCACCGGAACGCGGTTGAGCTTGTCCATTATGGAGCCGTCCTCCGCAGCCTTGCGGAGCTCCTCTTTGCTTATGCTGTCCTTGAGTCCGTAGACCAGCTCTGAATTTTCTCCCGCTTCAAGAACGTACCACATTTCGGTCTTGCCGTTGTCCTTTTCGTGACTGTGAGCGTAATCGTCGTCGGGGTGGACCTGCACCGAAAGGTCCTTGTCGGCGTCGATAAGCTTTACAAGGACAGGAAAATCCTTTTTGACGTCCTTATATTTTCCCATTGCCTCGGGATATTTTTCAAGGAACTGCGAGAGCTTCATGCCGTTATGCTTGCCGCTGATCGCAATACACTCTCCGTCGGGATGACAGCTCAGCTCCCAGCTTTCCGCAATGCGCTGTGTGAATCCTTTTTTGCCGAATTCATCACGGAGCCTTGTGCCGCCCCAGATATAGTCCTTTGTGGCTGCTTTAAGTAATATGGGTGTCAATTCTAATCGCCTTTCTATCGAAGCGCATAGCGTTCACTGCCTTGCGCCCGTATTTATTTTTGAGAATTCCTTTTCAAAATCCTCTTTTGAGCCGTTGTAAACATTGAAGTCGATGTGTTCCTCATCGCCGTTATATCCCTTCAGAGTGCCCTGATCGCTGTACTGCCAGAATTTCCAGTCCAGGAGGTCGGGTTCGCCGTTGGTGCAGCGTATCCACAGCGGATAGTCGCCGAAGCTGCCTCTCACGTACCTGAAGTATACGGGAAGAGTGGTATAGATCATGGGTTTTACTCCGTAATGGGATTCCAGTTCGTCCAGCAGCGGACGGAGTATGCTTTCCGTCTCAGCCTTTGAGGGCTTGTTCCTTCTCTTGTCTCCGTAATACTCTATATCCACCACGGGGGGCATATCTATCTCATCGCTGCCCACAGCGGCGATGAAATTGTCTGCCTGGGTCTTTCCGGCGCTGTCGAAGCTGAAGAAATGGTATGCCGACACACGGATACCCGTTCCCTTAGCCCTTTCGATGTTGCGGCGCAGGGATTCGTCGGTATGACCGCTTCCCTCGGTAGCTTTGATAAAGGCGAAGGAAACGTTCTGCTCTTCAAGCTCCCGCCAGTCTATGTCGCCCTGATAGTTTGATACGTCAACGCCGAAAACGGGATATTTCGCTTTGTTGACCTTTGCTGATGAAAAATAGAATGCTCCCGCGGCCGCCGTGCCTGTAAGCACCGTACCGATAAGAGTGCACAGAATGTTTCTTTTCAGTGTACGCATGTACTCGAAAACAACTCCCTTTCTCCCGCAGACTCGATACAGGCGGGGAGAGCTCTGACTCTCCGGCTGCCTGCGGAAAGTCACACATATATTATAATAAACTATATTTATAAAATAGTCAACAGTTTTTTTTGGATTTTTCTCGTCTTTTTTTGCTGTATTACAGATACGGCCCGGCAGCCGGCGGAAATACCGAAAAAGCGCCCTTGTAAAAGGGCGCCTGTATATCAGTATATGCCGTACAGCTGATCCTTGTCGCGGGGGTCAAAGGGAACCAGTCGGTTCGACTTTGAGAGCACCAGTCCGTTCTTCTCCTGTACGGGGGAGAGAGAGAAGCGGCCGTTTTTTCTGTGAGCGGCAGTAAAAACGCTGCCGAGGCGCGAGTTTACCTGCATTCCTTTCAGGCGGAAGGTCAAGCCCTCTTCTGTGACGTGTATCTTCATGGCAGGCATATCGTGAAAGGGACGGCAGACCATGCCCTCGGCGATATAGTGCCCGCGCAGTGGAGTTACCTTTGTATCGCGGTAAAAGCGGTAGAGCAGTGCTGCCACGGCAGCCTCGGTATCATAGAGACGATTTTTGATTTCCTTTACGGGTTCATGGAATAACATGGGCATCTCGCCGCATATCCTGACTGCATTTTCGTTGAGGGCAGTGGAAAAGCTGCTTCTCATGGCAAAGCGGCGGAGCTGCTCGTAGCTTATGTGCTGTACGGGCACGAATTCGGGATACAGGGCACGGGCGAGCTCCTCATAGCTTATATGGATATTCCGCTTGGAGGAAAAATAGGTCATTTTTGCCGCATGGGGGAGACAGCACATATCCGACAGCATATGCACGGCTCTTCCGAGGTATTCGGTGCTCTGACAGATGAAGCCGTTCCGCTGCATGGTCAGAGCCATGGTGTAGTCCTCCTCGAACACTGTGCGGGCGCTCTTTGCGAAAAGACCCTTGCCGTTTTTAAGGTATCCGTTTACGGGATACAGGGGAGTGCCGCCGGTGGAGCAGCCGCAGTAATAGTGCCTGCCTGCACCGTTTTCACGGTCTCCGGGCTCATCGGCAATAACAGTGTACGGGAGTATGAGTTCCAGCTGAGGCTCGAAGAACGCCGCGGCGTCGGGAGCCGAATCTTCAAGGAGCCTCACGGCACGCAGGAGTATATCCTGATGTATCTGAGAAGGGGGGAGCTGTTTTTTTGCTGCGTATTTATCTGCGAGGCGTTTCAGTACAGCTGCTGTATCTTTCCATTTGCTGTGCATTTCAGGCTCCTTTCGTTTGAATCGGAATTCGGCACAGCCGGATTCTGATCTATACTATTGATTTGTAAAAGTCCAGAGTGCCGAAGCTGCGTTCGAGATGTGTGAGCATATATGCCTCAGCCAGAGCGGAAAGTCGCTGCTGAGAGCCTTCGGATACGCGGAAATTGAAAAGCCTGCCGAAGTCGGCAAGCACGATATGCCGCACAGCACTCAGCACAGGCAGCTTTATCTTCATATAATCCGCGGAGCTGTCGTTCTCAAAGCAGTCGGCACAGAAAAAGCCTCCGTCGGCTATGCAGAAAAAAAGCTCCTCAGGTTCATATGCACCGCAGCTCCTGCACGCTACCACGTCGGGCATATAGCCTATTTCAGACATAAGTCGGAGCTCGAATACCGACTTCAGCAGCCGCTCGTCCCGCTCTCCCGTTTCGAGATAGTGGAGACAGTTCAGCATGAGCCGCATTATATCGCCGTTCTGAGCCTCGGGCTTTATGCAGAAGCGCATGACCTCCGCAAAATAGCTTGCAAGGGATATTTTCGTCAGCGATTCGCGGAGACCGTAAAAAATATGTATCGGTTCTGCACTGTTGAGGTACATATAGTTGCCTCTTTTGTCTATGCAGAACCGAGAATATGCCAAAAGCTGAGTGGAGCTGCCGGTTCTTCCGTTGATCTTCCTTGCGCCTTTGACGGAAATCTCAAGCACTCCGCTCTCTTTGGTGAGTATATCTATGAATTTGTCCTGTTCACCCACAGAACGTTCTTTAAGGACTATGCCTTCAACTGTAGTCATAACGGCAGCTCCTCTGATCTCTGCGGGCGGTCATTTATCCGAGAGCCCGAAGCTGCGGATAAGATTCTCCCTGTTCCGCCAGTCTTCCTTGACCTTCACCCAGCACTTGAGATTCACCTTGATCTGGAAGAAGTTTTCGAGCTCTGTCCTTGCGGCAGTTGAAGCCTTTTTCAGCATGGCTCCGCCCTTGCCTATGATTATTCCCTTATGGGATTCCTTTTCGCAGTATATGACCGCAGATATATCGAGGATGTCCTTGTCGTCGCGCTCGCTCATCTGCTCCACGCCCACGGCTATTCCGTGAGGCACCTCTTCGTTGAGGAGCATGAGCAGCTTTTCACGTATCATTTCGGCAGCAAGGACCTTCTCGGGCTGATCCGTTATCATATCCTCGGGGAAGAAGTGTACCGATTCCTCCGAGATGGCGATAAGCTCGTCGATGACAATATCTATGCCGTTGTTTTCGGTAACGCTTACGGGTATGACCGCCTGGAAGCTGATCTTTGATGTAAGCTCCGCTATAACGGGAGCCAGCTCGTCCTTGCTCCTCAGCAGATCTATCTTGTTGAGGATAAGTATTACGGGCATTTTTGAAGCGTTGAGCGATCTGAGGAGTTCAAGCTCCTGCTCGTTCATCTTCTTTGTGCAGTCCGCTACGAAGAGGACTGCGTCTATGTCGCTTACAGACTCCCTGACCGTATTGAGCATATGCTCGCTGAGCTTGTTCACGGGCTTGTGAAGTCCGGGCGTATCAAAGAATACCAGCTGCACGTCGCCGATATTCCTTATGCCTGTTATACGGGTGCGGGTAGTCTGGGGCTTGCTGCTGACCGAGGCTATCTTCTCGCCCACAATGGCGTTGAGGAGAGAGGATTTGCCTGCATTGGTACGTCCTGCGATAGTAACGAAAGCGGTCCTTGGCATCAGTTGTTTTCTCCGTTCACAACGAAGGTCGCGTCTCTTGAGATACCCAGCTTCTCCAGTACGGACTCTTCCTTTTCGCGCATTATGCGCTGGTCGAGCTGACTGGTCTCATGGTCGTAGCCCAGCAGATGGAGCATGGAATGCACGGTGAGGAAGCCCACCTCTCTCTCGAGAGAGTGTCCGAAGTTCTGAGCCTGCTTTACCGCAGTTTCCAGAGAGATTACAACGTCTCCCAGCTGTACCGCACCTGTCTCCGGGTTGACCTCAACGGTGCCGTCCTCGCCTGTGAGCGGGAAGGAGAGCACGTCTGTGACTGCGTCCTTGTTCCTGTATATCTTGTTGAGATTTTTAATTTCGTTGTTGCTTACGAAGGATACGCTTACCTCAGCGTCCTTGCCGAATTCCTCAGTGGTGAGGACTGCCTGGCAGCATCTTCTGATAAGAAGCCTGATACCTACAGGGACTTTCACCTCTGTCTGATTGTTCTTGACGTATACCTTTAACTTAGCCATGATTTTTAGTTCTCCCTTCGTTATATTTTTCATAAGCCTTGATGATGTCCTGTACGAGTCTGTGTCTTACTACATCTTTTTCCGTGAATCTGTGTATCTCAATATCTTCGATACCCTTCAGTACTTTGATTGCTTCAACGAGACCTGACTTTCTGCTGTCGGGCAGGTCTATCTGTGTTATGTCTCCGGTGATCACCATCCTGCTCTCGTTTCCGAGACGCGTGAGGAACATCTTTATCTGCTCCGAGGTAGTGTTCTGGGCTTCGTCGAGGATAATGAACGCTTCGTCAAGTGTTCTTCCTCGCATATAAGCCAGCGGTGCCACCTCGATTATCCCTTTTTCCATATAGCGTGCGAAGCTCTCTGCTCCGAACATATCAAAAAGGGCGTCGTAAAGCGGTCTGAGATAAGGATCAACCTTATCCTGAAGATCGCCGGGCAGGAATCCCAGCTTCTCTCCGGCCTCAACGGCGGGACGGGTAAGGATTATTTTCTTGATCTTGTGCTCTCTGAAGGCTTTGACCGCCATGGCCACTGCAAGATAGGTCTTTCCGGTTCCTGCGGGGCCTATGCCGAGGACAATGGTATTGTCCTTTATGGCGTCGGTATAGCGCTTCTGTCCGACGGTACGGGGACGGAGTATCTTACCCGAAGCCGTGACGCATATCCCGTCACCCCCCAGCTCGCGGAGCTCCTGCTCTATACCGTCCGTCACCATGGAGGTGACGTAGCGCACTGCCTGTTCATTGACGGTGTTGCCCTTCTTTTCAAATTCCATAAGGGCTCTGAGAGCCCTTTCGGCTCCGTCGGTATCGCCGTCGCCGATGATCTTTATACCGCCGTCCCTGCTCACGACAGTGACGTTGAATTCCTTCTGTATTCTGCCGATATTGCCGTCAAGCTGTCCGAAGAGAGCCGAAAGCTGCTCGGGACTGTCGGCGGGTACGAATTTTTCCGACATTAACTGTTTTCTCCAATCTGCTGCTCTGGGAATGCTCCCGCAGTTGCCAGCGCCGAATTTGAATAGCGCCCGTCATCGGATACCTCCCTGAGCACCCTGACGTTATCGGGAAAATCGATCTTCTGCTCGGGAGAGTTCAGTTCAAGCTCCATGATAGCGAGCTTGTCCGAGAAGGGATAGGTGTCGAGCTCGAAAAGCTGGTCGTGATAATCGAAGCAATAGCGCACCTTCTCAACGGGCGGGCAGTCCCTGCGCTCGCTGCTGAGCAGGCTGCGGTACTCCTCTCCGCTTATCTCGTATTCCTTCTCTTCTCTTGTGACGGGGGTGAGAAAGATCTTTTCCGTATAGGTATACTTCACCCTGCCGTTCTCGTCGACGGATCTGACTCTGCGCTGAGAGCCGTTGCCGCCGCTCTTGAGGTAGGTCTGGACTATGCCTATCCTGCGTTTGACGTCAAGCTCGGAAACATCGGGGAATTCAACAAGGAATTTCCGTTCGATCTCATATTTTTTTCCCATAAGCACGCTCCAAAAAAATAATAATTTTCCATTATCCTGTCACGGAATGCTCCGACATATATATTATATAACTTTTTTTGCATAATGTCAACAAAAAAATCTGAACTTTCTGTTTAAAATGCTAAATTTAACTTAATTGTCACGTTTTTAACACAGTTGCTATCTCATATCCCTCAGCATTATGTTGAAAGGATTGAAAAAGGTCTCTTCGGCGGCGGGAGCGGGAAGCTCCACAACAGCGGGAGAAACTCCGTCCGGAAGGGGGATGCAGATGAGAAGGGAGGAGCTTCCGGTTTCCGCGGAGACTCCGAGGCGCTCCGCAAGGCGTGCCGTCATCTCGGCAGGGTATTCCGAAAGGAGCTCCGGCTGCCCTATGAGATCATCCTCTGATACGTCCGTAAGACAGCTTAGCTTTATCTCTGCTGACCCGTTTCTCTCGGCACAGGAGAGTTCAAACTCGGCTCTGCCGCCGGGAGCGGCCGTTAGCCTGCGTCTTATGAAGCTGAGCAGCATAAAGCTGAGCAGCTCTCTGCCTGTCCGTATATACAGTAAAGGAGAGCCTGAAAGGGTGATACTGCATCTGCCGGACGAAGCCCTTTCACAGTTTTTGGCAAAATCCGAAAGGAAGGTGTCAGTCCTGAGAATGCAACTGCCGGCTCTTACTTCGGCGGGGTCTGCCGTAAGGGCTCTGCTCAGCTCAGCGTTTCGCATCAGCTCGCAGCACATGGTCATTATTCCGTCTATGAGCTCGCGGTCAGAGGCGGTTCCGTGCTTTTCTGCAAGCTCCCTGAGGAGTTCGCACGAAGCGGATATGCCTGTTACAGAATGTCTTACAGCAAGGTCCATACAGCTTATATAATCCTCTGCAAAGGGACTGTCGAAAAAGTCCCGGAGGTGGTCGTTTCTGTCCATAATATCTCCTATCTCTTCGCATTTCCGGGCGGAGCCGGTCATAGCTATATTATACTACTTTTAATGGAAAAATGGAATAGCGGAGAGGCAAAAACAGCCCCGAAAAACTGCAACAAATTTTTTCCTTTCAACATTCTTTGCTTTGTGCAATATGTACTTTTCACAAAAAAACTGTTATTTTTTTGTCGAACCTCTTGAAAAAATTTCCTCGTTGCGGTATAATAAAACCATACAAATTTTTAGGAGGTATATCCCATGTCAGTTAAAGTTGCTATTAATGGTTTCGGCCGTATCGGCCGTCTTGCATTCAGACAGATGTTTGATGCTCCCGGTTATGAGGTAGTTGCTATCAACGACCTTACAAAGCCTTCAATGCTCGCTCAGCTTCTCAAGTATGATACAGCTCAGGGCGGTTACTGCGGAAAGATCGGTGAGAATCTCCACACTGTTACTGCTGACGACGAAGCAGGTACAATCACAGTTGACGGCAAGACACTTACAATTTATGCTAAGGCTAACGCTGCTGAGCTCCCCTGGGGCGAGATCGGCGTTGACGTAGTTCTCGAGTGCACAGGTTTCTACTGCTCAAAGGACAAGTCACAGGCTCATATCGACGCAGGCGCTAAGAAGGTTGTTATCTCTGCTCCCGCAGGCAACGATCTTCCTACTATCGTTTACAGCGTTAACGAGAAGACTCTCACAAAGGATGACAAGATCATTTCAGCTGCTTCATGCACAACAAACTGCCTCGCTCCAATGGCTAAGGCTCTCAACGACTATGCTCCTATCCAGAGCGGTATCATGAGCACTATCCACGCTTACACAGGCGATCAGATGATCCTTGACGGTCCTCACAGAAAGGGCGACTTCAGAAGA
>JAFWSI010000049.1 GCA_017519415.1 Ruminococcus sp.
AATAATTAATAATTAATAATTAATAATTGTGGTGTCCGCTTCGCGGACGGATTTCTGTTCGCTTTGCGGACAGTTGGTGACGGAGAAAGGCATTGTCCGAAAGAGTTCAGAGACAACCGGTCTCCCCCCCTTGCTCACCGAAAGAAGGTGTGTCCGAAGGGATTCGGGGGCGACCGGAAAGCCCCCGAAACGGGACGTGCTCCCAGCCAGCCGTTCAAATCGCACAATGGGCGGATCAAAAAGCTATAACAATTATAAATTATTAACTGTTGATCAGAACCAAAGCTACAAAAAACGCTCCCTGCGAAAGGGAGCGCACAAAGCCAAAAAGTCAGGAGACGGGACCGTCGTCCTCGTCTTCAAAATCGAACATCTCCTCGATGCGCTTCATGAATACCTCGCCGACGCGCTCGTATTCCTCATCATCGTCAATGGAGACCATCATTTCCTCGTCGCCCTCAAATTCGCTTTTGAGGATGACAACCTCGCCGGAATCCTCAAGCATCTGCTCGGGATCCTCGTAGTAGGGAGTAAGGGCGAAATACTTCTCGCCTTCAAATTCCATAACGTCAAGCAGCTCGAAGACCTGCTCGTTGCCTTCCTCGTCCTCAAGGGTGTAGAGATCGGGTGTGTATTCGTCCATTTTATTGCCCTCCCCGGGTAGAATTGCCGCGGTTTTTGCCTTTTTGAGCGCCGCAACACTATTATTATAGCACGCTTTTGACTCAAAGTCAAGTGAATAATTCTAAAAGTAATGTTAAATAAATTATTTTGAAAAAAGTTGAGAAAAGCTATTGACAATTGCTAAAAAGTGTGGTATAGTATATTCAAGGAAATACAAAAGGCCAAAGCCAAGGCACAGACGTCCGGCAGACGGAGGGATCGGCAGCAACCGGAAGGACGGGCAGGCGAAGGATTTTGGGTATCCTTGAACATATAAGTCGCAGGCGGGTCGCGGAAGGGTTCCGCGCGAGAGTCCTAATCAGACTTGAAAGGAGTCGAGTCCCATGGGCGCAATAGAGATCACGCAGCTTCGCCAAGAGGCTCGGTGCATCCTAACTTGAAATGAGTTACAACTCAGGTGTACAGACTGATAAACTCAAACCGTAAGGGTTAATATAATATAGGATACCGGGCTTCGAGGCAGCGGGCGCTTAAAGATGACGATTCAATTTTATGATAAGGATGTGATCCCTATGAGGATCTTTATCACAAGACTGAATATCATTTAGTTAGGAGTGTTTCCAATGCACAATCGAGGCTTTTCTTTATAGCTCAAAATACTAAGAGAGAGTGAGTCCGATGAGAACTTAAATTGACTGCTTATAAACCGCAATGTTTCAATGAGGCCCCCAAGGAGTGATGCGTTATGAAAGTGAGCATCAACAGACTTGAATTTTAAGATGTCAGGGGTGAGTCCAAAGGTTTATTTAGTTTGAATTTCGACATTTCAGCGTAAAGCAATCTTAAAGGAGTGGTGCAGTATGATCACAATGGCCTGCACGAGACGCTTGAATATTTAATAGACAGGGGTGAGTCCAAAGGTTACTTTAGCTTGAAACCGACTTAGGCGCTGTGGCGCTAATTCAACGAAAGGTAATAAGTCCAATGGCTTGATAGGTTTTTCTTTCGCTTAATTCTATACAGTTTGGAGTGAGTCCACCCGACAATTAAGCTTTCGCCGCACACTTAGCGGCACGCTGCGACAGTGATCTTATTCCGGCAGCATTACGACAACTATCAATTTTTCGGAGTGAATACCAATGTACTGAGCAGTCAATACAACTGAATATGTGCAATACAGGGAGTCGGTGCGTGCCGGCTCCCTTTTGATTTCCCTCCGAAGTTCGGACTTAATACACATTGCATAAGTGCATTGAAAAAAAACTCCCCGCCCCCTTGCAAAACTCTGCAATATATAGTATAATAACTGTGTATGGTATTTTGATCAAAGGGAGTGACAGATATGGGAATGGTTTTCAAATTCAGCACTAAGCCCGAGAAGGCCGTCGCGGCTGCTACTGCTGCCGTGGTGCTCTCCATCATCTTCGACGAGCATAAGAAAAAGCTCCGCGGGTCGAAGAAGTATAATAACTTCCCCAAGCGGGTCATCAAGAACTATAAGCGGGTGGACGAGCTGCTGAAAAAGACCGTCGCCAAGGAGCTCTATGACGAGAACGCCCGGTTCAAGGACGAAAAGCTCCGCAAGCTCACTATCGAAAACGGCGAGACGATCAAGCTATGACCAGGTATCTCACAGAGTACAGGCGGTATATCCTCGCCTGTCTGGAGGACGGGAATACCGATTTCGCCCGCCTCCTTGATTACCACCGGGAGCATATAACCTTCTTCGCCCACGAGCGGCTCATCCATCTGATAGTCACCGTGCTCTTTGCTTTGATGACCGTGGCCTGCTTTATCGTCATAGCCGTCACCGAGAAGATGATACTCATCCCCCTGGCAGCGGCGTTTCTGGTGCTGATGGTGCCCTATATCAAGCACTATTACTTTCTGGAGAATACCGTCCAGCTGCTCTATAAGGACTACGACCGCATCTATGAGAAGGTCTACGGCTTCCCGAAAGCGGACAGGAGCGGACTATGAGCTATACCGAATATACCAAGGAGGTCTGGAAGGGCAGCGTGCTGACAGCGCCCCTGCCCCCGGTGCTTGTGTCCTGCGGGACGGCGGATAAGCCAAATGTCCTCACCGCAGCCTGGACAGGCATCCTCTGCACCCAGCCCCCCGTCACCTATATCTCTTTAAGACCCGAGAGGTACTCCCACGGCATCATCT
This sequence comes from Ruminococcus sp., assembly GCA_017519415.1. Classification (GTDB taxonomy): domain Bacteria; phylum Bacillota; class Clostridia; order Oscillospirales; family Ruminococcaceae; genus Ruminococcus. The sequence goes on from JAFWSI010000049.1 coordinate 2,797, forward strand.
CCGAGAGCCGGGATTTCGTCATAAACCTCCCCACCGCAGAGCTGGTGCGGGCGGTGGATCTCTGCGGAGTAAAGAGCGGGCGGGACACCGACAAGCTGGCTCTGACGGGTCTGACCGTAGCCGGGAGCTCACAGGTCAGCGCCCCGCTGATAGTCCAGTCCCCCGTAAATCTGGAATGCCGCGTCCGGGAGATAATACATCTCGGCACCCACGATGTTTTCACCGCGGATATAGTGGCGGTCAACGCCGCCAGAGAGCTTCTCGACGAAAAAGGCCGCCTCTCCCTTGAAAAAGCCGACCTCCTGGCCTACGCCCACGGGGAATACTACGCCCTGGGTAAGCGCCTCGGCTCGTTTGGCTACTCGGTTCGGAAGAAGCGGA
>JAFWSI010000050.1 GCA_017519415.1 Ruminococcus sp.
CCATGCCAGAGCCCGGAACCTGTCACCCTTTGCTTTCAGCCCAGCGTACAGGCAGGCTCCCGCTGCGGGATAGAGGCAATAGGAAAAATAGGAGCCGTAGGTGGCAAAGAACGAGCCAAGATCAGTCTTGTTCGCCAGAGCTTCGTTGATCTCAAAGTCCCAGAACGAGCCCACGATGATGCCGATGATACATACAGCAACGACACCGAAAAAACAGGCTGCCGGCATGGCCATGATCTTTTTCTTCAACATAATAACTGTCCTCCCGGTTTTCATATTTTTTTCCGACATAAATCGGTATCTGTATCCATTATACCAGCCTTAACAGGGAATGTCAATTTCCTAAGCACAAAATCGAACAAACGTCTTGACAAAACATACGTTCTATGTTATACTATCATCAGTACAAATGTTCGATTTCAAAGCGGGTGAGTTTAGTGGACAGGATATTTATTTGTATTGATCTGAAGTCGTTCTATGCGAGCGTGGAGTGCGTACATCGCGGTCTTGACCCGCTGAAAGCGCGGCTGCTGGTGGCTGATGAGAGCCGTTCTGATCAGACTATCTGTCTTGCGGTCTCCCCTCCGCTGAAAGCCATAGGCGTGCCCAGCCGCCCCCGGCTGTTTGAGGCAAAACAGGCTATCGAGAGGTACGAGCGCAGTCACCGCACGAAGGTGGATTACATCATCGCCGTGCCGCGAATGGCTGAGTACGAGCGCGTGTCGGCGCTGATATATTCGGTCTATTTACGTTATGTGGCCTGCGAGGATATCCACGTTTACAGCATCGACGAGTGCTTTATTGATTGCACGGCGTATCTTCATCACTACGAAGCGCAGGCGCAGCGGGAGCATAAGCACCCCGCTCACATCATGGCTATGACGATGATCCGGGATGTGCTGCGGACGACAGGCATCACCGCCACCGTCGGCATCGGGACGAATATGTATCTCGCTAAAGTCGCTATGGACATCGTCGCGAAGAAAGCTCCCCCTGACAAAGATGGCGTCCGCATCGCCGAGCTCAACGAGGACAGCTACAAATATCTGCTCTGGGATTATACCCCACTTACCGACTTCTGGCAGATCGGCTTTGGGAAGGCAAACCGCCTGCAAAAGGCGTATATGTATACTATGGGCGATATCGCGGAGCGCTCGCTGTATGACGAGGAATGGTTTTATAAGACCTTCGGTATCGACGGCGAAATACTGATAGATCACGCCTGGGGCATTGAGCCGGTCACGATGAAGGACATCAAATCATACAAGAGCAGTAGCCACAGCGTTTCAAACGGACAAGTCCTGCCGAGGCCGTATAAGTATGACGAGGCGCGGATCGTGTTTTCAGAAATGACCGATGTGCTGAGCATTGACTTGTTCCGCAAGAATCTCACATCAAAGATATTCTCGTGGTGGGTGAGCTACGACTACAAGAGCCTTGAATACTGCCCTTACTATGACGGTCCTCTTTGCCTTGATTTTTATGGGCGGCTGCACCCGAAGCATTCGGTCGGGGTCGTGCGCCTTACTAACCGCACCAACGTTTTTAACGATATGGAAGCCGCACTGCTGCCGTCGTTTGACAGCAGGACAGACCACCGATTGCTGTACCGCAGGATAGGTTTATGCGCTCAGGAAGTCACCGCCGATGACGGCGTTTTTCAGCTTGATTTCTTTACGGACTTCGAGAAGCAGGAAAAAGAAAAATCCCTGCAGCGAGCGATGCAGGACGTAAGGGTGCGATTCGGTGCGAATGCTGTTTTCAAGGGTATCAATCTTTTGGAGGGTGCCACCACCCTTGAGCGCAACCAGCAGATCGGCGGACACAGAGCATAGAGGTGATATTATGGAAGCGATAAGATACTATTCGGATATCGGGCAGATGCCGATGCCGCCGGGGTTTCGTTACGCCAAAACAGCTGCAAGAGGCCGTCCCCGGCACGAGAAATTTGACACATTCTATATGAAGCACCCGACAATGAATGTCGGCAAGCGAGCCAAGATATTCAGCCCGTTTGATGCCTTGAAAGGCTTTAACGATGCTGTGGCTTCCAAGGAGATCAAATATGTCGAGCGCCGTGAACTCTGCGAGAACGACTGCGAGGAACTGAACGAGAAGATCGCCGTCCTGAGTGCGCTGATAACCGACAGCCGTGCGGCGAAAGAGAATAACATCACGGTTCGGGTAACGTACTACGTTCCCTGCGATGACCCGAACAGCGAGGCATTTTTGCGGCTGGGGCGGTATGTGACCGCAGAGGGTGTTGTGAGGAATGTGGATACTACCTTCGGAAGTATTACTGTCGGCAAGGAAAGGATCGAGCTGGGGGATGTGGCGGCAATAGAAATGGTGTGAGCGCCCGTGCGGGCGCTTTTTGCGTCTCAAAAAAATTTTTTTCAAGAATTTTTGAAAAACCCTGTTTTTTTGTAAGACTGTTGTAATACCGGGTATGGTATTATATAATCACAGAAAGGGAAAACCCGAGGGGGCAAGAGCTCCGCAGGGAGAAGTTCCCGACAATAACAAACGAAATCAAATCATTAAATAAATATTAAGCAAAACTGAAAGGAGGAAATTCGATCATAACAGGGTCTGTGATGCTGCTGTCAAAGCCGCCGCTGCCGTCCCGCTGAAAATCATCGGCTGCGTGTTCCCAGGTGATATGGTGGAAGGGTTCATTGACCTCGGTCTTCTCCAGCCCGCACAGTATCGGC
>JAFWSI010000051.1 GCA_017519415.1 Ruminococcus sp.
ACACTCTACACTAATAGAAGCGCCAGCCCTCTGCGGGCTCGGCAGCGCACGAACCTCGGCGCTCGCGCCGTTCGTGCACCTCCTGCGTACTCACCGAAGGTCAGCTGCTATGCATTTCTGTGTTCTCAAAAAAAGTCCGAGCCTCTGCGCCTTTGCGCCTCCGCGTTTAAGAAAAGACACCAGCTTGCATAGATTTATTTTTGACTTTACACTCTAAACTATTGAACTACTCTAAACACTACACTCTACACTCTAAACCAACGTCAATTTGTGATTAATTCATGGATCAATTTGTGATAAATTTGTGTAAGAGCTGAATCGTACCCACCAGCATATCAGCATCAATTCTTTTTCACTCACATAAATTATCCATGAATTAGCCCACGAATTATTCATAAATTATTTCGTTTTGAACTGAAGATGAAATAATTTTTGTACCTTTGCACCGTCAAACGTAAAAAATACGATTATGGAAGCAATCACTTTCACTCCGGCACAAATACAGGTGTTCAACTTGGTTTCCCACATCAAGACTGCCACAGGACTGGAACAGCTGCGGAAGCAGTTGGCTGCGTTCTACGCCAAGCAGATTGACGACGAGATGGATGCGCTCTGGGAGAGCGGCCAGTTCGACGAGAAGCGCATGCAGGAGCTGCGAGGCTCGCATTTCCGTACACCTTATAATAAATAGGCGAACGATGAACCCTGTAGTGATTGACACAGGAGGACAGTCACTTCCGCGTGCTCCACGACACGCCTTTCCCACAGCTGAACCTCGTCACGCTTGACGAGTTCCTCGCGACGAGACTCGTTCAGGAGCAGTAGCTCCCTCCCCAAGGGAAAACTCCTGAACTCGAAGAATAACTGAAACCTCAATTTGTGATTAATTCGTGAATCAATTCGTGATAAATTCGTGTAAAAAAAACAGCCAGCAAACCGGCGGCAGACTCTTTTCTCACATAAATTATCCACAAATCAATCCATGAATTTTCCATGAATTATTGCTGCGCCTCAGTTTTCAACGCGGTAGTTCTCTTTTTTATATTCATCGCCGTTGTTTTTTTATCTTCAACGCCGAGGCGCAGAGCCGCAGATAATTTTCGAGACATTACAGGCTGTACTCAGAGCATGTCCTTTGGCCCTCACGCGCTTATTGTCGATTGCTGCGACTAAGTAAACTTGTCTTGCACTCTCTGAGCGCTGAGAAGTCAACTTCGATAACAACACTCAGTTGTTCTCTTTGTAGCCACCTATCGGTGAGGTCGCTGAAGCAGTGGGAACGCTACGCGGGTTCCCGCTGCGCGGAGGTCGCGGAGGCCTACGGTTCATATACAGCGAATACTACTCTCAATGAAAATCTCCGCGTGTTCTGCAGCGAATGAGCCCTGGCGTTTACGCCGTTCATTCACCTCTTGCGTACTCACGCGACAGCGTCAACTGCTATGTATCTCTGTGTCCTCTCCACTTGCAGAACCTTTGCGCCTTTGCGCCTCCGCGTTTAAGAAAAGACTAGCTTGCATTGATTTCTTTTCAACGCGGCTGTTCTCTTTTTATCTTCAACGCAGAGCCGCAGAGCCGCGGATTTTTTTCGAGACATTACAGGCTGTACTCAGAGCATTACAGCTGACCTATCGGTGAGGCCGCCGAAGCAGTGGGAACGCTGCGCGGGTTCCCGCTGCGCGGAGGTCGCGGAGGCCTTCGGTTCATATACAGCGAATACTACTCTCAATAAAAATCTCCGCGTGTTCTGCAGCGAATGAGCCCTGGCGTTTACGCCGTTCATTCACCTCTTGCGTACTCACGCGACAGCGTCAACTGCTATGT
>JAFWSI010000052.1 GCA_017519415.1 Ruminococcus sp.
AGTGGGGGTTTAGCTCAGCTGGGAGAGCATCTGCCTTACAAGCAGAGGGTCACAGGTTCGAGCCCTGTAGTCCCCACCACATGGCCTCGTAGTTCAGTTGGTTAGAACGCCTGCCTGTCACGCAGGAGGTCGACAGTTCGAATCTGTTCGGGGTCGCCAACACGCTTCTGTAGCTCAGTCGGTAGAGCAGGGGACTGAAAATCCCCGTGTCGTTGGTTCGATTCCGACCGGAAGCACCATATAGAACGCGAAAGCGTTCTATATACAATGCGGATTTAGCTCATCTGGTAGAGCGCCACCTTGCCAAGGTGGAGGTAGCGAGTTCGAGCCTCGTAATCCGCTCCATAGTGGCGGGGGAATACTCTCGTCATTGACCAAATCCCGAAGCAGCAGTTTCGGGATTTTATTTTTTGGCTTTAGAGTTAAACTTCGGAAATGTAGCTTGAAAAAACGACACTTTCTTGACACTAAAGCAGTTTTGTGCTATTGTTATATCACTAAATCAAATAGTGGAGGCGATATATATGAAGAAAAGCAGATTAATTCTATCAGTAATGGCGGTTTTGTGCCTCTTTATCGGAATATGGCTTATTGTTGCACAAATGACGTTGAAAAAGGATGAAAAGATAATGGTGTTGGGGATTGACGGCAGAGCAATTGCGGTAATAATGTTTCTTATTGTGCCGCTGCTTCTGCTGTTTTCCTGCATCGCACTGCTGGCGGAACGCAAAAAGGAAGGTAAGAGCGGCAAGGGGCTGGCAATTACGGGAATAGTTATATTTTCACTGTTAACTCTTATACCGTGGGGTATCTTTATATGGGCGCTTTCTGATCCGGGAACTCATACAGAAGATTTGCTCGCTCGTAAAGTCAAAAGTCCTGACGGTAAGTACGAGGTATATTGTATTGCCGAAAAATCCTTTGGCGTCAAGTTTTATAATTTCTACCGGAAGAAAAGTGCATTTACCTATGAGTATCTTTTTGTAGAATGTGAACCGGTGTATATTCAGTGGGATGAAGACTGCGTAGTTCACGACGGTCAAGAATATAAGGTCTCATAAATATAGCACTGCAATGAAAATCCGCACAAAGACGGCTCTTTGTCTTTGTGCGGATTTACTATATACAAAGATTGATAAAAATGTTATAATATAAAATGTATTACTATAACTGCCATGAGGTGAAATATGGAAAAGGAAATGCGCTATGCCGTTCTTATCGACGCAGATAACGTTGCGGCAAAGTATACAAGGTACATTCTCGATGAGGTATCGAACTACGGAGTCGTTACTTATAAAAGAGTTTACGGCGACTGGACAAGGCCGAACCTCGCGGGCTGGAAGAGCATGGCTCTCGACAACGCTATAACCCCCGTACAGCAGTACAGCTATACCACGGGCAAGAATGCTACCGATTCGGCCATGATAATAGACGCAATGGATATACTATATTCGCATAATGTGGACGGCTTCTGCATAGTATCAAGTGACAGCGACTTCACAAGACTTGCCATACGTCTGCGTGAATCGGGCATGCACGTTATCGGCATGGGCGAGCAGAAGACTCCGAAGCCATTCAGTACGGCCTGCAACGCCTTCAAGTATCTTGAGATACTTGCCGACGAGGAGCTCCAGAGCAACGACGACAGCGAGAACGTAGAGCTCAAGGCTCTCGAGTCCGCTATAGTCCGTATCATAACCGAAAATGCGAATATGCAGGACGAGATAAACATCGGCGAGCTGGGAAGCAGACTTCTCAACCGCTATCCCGATTTCGATGTCAGAAACTACGGATATTCCAAATTCTCCCAGTTCCTCAAGGAATTCGACAGCCTGAGCTTCCGCCAGGTCGGAAGCAGTATCCTCGTTTCCCAGAAGTCAAATATGACCGACCTTGAACGGATAGAGACTGCTCTTGCGGCGATAGTCCGCACCAACGGTAGCAAGGGGTATAATCTTGGCGAGCTGAAAAAGCAGCTCTGCACAAAGATGCCGGAGTTTGACGTAAAGACCTACGGCTATTCCAAGTTCAGCAAGTTCGTGGAAAATCTGCCGTCGTTCAAGATAAAAAACAACACTGTCATGATCTCGGAGAACTGAATTGAATAAGAAACTGACCGGCTTGCTGCTTGTGCTGGTGAGCATCGGATTTATAGTCATCGGCGGAAGATACATAATAGAATCGGGACTCTTCAGGGGCTATCCCGAGGCAGTGTATCTCTCCGGGAGCGAGGCCGACAAGAGGCCGGCCTACAGGCTCATGGACGATGGCGACAAGGCTGTGTATACGGCTCTTTATAACGGCATATCCGAAAGGAAGGAGGATATACCGCTTCCGAAGGAGCTGGATGGGAAGGATTACTCGAGGATATACTGTACTCTTGAAAAGCAGGAGGGCAGCTTCTTTTACCTCGATTCGGTATACTATACTGCCCAGAAGGTGCGGGAGGCAAGGATAGTATACAGAAATACAGAGAATATTGACGGAAAGGTAGAAGCTCTTGACAAGGAAGTGGCGGCTGCCGTTTACGGAGCTGCCGGCGTTGAGGGCGGATATTATCTGGCAAGATATATCAACGATTACATCGTGAAAAAATGTACTTATGTGACTGGGGAGGACAGCGAATTCGCTTCCACAGCATACGGCTGTCTTGTTGAGGGCGAGGCCAACTGTGAGGGCTATGCCAAGGCCTTCAACATGATCGCTGCGGAGCTCGGACTTGAGAGCGTCGTGATAACCGGTACTACGAATACGGGCGAAAACCATGCGTGGAATCAGGTCCGCATAGGTCTTGAATGGTACAATATAGACGTAACATGGGCGGATACGGATATTGACGGAGTGGAAAGACAGATGTATTTCCTTGTGAACGACGAGGACTTCTCAAAGACTCATATTGCGGATAAAACATTGTTTGAGCCCTTCAAATGCGACGGCGATAAATGGAATTACTACGTCCGCAACGGCTTCTATGCCGATTCTCTTGAGACTGCTGAGGATATAGTGATCCGTGAGCTGAACGCGGGGAAAATGTCCGTGGAGATAAAATTTGCAAGCCCGGAACTGTATGACCGCTTCAAAAAGGAAGTGATAAGCCGGGATCACATATTCGATCTGCTCGAAAATGCCGAGTATAACTACGGCTCCGAGGTCACGGTCTCCCTCAAGGAAAACGAGCGGGAGTGCTGTCTTACACTTAAATTCTCGTAAAGCCTGTGATAATCAACACAATTCGACTTTAAATATTTGGCAAGCTTGTTAAAAATTCCGTGTTGACTTTGCAGACTCTGCGTGTTATAATGATTAAGTCGCCTCGAGGTGAAAGCCGCGGGGCGAAAAAAATCACAAAAAATTTCAAAAAGGTATTGACAAACGGAATTTGTTGTGATATAATAATTAAGCTCTCTTGCGGAGAGAGCAATCAGCATCTTGAAAATTGAACAATGCGAAGAAAAGTAACGACCCTTGAGATTCCTTTTTCGGATAGAGATATTCGGAAGAGAAAGGTCAAGAAAAGACTAAAAAAATATGCGAAAGTAATAACGCAAGCGTTATGAAGCAGGATTAGATAATTAAATCCGAAAGGATTAGTTAT
>JAFWSI010000011.1 GCA_017519415.1 Ruminococcus sp.
AACGTTAAAATTCTTTTCCGTTATATTTATAGTTGTTTCCTGGTTTTTCTTAAAGGTCTCATAAAACTCCTTGATTTCATCATTCTTAAATGTTTTTATTTTACCTTTTATCCTGTCAACTACCGTAACAGAGACCACGACCACATCTGAGACTGTAACTTCTACTGTTCAGGAGCTTGATGTGACTATGTGGGGAGATGTGAACTGCGATGAGAACGTAGATATGGCAGATGCAGTGCTCATAATGCAGTCCATTTCAAATCCGAATAAGTACGGACTGAACGGCAGTGATGAAAACAGGATCACAGAGCAGGGACAGGCAAACGGCGACGTGGATTTTTCAAGCAAGGGTATAACCACAAAGGACGCCCTCCGCATACAGGAATATCTCCTCGGCAAGTTCGTTTCCATGGATCCTCATGTACAGGGATAAAGAAAACGGGAGCTTTACAGCTCCCGTTTTCTTATTCCTTATACATCAGCGCAACCGCGTGGGCGGACATACCGAGCTTTTCGCCGGTAAAGCCAAGGTGCTCCTCGGTGGTTGCCTTAACGCTTATCTGCGAAACATCGCAGCCGCATACCCTTGCAATATTCTCTCTCATTTCGTTTATATACGGAGCCAGCTTCGGAGCCTGAGCGATTACAGTCGCGTCGATATTGCCTATCTCCCAGCCCTCGGCTCTCACTCTGCGGCAGACCTCTGCCATGAGCTTCATGCTGTCCGCGTCCTTGAAGCTGTCGTCGGTGTCGGGGAAGAGGTGACCGATGTCGCCCATAGCCAGCGCACCGAGCATGGCGTCCATTATTGCGTGGACAAGCACGTCCGCGTCCGAGTGCCCGAGAAGACCCGTAACGTGAGGTATCTCGATGCCGCCGAGAATGAGCTTTCTGCCCTCCACCAGCTTGTGAACGTCGTAACCGTGACCTATTCTGAACATATTTTTCTCCTTTCGATAAGTAAGTAGAAGATTTTGCTTAGCGCATGAACGGGATTCCAAAGGGACTTTGTCCCTTTGGCGGAGTCCAGAGGCAGCGCCTCTGGTGGGGGGGTGGGGCAAAGCCCCGCAGTTACAAAGCGCCTGGCAAAGGGTGAATTCCCAAACAGTCCGGTGGACTGTTTGGAAAGAGGGTGACTCCCTACAGTGTAGGGAGATGTCCGAAGGACAGAGGGTGCCGGACACGATTAGTGTCGCCTTGCAAGAGAAGGCGTTCCCTTAAAGGGACGTTGAGGACGCCGTCCCCTACAAATACTTATTATGATTTAGCTGTTGCTTCAACAGCTGCTTCATCGTGTGATTTCCCGAAAAGCAGCTTCAGAACTATCGGCGTAACGATGCTCGAAACTATGATAAGCAGTATTACCGCCGTGAAGTAGGACGAATCTATGATACCGAGGCCGAGGCCCTTGTTGGTGATTATGAGAGCCACCTCTCCGCGGGTCATCATACCCGCGCCTATCTTCAGGCAGTCTGTCCAGCTGTACTTAAAGCACTTCGACACCAGTCCGCAGCCGATGACCTTGCTGAGCATTGCCACCAAGACAAAGCCGACCGAGAACACTATCATGCTTGAATCAACATTGCTGAAATCGGTCTTGAGGCCGATGCTTACGAAGAAAACGGGAGCAAAGAACATATAGCCGTTGATGCTTACGCGGCGGTCGATGTACTCGGCATCGCGGACGTTGCAGAGGATTATTCCCGCTATGTAGGCGCCCGTGATGTCGGCAATGCCGAAGTATTTCTCGGCCACATATGCCATTATGAAGCACAGGGTTATGGCGATGATAGGGATACGCCTTGTATGGGCGTGTCTGTCGTCGTAGAACTTGAACAGCCTGTAAATGATGAAGCCCAGCACCAGCGACAGCACAAGGAAGAGAAGTATCTTTCCCGTAACAAGGAGGGTATTGCTGTCGGGATCCTTGAAGCCCAGCACAAAGGTGAGGACTATGATACCGATGACGTCGTCTATTATTGCCGCGCTGAGTATGGTCTGTCCCACCCGGCTCTTGAGGTGACCCATTTCCTTGAGCACCTCCACCGTTATGCCTACGGAGGTCGCCGTCATGATACAGCCGATGAACACAGCCTTGAAGAATTCGTCCGTACCGAATTCCGAGAAGCCGTAAACGCACATATAAAGCAGACTTCCCCCCACGAGCGGCACGAACACGCCCACACAGGCGATAATGCAGGCGGCAAGTCCCGATTTTTTCAGCTCCTGAAGATTTGTCTCAAGTCCCGCGGAGAACATTATGAGTATGACGCCTATCTCGGCCATCTGACCGATGAACTCCGTGGGCTCCACCCATTTCAGCAGGCAGGGACCGATGACAAGGCCTGCGATTATCTCTCCCACGACCATTGGCGCCCTGCACTTCCTCGCAAGGAGCCCCGCTCCCTTGGCGAAGATAAAAATGAAGGCAAGATCCTTTAGGATCACATAGGTTTCCATTAAGATTCATATCCTTTCATAAATAAAAGGAGCAAAAAGCTCCTTCACTGTACTTGATCAATGTCTGCTCAACAACATAAAATTGGCTATAAAAGGTATAATAAAGCCAATTTTAAGTTGGCAAAGTGAAAGAGAAAATACAACTTCTTTTTCCTGCACTTTGTTTTGCCCGAAAGGGCAAAATGAACTTGACATAAAGAAATGTGATGCGCAAATTCTATATTAAAAAAGAATTTGCGCTCCCTGAACAAAGTTCAGGGGAATAACCGCCTTACGGCGGTTATTGAGTACACATTAATTATACTACTTAGATCCTCAGTTGTCAACTTTTTCGCTGCCCGTTCCGGACACCGGAAATAAAACTGAGGTTTTTCGGAAAAAACGCTTGACAAGAGGGCTATGAAATGATATAATAATCAAGTATCGTGTAAAAACGGTAATCTTATTATCCTTGCCCGCAGAAAGTTGTCGGGCATGATCCAGAAGGAGGTGTGCTAAATGGCAAAGGTATCCGCTAAGTATGAAGTAATGGTTGTTTTCAGCCTCAAGAACGGCGAGGAGCCCATGAAGGCTCTCGTAGAGAAGTTCAAGGAGAGGATCGAGCGTCACGCCGAAGCTGTTGAAGTCAACGAGGATTGGGGTAAGCGCAAGCTTGCATATCCTATCGAGGACGAGACAGAGGGCTACTATGTGATCTACACATTC
>JAFWSI010000053.1 GCA_017519415.1 Ruminococcus sp.
CTGCCCCCCGCTGAACACAAAAAAGTTGTAAAATGAAATTTTCAGGTGGTATAAAATGGCAAGACCATGTAAGCCTGCAAAGGTTTTAACTGATAAAAGCCAAACAAAAGCCGAAATTTCTGAGCGCGAGCGCATCGAAAAGCGTCTTCGCGGGGAAAAGGTACATATCACCTGTCCGGGAGATCTGCTACCTTCGCAGAAAAGGATCTTCCGCCGAATCGTCAAAGAGCTTTCGGGCAGCGACATCCTCGCGAGCCTGGATTCGTATCTGCTCAGACTTGCCGCAATCTGCATCGACCGCTTGCAGACGATCGAGGGCATGATTAACGAGGATCCGGAACTGCTCACGAGTAAATCCTTGATGGGGTCCAAAGACAAGTACACGAAAGACTTCTTCCGCTGCTGTAACGAGCTGGGGCTTTCCCCGCAGAGCCGAGCGAAGTTTGCCAACCTCATGGCAGCCAAGGCCGAGGATCCTTTGATCGCTGCACTCGCCGCAGATGATGACGAGGAAGACGACGAAGAAGAATAAGCGATGTGATGAAGGGTGGACATCCGAAAGACAAGAGCTTATAAGTACGCGCAAAACTGTGCTGTTGACACAAGCGGAAAGACCCCGAAGTACGTCCGCAAACAAGCTGAGGAATGGCTTGCGATAGCAAACGGAGAGCGGGCTTATGCGCATATCAGCATATCGCAATGCAAGCGGGTGCGCAGAATACTCCGTCTTATGGTTCATCCGGATCTTGGGGTCAATATGTACGTCGGCCTCGAGCCTTATGCCTTATTTCTGATATTTGCAGCCTTCGGCACCATCCGCCCGGACGGCGCCCGCTTTTACAAGACAATCGTTTTAGAGATCGCCCGAAAGAATTTTAAAACATTCAATTCGGCGGTCATTTTTATAGTCGGGATGCTGATCGAGCCGAAGTTCTCAAGATTTTTCTCGATAGCTCCAGACTATAAGCTCTCGTCAGAGCTGAGGCTGGCCGCACGAAAGATCATAAAGTCCAGCCCGGCACTGATCAAGCATTTTAAGATCACGCGAGATATGATCACCTGCAAGGCGACTGAGAACGAATACGTCCCTCTGGCGTACAGCAACGACAGGATGGACGGCAAGCTCGCCAATATGTTCCTGGCTGATGAGGCGGGTGCGCTCGACGTATACCCGATTGAGGCGATGAGATCTTCTCAGATCACGCTTGCCAACAAGCTTGGTATTATTATCTCCACCCAGTACCCGAACGATAACAACGCTTTTGAGCTTGAAATCGACTACGCCAAGAAGATCCTCGACGGCCTCGAAGACAACAACGGCGTATTCGCTCTGCTCTATGAGCCCGACGAAGATATACGCAAAAACTGGCAAACCGATGATAATGTGATCTATCAAGCCAACCCCGCAGCGATCAACAACGATGTTATCTTTGACGATCTCTGCGACAAGCGCCGCATGGCGATCCTCTACGAGGACAAGCGCGAAAACTTTCTCTGCAAGCACCTGAACATCAAGTACAAATCCCTCGGAACTGAGGGATATATCGAAGTTGATGTCTTCCAGGAATGCGCTGAGACCTTCGATCCGGAGTTTTGGAAGGACAGAGACGTATACATCGGCCTCGACCTCTCGCAGTCAGACGATAACACTGCCGTTGCAATGGTCACCCTTGACGGTGACGTGATCCGTGCTATGGTATGGGATTTCCTGCCTGGAGAAAAGGTCGAGTTGAAAACCGAGAAGGAGAAAGTCAACTACAAAGCCCGAATCAAAGCAGGAGATTGTTTCGCGGTGGGTGAAGATATCATTGATTACGGCGAGGTAGAGCGTTTCGTAATGAACCTGCCTGAGCGTTACGGCGTAAATATCGTCCAGCTCGGCTATGACCGTTATAACGCGATCAGCTCCGTGCAAAAATTTGAGTCAGCTGCCGATCCGATCGAATGCGTCGAGATCCGGCAACACTCGAGCATATTACACCCACCGACAAAGCTGCTTTTCGAGCGGGTATATCAGCGAAAATTCGCATATGTAGAAAACCGCTTGCTCGAAATAAACATAGCAAACAGCCGCTGCACCCGGGATACGAATTTGAACAGATATGTCAATAAGAAAAAATCAGCAGGTAAGGTCGATATGGTCGTTGCCTTGATCAACGCGATCTACCTGCTCAACGTCAACGAGATACTCGACGGCACAGGCGGCGGCTTCGTCCAGATGCTGGCTTAGGAAGTGAGAAAAAATGTCTATTTTTCGCAGAAAAAAAGTGAAAGAGACCCGAAATGAGCAGGCAATCGACGAGAGCGCAATGAGCGCAGCTCTACTCCAGGCATTAGTCGGTGACGGTACCATATCGTTTGAAGACGCACTGCAGATACCTGCTGTCGCTGCCTCTATTGACTTCATATCGGCAATCTGCGCAAGAGTCCCTGTAAAATTGTACCGGGAAGACGGCGAGGACACCGAAGAAATAAGGGATGATCCGCGTGTACGCCTGCTTAACGACGAGACGGGCGACCTGCTCAATGCATATCAAATGAAAAAAGCCTGGGTGACAGACTACTTTGACGGACGGGGTTATATCTATATCAACCGCAGCAGAGGAGCGATCAAGTCTCTGAACTACGTCGAGAAGCTGCAGATCAGCGTCGATTGCTATCCGGATCCGATCTTCAAGGACGCAGATATCGTGATAGCAGACAAGCGTTACTATCCGCACGAGTTTCTCCGGCTCTGCCGGGACACAAAGGACGGTGTGACAGGCAAGTCTATCACCGAGACCAACGGCAAGCTGCTTTCTCTGTACTACAACACGATCGTATTTGAAAAGCGCCTGATGAAGACCGGAGGCAGCCGAAAAGGGTTTATAACATCAGAAAACCGTCTCAGTGAAGAAGTCATCCGCAATATGCGTGAAGCCTGGCGCTCTGTGTTCGCCGACAATGCAGAAAATATGATGGTGCTGAACAAGGGTACTGACTTCAAAGAAGCCTCCGCGACCTCTACGGAGCTGCAGCTGAATGAAAACAAGATCACGAATGCCAACGACATCATGCAGCTGTTCCTGCTTTCGGCGAAAGCCCTCCAGGGCGCCAGTGATGATGAGATCGTTTCGGCGGTAAAAACCGCCTGCATACCGATCATCGAGCAGATGGAGGCGGCTTACAACACTGCTCTGCTCCTCGAAACCGAGAAAAAGAATATGTACTTTGCTGCCGATACCTCCAAGCTGGAGCGCGGCGACCTGCTCAAACGTTATCAGGCTTACGAGATCGCACTGCGCTCACACTTCATGCAGCCTGACGAGGTAAGATATGAGGAAGACATGAAGCCTCTCGGCCTTGACTTCATTCAGTTGGGGCTCAACGATGTGCTCTACTTCCCGGACAAAGGTGAGATCTACACGCCGAACACCAATCAGACGGTGTCAGTGGAGGGGAGGTCGGCGGAGGTAACAAAGCGTGAGATACACGGCCCTGACGGTAAAATCATTGATAATGAGCCGGATAATCCAGAAAGCAGTTCGGGCTTGACAATCAGCTCGGATAATAGTATAATGAATGAAGGACATAGAATACTTAAAGAGAAAATCGAAAGCGGAGAAATCAGCCTTACGATCAATCAAGACGTTCAAGATCGGCATATAAAAGGGACAAAGGCATACGAGGAAAATCTTAAAAACGGTGTCGAAAAAAGCTATTACTATAACCCCGAGAGGCTTCAGGACTTTTTGAACAAAAATGCAAACACAGGTCAAGTTTTTGTATTTAAAGACGGAAATGTTACGGAAGTGTTTGAAGACAATCAATTAAGGGCGTTTGATACAAAGCTAAGGCAAGACACAAATGTTTCTAAAGTAAGTTATTCAAAAAGAAGAACGCATTTCAAACCATTTTCGCCAAAAGGCAAAAACAGAAGAGGGTGAATAATATGAGTGGATTAGATAAATACGAAGGAGAAAGAGTTGACATAGAGTGCAAAGACGGTCGAATCTTTAATAATGTCCTTGTTTGTGGACATTCGGAGCCGGATGACAATTATGCAGCGTTTGAGATAAAAGACGAAAGCATCGACATCGTTTACAACATTCACGATAAATGCGGTGTTTCGTTATACGGCAAAGAAATAAAGAGCATAGGTATAGTGATGTAAACCGCCTCCGGGCGGTTTTCTCATGCCCGAAAAGGAGTGAAAACAATGGCAATAGCACATATTAAAGTTGACTGTAATGTCCAAACAGTATTTGAAGGAAAAACCATTAATTTGTATGTTGTTATCGGCGGCCGAAAAATGAGATTTGAAAAGGTTAAGGTAACTCAGGCCGATGATGCGTTGTTTCTTTCAGACGGGATAAAAATCGTGGTCCTGAACTGGAAGTATATTGAAACAATTATAGCGGAAGAAAACAACATCGACGATATCCTCGACACCCTCGAACACAGCTCCAGCGGGATTGTGGATGAATAAGAACAGAACCCGGCACTCCTCTCAACGATGAGTCCCACGCCGGGTCACTTATTACTGGATGATTCACCAACACACCAACCAAATAAACCAATAAATCAACCAATAGAATATAGCTTAAAGAGCGTTTGTAACCGACAGGAATGTCGGTCGCAAGCGCTTTTATTATACCCAAAACCAAAAGAGGTGAAGAAAATGAAGATAGAAATTCGCTCTGACAATGAAGTCTTTGTGAGCGGATACGTCAACGCTGTCGAGCGCTGCTCAAAGCTGCTGGCAAAGGAGAAAGGGCGTGATGCACCCGGACCCTTCCGGGAAAAAATCGAATCGGGCGTCTTTTCCGAAAGCCTGAGCCGGATTCCGGACGTCAAGTTGACATTCGACCACGGCAGAGACATCGGCAGCACGAAAGACAACCTCACGCTCCGTGAGGACGGCATCGGGCTGCACGCCGAGGCACTCATAAGCGACGAGCAGGCGGTCGAAGCAGCCAAGTCAGGACGGCTCACAGGGTGGAGTTTTGGCTTCACCAATGCTTACGGCGACTATGTTCCTGCCGGAGACGGCACTTATGAGCGCGACATCAAGGGGCTCGATCTGCTCGAAGTCGCTCTGCTTACCAAACGTCCGGCATACACGGCCACGTCTGTTGAGGTGAGGGATGATGAAGTCCTGGAGCTTCGTGAATCCGACGATCTGGCCGAAGATATGCAGCTGATCAACAAGTACAGCCGCGGCGAGCTCAAACCCGAGAACGTTTATGCCTTCCCGATCGTGCTCTGTAACAACGAGATCGACCGGGATATCGAGCGCTTCTCGATTCCGGCGCTGAACAAGCTGGCCGAACTCTTTGTGGGGAAAACAGGCATCTTCGACCACGACCCGAAGGGTGAAAATCAGACCGCGAGGATCTACAAGACCTGGATATCCACGGACGAAAGCCGCATAACAAGCACCGGAGAGCCTTTTACAGAGCTGATGGCTAAGGCGTATATGCTGCGGTTGGACAAGAACGCCGACCTCATCAAAGAGATCGACGGCGGCATCAAGAAGGAAGTCTCGATCAGCTGCTCTGTCGGGAAAAGAATATGCTCTGTGTGCGGAGGCGATAGATATGAGCATCCCTGCGGACACGTCAAGGGCAAGAGCTATGGCGGAATAATCTGCTGTGCGATACTTGACGAGCCCACGGATGCCTACGAATGGTCATTTGTCGCCGTGCCGGCACAGACCGGCGCCGGAGTAAAGAAATGCTCCTGTGACGACTCAAAGGCCAAAGAACTGTCGAAAAACGCTGCCTGGCAGCGGGAAATAGAAATTCTGAAAACGAAAGGAAGAATGTATGATGAACATTAAGGCACTCATCGAGAAGAGAAATGCCCTCGTTGCCGAGCTCGAAGCGCTCGTCGAGAAGGCAAACACCGAGACCAGAGGTCTCACAAACGACGAGCTCGCTACTCTTGAATCCAAGAAGTCTGAGCTTGCCAACCTCGACAGAACGATCGAGGAGAGCAAGGAACTCCGCAGCATTCAGCGCGTAAACGCTATGCCGGAAACCACCGTCGAGAAGAACAAGGAAGTACTCGAGGTCAAGGCTTTTGAGCACTATCTGCGCGGCACCTTCGGCGAAACCAGAGGCGACGACGCAAACATGACCTTCGGCGACAACGGCGCTGTAGTTCCTACCTCCATCGCAAACAAGATCATCGAAAAGGTAGTTGAAATCTCGCCCCTTTACAACATGGCTACACGCTACAAGGTAAAGGGCACTCTGACTATCCCTTACTATGATACCACCTCCGGCGACATCACCGTTGACTACGCTGACGAGTTCACCGACCTGATATCTACCTCCGGCAAGTTTGCCTCGATCACGATGACCGGATTCCTCGCTGGCGTGCTTACAAAGGTTTCCAAGAGCCTTATCAACAACAGCCAGTTTGACATCGTAAGCTATGTCATCAATAAAATGGCGCAGAACATCGCAATTTGGATCGAGGGCGAGCTGATTCACGGTACTGCAAGCAAGATCTCCGGACTGTCCACACTTTCCGCATCCGTGACTGCTGCTGCTGCGACCTCGATCACCTCTGACGAGCTCATCAGGCTCCAGGAGAGCATTCCTGACGCTTACCAGGCTAACGCTGTATGGATCATGAGCAAGGCCACCAGAACAGCTATCAGACTGCTCCGTGACGGTCAGGGCAACTACCTGCTCAACAGAGACTTCGGCGCACGCTGGGGCTACACTCTGCTCGGCAAAGAGGTATATGTTTCCAAGAATATGCCCGATATGGCAGCCAACGCAAAGGCCATTTACTATGGCGACTTCAGCGGCCTCGCCGTAAAGGAGACCGAGACTGCCGAGATTGCAGTACTCCGTGAGAAGTTCGCAACCCAGCACGCTGTAGGCGTATTTGCTTACATCGAGATGGATTCGAAGGTTGAGAACGCCGAGAAACTTGCGCTTCTGAAGATGGGCGCTACGGACCCTCAGTAACCCTGTCGCTTGATGCCGATATTGCGGCAGGGGAAAATCTCTTCGGGAAGTCGGTAACTGATCTCCAGGAGGACATTGAAATAGGTGACAACGGCGTGACCGGCACATCCAAGTATGTGACTGGATATACCGAGTGGAGCCCCGGAAACGTTGAGTGGCAGGAGGGCAACTTCCTCGCACTTCATTTTGACGCACCCGGTGCAACGAAGATAAGCGTTGAGCTCGTCGGCGGACACAAGGGTCCAGTCGATCTCGACGCTGACGGTCTCGTTGTCTTCCGAATTGAGAGCAACGAGCAGTATATCAGAGCGGTCGCTGACTACGGTGCAAGAGGTGCCGTGATCGGTGAGTGGTCGCTTGACGATCTCACACTTACTCCCCAGGGATAAGGAGGCGATAGTATGAAGATAAGCGCTGTGTCCGATGACTACATCATTAACTATCTCCGCGAGGACCCCACCGATGCGGAAGTCAGAACGATGATCGCCCCGATGAAGACTGCGGCTCTCGAGTATCTCGCAGCACATACCGGGCTCGATCAGAGCGGGCTTGATCAGTACGAGGACTTAACGTTCGCTTACCTCATGCTCATAGAGGATCTCTACGACAACCGCTCAACGACAGTGAGCAGCAGCACCCGCAACAAGACCCTGGACACGATCCTCTCGCTGCACTCGCTGCACAACATCGGATAAGGGGTGATCGCTATGATAAACCCCGGACTGATGCGCGATAAGATCACCATACAGCACAACAAGTCCGCGCTTGACAGCAGGGGCAACCCAGTTGATGAGTGGGAGAACTACTACACCTGCCGCGCTTATGCTAACAGCCTTTTCGGCTCGGAGTACTACGCGGCACGGCAGGTCGGTATGGAGGAAACGGTAAAACTGACGATGCGGTACAGTCCCAAACTGGACGGTATCAGCACCGCAGACTACCGTCTGATCTTTCGCAACAAGACATTTGATATAGACCACATTGACAATGTGCGTTTTGAAAACAATACAATGGTAATCTCGGCGATATACAGAGAAGGTGAGATCAGTGGAGGACCTGAACAAACAGCTGACAGCGATCCTTGAGGGCGAAGTTATAAAGATCAAGAGCAATTCTGATAAGATTGCCAAGAAGCACGCCCAAAAGCTCGCCAAGACCGTCAAGGCTGCGTCGCCTTACGACGAAAACAGTGAGAAGAAGAAAAACTTCAAAGGACACTACAAAGACGGCTGGCGAACCAGAAAAGGCTACACCAACATTGATCACTATGAGTATGAGGTGTATAACGCTAAGAAGTACCAGCTCACTCACCTCCTGGAGCATGGGCATATAGCGGCAAACGGTGTGCGCGTCGGTATTCGACCGCACATCAATGCCAATGCCGAGACAGAGATAGAATCGTTTATAGAAGATATGAAGGAGCACTGCACAGATGACACCTGAAGAACTTTATACTTTGCTTTCCGCAAAGTTCCCGACCTGCTATTATGATTTTTCGGAAGTGAAGGAAGCGGACAGGCCAAAGAACCCGCCATACTGTGCAATCCTGGAGGACCCGCCGCGCAGTATAAAGGGCGATGACAAGACATACCACCTGCATCCCGAGTACACGGTGGAGCTTTACACCTCCCGGGCGGATTACATATCCGAATCAACGCTCGAAGAGATCTTTGATGCAAACGATATCTATTTTGAGAAGGCCGGCAAGGTCTATCTCAGGGAAGAAAAGAAAATGCAAATAATTTATAAAATCTGAAAGGATGATAAAAATGGGCAACAAGGTAAAATACGGCATTAAGAAGGCTTATGTCGCTAAGATCATCTCCGGCGACACTACTGGCTACACTTACGGCACGCCTTTCGCAGTGCCCGGCTCGATCGCACTCAATCTTACAAGCCGTATGGCGACAGCGAGCGTTGCTGCCGATGACATTGAGGACTATGCCTCCGAAACTACTAACAACGGCTACGAGGGCACGTATGAGTGCGCTCTCCTGCCGGAGCAGTTCGAGAAAGATATCCTGGGCGACACCAACGGCGTCGAAAATGCAGATACCAAGCCTGTGGAGTTTGCTCTGCTTTGCGAGTTCACAGGCGATCAGAAGAAAGGTAGATACTGCTTCTGGAGAGTCCAGCTTACAACTCGTCCGACGATCTCTCAGAGAACGAGAGGCGAAAGCTTCCAGATCGACACTGACACGATGAAGGTCAAGGCAATGCCTCGTCTTGATACCGGCGACATCAAGGGAAAGTGCTTTGAGGACTGGGATGTATACGAGAACTTCTACAGTGCCGTCCCCGATCCCGACGACTTTGTATCTCCCGACGCCACCGAGTATGTGACTGTCACCCAGACACTCACGCACGCGGCTTCCAGCTTTACCGGCGATGAGACCGAGAAGGGTGCTGCATTTACAGCGACCCTGACCGAGTCCGTCGGCTATACAATGGGAACGGTAACTGTAACAATGGGCGGCACCGATATAACGTCCACCGCTTATAATGACTCGACCGGTGTGATCTCTATTGCGGAGGTAACCGGCGCACTTGTCATCACAGCGACCGCTTCCTAACGATAAGGAGTGATACATCATGAAAGACGCTTTTTGCGGCTTCCGCAGCTTCCACTATTGCTTGCGGACAGCGAATGCGACTCCTGTCGCGCTTCCGGGCGCGATCAGGCT
This sequence comes from Ruminococcus sp., assembly GCA_017519415.1. Taxonomy (GTDB): domain Bacteria; phylum Bacillota; class Clostridia; order Oscillospirales; family Ruminococcaceae; genus Ruminococcus. The sequence continues at coordinate 9,650 of JAFWSI010000053.1, forward strand.
GTCGCGGGACCCGACAATTGACGATATTAAAATAGTTCCCGACATCGAGGGAACGCCGACTGAATATCTGGTCGGCTGCAGAGACAAGGGCATCAAGCTCAGCCTCGAGATCGTCACCCTGCCGCAGAGCTTCCTCACTGATGTGCTCGGCTATACGCTTTCAAATGGGGTGCTCATCGAGGGTGAGCACCCTTTTATTCATTTTGCGCTCTTATACGAAACGCAGAACGCCGGCGGCGAACCGGTGCGGCACAGCTATCTTGATTGTGTCTGCCGTAAGCCAAAGTTCGATGTGACAACGCTCTCGGCCTCGCCGAGGATAGATACGCAAAAGCTCGAGGTCATCGCCAACCGTGACATCTTCGGAACAGGCAAGTATCAGAAATCCGTAAAAGCATCCGACAACTCGACAATATATAACAACTGGTTCAGCCAGCTTTACTAATATGAAAAAGACGATAATCATCGGCGGGACAGCGATCCCGCTGAGTGCAAGCGCCGGAGCACTTGTCCACTACAAAAAGCAATTCGGTACAGAATATACAGACGAACACAAAGAGCTGAAGAATCTTAAAGAGGATGCCGGAGCCCAGGCGCAAAAGTATGCAGAGATCTCTCTGCGTTTACTCTGGGCAATGGCAAGAGCAGCTGACAGAGCGATCGAGCCCTTTGAGACGTGGATAGCAACCAAAGAAAGTGCCGAGCTTTTCTCGGCACTTTCAGAAGCGCAGACGTTTTTTGCATCGTCGCTGAGAGGGCGCAATGACAGCTCGGAAGCTGGGGAAGCGTTTACATCCGAGCGCCTGATGGCGCAGGCTCTGATCTGCGGGCTGTCGGTGGACGATCTTGACGATATGCCGCTGCCGATGGCTCTGGATACGATTGAGGCCTGGTGCAAGGTTAAAGGCTACACCGAGGAAGATGCAAGGCAGGCGACCCAGGCAGATTATGATGCACTATAAGTGAGGTGAGATAATTGGCCGATAAAACATACAAGGGCATTACAATAAAATTCGGTGCAGACACTACGAGTCTCGGAAACGCTCTTAGAGAGATAGATCAGCAGGCAAAAAGCGTCACCGCTGACCTCAAGGAAATCGACAAGGGGCTGAAGCTCGACCCGAAGAACGTCGAACTTCTGGACAAAAAATTCAGGGCGATCGGCGAAGCCGTGCAGCTCTCGCAGAAGCGGCTCGATGCGCTGAAACAGGCTCAGGCTGAAGCAGCCGAGCAGATGAAGAACGGTGCCGAAGGCGCTGAGGAAAGATACAAGGCACTTGAAACCGAAATACAGAAGACGGAGAACACCCTCGCACAGTTAAAAAACCAGGCGAAGGCTACGTCTGATGCGGTCAAAAAGGAGCTTACCGATTCGATAGATAAGTTTGCCGGGCAGATCAAGAACCTGTCTCTTGCTGTGGGTGCGGTCGTTACAGCCCTCGGAGGGCTGACTTTCTCGGCAGCATCCAGCGCCGATGAGATAAATACCCTCTCGAAGGTCACCGGTATATCGACCGAGGAGCTGCAGAAGTTCAGTTATGCCGCCAATCTGATCGACGTATCCGTTGAAACGCTCCGAGGATCCCTGCAGAGGCTGACCAGGAACATGAACGGCGCCAGCGACGAGTCCGGTGCTGCTTATGAGGCTTTCAAGGCTCTCGGCATCGAGATTAAGGATACCAACGGCGAGCTTCGAAACAATGTCGATGTTTTCTATGAGACAGTTGATGCCCTCGGTGAGATTGAGAACGCCACCCAGCGCGATGCTTATGCAATGCAGATCTTCGGGCGCTCCGCCCAGGAGCTCAACCCGCTGATCATAGCAGGCTCTCAGGCGCTCAAGGATTTAGGCGAAGAAGCCGACAACATGGGATTGATCTTCGACCAGGAGACGCTCGACAATCTCAACGAAGTCCAGGACAAGATCGACGTCACCAAGCAGCAGCTGAAGGGCGCTGCAACTATAATCGGCGGCGAACTTGCCGACAGCTTTGATACGCTGTTCGACGGTGCCGACGGTCTGCTCAAGATGGTGCAGCAGGCCAAAGAGGACGGCACTCTCAAAGAGATTGCAGATGGCGTCGCTGATGCGGTCGAGATACTGATCAACGTCCTCGGTGCAGCTGCAAAGTTCGTTTACGAATTCCGAAACGAGATCGCTGCGGGAGTCGCAGCGCTTATCGCATACAAGGCGGCGCTAAGCATTTCCAACATTGTCTCGGCGCTGGTGAAGACTATAAAGTACTTCACCGTCGCTCAGGAAGCCGCAACGGGAGCACAGACAGCCTTCAACGCTGCCGCCTCGGTAAATCCTTATGCTGTGATAGCCGCAGCTGCAGCCGCTGCAGTAATAGCTATTATGAAGTTTGTGGCTGCAGAGTATGAAGCCGCTGCCGCTTACGGAGAATTCTTTGACAAGGTCGAAGAAGACCTCGTAAAGAATAACGAGGCCGTGCGGAGCTATGATGAGCTCACCGACAGCATCAAACGAAACAGCGATGCAAGACAGAAGGCAGCCGCAGACGTTGAGGGTGAGTTTTATGGGTACGAAAAGCTTATAGACGAGCTCTACAACCTCGACGAGCAGGAGACCAAGACCGAGGCCACTAAAGCTCGGATGAAGGAGATCATCGGAGAGCTTAACAAAGCTATACCTGATCTAAATATCCAAATCGACAACGAGACCGGCAAGCTGAAAACCCAGCGTGAGGAGATCGAGAAAGTCACCGCTGCAACAAAGGAGTTCCAGCTGGCAAAGGCTGCCGCTGCCAACCAGGAAGTGCTCATGCAAGACCTGGCATCGGCGGAGCTTAGTAAAAACAAGCTCGATCGGGAGTATGAGCAGATCGCAAATGCCCGGAAAGAAAAAATCAAAGAGCTCGCCAAAAAGTACAATCTTGACGAAAATATTTCCGGTGGGGATCTTAAGCACCTGCTCAGCAGCGATAAATACAGCAACTATAATAATTCCGGTGTCAAGGCTGACCTTGATGAACTTGAAAAGCTTGATGCGCAGCTCGCAACGGTTACAGCAAGAAGCAGCCAGGCCAATGATATATATAATGCCCTTAACGAAGACGTTAAGGCAAATGCCGAACTCATCGAGCAGTACAGCGAGCAGCTTGCCGAAGAAGCCAAAGCGACCGAAGATACCACCGCCGCCACCGAAGAACTCGCCGGAGAGCTCGAAGAGCAGGGCGACAAGTTCGAGGAGGCCAAAAGTAAGGTCAGTGCATACAAGAGCGAACTGACCTCTCTGATCGGCGAGCTTCAGAAAGTAAACGAAGGCACAAAGTACTCTACCACCCAGGTGCTCGACCTTATCGACAAGTACCCGGAACTGGCTTCCGCCGTGAAACTCACCGCAGAAGGCTATGAGCTGGAAGCCGATGGCATTCAGGAGCTCATCGACAAGAAGGCCGAGTTGATGATTGCTAACGCCAAGGAAGCCGAAGAAGCAGCACGTCAGGAAATGATGCAGGCACAGGGCAACTATATAAGTGCTCAGATGGCCGCAGGCAGAGCTGCACAGTTCGGCTTTAATGCCGACGAAAACACCGAAGAGTACCTGAAGCTTTACGATGAGGCAAAAGAAAAATTTGAGGCTGCAGCTGCAGCACGAGAGTCCTATGAGCGCATAGCCGAGGAGATCAGGAACGGCAATGTTGTCAGGGGCTCGTCCGGATCATCAGCAAGCACCTTTGGCACTGCTGCGGCAGACTATTGGAAGCAGGCAGCCGAGGACGAGATCGCAGAGGCCGAGCATCTATACAAGATGGGCGAAATCACTGCCGAGGAATACTACAAACGCCTTGACGATATCAACAAGCGGTACTATGCCAATAAAGCCGAGTACATCACCGAATATAACAAGCTCTCCGAGACAGTATATTCCGGCCTGAAAAAGCAGGAAGAAGACCAGCTCTCTGCAACAAAAACACTTATCGACCGCATCAACGATGTAAAAAGAGCCCGTGAAGCTCTCGAAAACGCCGAAAATCAGAAAGTAAGCGTTTACTCGTCGGCAGCGGGCTTCCATACGGAGCAAAACACCTCCGCAATCGACAGCGCATCATCGGCAATGCAGTCAAAGATCCTGGAGCTCTCACAGCTCCTGCAGCAGAAATTCGGTGCAAATATCAGCCTGCCGAATATGACCGGGCTGGATTTATCGAAGCTGCTGCCTGACCTTTCCGGATTGAAAATACCGACCCCAGAAGGCTCGCAGCGCACAGTAAATGTAAACTACCAGGCCGGAAATGTCTATATCACCGGCAGCGCCGATCAGAGCACTGTTGACAAGATCCGCGAGCTGATGAATAGCGAAGCGCGGCAGTTCTTTGCCGAGGCGCTCGATGCTTATATAGACCAGGCCGACAGAGACCGGCAGACAGGAGGGTAAAAATGAGCAGATCAAGTCTTCGGACGGTAACAAACATCAGCATTGACGGTCAGGCGGTAAACGCATACAACCGCACGCCTGCTGTCAACATCAGCTTCAAGGTTAACTGCGACTCGCTCTCCTGGGTGCGCGTGAAGTACTACGACAACACCGACGGCACCACACAGTCCTATTACTACCCGAAGGGTGGCGGTATGATTGCAAAACACAACGGCGACACCTTCGTCGGCTCCTTCGGAGGCACGGTCGAGGACCCGCATCCGTACTTCAAACTCGGACACGACTACACCGGTGTTTTTACTATATATCAGAACTACCCGAAATCGGGCGATGCAGACAATGCAGGCCCCGGAAAGTATGATGTGCTGCTTGGCTCCGGACGCATCCAGGAAGATGTCACGACAAGCACCGAGGTGTATATAGACAAGGACATCATCTCGATAAAAGCACCGGTGTACTTTGAGGACAGCCAGACGCACCTCGAGAGGCTTGTCGGCGGGTGTATGCTGCAGATCGACGGCGTGCAGACTCTGATCGAGAGCTATAACGCCAGCACCGGCAAGGCTACGCTCGCAAGCGCTGTCACGGTCACAGCCGGCAAAATGTATTATCTTGTTTCCAACTACCTCGAGTGCGATCCCTTCTACTGGTACTGCCGGAGCGACCCGGAGGTAGCGGTGACTGCAGAATATGACGATGCAGAAGGGCTCGCAGTATCGGGCGTGTACTCCCAGGCTCAGGATGTCGCAATGCAGAACTATCAATTCTCCTGCGAAGGCGAGCAGGGCAATAAGAGTTTCACATACGATTTTGATGATACGTTTCCTGTTCCTCTCTCGCTTGCTTCGACACTGCACTCCATAGGTGTGATCTGTGAGATCTACACCCAGGAGAACGCATATCTTAAACGAGCAGTCGAGATTCCGGCGCCGGCAGCTTTAAATACAAGTACTTTGAGATTAAATCTATCTGAAAACCAAGCGACAAGGGTAATCCAGGCTACTGTTGTTGGCGCTCCTTCCGGGTCCCGGGTGTTTTTGTGGAGAACGCAAAACGGCAAGAATGTTCTGATCGGGACAAAAATAGGATTAGGCGCATCACTGACTATGCAAGATCATACTGCCGAATACGGTAAAACATATACATATACTGCTATCCTGGCATCTACGGCAAACGACGAGACCATCATTTACTCAGCTTCTGGAGAGATAACGCCGACATCAAAAATCACCCGGCTGGCCCTGCTCACGGAAAACGGTACAAGCTATCACCGCAGGCATTTTACTGCCGGCAGTACGCAGTTGTTTGATATTGGCTGCCAACAGAGCGAGATCACGCAGACTCTCGGCTCTGACGTTTACGAGACGGAATCCGGGCAGCCAGGGGCAGTATATACCGACAGAAGCTACGACACCGGCTCGATCACAGTATATGCGGACAGGCTCGGCAGCATATTGAACCCGATCACCAGCGGGCTTGCATCACTTGATGCAATCAGAACATTTATCGCATCAAAACAGCCATTCATTATGCAGGACAACGCCGGAAACTGCCGGATCGTTGCTCTGACCTCGGCTCAAAGAATTTATGATAAAACATCGATGATGACGAAGCTGACCTTCGGCTGGACGGAGATCTGCAAAGTCGAAAATGCAGTCATCTCATAACAGGCGGGTGATATCATGGTATATATCGACCGCGTCACAGCGGAGTACGAAAACAGCCTGCGCGGAGCAGAGCACGAGATCAATCTGTACATAATGCCACTCGACCACTGGGAGAATGCCGTTGCAGAGATCAAAGCGGACATCATCAGAGACAGCGGCAATATCACCATAGCCAAGGGCAACGGCTCCCGCCGGAGCCTTGGCCTGACCCTGGCGAACGCTGCCGGGCAGTACACCCCGGACAAAAACTCATATTTTTGGTATAATCGCAAATTTAAGATCATCGCCGAGTATATTCTTCCAAGCGGTGATGCATACAAATTTTCGCAGGGCGTGTATATAATCAAGTCCTCAAACGAAGCAAACGGAAGGCTGAAAATCTCCGCAATTGACAAGTTCGGAAACCTCAATGGAGAGAACAAGGTCGGAGCTGTGGTGCAGCCGTTTACTACGGACATATCAGCCGGCACGATCTACGTTGGAGACCTGATCCGCGAGACCCTGCTCCGGGATATGGGCAACGGATACCCGATAGACCCGGTCGCACCGCTCATAGACCCGTACTTTGACAGCGAACCGCTGTATGCAGATATAACGTTGTCTTCAGGGCAGTACTACGGACAGATCATAAGCCAGCTCGCCGATATGTACGGTGCCGACACATACTACGACGCAGCAGGGCATCTGATCTTCAAGAGGAAGCCTACTTACAGTCAGCCTGCGTGGTTTATGCATCTGGGATATGTGTGGCGCTATAAGGATGCCGACGAGACTATCATAGCAGGCACACCGCAGGCAGAACATCTCTTTGACGGCGTCAACTGCGTGACTGTCGCCACCGACAACGCTGACGGCGTCGTGTACTCTTATACCGCCAAGAATCAAAACGCCGAAAGCCCGGTAAACGTCAAGGCTATCGGCGAGCGATTCCTTAGCCCTCCTATCAGGTACATATCCCTCGGAGATGCGACCCGAGAAGATGGCCAGGAGAAGTGTAAGCAGTATGCCGAATATCTTCTCACAGAAAAGACCCGGGACAGTGTATCCGAAACCTTCCAGAGCATATATATACCGCATTTTGATGTGGATAAAGCAATCAGGTTCAGAGAAGAAGACTATGTGATAGACAAATTAAACATAAATCTGACGAATAGGAGGATGGAGCTTAAAGCCTCCAATGTTGCCTTCTTGCCGTCTAACTGGAGCGTTGAAAGCTATGAATAAACTCAACAAATTAATCGAAAGGATCGCTGTCGGCGGAGCTGCAGCGGCGCAGTCGCTGAAAAGGGATCCTGCGAAAGTGATCGCTGTTGACAGCACCGGGCTCAGAGCCACAGTGCAGTTTATAAACGGATCCACAACAGAGCTGCTGAACAAGACCGGCGAATGCCTGCACGTTGGTAATGACGTTTGGATAGAGTACCGTACAATACCGTCCAGTGGGGTTATAGCCATGCGCAACGGTGCAGCCGATCCTCTCGGAAGCATAGCATACTCCACGGAGGAACGCCGCGTCGGTAAATGGATAGATGATAGTGATCTATTTGAAAAAACCTATGTATTGACCGCTCTCGGTGACAGCACGACGCGGTCAGTCAGTGTACCGCTCGATATTCAGAATCTTGGAGAGATTGTCGAAAGCCGAGGGCAGCTTTTAGGCTCGGGTTTTTCGCGCCCACTTGAGGCTATGCCGGTGAGCTCAGACGGAGCCTCGGCAAATTTTGTCGATGCGACCTGCTACTCGTTTTCAACGTCTGAGCTGACTGTATATAACGGCAGCACCGACCGAAGCGGCTGCAAAGCATATGTGACGATACGGTACACTCGACTTGGTGGGTATACGCCTCTTGAATATATCCGTAGCACCGGACAGCAGTATATCGACTTAGACTTCACAATTGATGCCCTGATCCATCACGTCGTCATTGACTGTCAGTTTACGAACTGGAAAGCCAAAGCTGAAAATAACTACACTCCATATTTTGGGGCAGAACTTTCGACCAGCATATACGAAACATACGGAGCGCAGCGATTTCTTAGAGGTACAAATTCGCAATGCAGGCATATAGCATACAACGGGTCCAAATACGTCACGACAAATAAAGACTACGAGGACAGAGAACACCGAGGCACAGCAGACATATCAAATCCGTTCTCTTGCTGGACCGATGCAGGAGACACACCGAGCGGTCAGGCGGGTGAGCTGGCAACAAATACGCCCACCGACGTCCCACCTCGTATTTTTGGCTACAAAACGTCCGGCATGATCGTCAACCCAAATCGAGACTGGAATCTGCAAGACGGTGTATTCACAAACGCAGATCTGACACTGTACAGCCTAACGGTAAAAACGAATTCAGACACTCTGCTCCACAAGCTCATCCCTGCCCGCCGTGATTCGGACGGCGAGATCGGACTGCTGGACGAAGTCACCGGAACGTTTTACACTAACGGCAGCAGCACGCCGTTTGTTATACCTACATAATCGAAAGGAGAGATTTTTATGGAAACCTCAAGAACGGAAGAAATCCTGAAAGCAACGATCAACGGCACGAGCTACACAGCGCCTCCACAGAGCAGAATCGAGGCGCTCTTGATCCAGCTCAACGGAGTAATCGGTAAGCTCGAAAGCCCGATGCAGATCAAGGGCGTTGTCGACTCCGCTTCCGACCTTCCCTCGGACGCCGAGCCCGGCTGGGTGTACTTCGTCGGCGAAGAAGGCGACGATGACTACGACGAATATGTGTACACAGATGTCAGCGGGTGGGAGCGCATCGGATCCGCCAACATCAACATTGACTCGGAGCTTTCAACGACGTCAACCAACCCCGTGCAGAACAGCGCAATCGCAACAGCACTGGCAGGCAAAGCCGATACATTTACTATTGACCTTACACCGACTGACGGAAGCCTCAATCCGGTTTCCTCTGACGGTGTCTATGACGCTTTAGCAAATAAAATCGACATTTCAAATTTGGTGACTGTTACCAACACCGGCGATGTCTACATCGGCTCACAGCTTATCCGCAAAGTCCTGACACAAGCCGAGTACGATTTACTTGACCCGCCTGACCCGAAGGTTGACTACTTAATCGTCCCCGCTTCAACGTAAGGAGGTGCTTTGAATGGCAAACAAACAAGGCACAAACCAAATCGTTGATGCGTTTATCGGTGACAAGCTGATAGAAGCAAGATATACAGGCTCGACCAAGTACTTCGACGCCTACACCAAACCCCTAATCTATGGTTTTCACATAGACCCCTCGAAATCCGACCCTGCCGAGGCCGTGACCTACCTGGAGGACGCCGTGGGCATGACCCCGGCGGCTATGGGGGCGGAAGCCTTCAACTACGGCGACTGGGCGGACGCTTTCTTCATGCCCCGTCCCTGTATGCTGAAATTCGACGGCACTGTGGACTACTATCTTGACCCCGACGATTACACCAAAAAGGCCGACGGCACAGCAGCCAACATCTATCAGCAGGAAGTCAACGGAAATGCCATGATGGAGTGGCCTCTGATCTGGTACAAGTTCGAGGCAGGGGAGACCCCCGGGGAGGGGTATTTCTACTGCTCAGATCAGCAGGTGGACAGCGACTACAAATGCTGGTGCAACATCAATTCACAAGGGCAGCAGATACCGCATTTCTATACTTCAATTTACAACTGCTATTCGACAAATTCTCATCAAAAGCTGAGAAGCCTGTCCGGTAAGAGCCTTGTACAAGGCAATCATGGTATGCTTACCGCACAACAGGAGATCACAAGAGCGCTGGCCAACAACACCACAAATGCGGTGGAATGGTACACGGCGGTATTCGCTGACAGGCAGCTGATAAGTGCTCTGCTGATACTTATGAGCAAGACCCTTGACAACCAGCGAGCTTTCGGTCGGGGTCGAGTCAAAATCGGAGCAAGCGCCAGCGCCAACAAGACCTTCAAGGAGTCATATGAAACAGGAGGCACAGGCGGCACCCTCAACCATAAGGGCTTGTTCTATGGTAGTCTCAGTAACGACGAAACGGCGGTCAAGGTCTTCGGCATGGAGAACTGGTGGGGCGAGGCTTTCACAAGAACGGCTGGCCTTGTGAGCGTAAACGACAAGTATATGTACAAGCTCACCTACGGCACCGCAGACGGTTCAACGGCATCAGCTTACAATCTGACAGGCACTGATTACCTCGAAGGCGGAAACAGACCAAGCACATCACAGCAGAACGTTCAGCAGATGTCCTTCGGGGCATGGGGATTCCTGCCGAGCGTGACCGCCTCTGATCCGAATTATGAGACGTATTATTGCGAAAACATCTACTCAGGCGGTGACGGATATGCCCTGTTCGGCGGCGGCGTAGGCGAAGGATATGCGGCAGGAGCGACTTATCTCAATATCGAGAATAGCACTGCTCTGAGCTATTTCACCGTCGGAACTTGCCTGTCCTGCAAGCCCATACTCAGAACGGAGGGGTGATACTATGCTTAATAAACTCGCTAAGCTCATCGACGTCAAGTCCATCGTGACGCTGGCGCTGACGGCGGTGTTCTGCATCCTCGCGGTGCGCGGGGAGATATCCGTCGAGCACTTCCTCACGGTGTACAGCGTGGTCATAGCGTTCTATTTCGGGGTGCAGTACGAAAAGCACCGGAGCAGGGAGGGTGATGACAACGGCGACTGAGATCATAATAGCAGTGCTGTCGCTCATAGGCACGTTCATAGGCTCCTACTCCGGCATCCGGCTCATGTCGTATCGGATAGAACAGCTGGAGAAGAAGGTCGAAAAGCACAACAACCTGGTGGAGCGGATGTACAAGGTCGAGGAGCGAACCGAGCTGCAGGAAGAAAAAATAAAGGTTGTCAATTACCGGATTGACGACCTTGAAAAAACGAAAGGATGATATTTATGAAAATCGAAGAAACCGTTGACCTGATGTTGTCCGAGGACAGAGGAGACAGGCTGAAAGCCGAATACTGGCAGGCCAAGCACAGAGTAAAGAAGCTCGACGAGTACATCTGCAAGGCCGAGGCCGGAGAACCTATCGAGGCCGAGGACAGCGTCGAGGTCCTGAAAGCCCAGGGCACTGTTATGCACGACTATTTGTACTACCTCGATATGCGGATGAAGATGTCGGGGCTTGAGACCGAGGAGGTGTAAATATGGGAGCCGTTCAGGGTTTAGATATCTCCAGCTGCCAGTCGGGAGTTGACTTCAAAAAGGTCCGCTCGGCAGGGTACAGCTTCGTCATCCTGCGCCTCAATGAGTGGGACAGGAACAAGCAGGACATCGTTAAAGACTCCAAATTTGAGAAGTATTACACCGACGCCAAAGCTGCCGGGCTGGATGTCGGAGTTTATTACTTCACTTACGCGAACACCATTGACTATATAAAATATGAAGCAGAAACCGCGATCAAATGGCTCAAAGGTAAACAGTTCGAGTATCCGATCTTCTTTGATCTCGAACGCCAGGAACAGTTCAACCAGGGCACAAGCTTCTGTGATGCCGCCGTCAAGACCTTCTGCGACGCTCTTGAAAAGACGGGTTACTTTGCCGGCGTTTACTGCAGCACTTTCTGGTACACCCGCTGTGTAAGCGCTTCCGTCCGCGAACGTTATACTTGCTGGATCGCAGAGTGGGGCCCTCAGTGCAACTACACCGGTTCCTACAGTATGTGGCAGAACGGCACCGCATACGTCAACGGCATATCCGGCGGCGTGGATCACGATTACTGTTATGTCGATTTCCCTTCGATTATCAAGTCAAAGGGACTCAACGGCTGGCCTAAACCGTCGAAGGATCTCCCGGTGCTTGATACCGGCAGCTGCTACAAACTCGGTGAGACCACCGTGGGAGCCCTGGCTGTGAAGGAGCTGCTCCGGCTGGCATACAACAAGAAAATATCCACCGTGAAGGTCACGGAGACCAAGACCTACGATCAGAGCGCCTGGGATTCGGTCGCCCTGCTCCAGAAGGCGTGGGGCTACAAGCCGACCGGCAGTGCCGGTGAGAACTTCGTGAAGATGATCACCAAGAAGCTTTAAACCCCAGATAGAAACTTGAAAATTTAATTTTATTTGAGAGGATGCTTACTATGAAGCATAGTGCCAATCTTTTACAGGCAACGAACACAAGCATCGCCCAGGCGATCGATGACTACGTCAGCGGGAAAAACGCGGAGCGCGACAGAAAGATACTGCGCAGGCGGTTGATCGACGGCATCACCTTTGAACGCATCGGCGAGGAATTTGAGATATCCACCAACCACGCAAAGCGGATCATATACTCGCGTGAGGTGGAGCTCATGAAACATCTTAACGTAGTCAATATGGGAGTCAAAACGATGATAAAAGTGGTATAACATGCGCATTTACGCAGTTTACGAAATTTCAATTCTCCTTTCGGGACGTAGGGGCCGTGGGTTCAAGTCCCGTCACCTCGACCATAAAAAAAGAGCCCTAAACAGCGCATTTCCGCAGTTTAGGGTTCTTCGCTTGTCAATGCTTATGTGTTGTAAATGTTGCTAAAAATGGGCAAAAATAGGCAAGTATGGGAGTCAATATGGGAGTCAAAGTAGTCAAAAAATATAAGCCGGCACTTATGCATTGCCGGCTTTCATATTTTCAAAGTATTCGTCGAGCTTATCTACCTGCTTCCGCTTGTGGATCGCATCGAGGTGCGTGTATATCTCCATCGTGGTTTTTATGTCGGCGTGCCCGGCCAGTTCTTTGGCGGTCAGCACGTCCACTCCGGCAAGGTAAAGGTTAGTGATGTATGTATGCCGGAGCCAGTGAGCTGTGAAAGGTGCGATCACCGTCGGGATCGTTTCGGGGGCAAAGCGGCTCTTCGGTTTCTTGTATCCGATCTCGCTGCTGAAATCTCCAAAGGTAAAGTTAAGATAATGCATATAGCTCCGCCAAAGGCGGCGATACCCGGTAACGGTGAGCATCCCGCCTTCTGCATCCGGGCAGACAAGCAGAGACGTTGCCTTCTTTTTCTCTTCGGAGAGGTAAGCCGCAAGCTTTTTCGGAATATACACCTTGCGAATCGCGGCTTCGCTCATGCCGTATGGCTTGACGGTAGGCTTTCCGTTCCGGTACTCCACGGATTTGTTGACGTCGATGACACGTTCCTTGAGGTCAATGTCCTTCCAGAGCAGCGGTACAAGCTCACCGCGCCGGAGCCCGGCGTGCATCATGATCATAGCTGCGCACTTGCAGCGGTGCTCTGACCGCTCGATCCAGGACTGCTCTTCTTCGGTGAGAGCCCGGCGCTTTGGTTCATGGTGTTTGTCGGCGGGGATCTTCACGGCGCTGACCGGGTTGAAGGAGATCACACGGTTTACAAGGGCAAGCTCAAATGTATGCATTGCAGCCGCCTTAATGTCTTTGAGCACGGAGACAGACACACCCTCGGAAGCTCTGTCATCGATAATGTCCTGTATGTCCCGGGTGCGGATCTTGCCGATCGGGATGTCGTCCAGCTCCGAAAGATCTTTCAGACGGTTCCGGGTAATACCGAGCCTGCCCTCGGTCAGATCTCCACGGGCGTGGTCCCGTTCCCGCTGCCGGAGGTAGTATGCAGCCCAATCTGCGAAGGTGTCCCGCTGAGCCGCGACGTCGATGCCGGAGTGCAGCTGCGATTTGACTTCCAGAACGGCAGCCTCCAGCTCCTTGACGCTTTTGGCATAAATAAACTTGTACTTGCCGTCACCGAGATAGATCTTCGCCAGGTATCGCCCGTCCGGGCGTTTGGTGTAAGTCTTTTTGGGCATAGCAAGCCTCCTCTCATATATTGACAATCTCGGATATATGTGATATAATATACATGACATATAAAAATCAGAATAAAGGAGATGCGATCTATGAAACGTTTAGCTGTTAAGTGTTCCTGCGAGATTGAAGTATTATTCAAGTGCGATCCCAAGAAGAACACCGCTTGTAAGAAGAGAAGCTGCGGAGTTGAGTGCACCAATACGCTCGACCCTTCCTCTGCTGCCTTAAACGAAGACGGCGAGCCGATCGTTTCCTGGATACATTTCCTTGAAGGCCCCGTTAAAGGTCATTCAGAGGTCGGCGAAATCCGCTACACAATGAGTGACAGCACCGGCGGAAAGTGAACGAAGACGGCGGCAACGACCTTTTTGATCTCTGTTTTCGCCCTGTTTGACATATAGGAAATAGCTTCAAGCGACAGCCAGCAGAAATAAATATCGTCATCGCCTGATGCTGCCTCCAGAAGATCGTTCTGCCGGAGCTCACGGCAAAGGTCACCGATATCATCGGCAGGGAGCTCGGAACCGGCAAGCTCCTGAATGTCATCTAATCCACCGCACAAGCGGGCGTCTTCCCTCGGCATCGTCTTATTTCTCTGCTTATAATTCGCGTACAGCAGGCAGAGCAAGGCGTCAGCTTCTTTGCTCAGCTTGTATTCCATCGTAATCACCACCATTTTCATATCTTTTGTTCAAGCCCGCTTTGGCTCTTGCACAGCCGGAGCGGGGTTTATTTTCTTGAAGAGGAAACTTTCACCTCTCCGTTTTCATCATATCCGATTGATACAGTGACCGAAAGGCCGTCTGAACCACTACTTTTATATCTTAGGTAGTTCTCATATGATTTTTGGGTTTCTGAAATTTTTTCAAGCACTATATTTGCAAATGGATAGATATCGTCTGCAGAGTTTATAAATAGTCTTGTACGGTCCTTTTCACTTTTCGACCCTTCAGTAAATGTTAGATCTGTAGCATATTTTTTTGAAAATTCTTCGAGTTTATAATCAATCAACCAGTATCTTAACTTTCCTTTAGTTTTAAACCGCAGCAGCTGATATCCAAGATATACTACATCGGTATATGTTGAACTCACATTTAGTTTTATGCTTTGAATTTCATCAGATAGATCATTCCTCCGAACTATGTTACATACTACTTCCATTATTTCCTTATCAAACGAACTTGTTTTCAGTTCCTCTTGGAGTTTCTTTTCGCGTTCTTGATTATAGCAGTATTTATATAAAACCGAAGTTGTTTCACAATCGTCGAGTGCATTATGTGAACCAACGTCAACATTAAAATATTCTTTTATTGTTGTCAGCTTATGGTTATCTAAATTACTTAAGTATTTTTTGGAAAGCGAAAGAGTATCGATTACTTGGTTAGACAGTGTAATCCCTAATATATTATGATAATTAATCTGTAAGAATCTCATATCAAAGCTTGCATTATGAATTACAAGAACTATATCTGAGATAAAGGAATGGAATCTGCTCAGAACATCGGATAATTCTGGAGCATCTGATAAGTCGCTATCAGTAATGCCAGTTAGTTTGGTTATATTAGCCGGAATTGGTTTATGAATATTTACATATTCGTGGAAAGAATCCATTTTCTCGTTATTCAAAAATTTAATAGCGCCAATTTCTATTATTTCGTTTTTACGAGGGTCTAACCCTGTTGTCTCTAAATCGAGTACTACATAGTCAGTCTTTAAAGTGTTGCATTTAGTATAAGTTGGCGTGAAGGTATCAGTCTCGGCCTTTGTCTCGATCTTTATAGGTGTTCTACTTACTGGGGAGTTAGCCTTTTCAAGATTATTTCGCTTTATCTCTTCATAAAGAGACTGATCTTTTTTTCGCTGTGCAATTTCTTGATTACGTTCTTTTGTAGCTTTATCATCTTTAATGATTTTTATAATACACAAAACGATTATCAGAATAGGAATTATAATATATAACATGCATCTCACCTTTTTCTAATATGAGTTATCCAATATCTTCTTGCTTATAAATCTCTTCGTTTTGTTCAGTCAATAATTCTGCTCTGCCTATAAGCTCTCCTTGCTGAGTAAGTGTTAACTGCCGGAAAAGAGTCAGCATTCTTATTTCATTATCTGTTGCAGCAGAAAACACTTCAACTTTTTCAGCTATCTTCTTTATTTTTTCGCTCTCGCTGTTCTCGGCGGGGGCACTTTTTTCTTCGTAAGGTTCACGCCCCATCGGAACATCGTATCCCATTAGCCACGCTTCGTTCACATTAAGAGCAAGACCAAGAATGGAAAGCTTGTGTTGTTTCGGCTCAACTTTGCCGTTTACGTATTGGCTCAAATCGTTCTTATTGAGTTTTACATTGTACTTAATGCAGTAAGGTTCTGCTAAAAGTAAGATGTCAATTTGTTTCAATCCACGTTGGCTCATTACTTGCCTGAGCCGTTCTGCGGTAGTATATTTTTTCATGGTCATCTCCTCCTTTCAAAAGCATTATAACATAGCTTGAACAAAAATTCAAGGGTATAATGAAAAAAAGTTCAAAAAAATTGAAGAAACCTATTGACAACATGAAAAATCTGTGATATAGTGTAATTAGTTCAAGGGAATTGAACAATACAAAGAAAGGAGGTGCTGCTATGCCGTATGATTATTCTAAGCTCGACGGGCTTATTACCGAGAAGTGCAAAACGAGAGCTGCATTTGCCGAAAAAATGGAGCTTTCCGAGCACAGCGTATCCGTGAAGATGAACGGAAAAAGAGGCTGGACACAGAAAGAAATAGGCAAGGCGTGCGAAGTTTTAGGCATTAAGTCGGAGGACATACCTACTTATTTTTTTAAACTTGAAGTTCAAGGGACTTGAACTGCACTGCACCCGCCTAACCGCGGGAGAAGGAGGGAGAGGTGAGGAAGTGAGCGAAAAGAAAAAAGCAGTACCCGAGGCACTGCAAAATAACGATATAAAAAATAGTATTAAACGCAGCGGTTTTGCGGCACGTTTGGCTCTGGCCGTGAGTATAATATCGCTTATCGGTCAGCTGATATTCTTTTTATTGAGATTTGCCTAAAGTAAGTTGTGCCCTGAAAGATAGGACAATGCTGCTATAAGTAAAGAAATCAACGAAATAATAAGTGCCGCGTAAGAGATAAACTTGTTTCTTCTCAACTCGTCGTGAATGTCAAAATATTGCTCATAAGCGAGTTTACCGTCGTTCGTAATAGTATATTTCTCGTCAGAGCGCAGTGCGGAATTGACTGAAGGTTGATCAGTATATTCAACAAGGCCTTTGTCCAGCAGAAGATTGGCAGTACTTTCTTCAAGATGCAAAGGACCTTTCCTGATCAGCTTGCGAAGCAGCTTCGCTTCGTCACGAGTAATATTCAAATTGATTTCAGACACTTTTACACCCCCTTCCCGAGTACATTATATCACGGGCGGGGAAGGAATTCAAGGAGGGAGAGAGATGAAGATCGAAGACCATGAATTGCTGCCTTGCCCTTTCTGTGGCGGAGAAGCGAAGATGCTTCGGGCAGCGTTTGAAAATGAAGAAATTGCAGCCAAATATGCCAATTGTGTCGGGATACGCTGTACCAAATGTCTTGTTTCTACGATTCCGCTCAGTGAAGAAGACGCCGTAAAGCTGTGGAACACGAGAGCCTTAGTGATATCCGTGGATCTGGCCAAAGACAAATGAGGTGAGAGAATGATCTATTTTCATGTAAAGTGCTACAGCCCGTTGAGACACAGGTATGAAATTAAAGTTATCCGTATCGACAGAGACACGGTGGAAAGTCTCAACGAGAGAGATCTTTGGCATAAGGTTATAGACCGGTTTTACAGCAATTATGTGGTGAAGGAATGTCTTTTTTTGGTATCGATTGAGGCTGTAGAGGGCAAATGGGAATAATTTGTTACATCATTTTTGTAGTCGTTGCGATAGGTGCAGCAATTTTCTGCTATAAAAAAGACCCCGATTACCTCGGGGCCTATATACCGTATGAAATATTTGTTTTTGCGATGACTACTTTATTTTGGATTGTGGGCGGTCTTTTTGATGTTTGAACCGCTTACGCTTTCAGAAAGAAGCTTCGCGATATCAGGCAGCACCCGCTTAGCTGATTTCCGATCATTCAAGGCGATATATCCGTACAGCGCATCGAGATCCGGCCAGATCTCACGCGGAGCATAGAGATATATTGAACAGATCGAAGCTCCGAGCTCAGTTTCAAGCACTTCCGACTCATTGACAAGGTATTTGCTGATGTTTGAAACAAACTCGTTGATGACTGCGATGCGCTTCTCCGTGTACAGCTCAAGCCTGCGCATCTTTAAGGCGTGGCGGTTGTTGAGGTGATTTGCCACCAGCGGAGAAACGATAGCAGAGATCGCAGCGACCAAAGCAACAATAACTGTTGTATCCAAATTTATCACCTCCCTTCCGTGACCATTATATCACGGACAGGGGCGGAATACAAGGAGGTGAGAGGATGGCAAGCATTTCAAGAACTATCCGCCGCGGCATAATTTTCCGGGCGATGAACAAGCAGCAGCGCCAGCAGTGGAAAATTGTACACGGCGGCGATAAGAGCATCTACAGGAAGCGGAAAGGAGGCAAAAGGAATGAAGAAGCAAAAGTTTATAACGTCCCTTGAGGACATTCCGGTCTTCGTAGACGTGCCATATATTTGCGACCTGCTCCAGCTCCACGAAAACACAGTCCGGCGGCTGATTCAGAACGGTAGTATCAAAGCCGCCAAGATCGGCAGGACGTGGCGCATCCCGAAGAACGAGATCGAGAGGATCTACAACGAAGGAGGTGACTATTCATGAGTGATGAAACCAAAGCGGGCGTTGTGGCCATTGTTTGGCTGGTGGTCTTCGCGATATTTGCCGTCGAACCCACCGTGATCAAGGCGCTGATCACTATCTTCGTTACGATAGTCGAGCTGATCTACTGCAAGCACGACGTCGAGAAGGAGCAGCTCCGCAAGCGCGATAGGAACATCCGGGAGCGGGCTTCGGAGAATTTTCGCCGCGAGCTCGAAAACCACACCTACACCAAAGACGAAATCATAGGAGAATGGAAATGAGAGTACTGCTGGTAACACCAAAGAACTATCTCAAGGAGATCGAGATCGGCAGGAAGTTTAACGACCTGGAGTATGTCGTACACGGTATGCCCATGATAGCCCGGAAGGGCGAGGACTATATCGTCATCGTGTCGGCAATGGCCGAGCACGTCATACGCAACCACAACGAGATCGCATCAGCTCTCGCCGAGGCCGCCGTCTACGGCAGAGCCGTCATAATAGGAGCCAAGGGCGAGACCTGGTGCGACCTGTCAGACCGCTGCATCGAGAAAATACACGAAAGGAAAGCAAGGATATGCCAATTACGAAATATAAAGCAGAGTGCGACAAAGCGCTCGAAAGGATCAAAGCCGAAAGCGAGATCCCGAAAGGAAAAGAGCTCCCGCCGCTGATAGACGACGAGAGCTCAGAGGAGTCAAAGGCAATTAACGTACATGATTATCATACAGCATTCAGAGAGATTTGTCAAGGGGCAAATCTCATAAATCTTTTAGAAGACTGGATCGACAGCTTCATCGCTGATATTTACAACAATCAGTCCGAGGACTGGCAGCACGGTTACGACACCGGGGAAAAGCTCACAGAGCTGAGACAGCTGATCGAGAAAGCAAAGGAGGGCATGGCATGAGCATAGGAATAGGATCCAACCACTACGAAGTTGCTATGAAGAAGCTCGACGTAACGCCCAAAGGCCTCAACAGATATGAGTCTGCCGTCTGCGATCCGGTCCGGGACTGCCTCAAAGACTTCTGCTCCCAGAATGACGAGTTCGCGCAGGCCGTCGCCCAGGGCGGCACCTTCAAAGACTGCCTCAGCGCCTGTACTAAGGGCATCGGGCAGTCCTGCTCTGATCTCGAAGTTTATAAGAGAGCTGTACAGTTTTATTTCAAGGGTGCGGACGTTCACATGGAGCTGAAAATCGACCTCGGAGACGCCGGCTTCTCCGATAACAAGAGCATAGGACTGTCACTCGACAGTCTGCTTGATTTCTGAGGAGGGCGCCATGAGCTATTTCGATGAACCATATCTGAAATATGATGTCCTTAGCCTTGATCCTGATGAGGAGGAATTCATAAGGGCAAATTATATGCCGCACTTCCTGTTCTACCGAAGGATGAACAAGCGGGATATAGACTTCTACTGCACGGCCTGCACCAACAGGCAAGTTGACGACAAGAGCATATTCTCGGGAGCCTCGGCAGCACTGAAACACAAAACGAAAGGCGTCTGCCCGATCTGCGGCACCGACGTCCAGTTCCGTCAGATGGACTACGGGCGCCGGACATATCAGTACTGGGACAACTTCGTACTCGTCCGCCCACAGTCAGAAAACGAAGTACACCTCGAGTGTGTCGGCGTTAGGCAGTATTTTGAGGAAGATGATATGATGCCGAGGCTGGAGGCGTTTCACAAGCAGCAATATATTTTACGCCCCGGCAATATAACGAGATACGGCTTGAAATGGGAATGGGGATGCGAAAGCTATCAGTGGGCAGAGGTAAAAAAGATCAGCGAACCGCACTTTTTCTCTCTGCCGTATTACAACTACTGCCTTAATAATGGATATTATTTTATCGGAGAAGAAAAACTCCGGAGCACATTCTTACGATATGCATTTGGCTGCATTTCAAGTGTACCTCGCAATACCGTGCAATACCTCTGCAAATTCGCGCAGCATCCAAACCTTGAATATCTGATGCGCGGCGGATTCGAGAATATAGGCCGAGCCTTATCTAAGGGCGGATGCGGTATATACATCAACTGGAAGAGCAACGATCTGAAGAAGATGCTGCGGCTCAACAAATCCGAGTTGGAGCTGTTCCGGGAATGTGAAGTCGATCAGTATAGGTCATACATCATTCTCCGCCGGAAACTCGGTCTCAGCTCGGATAAAGTGTTCAAGTATTACCAGCACTTCGGAACCGAGCAAAGCATCCAGTACTTGGACGCGATATGCAGCACCGCCAAGACCGCCTGGAAACCGATCATGGACTACGTTCTCAAAGTCGTTAGCAAAAATAAGGACATCCGGGATCATCAGGCACTGCATGATTACTACGACTATGTTCGGGAGTGCGTAAAGCTGGAATATGATCTCAATAGCAGGATAGTGCTGTTCCCGAAAGACCTGTATGAAGCGCATCAGCGAAATCAAGCGGCGATCAAGGCTGTTACCGATGCCATGTACGAAACCGAGCGCAAAAAGGCCGATGAACAGCGTGGATATCTCGAATATGTTGACGACCAGCGCGGTCTTGCTGTGATCCTCCCTTCCAATCTGGAGGATATAGTCTACGAGGGAGCAACTCTTGAACATTGTGTCGGCGGATATGCTGACCGTCATGCTTTGGGCACTCTGCATATAGTATTCCTCCGTCGGCTCGACGATCTCGAAACGCCGTATTACACTATGGAGATCAGTACCAGCGGCAGGATCGTCCAGTGCCGAGGATTCAGAAATAACGCTGAATCGAGAGGCGGCAAGCCTAAACCCCAGGAGATCATAGATTTTGAGCGGGATTATCAGCGGTATCTTATAAAAGCAATGGTCGAGGCCAAGAACAGGAAGCGCAAGAAAGCGAGGAAATCAGCATGAACGAGCTTATAAACACCGAATACGAGCGGGCTTACACTCTGCACCGCCGTATCGTCATCAATGCGCAATCGGCGCAGGAATCTCTCTTTGAGGTCTGCAAGGGCCTCAAAGAGATGCACGATAACAAGCTATATAAAGAGCTTGGATATGAAAATATGAAAGACTATTCTGAAGCGGAGCTCGGCATGACAAGACAGCAGGTACACAAGTATATTTCTGTTGCCGAAATGCTCGGTGAAAATGTAAACTCGAGTTTACAAAACGCCGGAATTACGAAACTTTACCTGCTTTCGACCCTTGCGGAAGCGGACAGAGAGGAAGTCATAGAGACCACCGATATTGAAACTGTTTCAAATAGCGAATTGAAAGAAAAAATTAAACAATTCAAAGTTAAAGCCGAGGTGGCCGAGCAAGAAGCAGAAAAGGCAAGGCAGGACGCCGAGCAGGCAAAGAGACAGGAAAGCAAGGCATTAGGACAGCTTTCTGTTGCGAAAACAGATTCAGAATTTCTTTCAAAGAAAGTCCAGGAGCTTCAGGCGGAGATCAAGGAATTGGAGGCTCGCCCGGTCGAGGTCGCTGTCGAAAAGGATCCCGAAACCGAGAAAAAGCTCGCCAAGAAGGAAGAAGATCTCAAAAAGTTGAAAGAAAAACTGAAAAAGGCACAGGACGAGCTCGTCAAAGAGAAAGCCTCCGCTGCCGACGCCGTTCAGACCGCCCTCGACAAGCAGGCCGCCGACTACAAAGCAGAGACGGACAAGCTCTCCCAGGAAAAAGCCGAGCTTGAGCGTCAGCTGGCGGTAAAGCCCAAAGAGATCCGGGTTACCGTTGACGAGGACAAGATCACGTTCAAGATCAAGCTCTCGACGGCTTACGAGGCACTCATGCCTGCTGCACAGTTCGCGGCTCAGTCCGGCAACGAGGAATTTAAAGCAAAGCTGCTGTCTCTTCTTGATGCCGCGAGGAAGGTCGTGGAAAAATGATCACGCTCGAGCAGGCAAAAGAGGCCTGGGAAAAGAAAACACCCGTGTTGTTTGACCATCCGATGATGACAAGGCCTATCGTTTGCACCATCGGAGGGATAGAGTTTTCGAAGCGGCTCAACCGGGTCATCAGGTTGACGCTGAAACAGCCGCCGACGGAGAGCAGCTATATCAGGACATATCCCGCCTATGTATTTTTACCGAAAGAAAAGCCCAGATTCGGAGCCGAAGTGACTCAGGCACTCGAAGAACTGGGAAAGCTGAAAGAAAAAGGATGCCATTTTGACGATTGAAGGAGTAAAACATGGATATTTTTGCAGAGATAACCGAAGAAAACGCAGCCCTCGCCGAGCATCTGCGCAAAGCAATGGAATTGCTTGGCAAGATCAGCGAGCTGCACTACGTCGCACTTCACAGCAACGCGCCGGAGGTCGCAGCCCTCAGCGGAGACCTGATGCACAAGGTACGCACGCTGGAGTTGGAGATCAAGGAGGTACGTTCGGACATAATCAAAAAGCCCGATCCTCCCGCAGAGCTGAAGAAAGATATCGTTAATCACCCGCCGCACTATGAAACGCAAGGCATCGAGTGTATTCAAGCCATGGAGATCACCCAGGGCACCGCTGCAGTCGAGAACTTCTGCCTCTGCAACGCCTTTAAATACCTCTGGCGCCACGACCGCAAGGGCGGCGCCGAGGACATCAAGAAAGCGATCTGGTATTTGAACAAGTATGTTGAATTGGAGGGAAAGCAGGAATGAAAATACAGAAAATAATGTCTCTGTTGAAGAAGTCAAAAAGGATCTATCTTGCATACAAGGACGGAAGGCAATGGATCGGAGACGGAGCGGCATTTTATGCGATCCATAATCTTCCCGAGCTCGACGAGGATATAATTTTAGCTATGTTAGACGTTCCGGAAGATAAGCGAATCAGTTATACAGTCGAGACCATAGATTGGCTGCCGTTTTTTGATGAAGACTATAGCCGCGAACCAGCCGAGCAGGTCGGTGATACTTTATACACTCATTACGGCAGAACACTTCAAGCTTTCTCCTTCGGTGACGGCTTTGTGTATATGATCGATATAAAATATCTTAAACCCATAGAAATTGACTTTTTCGGATACGGCACAGCATTCGTTTGCAAGAGTGAGAACGGAGAGGCAACAATTGTTATTAGAGACGGATTGGTATCTTTGGCAGTTGTTAAGCCGATCAGGATCGGCGCTGAGTTCATTGAGGAAATCAAAAGCCTTGCTTCCAAACTTAATAGCGAGAAAGGAAAAGACTTATGAAAATCGGGAAAGTCAGAAGGTGGCTGATAAGAAAACTCGGCGGCGTACCTCGTGATGAAATTTCAATCCCGTCTATTAAACCATTTGGGCTATTGGAAGTTGAAGTCAAACACGTTGCTTATAAAGAGGAAATACCTATTGAATATATTCGGGATCCTTCGGCACTTAAGCTGATAGAGAAAAAAGCCGGAAGGAAGCTCGCCGAACTCTTATTTGATGAAAGAATTGTTGAAAAAACAACAAATTTCCGCGCAGATAAACCATACATCATTTTCCGGGCAGAATTCGTAAAGCCTGCCAGGAAGGAGTTTGAAAATGCCGATATATATTGACGCTAAATTAGCCGAAAAGGCACTCACGATTATTATAGAAAAGTACGAAAAGCTGATACCTAATTGGTCGCCCAATGATATGCTTACTTCTGGCAAGGATACGGCTATGAAATTCGGCTTCAAAGCAGACGGAGTTGAAAAGGCTTTGGAAATCATCAAAAGATTACCTGCGGCAGATGTCCAGCCAGTTAAACACGGTCGATGGATACCTTCTTCAAGGTATAAAGGAATTAAATGCTCCGAGTGCGGGTACATCGTACAAGACGATAATCCGAGACTGCCAAATCTCGAAAGACTTATGGAATACCACAAGTATTGCAGGTGCGGCGCAAAGATGGACGGAGGTACGAACGATGAAAGTACTACTTGACCGTGACGAGGTTTGCAAAATCGTCGAAGAGGTTACGAATGAAGCCATAGAGAAGCATCACCATAAGAGCACTATCCAGAAGAGTATCATCTATGAGCTTTCCGTTCTGAACCCTGCCGCTGCCGCACCGATAGTCAGATGCAAGGACTGTGCCTTCGTAGATACGCTGGAATGCTGGCGGAACTACATCGACAAGCAGCGGATGATCTTCACGAACCGCGCACCGGATTGGTACTGTGCCGACGGCAGGCCGAAGGGCTGGGAGGATGAAATATGAGCTACAAACTTAAGTCCTGCCCGTTCTGTGGAGGTAAGGCACGCTTCGGGCAGCGACTGAATCTGGAGAAAGGCTGCAAGTTTGAAATATGGATATCCTGCACGACCTGTAAAGCAAGCACGGGACTGTTAGCTGTGCGTGCAGAAGTGGTCAGAGCGTGGAACCGAAGAACGGAGGAGACTGAGATTCATGATTGATATACCTAAAATAAGCAAAAAGGTGAGTACTGACGATGACTTCGAGGATGCCGTTACTACCGTTGCGGTTTTCCTCAAGCAGCTGATTGAAAAAGCCAAGAAAGATAAAGGCCTGACCGAGGAATACATTACGGCCTGCCTCTGCGCGATGCAGAATTACGCTCTCGGGATCATACCTGAAAACTGAGGAGGGGAAGCATGAAAAAATGGGATGCATTAATAGCATTACGCGATTTTTTAGCACGATATACTAACGGCGACAACCGTCGCGCAAGAGCTGGAGAATATGTAATTGAGATCTTGTACGGGCGTGAATGCGGATTTTACCTTAAAACATGGTCGGACGAGCAAGAAAACGAGCTGAAAGCCATTTGTGAAGCTCTTGGGCTTAAAATGCATGCGGACGAAGTCACTGACTCTTTTTATCCCTTCAAATATAAAGTGGTCATTTGGATAAAAAAGTAAACGGAGGCAGAGCTGTGATCAGGATCATCTTAGAAAACGGCAGCGACAAGCTGTTCATAAGACTCAGCGGTAAGCACTCGGAGATCCCGAACAAGTTAGGGGATCATATCGGCCTAATGTGTATCGACTGTAAAGAAGGAAGTATAGGAGAGAAAATGGTTATGGACTTTCTGAAAAATCTGTCTGACTATGTTGATAAAGGAGAGCAGCCATGAGCGGAGGGAGTAAAAACTATATCTGCTACAAAATCGAGGCCGAGCTTTGTGGTCAGATGCATGATGATGAGATTAACGATCTGATGGAAGACATCAAAAAACTCGCTCACGACCTTGAATGGTGGATAAGTTCCGATATTTCAAAAGAAAGGTATTTCGAGACTGTCAAGGAATTTAAAAAGAAATGGTTTGAATCTACTCGCGATGAACGTCTCAAAGACTATGTAGATAGAAAGACAAAGGAGTTAAGAGACGACCTATACATATTGATAGGTTTGAAAAACCGTGAGATGTAGATGATCAAAAATGCATAACTAAACATTAAAACCCAGAGCCCGAAAAGGGCTTTGCGGTTTTAGAATGTATATTAACTCATGGACCGAGGGTGCGGAGGAGGTCAGAAAATGAAAGGCAAATACAGAGAGGTCAGAACAGAGTGCGGGAGCTATCTTGATGTTGATATCTTCCCGGTCATGCAGGTATACAGAGCGGGCTTGAAGCGCGGTAAGAAGTTCAAACCCACGCCCGAGACAATGGCGCGATACAATCAGCGCCGGAGAGAGACTCGGATTGAGAGGCTTGTGCTCACAAATTTTGAGGGCACCGGGATTTTTTATAATCCCTCATACAGTCCCGAGCACTATCCGGGAACCGAGGATCAATGCAGGCAGGATGTTCGGAATTTCCTGCGCAGGCTCAAACGTTACCGTGCAAGGCACAGCTTACCTGAGCTGAAATACATATACAAAATCGAACGAGGCAAGCGCAGCGGCAGGCTTCACGTCCATACGATCCTGAATTGTGCCGATATGCCTCTCGGGATTCTTGACGAGATATGGGGCAAGGGATACTGTTATTCGTCGGCTCTTTCCTGTGATGCCGACGGATGTGCAGGGTTGGCGCGTTATTTTTGCAAGGGCAAAGCCAAAAAGCAGAAAGCTGAGCCCGAGGAAGAAGATCTCGGTGAGGATATATCTCGCTCATGGGTTCCTTCCAAGAACCTGACCAAGCCGGCAGAGCACAAGCGCGACGGTAAAATCTCGAAACGGAAAGCAGCGGAGTTCTGTCGTCTTGGCGAGGACGCAAAGCCCGAGTTTGAAAAGCTTTACCCGGGGTATAGCTTTTCGTTCTGTCGTACTCTTTACAACGATATCAACGGCGGATGCTATATCACAGTACGGATGCGGAAACTGGCTCCGGGAAAGAGAGGGCGCAATGACCGACGAAGATATTAGACAGGCTATGGAGTACTGCTTCGAGGCTAAGCCCGGGCTTTGTGCAGAGTGCCCGATTTACAAGCAGTGCAGGACTGTCGATCCCGACACGCTCGGAGAGATGTTTGAAAGATTGATGAAAGAGGGGAGTAAAGACAATGGCGTTTGAAGATTTTGAGAAAAAGGAAGCCTGGCTCAACAGGGCGTTTGAGTTGCGAAAGGAGAGGCCGTCACTCAACGAAGAATGGCGGGAGCTCCAGCGGCTTCGCGATGCCGCGACAGATATCTCGTCTAAGATCAGTGGAACAAAAGGCGGGTCCGGCAACAGCACGGAAAACAAGTATATCCGTTACGCTGCAGCATCTGAGGAGTACTACAAGCAGCTCAGCGGCGAACGCAGCAGGTATTATCAGATACGCGCAGAGATCAAGGCTGCCATTGCCGAGCTCCCTAACGGAGCGGAGCGTGCAGTGCTTTACGCAAGATTCATTCGTTTCAAAAAGCTCTCCGACATCGCTAAGATCACGCATTACTCGATTTCACACGTTAAGCGCCTCAAACAGCGCGGAATCGAGCACATTTGCATAAAAGATGATACCAAATGATACCAAATGATACCTTTTGAGCCCTTGACAAAAAAATTCGGCTGTGATAGTGTATAATCAGCAAGATTATGAGACGAGCAGGGACCGCACACCTGGCGCTCTGACTTGCTCCATGTTTTGTTCCGTAAACACACAGCAGCCGGCTTTTCTTTCCCAAGCCGGCTGTTCGTGTATACGTGCGAGGTGAGATCATGCTCAAGGCCTGCCAATACTGCGGACGCATCCACGGCAAAAAGTACGACTGTGCTGCAAAGCTCAGAACTCTCCGAGAGCGCGATGCGATCCAGCGGGAACGCGATGAGATAATACGCTCCTTCCGCAGCTCTTCGGCTTGGAGAAAAAAGTCAGAAGCGATCCGGAGCAGAGACAGCGGACTATGCCTGATCTGCAAAGATGAGTTCGCTCGATTCGGGGGAAAAAACGGTGCATTGTATGGTACGGAAGTACACCACATTGTGTCCATAGCAAACGATTACGATAAGCGTTTAGAGGATGACAATTTGATCACTCTCTGTCGGTTTCATCACGAAGAGGCGGAAGCAGGCGAGTATTCGCTGGAATATCTCGAAAAGCTTGTCAGCGCGGTTTCGGATTGATATCCCCCCCGGGGGTCGAGGTTACTTTGCCGGGCAGCGAAACGAC
>JAFWSI010000054.1 GCA_017519415.1 Ruminococcus sp.
GACAGACTTGCAAACTATGTATTTTCAAATAACAATACCTATCTTATAGAAAAATACGAATCTATCCAGATAGAAAGCTATTCTGAGTTTGTTCTTGAGGCATATGCAAACGAGCTTAATAAAGTCGCAGAGCATACCGCTGACCGTCCGATTTACAAACGTTGGGCAGATAAACTAAGACATATGAAAACAATAAAAGGCGGAATTGAAACAGTAGATATGATTATAGACAGGTGGCGAGAATTGTATTGCAATCGTCGCGCTATGATGCAGGAGATAAATAAGGTCGCAGATGAAAGTGATTTTGGCGTAAAATAGCTATTTTACATATGTCATCAATTTAGTCATACCCAGACAACAGCGCCCCGCTAAAGAATTAGCGGGGCTAAAATAATATATAAGAAAGAATAAATAATAAAGAATAATTATCAGTGCGCTGTTGTATTATTATTTCTTATTTATTCTTTTTTTTATTCTTTGAAAGGAGTGACGTCAATGACCAAAGATAATCCGTTGCTTTAAAAATCGCTTGAATTTGCCGCAAGGATAGTAAAACTGTATCAATATCTTATTAAAGAAAAGCACGAAACAATAATATCAAAGCAAATAGTTAGAAGTGGTACATCTATCGGCGCCAATGCAAACGAAGCTGTTTATAGCATCAGCACAGCCGATTTTACAGCTAAACTTCAAATATCGCTAAAAGAAACAGCCGGGACAGAATACTGGCTGAGATTATTGATCCTGACTGAATACATCGAAGAATCTCACGGAGAATCAATGCTGAATGACTGCCTTGAAATAAAAAAGATACTTACAGCTTCTCTGAAAACTGCAAAAGAGAATAAAAATGAACGTCATCATTTTTTGATGCCTATACAGCGCAGCGTCTGCGCACTCAAGTTCGCGTTTCACTTTTTGTGGAGCGCGATTTTTATTCCGCTCATGAAGCGTATCTGAATATTGACATATACACAGAAATGCCCCGACGCAGCGCGTCGGGGCTTATTTATTAGTGAATAGTATTTCTCCGCTTTGAAACATTTACTGAGCTGTGCGTTATGCGCAGCTCTTTCTGTTTGTCAATATAAAGTCAGAGCATTACTTCTGGACATTCATTTTCTTATATCTTGCCATAAGAGACATAAGGTCGTATTTGCACATTTCGGGCTTTGTCTCCATGAGCTTCTGCTGAGTTACTATGCAGGGGTTTTTTCTGAATTTGTCGCTGCGCTCGCCGAAGCGCCAGCCTATTGAGGCCATATAGCAGCACCAGCGGCGGTGCTCGAGAGCTGCAAGCTCATAGGCGAAGCTGTCCTTTTTGAGATCCTCCAGCAGCTTCTCCTCGGAGCCTCTCATCTGCCATGCCGTGCCCGTGTACCTCATAAGTGAACCGTCCCTGCCTATGAGCTCAACAAGCTTATCTGATAGCTCCGCTCCGTTTTCGGCGGCAAGCTTTGGTATGACTATATCCTTTACCTCGTCGTGGTAAGCGGCAGCCTTGCTGGAGGAACGGCGGAACAGTCTCAGGCGGTTCCATTCCTGCTCGGGATCGGCGTCGGAGTTATCCGAAGTGCCCGTTTCGTCCGCGGTTATGAGTGCTATATTGTTGTAGAAGTGGTTGTACTCCTTGGCGCGGCGGTCGATCTCACGGTTGATTATCATATCGAGAGTTATCACGATACTTCTGTCGTCTATGAGATCCACGTCTGCAAGGGAGCTGTTTTCGGCGGAGATATAGCCTGCAAGTCTGCGGTCCGTATCCATGCGCATGAGTATGGGGAGCTTAAGTCCACGCTCGGAGAAGAGCTCCTCCAGCTGCATTGCGCAGTTTACTGCAAGGTCGATATTCTCGAGAGCTATTACAGCGTAGGTATAGGGCTCGGAGTCCAGCTTTTCGCGGACGGTATCATAAAAGCTGAGGTGAGCGATGTTCAGCTCATGGAAATTTATTTCCAGAAGTCCGTCAGCGGCGTTGCTTCTCAGAGTTACCCTGCTGTCTGTGATATCAAAGGTATCATGGCTGAGCTGATTTAGGAACACAGCCTTCTTGGCCTTTATGCTGCTGTCGAAAACGTCTATTATTATGCGGTTGTTCTCGTGGACCACTCCTAAGTTCATGGCCTGGAGCACTGCCTGCTGACCGAGCTGGCCGAAGCCTGCAACCAGCAGGTGCACTGTCCAGTCCCTGAGGGGAACGTCCGTATCCTTGTATACCGTATGCAGGGGGTGATCCGAGTACATCTTGTGTATCTGCATTTCGGGCAGTCCAACAAGCTCAAGATCGAAGAAGGCGTCGGTGCCCGCGGCACTGTTGTAGTATTCGGCAATGAGTCTGCCTATGCCCTCTTCCTCGCATCTGCATGAGACCTTTGCTCCTGCGGCGAGCCTTATTCTGTCAGGGGAGTCCTTCTCGTTAAGACGGAAAAGCTGTAAAAGAGAGAAATTGCGTATGGAAGAGGATTCAAATAGTATGATGTTTGAAGCTGTTTCCACATGGGTCCTGGCAAGAAGAGCCGGCAGCTCTGATTCAGGAGCCTTGAGCACATCTGCTGAGTGGATGACATATCCTGCCTTGTTGAGGCGGTATACCTCCTCGCTGTCGATAGCCTCTGCGGTAACAATATGGACGCAGGTCTTTTTCGGATCGGTGGAGTCGTTCCTGAGCATGGACTTTACGTCGTTGTTGTAGCCGAATACCACTATATGACGGCAGTCCTTGTCGCGGCGGAAGAAGATTATGAAGCGGAGCAGCCGTTCAAGGAATTTGTATATGAACGATATGGTGCAGTAGGGAGCTGTGAATACCGCGATACAGTAGGCATAGCCTATGCCCTTGTAAAGCGGAGAGGGATTTTCCTTCATAAAGGCTACGGTGTCTTTAATTGTCACCGAGGCCTTGAAGCCGAATGCGTTTATGCTGTTCTGCAATACCAGCAGGAACTTGAAGAAGGAATCGTAGCGCTTGTAATAAATGATTCCCTGTGCCGTTGCAATGAGGAACGAAAGCACTGCCAGCAGGAATATCAGCCGCGTGGTCCTCTGACGGCTCTTGTTATTTTTCATTCAGACTGTCCTTTCAGGCTTCGCCGAGAGCCCTAAGGTAATCCTTAGCGGCCTGTATCAGCTGTTGTGTGGTGTAGATCGGGAAGCAGCCGATCCTGTTGCGGCCGGGATCCCTTACGAATACTGTGTCGCGGCCTGCGGGAGCCGCAGCAAAATCGTCTATCCTGTACCTTACGGTAAATCTGCTTTTGTCGAGGAGCCATGCCTCGGAATCGTCCCATACGACGAATACCCGCTGACTGTCGGCAGAGGGGCGTATCTCAAGCCTTGCCGCGTCAGAGCTGTCGTATTCGCGGATCTTGTTTTCCTCGGCGCTGCTGAAGTCAAGGCGGCAGCTCCTGCCCGTGAAGCCCTCTGCGTTCATCTCATATAAGCGGGAATCGCGGCAGAGCACCGCAAAGGTGTCCTCGCTCACTGGAGCGACGGATATGGGCTCCTGACTTGTTCCGTCAAGGGAAACGGAAGTTCTCAGCTGTCCTGTGTCTGCGTCAAAAAGAGATACGGAGCGGTTGCTGAAGAAT
The DNA here is from genome assembly GCA_017519415.1 of Ruminococcus sp. Lineage (GTDB taxonomy): Bacteria > Bacillota > Clostridia > Oscillospirales > Ruminococcaceae > Ruminococcus. Next base: position 3,588 of record JAFWSI010000054.1, read on the forward strand.
ACTCCCACAGTATTGCTGTTCTGCCAGAATATGTGCTGTACCTCAAGTCCGTCGTCAAAGTCGTATCCCAGCTTTACGTCTTTGTTTTCGGTGAAATCGTATATGATAAGTCCGCTTTTCTCCTCATCGTTCCTGAACTCTGCCTGCATAGCGGCTCTGCTGCCGGATACGGCGTACATACCGCCGACGATCTCCCTGTCGGCGGAGAATGAATTCTCCGGTGTTTCAGCCCATACTTTGCAGCTTCCGTCTGCGGATACGAGAGCAAGGTCCCTTTCGGCATTGAAGAGATAATAAGCTCCCGCATCTGTGGGGATTAGCTTCATATCCGAGCGCTTCGCCATGGGAGCGTCCTTTACCTTCTCTGCGGAGCAGGTCTGCGTGTCCACGAGCATGGTGACGTCATCTGTGGAATAGCTGCTGCCGGTTGCCTCGTTGGCGTTGACTATGAGCTTGTTCTTGCCCAAGAAGGCGGCGCTGTTGATCTTGTGATCCCTGAGGTCCGTCACCTCTGTACATTTTCCGCTGCCTGTGTCGTATATATACAGATAGTTGGTCACTTTCGTGCCGTAGCTGTACTTTCCGTCAGGGAAGTGCGATGAAACTACCGCCGCAAGGCCTCCGTCGTCGGAAACGGCGATAACATCGCGGTCGTACATGAATTCTCCGGTATCTATGTCGGTATACATGGGATTCTGCTTTGAGAACCGTATATATGCGGTGTTGGAGTAATTCTCCGCAGTCACATATCTGTTGCGGCTGTAGCTGCAAAGGGACAGAGATGTGTTCATAGTCTGCACCAGGTATGCTGCATTGTCCGAGTCGCTGCCTGTGGTGTAGCTGCCGAGACTTACCACATATTCTGCGCCGTCCTTTACCGTGAACATAACAAGTCCGCTGCGGCTGAATGAAGCGTCCGCCACCTCGCTGTCAAAGGGGATATGCTTTATGATCTTTCCGTTTTCGTAATCCACGAAGGAGAGGGAGAAGTTCGACATCACTGCCAGAACGTCATGCTCATAGCCCGAGTCCTTTGCGGGCATGAGGAACATTCTGCCGCCGTTCTGATAATTTACGGGGAGAGAGGTGCTCCACTTCTTCTCATTAAGCTCCTTATCGCAGCGTATTATTTCCGTATTCAGGTCGAAAGCGAGTATGCTGCATGAAGCTATAACGGCGTCCTCATCGTGGAACTGCATGGCAACGTTATGTATGCTGCCCGCGGCGGAGCTTTTTACCTCTGTCTCGCTGACAGCCTCCAGGGCGTGATCCTTTATCCTGTAAGCTCTGAGAGCGCTGTCGCTTTCGTAATATATATATACTGTGTCGCCGCGGACGGTCTGTATATCAAGATCCATAAGGAAGCCGATGGGTGCGCTGGAAGCATTCAGCCTGACATATTCCTTTTCCTTGCCGGTCTGGCGGTCGAGTATCTCAAGGTAGTAATTATCTCCCATGATAGCCGTGCCGCCGGGCAGCTCATTTTTGTCCTGATACACTCTGAGGACGTATTCCTCGTCTACCTTTACCTGACGGTAGGAATAGGCCTTTTCCGACGGGGGCGCAGTCCATTTTATCTCGCCCGTAGCGCCGTCAAGCCGCCATACAGTGCTGTCGGAATTGTATATGTAAACGTCTCCGCCTGTTCCCGGTTCTTCTTCGTCGGCTGAGTGGGCGTAGTTGAGGTATATCTTGTTGAAAACGGAACTGTTCTCGTAGCTTATGCTTCCGGGAGAGCCTGTGTGATCGAAGTATACGCCCGTCTTGTCGGGGTCAACGTCCAGCACGGCGGTCAGTCTGTTGGCACTGCCGTGAAGCTCGGAGCCGAAGGGGTTGTCCGAGGGTGTTATTTTCTTTATGAGCTCTCCTGTCTGCGGATCCCAGAAGTATATGCCTGTGGCGTCCTGGGAAACTACGGACTTTCCGCCGCCCATAAAGGAGAGCTGCTCGACTGCGCAGCTGTGCTTCAGTGAGAGCTGCGGCAGAATCTGAGTATGGGAGAACATTCCAAGCTCGCGGGAGAGAGCGTATTCCGCTTCGGGAAGTACCGGTTTGTCCTCACCGTCGGCAGGAAGAGCTTCCACTGCTTTCTGTATGGCGGGAATGAGATTGTTCTCCTTGAACAGGTTCTCGGATTCCACGGCAAGATGTCCAGCATTCTCAATAAGCAGGTCGCGGTTTTTGTTGGCGATCTGCTCATTCTGCTCTTTTATCTGGTCGTTCTGTTTCTTTATCCTCACATTTTTTCCGCTGATAGTGACTGCGGAGGCGATACTGATTATGGAGATAAGGGAGAGTATGCCCGATACTCCGCCGAATATCCGTCTTCTTTTTGCAGCCTCGCGGCGCTTTTCACGCTGGAAGAGGTCGTTGAAATCGCAGCCCAGCAGTGGAGCGGCTATGCGGAGGTATTCCGTGTTCAGCTTCTTCATGGACTCCTTGAGGGTATCTGCCTTGATATTGGCGGCAAGGGGCTCCACGTCGACCTTTACCCTGATCTCCTCGCCCTTTTCGTTGGTGGTGGTCATTTCGGCGTAGGTGAGCTCCTTTGGGAAGGACTCATGCGGCTCGCCGCTGACAAGAAGAGTTATGATATTCTCGTTTGTATTCCCGTGAAGCTCGCGGAAACGGGTCAGCTCCTGCATACACCATTTGGATTCGGTGTATTTCGGCGAGCAGATAACTATGAGGAACTCTGAAGTTTCGATAGCGTTCCTGATGATCTCACTCAGGTCACTGCTGGACTGGAGCTCGGATACATCGCGGAATATGCGCCATTTTTCACCGGCCTTGCCGAGAGACTTAGGCGGCCTGTAGGCTTCGAGGAGCTTCTGAAGTCTTTCGGCAGCCTGCATATCGGGTTCTGTATGCCGATAGCTTATAAATGCTTTATATTTATATTCCATAGCTTTCTCCTTGATCGGAAATTTCCGTATAAGACTATTTTACCATATAAGTTGGCAAAAAGCAACTCGGAAGACAAGATTTATGAGTTGTTTGCGGACTGAGCAGAGATGCTGCGGCACTTGTTACAGACTTTCAGATCCCGGATTAAAAAATAATCGTTTAACTTAAAAGAAAAGAAGCTTTTCTGTCGGAATAAATGTGTTAAGATTTTTTTATAAAAAAGAATTTAACAGAAAGTATTATACTGTCTGTCTTATACATGGCAGGAATTATGTTGGCATTTTGAGTATAAGAGCAATTTTTTGAATATGGAATATCACTATGCGTCGCCTTTTTGAATTATATTTTGTAAAATTCTGCACTTTTGATTGTGAAAGCTCAAAACCAGTGAGCTTTACATGTAGTAAAATAATGCCTGCTGATAAAAAAATATCAACGTAAATGCGGGGATAAACGGCAGTGTTTTGACGATAATTGGCGTTTTATTCACCTTATCATTATTTTGTCCACCTGAGCTCAAAAAGTTTCGCAGCATAATAGTTTTAATCGGTGGTATAATTAGCAATTTTTGACCAATGTGTGCAATCACCACAAAAAATGACTTGTTTTATTCAAACAGTTGATATATTATTAAAAACAGATATATAAGAGCAACTATGCTTACGGGGATTACTGAAATCATTAATTTGCTTAAAAAACAAAGGAGTGATTGAAGTGAAACTAAGCAAAATCAAAAAGATCGTCAGCGGCACCGTTTCAGCGCTGATGATCGCATCATGCCTGCCTACCGCTGTCAGTGCTGCTGACCAGCAGACAAGAGGTAATATCGGCGGTTTTGACTATGAGATGTGGAATCAGAATGGTCA
>JAFWSI010000055.1 GCA_017519415.1 Ruminococcus sp.
CCGTCCAGATTTTCGTCAGATTGCCTAAATTCGACGCAGGCTTGCTGACGCAAGTCAAGGAGAATTTGGGTAATATGACGGAAAGCTGGCAAGCAGATGATGTGCAGAGGCGTTAGCCGCGGGTCGTGCGGTGTTGCCTATGTGTAAAGGAGCTGTAAAGGTGGGGGTGGTATTATTATGTCAGAGAAAGGAAAAACAAAACAGACACAGAAAAAAAGCATCAGAGAAAAGGCTGTAAAGGAGCTGTAAAGAAACAGATGCTATGATAGGAACAGAAGAAAGGAAAACAAATACAGAAAGAGAAAAATCAAAACGAAAGGAGAAGATCATATGATAGCAGCAGCAGCGAGCGGATTGCTCATTATAACAATGTGGGGCTTTGTTATCTACAAAGCAGTAAAGTAAACAAAAATGACAGCATTCGGATCCGAAAAAAGAATGCTGCAAAAAATAAATCGAAAGGAGGAACAGATAGTGATCGGAGCACTGGTGATATGCGGTATCATCACAACAGGCATGGTCATCGGAATTGTAATCGGATAACAAGTCAGACGGCAAAACATAAAAACAGTTGAAAGGAGGCATGAATAATGATCGGAGCACTGGTATTATCAGGGATAATCATAACCGGAGTAACTCTTGCTACCATTTTCGGTTAAGAGAACAGATAATAAAGGATCATCAGAAAGGAGGACTGAATAATGGGTACAGCAGTTGTCATCACAGCAGCTATCGCAGTAGCATACGGACTTTACTATCTCTTCAAGTAATACGAGCCGAGTACAATAGTATCAAGGAAAGGAGAGCAAAAAGTGTTTACAGCTTTAATGGCCGTTTACGGCACAGCGATCGTGGCAACACTCGGATTTGAGGTATATGTTTACTTCTGCGGAAATCCGTTCTCATGAGAGATAACACGACATAATAAAACGCCCGCTGGCTGGCAGGCGTTTTATTGTTTTTAAAAATACTTCCCGGGTACTTCCATTTTAGGAAAAGATGTGGTATAATATGAGATACAGGAAAGAAAGAGGTGAGGGCTTGAAAAAGGGTAAAAGCAGACGCAAGCTGCTGATACAGGTTTCGCTCATAATCGTGCCGGTATTTGTGCTGATGACGGCGGCGGTCGTATGGGTGGTCTATACCAGCTCGGTAAACAGCTATCTGAGGGCGCAGGAAAGACAGACAAGAGATGTAATGGACGAGGCTATGTTCTCGATCTACATGACAGGCAACGAGCGCCTCGGAATAGAGGACAATGTAAAGGAATGGTTTATTGAGGCATTTCAGAACACCCCCCTTGACGGGAGCCTTGAAATGACCGATGAAGAGCGCATTGAGTATTTTGAATATATGGAGCAGGTCGATGAGGATCTGTATAAATGGTATGTGGAAATGCCGGACAAATACAGGGTGTATGTCATAAAGGATGCGCTGGCAGGCTGCAGCTATATCTTTAAGAATTCTAAAATGAACGGCGGCTTCGACAGCCTTGTCTTTGTGAGCAGCGACAGCCCCGATAAAATGCGTATCGTTATCGACCTGAACGAGGAACGGAACGAAAGTGCGCTCGGAAAGTGGTTTGAGCTTGACCCCTCATCGCACAAGGCTCTCGGTAAGGCGCTTGAAAACGGCGGCGAGATGGTGTTTGAAAAGACCGGCGACTTCCTTGCCGACGGCAGCTACTATATCGGCTACTTCCCTGTTACGGTCGGTGACAAGGTGCGCGGGGCGTTCGGCATCGTGTATAAATGGGACGATATGCGCCAGTCGGTGATACATACGACCATTAACGCTATGATGATAATCATAATCGGTATGCTCCTGCTCATGACGGCGCTGATCGTTTACCTCTACCGCAGGGCGATAAAGCCGGTCACGCTGATACAGCGCTCGCTCATCGACTATACCGATGACAAGGATACTCCCGAGATCGTCAAAAAGATGTACGGCATAAAGGCAAATAACGAGCTGGGGTATCTTGCGGATATAATTTCGGATATGGCGTTGGAGATAGATCAGTACAGCAAGGAGAACACACGCATAGCCGTCGAGCGCGAGCGCGCGCAGCGAGAGGCCTATGAAGCCAAGGTCGCAGTAATGGCCTCGCAGATAAGGCCGCACTTTATGTACAATGCCCTGACCTCGATCGCGATGATGTGCCAGATCGACCCCGAAAAGGCGCAGGAGGCCACGATCAATTTTGCGAAGTATCTCCGGGGCAACATGGATTCCCTCAAGCAGACAAAGCCCGTGCCGTTCGATACCGAGCTTGACCACCTGAAGAAATATCTCTACATCGAAAAGCTGCGGTTCGGAAAGAAGCTGAATATCGTCTATGACATTCAGACGACGAATTTCAAGGTGCCTATGCTTTCGGTGCAGCCGCTGGTCGAGAACGCTGTCAAGCACGGCGTGGGCATGAAGAAGAAGGGCGGAACGGTAACGATCTCGACAAGCGAGACCGACAAGGCCTTTATAATAAAGGTAGCTGACGACGGAGTGGGCTTTGACGTGAATGCACCAAGGGCAGACGACGGCCGCTCTCACGTCGGAATGGAGAATACCCGTTCAAGGCTCAGGGATATGTGCGGAGCCGAGATAATAACTGAAAGCACAGTCGGTGTGGGTACGACTGCAACGATAATACTGCCGAAGGAGGAACAGGATAATGAGAATACTGTGTCTTGACGATGAAGAGCTGGCATTGCAGATGCTTGAAATGTGCGTTAAAAAAGCCAGGCCCGATGCAGATGTCTGGTCGTTCGACGATCAGGACGCGCTGCTCGAGGACGCCGAGGATTCCGGCTGCGATGTGGCCTTCCTTGACATACATATGAGAGGCATGAACGGCGTTGAGGTCGCAAAGCGCCTTAAAGAGATCAACCCGAGAATGAACATCATATTCGTCACGGGCTTCTCGGAATACAAGGGCGATGCTATGGATATGAAGGCAAGCGGCTACATCATGAAGCCCGTGACCGTCGATGAGGTCAGGGAGGAGCTTGACAACCTGCGCTACTCCTCCGGCAAAATAACTCCGAAAAGCGATGCCCTGCTCAGGGTCCAGTGCTTCGGGAACTTCGAGGTCTTTCTGCCGAGCGGCGAAATATTCAAGTTCGACCGCTCACGCTCAAAGGAGATCTTTGCCTATCTGGTCCACAAGCAGGGCAGCTCCTGCACCACGAAAGAGATCGCCGCGGTGCTGTTTGAGGACGAGCCGTATGATGCCAAGCAGCAGAATTACGTCCAGCAGCTTATCTACTCGATGATACAGACCTTCAAGAACGCCGGGCTGGAGCAGGTGATCGTCCGCAGCCGGAACGCGCTCTCGGTCAACACACAGCTGCTCGACTGCGATTACTACCGCTTCAAGGAGCTGGACGGCGCAGCCGTAAACGCCTATCAGAACGAATATATGAGCCAGTATTACTGGGCGGATTTCATGTTTGACGAGGATCTTTACTGAACGGCCGGCAGCTGCCGGGTATTTTCCCCATGCGGGGAGGATACCCGGCTTTTTTGTTGTAAAGGTACTGTAAAGAAGAGTGTGTTATCATACAGACAAAGAAAGGAAACAACAGGCAGTGCCGGAGGCTGAAAAGAAAAAAGAAAAGGCTGTAAAGGTACTGTAAAGGACAAAATGCTATAATGCAGACAGAACAAAAGAGAAAAGAACAAAAGAAAGAAAATCTATCTGAAGAAAGGAGCGACCGGACAGCAAAAAGAAACAGAGATGATCTTTGTAACGGTACTGTAAAGGACGGGGGGCTATAATAAAGATAAAGAAAAGAGAAAGCGCCCGTAACGGTACTGCAAAGGATAAAATGCTATAAGGCAGACAAAGAAAAGGAACACAACAAAACAAAAACA
>JAFWSI010000056.1 GCA_017519415.1 Ruminococcus sp.
CAATACCGCACAACCCCTGTGCGTCAGATACGCAGTCAATTTTTCCGTCAGAGTGCATAAATTCGACGCAGGCGGGCTAGCGCCCGGCAAGGAGAATTTGTGTGCTATGACGGAAAAAGTGCAAGCAGATGACGTGCAGAGCGCTAGCCGTGGGTTGTGCGGTGTTGCCTTAAGCATTATTGTTATTCATTTTTACCTCGCAATGTATCTTTTTCGCTCCTTACAGCAGGCATACGATGAAAAGTGCGATAGTTCCTGCTGTTGCTGCGATACCCATACCGCCTGCAACGTATCCGAATATATTAGCCATTTTGCTCTCTCCTTTCGTTCAGTTTTTTATTGCTTGCTACCGAACCTTGCAACACCCTTGCAGATCTCAGACTTTTTTAAAAAACTTGAAAAAAATATTTTGAGACCCGAAAAAGCCTCCTCTTATAATGTAAGTTTATGTTGCTTTCCCGACAGTTTTATGGTATAATTCCGATAGACCGTACAGCTTTTTCGGGCGGACGGTAAGTGTGACTGATACAGCCTCCGTTCTGCCCTGTGCCGGAAGCAGCTATGATCAGGAGGCCATCTTTCGGAGCAGTTATATATTTTATAAGCATCTGTTATGGTATGATATAATAAAGCAGAACGGCTCTGACCGTTCTGATGCAGTACGACAAGCTATGGGCAACACCGCACAACCCGCGGCTGACGCCTCTGCACGCCATCTGCTTGCCAGCTTTCCGTCATATTACCCAAATTCTCCTTGCCGGGCGCAAGCCCGCCTGCGTCGAATTTAGGCAATCTGACGAAAACCTGGACTTCGCATCTGACGCACAGGGGTCGTGCGGTGTTGCCTATGATATCGGAGGTAAAGCTATGACCGAACCCGAATTGAATGCCGAGCAGCTGGAAGCTGTCCGAGCGACGGAAGGATATGTGAGAGTAGTGGCCGGGGCGGGCTCCGGAAAGACCAAGGCGCTGACCCACCGCTTTGCATTTCTCGTCAATGAAATGGGTATACTGCCCGAGAATATACTCTGCGTGACCTTTACCAATAAGGCCGCCAACGAAATGCGGCAGCGGATCCACAACCTCATCGGCGACAACGACACCGGGCGCATCAACACCTTCCACGGCTTCTGCGTTTCGGTCTTGCAGGAGGACAGCCACGCGGTGCAGTACCCCAAGAGCTTTCTTGTCCTCGACAACAGCGATATCGACGCCATGCTGCGGATGATCTACGAGGAGCGGGGTCTCACCCTCCGGGATATGACCTTCTCCGATGCCCGTGATATGATCGAGATACAGAAGCTGTTCAAAAAGCCGGAGTACTACCTGGATATGCTGGATATGTCCGAGGAGGCGCTGAAAGAGAAATATCTGAACGCCAAAAACACCGACGATATCATCTTCTACGGCTATCTGTACCAGGAGAAGAAATGCTTCGGCCTGGATTACAACGACCTGATAAAGTTCACCCTCTACATCTTCTCCCGGAATGAGGATATCAGGCTGAAATGGCAGCAGCGGCTCGAATACATAATGATCGACGAGTTCCAGGACATCGACGCCTTACAGTACGAGCTTATGGAGGTGCTGAGCGGGTTTCATCGCAACCTGTTCATCGTGGGCGACCCCGACCAGACCATCTACACCTGGCGGGGCGCGGATGTGAAATATCTGCTGGATTTCGACCAGCATTTCTCACCCTGCAAAACAGTTATGCTGCTGAAAAACTACCGCTCCACCCCGCAGATACTTGCCGCCGCAAATTCGCTGATCGCCAAGAACAGGCACCGCATCGAGAAGTCCCTTGAAGCGGTGCTGCCGGAGGGCGAAAAGCCTGTGTTCAGCTTCTCGGGCAATACCGAAGCCGAGGCCGCAAGGATCGTTGACAGGATAAAGCAGCTCCGCGAGGGCGGCGTACCCTTCCGGGATATGACGGTGCTTTACCGCGCTCACTATGTCACCCGCCCGGTGGAAGAAGCGCTGCTGAAAGAGAAGATACCCTACCACATTTACAGCGGCGTACCCTTTTTCGGCAGAGCGGAGATCAAGGACGCCCTCTCCTATCTGCGTATGATCGCGGCGCAGGACGATCTCTCCTTCCGGCGTATCGCCAACAACCCCAAGCGCAATATCGGCAGGCGGCGAATGGAGTTTCTGGAGCAGTATGCTGCCGATAAAGGCTGCACCCTCTACACCGCCCTGAAACAGACCCTCGACGACGATATCTTCGCCGGGACGAAAGCCCGCAGCTTTGTGAACCTTATCGAGATCTTCTCCGAGGACTGCGAGAACAAGCGGCTCTCCGACCTGCTCACCGCTATCCTCACCGAGAGCGGCTATGAGAAGATGCTCCGCACCGAGGGCAGTCAGGAGCGGCTTGACAACCTTGCCGAGCTGAAACAGTCGGTGCAGGACTACGAGAACACCTGCGGCGAGGAAGCCTCAGTATTTCACTATCTCGCCCACGTTGCGCTGTTCACCGCCAGCGATGAGGATGACAGCTCCGACAAGGTCAAGCTGATGACCGTCCACGCGGCAAAGGGTTTGGAGTTCCCCTACGTCCTGCTTTGCGGGATGAACGAGGGCATCTTCCCCTCAAGAAAGGTCAGAGACCTGCTCGGTATGGAGGAGGAGCGCCGCCTGGCCTTTGTCGCAATGACCAGAGCCGAAAAGGGGCTGTATCTCTCCGGTGCGGAGGGGCGCAGCTTCGACGGCTCGCCCCGCTACCCCTCCCGGTTCGTCCTAGATATCGACGACGGCCTCCTTGGATTCGACCCGCCCCAGACCGACACCCTTATCCGCGACGCAAGGGAGTACATCGCAAGCCGGGACAGGTTCCTCCCCGAGGACTTTGAAGGCGGGCTTTTCCCCGTGGGCGCAAGGGTGATCCACGCTTTCCTCGGTGCGGGCACTATCCTTGAGCTCGACCGCAAACGGAACGCATATCTTATCAAATTCGATGAGCTCTCAACGCCCAGAAAGATCTCGCTTAAAGTCAAGCTGACCGGAGCGGAGACCTGAACAAGAAGATCTGAAAGGTCTCACGGTAAAGACAGCGGGACTGCTTCACCCTCGAAGCAGTCCCGCTTTTCAGTATGTCAAATGACCTACGGCAGCAGCCATTCCTTTGCTTTTTCGTAATCGTTGAGGAAGCTGACGGCTATCCCTTTGCTTTTTATCGCCATGAACGGCTTTTGCTGCCGGGAGCTCACCCCGACAAATGCTATTTTCCGGAAGACCTTGCCGCTCTCCATAATGGTTGTTACTATCATCTCTGTGATGCGCTTTGTGATGTCTGTTTTATCCAGGTTCACGATCATAAACGCGGAGCCGGATGGGCGCAGAAAGCTGCTCTTATCTCCCGAGAACTTTGCGATCACCTCGTCCTCATATGCACCCATGCCGTCCAGGTGCTCGCACCATATGCTCCCGCCGTTATAGAACAGTTCAAAGGATCTCTTTCTGACGGCAGCCTGCTGAATAATATCCATACTGTTTCCTCCGTGATGATGCTTTGCGTGCCTGAGGGGAGGCCGGGGCTGAACAACGAAATGGCTCTATAATATATATCACCTTGACATAATTATTAATTTAACCTATAATTGGTTTATAGCTAATAGACACACTATACTGAAAGGGTGAATTCAATGGTATCTGTTACAATGCGCGTAAATAATTTTTCACAACCGTTTGGTGGTTTTGTTCCTGCAGATTTATTTGAAATACGGGGTTATGTAGATCATAATGATATTATGGATATACCGTCTGCTGCTAAATCTGTACAAGGATTAGCTGTTGATTATATGTCAAGGTTTATGCTGACAAAAGACAAAGAAGCAGCTTTTGATATATCAATAAAAGGAGCTAAGATAATTGATAAGACTTATGAAAACAACAATGAGACTAGAATAATAGAATCAATGTTGAAAAATGTTAAAGGATTGGATGATGTATCGATTTTTAATGCGTGTAGGATTGTTTGCTATGATGTTGCCATGAGAATGGGAGTGTCATATTTTAGACCTATTGAAGAATTCCTACCTTCAAAAGAACTAATAAACAATATCCGTATCATGGTTAATAGGTGCTTGACGTTTTTTAGCAAAGTAGGCGGAGTGATCTTATCTGGGTTCACTTTTGAAGGTGGTTATACTAAATTGGTTAGTTCTGGTGACGGTGATTATTTGACAAAAGATACTTTGATAGATCTTAAAGTAACCAATAAGTCCTTATCAACAAAGTGGTCTCTTCAAGTGTTAGTTTATTACCTATTAGGTTTGCATTCGATCCATAGGGAATTTGATAGAATAGAAAAACTATGTATTTTCAACCCGTTGAAGAATATGAGTTATACTGTAAAACTATCTGAGATTGACAATAAAAGTAAGTATTATGTATCAAATCAAGTTATTGGCTATAAAATGAAAGAAAAGAAACCGGATTATTCAAATTGGAGAGAAATAGATGGAGAAGATGTATCTGTATTTTCTAGGTTTATAAGAGATAATAGTGTTAGAACTAGTTTTGATGTCAATGTATATAAGGATGGAATCTATGATATTACAACTGATGATTATTGGTCATATGCTAAAAAAATCAACAACAACAATAATAAACTTAGACCAGTTTTTAAAACTACAAAGTCTGTAAAATTCATTAAACATAACGGTTTCATTATGTTCGTTTCAGAATCCTATAAAGGTGTTTTAAACATATTAAGCGGTGGCTCACTAAAAAAATGCACACACTCTTTAGAGTATTACTATGATAATATTGAGAAATACGCCAAAACAGTTTTAGCGTTGTTTTCTGAATATTGGAAAGTGTTGTTTGAAATATCCAAACAGATTAGCAGTTTATCTCCAAGCGAAGAATACTTAAGGAAAAACGCATATTCTAAGTACTTAGAATCTTATGAGAAAATGCTCAAAAGATTAAATAGTGGGACCAGAAAGCCATTGGGCTTTGATGAATGGTATAAACTATTTGGACATCGTTCTAGTCCGGAAGGAACGGTTCATGGGAGTATAGTTGATATTGATGAAACCAATCATATATACTTGAATCCATATGATGGAAAGATAGTCCCATACTCTGCAGTTTCGATGTATGATAAAAATGTATATAGAAATGTTGTAAGTTTAATATCAAAAGAAAGACCGGAACTTCTGTCATCATTTCAAAGCAGAAAGAATGATAAAGATGATAGTTTATCTCTTGTTCCCAACACTGTTTCAAATATGATTTTCAATCCAAATGATGATATTAGTACAGAGACAATAAAGGTGTATGAAAAAGATATGTATGATGTTTCAAAAAAGTTGCTAATGCTACAATCAATATATACAGATAAACTTGTAAAAGCGTGGTTTGATGATATTCTTGAGAAACATAGTGATGGAATAACTATAGATAGATTACTTGAGGTAATCGATGTATATGAGCAGGAGTAAAACTACCTTTTTTCTTATATGGTGATATCATTGTATCGTCAGACCATTTCCTCTCTGTAACAGATCACATGATCATCCTGCTGATAGTGCCTGTCGGGGAGGCAGGAGAAGGGGTGCTGCCTTGCTTCGCCGTCGAAGTACCGGTAGGGGAGATCATTCCCCGTTTCGCCCCGGATAAGCTCTTCCACACCCTTTCGCAGGCAGCGCATCAGAGATATATCGTCAAGATCGTGGGCATGACCGTGGAGGATGACATCGGCTCTGTCCTCCAAAAACATCAGCCTGTCCAGAGAGGCGACAAATTCCTCAAAGGAGGGGCAGCCCTCAAGCTGCATCCAGAGGTGATGGTTGATGCCGTCGCCGGTAAAGAGGATGCGGTCCTCCCGCAGCAGGAGCATTATCCCTCCGGAGGTGTGCCCCGGCAGCTCGTAGACCTCCAGATGCCTGCCGCCCAGGTCTATCACGTCCCCCTCGCGGATCTCCCCGAAGGGGGGCATTTTTAATCCCCGGGCCTCGCAGTCCTTTAAAAATTCCGGATCTTCGGTGAACATCTTGGCCAGAGGCAGGTCTGCGGGATGTATAAGCGCCTTGTCAAAATAGACGTTGCCGAAGATGTGGTCGGGATGGCCGTGAGTGTTTACCACCGTAAGGGGCTTGTCGGTGAGACTGCGAACCGCCTTGTAAACATCGTTATAGCCGTTCATCGTGTCGATAACGCAGGCGCTCTCATCACCGATTATAAGATAGCCCGTGGATTCGTGGGCTTCGTCCATAAGGTAGACGCCCTTGCGCATCTCTTTGATATAAAGCTTCTTTTCCATAGCAGCCTCCCGTATCATTTCTTAGTCAGCACCGCCAGAGCGGCGTAGTGCAGCACCTCAAACTCCTCCGGAGCTATCCGGTCGAGCAGAGCCCGGTGCTCGGCGTCCCAGGCGGCAAGCTCGCTGCCGGAGAGGGAAGCCCCTATGCCCCGGCTGGCTCTTATCCTACCGTGCCAGCTCTCCTTTGTAAATGGAACTTGGAGATCGTATTCCTCGTGAGCTTCAAGGTCAAAATACCTGTATGCCGCCTCGGGGATGCCGATAGGGCGGCGGCGCTCCCCCGCACCCGTCCAGTGAGGGCTGTATTTCAGGATGAGCCGCTCGCTCTCGCCGGCTATCCTGTCTTCCTCCGGCAGCCAGGCCATATAGAGGATCAATAGCTTCCCGCCGGGAGTCAGAAGCTCCGACAGCTTAGGCAAAACTTTTTCGTGATCGAAATACCAGAAGCACTGGCAGGCGGTGATAACGTCAAAGCTCTCCCCCGGGAAGTCCAGCTCCTCTGCGGAGACGGGAAGAAAGCGTATCTTCATATCCTGAGCTTCGGCAAGGCGCCGCGCCTGATCTACCTGCTCCGGGGAGATATCGGTGCCCGTCCACTCCGCGCCGAAGCGGTACATATTCCGGGGGAGCACCCCAGTCCCCGTGCCCAGATCCAGCACCCGCTGTCTCTTTACGCACAGCCCCAGATCTGTTATCCTGCGGTAGAATTCCTCCGGGTAGATATCCCGGTATTTTGCATATTCGCCGGATGTCCTGCCCCAGTCAAAGGCCTTGCCCGCATCTATCCTCTTATCGGAGATCTCCATAGTCCCTGCCTCCCTTGCAAATAGCTGTCTTAAGGCAACACCGCACGACCCGCGGCTAACGCCTCTGCACATCATCTGCCGTGTCAAGCCTGCTTGACGACCGGCTTATCCGTCATATTACCCAAATTCTCCTTGACGTTGCGTAAAGCGAAGTGAACTTCGCTTACAAGCCTGCGTCGA
>JAFWSI010000001.1 GCA_017519415.1 Ruminococcus sp.
CCGCAGAGTCCGTGCAAAGATCTCAGGAACTGCAGAGCGTCCACGTCTCAATGTGTTCCGTTCTTCAAAGCACATCTATGCTCAGCTCATCGATGATGTTAACGGTGTTACTCTTGCTTCCGCATCAAGCATGGATAAGGGCTTTGAAGGCAACGGCGGCAACATTGAAGGCGCTCGCAAGGTAGGCGAGATGATCGCCAAGAACGCAGCTGACAAGGGTATCAGCGAAGTAGTTTTCGACAGAGGCGGCTACCTCTACCACGGCAGAGTCAAGGAACTCGCAGAGGGCGCTCGTGAAAACGGATTAAAGTTCTAAGAGGGAGGTAAAACAATGGCTAATATCGAAACACAGGCTCCTGAGTTCGTTGAAAAGGTCGTAGCTATCAACCGTGTATCCAAGACCGTTAAGGGCGGACGTATCATGAAGTTCTCCGCACTTGTAGTTGTTGGTGACGGAAACGGTACAGTCGGCTTCGGACTCGGAAAGTCGGGAGAAGTTCCCGATGCAATCCGCAAGGGCATCGAGGACGCTAAGAAGAACCTTGTAAAGGTCGCTCTCAAGGGAACTACTATTCCTCACGAGATAGTTGGCGCATTCGGCGCAGGCAGAGTTCTTATGAAGCCCGCCGCACCCGGTACCGGCGTTATCGCAGGCGGTCCTGTCCGTGCAGTGATCGAAGTAGCAGGCATCAAGGATATAAGAACAAAGTCTCTTCGTTCAAACAATCCCTGCAACGTGGTAAGAGCTACGATCAACGGCCTCGTAAACTGCACTTCCGCAAAGGATGTTGCTGCTAAGAGAGGCAAGTCCGTAAAGGAAATATTAGGTTAAGGAGGCAGTAAGAAATGGCAAAGAATATCAAGCTCGTAAAGAGCCTCATCGGCAGAAAGAAAGACCAGATCGCTACTGCTCAGTCACTTGGCCTCAGGAAGGTCGGCGATGTTACAACACAGCCCGACAATGAGCAGACAAACGGCAAGATCAGAAAGATCTCACACCTCGTTGAGGTTACTGAAGCGTAAGAACAAGGAGGTGCAACGATATGAAAATACATGAATTAACACCTGCACCCGATTCCAACAAGGCTGTAAAGCGTATAGGCAGAGGCCACGGTTCGGGCAACGGCAAGACAGCAGGCAAGGGCCACAAGGGTCAGAATGCCCGCAGCGGCGGCGGCGTAAGGATCGGCTTTGAAGGCGGACAGATGCCCCTCGCAAGAAGAATCCCCAAGAGAGGTTTCAATAACATCTTTGCAACAAAGTATGCTATCGTTAACGTTTCCGATCTTAACAAATTCAAGGACGATACAGTAGTTGACACAGAGCTTCTCGTAGCTTCCGGCCTTGTTAAGAAGGTTTACGACGGAGTAAAGATCCTCGGCAACGGAGAGCTTTCCGCAAAGTTAACAGTAAAGGCTGCTAAATTCTCACAGAGCGCTATCGAAAAAATAGAAAAGGCTGGCGGGAAAGCAGAGGTGATGTAATGTGTTTCAGACCCTGAAGAAGGCATGGGGAGTACCCGAGATAAGAAAGAAGATCTTATACACATTACTCATGATAATCATATTCAGATTCGGAGCTGCGGTAACAGTACCGTTCCTCAATTCCGACGTTGTAAAGTCGTGGATGGATACTAAGGGCTCGGACGGAGGCTTCCTTGATTATCTGAATACTATCACCGGCGGTGCGATGTCACAGGCAACTGTGTTCTCACTGTCGATCACACCGTTCATCAACGCTTCCATCATCATGCAGCTGCTGACATATGCGCTGCCTCCTCTCGAGCGTATGCGCGATGAGGGTGAAGAGGGAAGAAAGAAGATCGAAAAGATCACGGCCTTTGTGGCTATGGTCCTTGCGGTAGTAATGTCCTACGGCTATTATATCATTCTCAAGAGAATGACGGTTGAGGGCGAAGACGGTGTAGCAAAGCGTGCACTGAAGTACATGACAGGCGGAGATGGAATATTCGCCGCTGTAGTAATAGTTACTTGCTTCGTTGCAGGCGCACTCATAGTTGTATGGATGGGTAACAGGATCAGCGACAAGGGTATCGGAAACGGTATCTCTATCCTCCTCTTTGCAGGTATCGCTGCAAGATTCCCCACCGATGCGGCACTTCTCGTTAAACTCACAAAGGATAATCCCAGCAAGTACCTCTTCGTATCTGTAGGTTATCTTTTGTTCATAATCGCGGAGATCGCCTTCATCGTCTTCATGAACGAGGCGGAAAGACGTATCCCGATCCAGTACGCAAAGCGCGTAGTCGGCAGAAAGCAGTTCGGCGGACAGAAGACACATATCCCGATAAAGGTTATCATGAGCGGCGTTATGCCTATCATCTTCGCTATGTCGTTTATGTCTCTTCCCCAGACGATACAGCTCTTCAAGGAAAACAAGCACGACGGCAGCTTCTACAGCAAGTTCTGTGATTTCTTCAGCACAAGAGGCTGGGGATTCGCTGTCATCTACTTCATCCTTATCATTGCGTTCAACTACTTCTACGTTTCGATCCAGTACAATCCTGTTGAGATCGCTAACAATCTCCGTCAGTCAAACGGCGGTATCCCCGGTATCAGACCCGGTAAGCCCACTTCGGACTATATCCAGAGAGTACTCAACAAGATCTCTCTCGTGGGTGCGATCTTCCTCGGCATCATCGCCGTTATCCCGATCTTCATGGGTATGGCGGACCCGCAGCTGAGGGCGCTTTCAATGGGCGGTACTACGATCCTTATCGCAGTAAGCGTTGCGCTTGAAACAACAAGAACACTTGAATCACATATGATGATGCGTCATCATAAGGGCTTCTTACAGTAAAGGAGGACCGCATATGAACCTTATCTTTTTAGGCGCTCCCGGCGCAGGCAAGGGTACTCAGGCCGAGGTGGTTTCCGAAGCGCTGAATATTCCTCAGATCTCAACAGGCAATATTCTCCGCGAGGCTGCCAAGAACGGCACGGAGTACGGTCTTAAGGCTAAGGCTGCAATGGACGCGGGCGCTCTCGTTTCAGACGATATTGTTATCGGTATACTGAAGGAGAGGATCGCAGAGGACGACTGCAAAAACGGTTTCATCCTCGACGGTTTCCCGAGAACGGTACCTCAGGCAGAGGCTCTTGATAAAATGAACATCCAGATCGACAAGGTAATAGAGATCCACGTTCCCGACGAGACTATCAAGCAGAGAGTTTCGGGCAGAAGAGTCTGCCAGGGCTGCGGAGCTTCTTACCACATCGAGTATAAGCCTACCAAGGTCGAGGGTGTTTGCGATAAGTGCGGCGACAAGACTATCGTCCGCAAGGACGATCAGCCCGAGGTAGTTCTCGACAGGCTCGCAACTTATCACGAAAAGACAGCTCCTCTCAAGGACTATTACGAGAAGCAGGGCAAGCTTGTCACTGTTATCGGTCAGGAAGAGGTAGCGGAAACTTCAAAGCTCACACTGGCAGCAGTAGGAGTAGAGAAGTAATGAGCATAACCATAAAATCAAAGTCCGAATTAGCCATAATGCGTGAAGCAGGTAAAATAACCTGCGGCGCAATATGGTATGCGGGCGAGAGATTAAAGCCGGGTATGTCAACGCTCGACGTTGACAAGCTGGTGGGTGAGTTTTACGCCCGCCACGGCTGTAAATCTTGCTTTAAGGGACTGTACGGATTTCCGGGCAACGCCTGTATCTCGGTAAACGAGGAGGTCATCCACGGTATCCCCAAGGCAAGCCGCAGATTAAAGGAAGGCGATATAGTCAGCATCGACACGGGAGCCGCTTATAAGGGCTTCAACGGAGACAGCTGCTGGACCTTCCCTGTGGGTAAAATTTCTGATGAAGCTAAAGCATTGCTTGAGGTGACTGAGAAAAGCCTTTTCGAGGGCATAGCTCAGGCTCAGCTCGGCGCAAGGATCGGAGACATTTCTCATGCTGTTGAAGAGTATTGTGCTTCACGAGGCTACGGAATCGTAAGAAATTACTGCGGCCACGGAATCGGCAGAGAGGTTCACGAATCACCCGAGGTACCGAACTGGGGACGTGCAGGTCACGGCCCGAGACTGGTGGCGGGTATGACGATATGCATCGAGCCGATGATAAACGTCAGAGGCGACGATGTAAAGACTCTCAAGGACGGCTGGACCGTGGTTACCAAATCTGGTTCACTGTCGGCTCATTTTGAGCACGCTATCGCAATAACTCCTGACGGTCCCGTCATTCTGACACAGCCCTGACGGAGGGAATTATCGTGAAGCTGCTGAAAGGCTCTGTTGTAAGGGCGGAGGCGGGACGCGACGGCGGAGGATACTTCGCTGTGGTGGACGCCGACGAAAGGTATTGCTTTATCGCGGACGGCAAAAGCAGAAAGCTCGCAAAGCCAAAGCGCAAGAATATAAAGCACGTAAGCCTTACAAACAGTATGGTAGATCTAAAGGATATAACTGATAAAAAGCTCAGGACCCTCATGAAGCAATTCGGTGAGGATGAGTAAGGGAGGTTATTCATAATGTCAAAGGAAGACGTAATCGAGGTTGAAGGCGTTGTAACAGACGCTCTGCCCAATGCAATGTTTAAGGTTCAGCTTGAGAACGGTCACGAGGTATTGTCCCACGTTTCCGGCAAGCTCAGAATGAATTATATCAGAATCGTTCCTGGTGACAAGGTAAAGCTTGAAATGTCACCGTACGACCTGTCAAAGGGCCGTATCACATGGCGCGTTAAGTAAGAATACAGGATACAGAGCGTATCCGTTATCCGCTAAAGGAGGTATTTTCAATGAAAGTCAGACCTTCAGTAAAACCTATTTGCGAAAAGTGCAAGGTTATTAAACGTAAAGGCAGAATAATGGTTATCTGCGAAAACCCAAAGCATAAGCAGCGTCAGGGTTAATGATCCTGCGCATTAATGGAGGTGCAATTATAATATGGCAAGAATAGCCGGTGTTGACCTTCCCAAGAATAAGAGAATCGAAATCGGTCTCACTTATATCTACGGAATCGGTCGTCAGACTGCAACAAATATCCTCGCAGCAACAGGC
>JAFWSI010000057.1 GCA_017519415.1 Ruminococcus sp.
AGTATTACGAGGAGTTATAGCTCAACGAGTACGGACATTACTCATACAAGGGTGTCAAGCATACAAAATAGGAATTCTTGGAGGACATGTTGGTAAAGACCATATTCACATGATTCTCTGTAAGCGCTCAATAATCATCCGTCGGTCAAAAGCAACGAGGACGCCCACAGTGGGACGTCCTCGCATATCATTCTCTGGCGTTGAATCAAATTGTAGTAAGCATATACTGCATTTCCGGACTCCATGGCATCAACTTGTCGAGTTCTTCGTTGGGCGGGGTCTTGCCGAGCGTGGGAAGGATACTCAGCAGCTTGTGGAGGTAGGCATACGGTTCAATGCCGTTGGCTTTCGCTGTCTCGACTATCGTGTATACAATCGAGCTTGCGTTCGCTCCTTTTACCGTGTCTGAGAACAGCCAGTTCTTTCGCCCTATTACGAACGGCCTGATAGCGTTCTCGGCGGTATTGTTTGAGATGTCTGCTTCTCCGTGTTCAAGGAACGCGGTCAGATATTCCTTCTGGTTCTTGGCGTATGTTACCGCTTCGCTCAGCTTGCTGCCCGGTACGGGGTCGAGCTTTTCCACCCACGACCAATAAGCGTCAAGCAAAGGCGCGGCCTTCAGCTGACGCATTATTCTACGGTTTTCGTCGGTCATATCCGCAAAATGCCGCTCAAGGCTGAACAGCTTGTTGCAGTACTCATATCCGACTGCCGCCTGTGATGTCTGTGTTGTAGCTCCCTTCGGCATCGCGTCCCGCCATTTCCTTCGCATATGCGCCCAGCATCCGCACGGCGTTACGTCAGGTATGTTTTGGTACGCGGCGTAGCCGTCCGACACAAGACAGCCCTTAAAACCTTTCAGGAATTCTATCGGTCTCCGCCCTTTCCTGTCCGGTTGGTATTCAAAGAAACGCACCTGCCTTGCGTCCCTCTGACCGCTGGCATACACCCACATCCGGGATTCGGACTGTGCCGGTTTCCCCGGTTCCTTCAGCACCTGCACAACGGTCTCATCCCCGTGGATGACCTTACCTGTATGCAGATGATACTTCATGCGACGGTATATCGGCTTCAGCCAGTCCTCCGAGCATCTGATGACCCAGTTCGCCATCGTCGCTCTCGAAAGCTCTATTCCCTCGCGCTTCCATATCTTCTCCTGACGCGCGAGAGGCAGTCCGTCCGCGTACTTTCGCGTCATGACTGTCGCGACTGAGGAGGGAGACGCCATACTGTGCTTCATCAGCGGCTTTGGCGCTACCGTACTGATGACATACCCCTCTCCGGTTTTCTTTTCGCATTCATGGCAGGCATATGAGCAGGTGTAGTATTCTATTACCCTCAGATGAGCCGGGATAAACTCAAGTTCCCGGCGGGCGAGTTTCTTTCCGATCATAGTAAGCGGCGCGCCGCACTGCTCGCATTTCTGTTCTTTCTCAGGGAGCTCGAGGATGATCTTCTTTACGGGCAGATCGGCAGTCTTTTCGTCTACGGTACTTTTCTTGCTCCTTTCATGGGCTTCAACGTGTACTTTCTCAGGTGTTGGCTCGGGAGCTTTGACATCCTGTTCCGCTTCAGCCTCATTGAAATATGACGTCTGATCGGGCAGGACATATTTCTTCTTCTCGCTCGACTGGCCGAAGCGTGCTCTCTGGGCGTTGAGGATGATCTCATGAAGACGTTCAATTCTCAGGCGCAGCGCTTCTATCTCTTTATCCTTTGCGGCTATTATTTCTTCAAGCTCGCTTATGCTGACGGTGCTTTCCGTATTGATATCTGACTTTTCCGACATACAAAAACACCGTCCTTTCATTCTCTTTGTGATACTGTTATTATACCACAAAACTCTCTGAAAGTCCAGTGTTTAAGCCAATTATTTTAAATTTATATCAAATCTTTGTACTTACATTTCCGTATAGCTTTGCTCTGCTCAATAGACAACCCTTCCATCAGCCAGCGGAAGGACTGACTGTCAAGAAGCCTCAGCTCTGCTTCTGTCCGCGGCCACTGGAACCGTCCGTTGTTAAGGCGCTTATACAGCAGAATATATCCGTCTCCGCTGAAATATAGCGCTTTGATACGATCCGTTCTCCGTCCGCAGAAGAGAAACAGGCTTTCCTCATCAATACTTTTTCCGAACTGTCCCATTACTATCGCCGCCAGTCCGTCTATCCCTCTGCGCAGGTCGGTATAACCGCAGGCGACGTAGTAGTTCTTTACTCCGCTGAGATTTATCATATCTCACTCAGCGCCCGGAGAGCTAATTTTAGGGCGTCGGGATCTGTGTCCTTTGAGACCTCAACGTCCGCACCGTTATATTTTACGCGGACACTGCACCCTGCGCTCTGACTGCGTTCGCTTTCCACCCGGTAAAGCGTTATTTCACCTTCTGAAGCTTTCTCTCTTAGCTTTCTTAGCCAGTAATAGAATTTCTTCTCCGGTATCCCGTTTTGACGGCAGAACTCCCTGTTGCTCATCCCGCTTGAGCGGCACTGGCTGATTATCTGCGCCCATTCTTCTATACGGCAGCTGTTCCGAGATTCAAGTGCCTCCGACATACCTTATCCCTCCTGTTATAGCTGTGCTTATTTTCTTCTATTGTGGTTTTCGAGCATGGCGGTGTTGGGGGTATTATCTCATACTTGGGCGCGGTTGTATAGGCGGGTGGTTATTGGGCGGTTACCAAGTCGCTTCTTCTGTTTTTATTGCAGCCTGTTTATTGCCCGCTCAACAGCGTCATATTCCTCGCCGCTGACGATGCCCCACTCCTCGCGCAGCAGGCGCAATACTTCCCGGTAGGCGGCTATTGCGCCCGGCTTGTCGCCCCGTATCTCACAGATGTGCGCGATGCTCGCGGCGCTGTCGGTGAATTTGGGAGAGGGCTGCGTCTCCTGTCCCTTGCGGTACCACGCTATCGCGCGGTCGTAATCCTG
>JAFWSI010000058.1 GCA_017519415.1 Ruminococcus sp.
AACGCCCGAAACAGGGATCACTTTGCCTGTCTCAGCGTCCTTTTTCGCTATCTTTATGTTTGCGGAGATAACGGCATCATTAAGGATATACTGGTATGTCTTACCGTTTTCGTCAATGACAACATCGAAGTCCTCCACAAATTCAGTATTCTTCCAGCCTGTGACCTGATGAATGGTATATGTGCCGTATGGCAGCTCCTTTGTCTGAGCAAAGCCGTTTTCGTCTGTAGTGAGATAGTCACGCTCGGTTCCCTTTGCGTTATTGAAGCTGCCTGCGCTCTTGAGGAATATCTCAAACTCAGCTCCTGCCTCGGGAGTCTCGATACCTGTTGTACCGTCATCATTGTGCTTTATGAGCGCGACCTTTCCCTTTATAACGTTCTCGGTAACGGTAAGAGCTATGGGATTTACCTCAACGGTATAATTCTTAGGCTCTGCGCCGACCTTATAAATGGTATCATTGAGCTGATAGCCCTGTGAAGGTGTAAGCTCCTGAAGCGTATAGCTCCCACAGATGAACTCGTCAGTAATGAAGTGACCATTTTCATCCGTTATATATGTGGCGATCCTTTCGCCGTCACGGTAAAGTCCATAAGTCGCGCCTGACAGCGTTGCATCTCCCTGTGAGGTGACGTTTTCACTGTCAGTCTTTTTTACTTCTGCCTTGAACTTTTTGAGCTTATTCTCAAATTTCACGCCGACAGTAAGGTCAGCATTTCCGCTTGTAAGGGTTACATCCTGTGGCTTAGGGACTACATATTTTGAATCGGTATTTACCTCGGAAACTGTGTAGCTTATTGCACCTTTGGTGCTGAAATCGTAAACGTGCAGTCCGTCAAAAACGGCAACGCCGCTTGAATTTGTCTTGGCGTTCTTGGTATGCTTTTTTCCGCCGTCAGTCCATGATATCTGGAACTCGCGGTCAGCCACAGCGCCGTCCTCGGCAGTCTTATTTATTGTTATCTTGCCGCTTGTCACATCTTCCTCAACATTGACGTTGCTGTTGGCTTTCAGAGCCACAACATCGGAGGAAAGGTCATAGCCTTTCGGCGCGGATATCTCCTTGACATAATACTGCTTGTTGGGCAGCTTTATCGAGCCTGTTCCGTCAGTTCCTATGGTTATCTCTCCGACCTTATGTTTACAGTCTTTATCGGTATATACGCCGTATACTGCCTTTGAACCGTCTATACTGCTTACGCCGCTTATCTTAACGCTGTTGTCGGTGCTCAGAACCTTTGTAATGGTGAACTTAACGTCATTCTGAGTAACACGGAATGCCGACATATTCAGCGCAGTATAGCTTTTACCGTCTGTGCGGTTATTGATAACGCAGCCCTCTGAGCCGTTTGATTCGATACGCCAGTGAGTACCACCGTCGCCGTTTCCGTCACCGACTGTTCTGTTGCTGATGTAGCTTTCGTTCACTCCGATACTTTTAAGGTAGGATATGACATCATTTCTGCTGTCAAACTCTCCCATATATATCCATGAGTGATCCTCACCGTAGGGATTCTGAGCTATCACCATAGAGCCTGCGGAAATGGTCGAGCCGTCCGCACACTCCCAATAGGGACGCTCTGTGTAGGGAATATTCGACTTCTCCACGTCTATCTTTGAAGTTACGCCGTTGTATGTGATAGTGCAGTTATCATTCACACTCAGCCAATGCGGAGTATCAACGGGCACAGGATTATTCCACGAAAAGCCGATTGTGGAATATCCGAGGTGTGTGAGCGTGTAGTAGAGAAGTCCCGAACAGTCTACGCCCTGATTTCGTACATAGTCGAGGTCGAGGGGGCTGTAGCTGTCCTGATAGTAAACTCCAGTATATCCTTTATATCCCCAGCCATAAGGCGAACCGAGAAGAGTAGCTGCTTCCGCGATAACTTCATCGGCTGTGGGAAAGGCTGTATTTTCTGTTGTCATTGCAGCACTCGCAGAAAGCGTTCCGCCGATAGAAGTGCTGAACAATGAAACAGCGCAGAGACTTGCCATTATCCCTGCGCCGATCTTCTTTATTCTATTTTTAAATTTGATCATATTTTACTCCTTATGTATATTAATGCAGTTCATCATAGCTCATATCGCTGATGATACTGCTGTCTGCAATATGATTGCCGTCGATATCGACGACCTCAGTAAAACAGTAATTGTAGTCGAGAAAATATCCGCCCTCGGTATCGAGAACATACCATATACCGTCCACATTCACGATATTTGTAGTATGGCCATACATACCTGCGTCCGTCCATACTATATAACACCCGATCCCTATATCATGGCATATCTCGTATGTTCTGCAGGCGTGGTTAATGCAAGTGCCGCTTCCGTTCTGCCGCATATATTCATACACAGCTTTCGCCTTGCCGTAGTCAGTTCCGTCATTAGGAAGAAAAAGTTTTGTCTCGGTTATCGGCTCTGTTACGGCTATCGGCGGAGCTGTATGCTGTGCAGTTGTAACGGGTATCGTTACTGTCGCCGCTGACGTTGCCGTTTGCGGCGGTTCTGTGGCTTTGATGGTATTATCGGTACTCGTTGTCTCTGCACCCGACACAGCCGCTTCTGCGGTGCTGACAGGCTCTGTTGTTTGTATCGTAGTTTCCTGTGTCACCACAGTTGTTGTTACTGTTGCAGTAATAGTGGTGACAGAAGTTGAGTTTATCATTTTTTCTTCTGCCGATACTGTGGAAGTCTCGTTTTTGGTGGGCAGACTTTCACTCATTACCGTATTTTGCCCACAGCCTGTAAGCAGCATTAAGAATGATAAAATGGCGGTTATTCCTTTCATAACCATACCCCCTTTGTGTTTTTTACACCATACCACAAATATTCGGGAATGTCTATGATCCTGCCGAAAAATCGACCTAACCACCAAATCGAGTTGCTGTTTTTTGACCTATGGAACAAACGCGATATTTCGCCGTTATTACAGCTTACATTGCCATTGAAAAATCCTCGTCCTGTTCTTCGCTGAGATCTTCGTCTTCCGATTCTTCATCGTCGAGTTCTTCGTCCTCGTCCTCCGATTCCTCATCGTCGAGTTCTTCGTCCTCGTCCTCTGATTCTTCATTGTCGAGTTCATCATCCTCGTCCTCCGATTCCTCATCGTCGAGTTCTTCGTCCTCGTCCTCCGATTCCTCATCGTCGAGTTCTTCGTCCTCGGCTGCTTCATCGAGCTTTGCTGCATTCTGAGCATTAATAAGCTCCTCATCTCTTTTGATCTCAGCTTCAACGAGACCAAGAACGAACTCCTTCTGCGTAATGCCGTGACGGTGCAGATAGTCTTTCAGCCTCTGGAACATATCTTCCGGCATCTGGAACGCCATTGTTCTTGTGGGACCCATGTTTTTCACCTCCTGCGGCTGTATCTTCGGATGCAGTTCATTGTATAACGCCTGCGAAACGAAATCAGCCATTGTCATTCCATTGCTTTCAATGAACTCACGTATTTCTGCGTGTAATGAGGCATCTATTTTGACGGTAATGCCCTTTTTCTCATCTGCCATTTTGCTCACTCCTTATAAAATTTCTTATCGCTATTTCGGCGAATTCATCTGCCGTCACGCCCTGTCCCTCAGCAGCTTCTTCGAGCTGCTCTGCGAGGGGAGACGGTATAAATATTTCTTCTTTCATTGACACCTCCTAAATCTGAGAAATGCCCTCGTCGGGTTCTTCTGCCTGTTCCTCTGCAAGTTCTTCTTTTGTCATGTATATGAGCGGATATTTGAACATTTCGGAGAAATCTTCGATCTGATCATCTGTAAGTGAGAAATCTGACATTTCACCATGAGAGTTTACTCCGTTTCCTATAACCATAAAAGTACCGTGAATTATCGTATCTCCGACTCTGCGGTTAGGCTCATAGTTTTTGAGCAGAAATTCCTCGTCACAGTAAATGAGAGCTTCATTATTGTCGGCAAAATATACAGGCTCGATAAGACCGCCGACCACGCTCTGCTTTGCTTTCAGCTCATCGCGTATTTCACCTTCATACGGCTCTTTCCCGTTTTCGATAATGAGAACATGCAGCATTTCCATGTGATCGGTCTGCTCAATGTCAAACGGAACTTTCTTAAATCCGATGCTGTCGCAGTAATAAAAGCCAAAATCATCGCCGTCCTCTATTTCCACAATGTCCGATACTGACAGTGAATGACCGCAGTACCCGGGAGGAGGGTTAGTATTACAGAGGGCAAAAACTGATTCAATATCTGAACAGTTTACTATTCCTCCATATACCTGACGATAGATGAGTGAGTCCACGCCGCCTTTTTTCATTACATGGTCATAGCTCATGAACTTATGCTTGTTATAGTCAAGGCTGTCATCTATCTGGAATACTCTTATCCGCATTTTC
>JAFWSI010000059.1 GCA_017519415.1 Ruminococcus sp.
ATCGTTGAGGGCTGGGGCGACTGGAGACCACCCGGAAATGACGGCGAGAACAAGGGTACGGTTACTCTGAACGGCAATACCTACGATATCAGGAAGACCATGCGCTACAACCAGCCTTCGCTGGACGGTACAGCAACCTTCCCGCAGTACTGGAGCGTTCGTCAGAGAAGCGGTTCCCAGAACAACACAACAAACTACATGAAGGGCACCATCGACGTATCCAAGCACTTTGATGCATGGAGCAAGTCGGGTCTCGACATGTCCGGTACACTTTATGAGGTATCACTCAACATCGAGGGATACAGATCCAACGGTTCCGCTAACGTAAAGAGCGTTAACGTTACAAGCGAAAAGCCTGACGAGACCACGACAAGCGGCGGCGGCGGTGGCGGCAGCCAGACTGTTACACAGCCCGATCCCGACTCAAACGGAAATTACTGGGTAAGTGATTTCGAGTCAGGCGCAGGCGACTGGGTAGGCAGAGGCCAGGCTTCGGTTGCTACAGATTCATCCGATTACTATGACGGCAAGAGCTCGCTCTATGTAAGCGGAAGAGGCGATAACTGGCACGGTGCTGCTATCCCGCTCAGTTCATCGACATTTGTACCCGGCGGTACATACAGCTTCAGCGCAGCAGTTCTCCAGAAGAGCGGCGGTTCGGCTGAGATGAAGATGACAATGCAGGTAGAGGGCAGCAGCGGCACGGACTACGTTGAGGTAGACCTTGTAACTGCAAAGAGCGGCGAATGGACAAAGCTGGAGAATACCTCCTTCACAATTCCTTCGGACGCAACATCATGCACACTCTACGTTGAGTCACCCGACAGCCTTACAGATTTCTATCTTGACAATGTTCAGGCTTCAAAGTCAGGCGTTAAGTCGTCTGTTGAGACCGGCAAGGGCACTGTAAGCGAGGGCACACCTCAGGGTACAGGCCAGGGCACAGGTCAGGGCACTGCTGTCGGCGGCGTAGCTGCACACCAGAACAAGAACTACACCTATGATAAGGGCGGCACAGGCTTCAAGGATTACATGGGTCCCTACTTCAGACTCGGTACATCCGTAAGTGGTTATGAGATCACAGACGGAAGCGCACAGGCCTTCATCAAGAAGAACTTCAACTCACTCACCTGTGAGAACGAAATGAAGCCCGACGCTATAGTTGCAGGCGTAAGCGGAGATAACATCAACGTAAGCCTCAACAGCGCAGGCAATATACTCAAGTTTGCACAGCAGAACGGTATCGGAATGCGTGGTCATACCTTCGTATGGTATTCGCAGACTCCCGGTTCTATCTTCAACGGTGCAAATGCGAGCACAATGAACAAGCGTCTTGAGAGCATGATCAAGAATACCTTCAGTGCTATCAAGTCACAGTATCCTAACCTCACATTCCACTCATACGACGTATGTAACGAGCTCTTCGTTAACGACGGCGGCGGAATGAGACCCAGCTACAACTCCAACTGGGTTAAGACATACGGCGAAGGCAACTCTGAGTTCGTAGTAAACGCATTCAAGTATGCAAGACAGTATGCACCCAAGGAGACAAAGCTTTATCTGAACGACTACAACGAGTATATGTCCGCAAAGACAAACGACCTCGTTAACATGGCAAAGACAGTCATGAAGGAAGGCGACTACATCGACGGTATCGGAATGCAGTCACACCTTGACTCAAGGTATCCTTCAGCAAGCGAGTACGAGACAGCACTCAAGAAGTTTGAGTCACTCGGTCTCGACGTTCAGGTAACAGAGCTTGATATTACAAACAGCACAGGCACAAACGGTCAGCTGTATCCTCAGATCTTTGAGGTAATAATGAAGCACGCAAAGAACATCTCATGCGTAACCCTCTGGGGTACAACAGATGAGAGAAGCTGGAGATACCGTGAAAACGGCGGCTCACCGCTCCCGTTCAGCAACTACCAGCCCAAGAGCTTCTATCAGAACATCATCAACCTCACAAAGACTATCGATCCTCCGCAGCCCGATACAACAACTACTACAACCACAACTACAACAACTACGACCACAACGGCTGCTCCTACAACTACAACCACAACTGTAAAGCTTGAGGACAAGGTTTCAAAGTGGGGCGATGCTAACGTTGATACTGCTGTTGACATGGGCGACGCTGTAATAATCATGCAGTCTATTGCTAATCCCAACAAGTATAAGCTCACAGAGCAGGGCAGATACAACGCAGACGTTAACCAGGCTGGCAACGGCGTTACAAGTGCTGATGCTACATCTATCCAGAAGTATCTCTTAGGCGCAATAAACAAACTGCCTGAGAGCTATGCCAGTACTACAGTAGTTACACCTCCTGCAAGTACGACAACTACTAAGGTAGTAACAACCACACAGCAGATCGTTACTACAACAGTACAGAAGAATCTGCTTAATAATTCATTCGATTCAAGCGCAGAGAGCTGGGAAGGCAGAGGCAATGCTTCTGTTGCAGTAAGCGACGACAGCTACTACTCAGGCAAATCCCTGTATGTTTCAGGCAGAGGCGCAGAGTGGCACGGTGCCGCTATAACTCTCGGTTCAGAGTTCAAGGCTGGTTCAGCATACAGCTTCAGCGCTGCTGTTCTTCAGCAGTCAGGCAAGTCGGCTACATTCCAGCTTTCACTCCAGCAGGGCAGCGGAAACGATGCAACCTATACATCTATCGCTAAGGCAGAGTGTAAGGACGGCGAGTGGACAAAGCTTGAGAATACTTCATTCACTATCCCCGACAATTCAGGCGATATGATTCTCTACGTAGAGACTATCCAGGATTCAGGCGATACAATGAACTTCTACCTTGACAACGTTCTCGTTGCTACAGAGGGCACAAAGTCTTCAGTAGTTACAGGACAGGGTCATGTAGGCGAACCTCCTCAGAGCTCAACTCCCGGACTCCAGCCCGGCAAGAAGTACTGCGCAATCTCATTCGATGACGGCGCTTCAGCTCAGAGCACATCAGATCCCGGTTACAGAATCATAAACGCTCTTGCTGAGAACGGCATGACAGCTACATTCTTCAACGTAGGAAGCTGGATCAAGACAAATCAGCAGATCCAGTATGAGTACGAAAAAGGCATGGAAGTTGCAAACCATACACAGTCACATCCTCACCTCACTTCTCTTGGTTCTTCTCAGATCAGAAGTGAGTGGGAGCAGTGCAACAGCAAGCTCAAGAGCATTATCAACACTGAGCCTTCACACCTCATGAGATTACCTTATCTCGAGAGCAACGGAACAGTTCAGTCTGCACTTTACGATATTCCGCTCATAAGCTGTGCAATCGATACAAAGGACTGGAACAACGCTTCCACAAACGACATCGTTAATACGATCAAGCAGGCTGCACAGAGCGGACAGCTCGAGGGTGCTATAGTACTCTGTCACGAGAACTACGCTACAACAGCAGCAGCTATGGAGCAGGTTCTTCCTTGGCTCGCACAGAACGGTTACCAGAACGTAAATATCTCTGATATGGCTCAGGCACACGGCAAGACTCTTGCAGGCGGCCAGGTTCATACAAGAGCATAATCCAAGTTACTGGGAATTAAAAACAACGTGCCGATTACCGGATCGGTGGTCGGCACCATTAATTAAGATTTCTCCAAATTTTAATATCCCCTGAAAGGCAGTCGATGAAAATCGGCTGTCTTTTCATATTGTGGAAAATATGATACAATAAATGTGACCAATATATACTCCATGACGTGTTTATAGTGAAAGGAGCTGATGAAGATGCAAAAATGCGGCTGCGCTCGCGAGGCGGTCGAAAAATACGGCGATATGCTGTACAGGATATGCCTGCTTTCTTTGAGAAACACTGCCGACGCAGAGGACGTTGTACAGGAGACATTCATAAAATACGTTCAGAAGTCCCCTGATTGCAATGACAGTGGGCACGAGAAGGCATGGCTAATCACTGTAGCTACGAATAAATGCAGAGATATGCTCCGTTACCGGTCACGGCATATGACCGAGAGTGAGGAGCTCCTCAACAGCTATGCGGTGGAGAAGGAGGACAGCGGTATCCTCGAGGCTCTTATGGAGCTCAAGGACAAATACAGGATAATACTTACTCTTCACTACGTTGAGGGCTATAAGACGGAAGAAATAGCGGAGCTTACGGGAATAAGCCCTTCGGCGGTTAAAATGCGTCTGTCAAGAGGCAGGAAGCTGCTAAGGGAAAAATACAGAAAGGAGTATATGTAATATGGATAAGAAGCTTAAAAAAGCTGCCGACAGGATAAAGATGCCTGATGATGTGAAAGAGCGTATCATAAAGGCCTGCGAGGCTGCAGAGGAAAAGAAGTATGCAGGAGCGGCCGACGACAGCTATACGGAAGTTGTCAGCGGTACCGAGCGGATTGATACGAAAAGAAATATGATCAGGATCGTCAGCGCCATTGCAGCCTGTGCTGTACTGATAAGCGGCCTCGGAGCTACGGGAGTTCTCCTCCACAGGCAGCGCAGCAGTCAGACGACAGGCTCCGGGGCAGTTGACGACGCTTCATGCAGGAGCTGTCCCTTTGGTGACTTCACAGCGTTTGAATACAAGTTTGACGGTGGAGACGGCAAGTACGGCAATTATTCAGCCGAGACCTACGCAAAGCTCTCCGACTTCCTCAATAAGTTCAACTGGGGCAGCGAGCTGACAGAATACGAGACAAGAACGGAAGAGCAGGACGCAAAGGTATACCATATCAAGTGGACAAGAGGCGATACACCGCCGATTGATTGCGATATCTATATTTCTGTTGACGGCTTTGTGAACTATCAGGAGAGCATGATGGGCTTTGAGTCAGGCGCTATGGAGAATATAGGCAGCAAGTGCTACAAGATAGACTTAGATGCCTTTGACAGGGGAGTACAGGAAATTCTGGCTCAGGCAGACGCTCCAACACCATTCGGCGATTTCAGCAAGCTCGATTATATTCTTAATGCAAATGACGCCAAATACGGTGAGCTTTCAGATGATGTCCGTGCAAATCTTTCTGATTTCCTTAATAACTTCAACTGGGGCGAAGAGATATCTGATGACCAGCTTTCAGAAGAAGAGAAGAATCGATCACAAATGAATCTTCATAGTCTTGAATGGAGAAGCGAGGATAAAAATTACGGTCTTGCCGTTATGGAGATAGGATATGCAGTTTATAACGTACAAAAGGTTACCAATGTGAAAGGATACGGAGAGGTCCTTGAACCCGAATCCGTACAGCTTTACCGTGTTGATTATGAAGCCTTTGACAGAGGCATACAGGCGGTATTGAATAACGAGCCGCTCGAAAAGGAGCTTAGCAAATGCGAAGATTCGCCATTTGCGGATATTCTTTCACAGTCTTTCCTTGCAGCTCCTTTCGCTATCGAAAATGTTGAAATGACAGCCGAGCAGCGAAACAATATATGCAGTATATTCGATTCTCAGACATGGTATGAATTTGACGGCAGAGGCGAGTATTTCGGCTGGATAATCACTCCTAACAGAAACAACTTTACCATTACCTGCAATAACGGTTCAAGTGTTGACGTTATTTCCGTGAAATACCCTGATATTGCCTGCATTTACAGCAGAACCTACGACGAAAACGGCTATATCACCGAAGATGACTGGAGGTTCTACAAGTGCGGTAATAAGAATATTTGCGCCGAGCTTGCAGAGGTATTCGGTTCTGACCTCGGATTCAGAGATGTGGATATTGAGGAAGAGCAGTTCGTTGATCCTGCTTTAGACACAGAAAAGAATATCCTCGATGTTGTTCATGATAAGAGCTATAGCTTCACCCGCAATTACTGGAAGGGCGATGAGTGGATGGCTGACGATCTGACAGCAGAGCAGAAACAGCAGCTTATAAGCTTCTTTGAGACATATGAGCTGAAGGACGAAGACCTTGTTCCCGATATGTGGAAGGGCTACGGATCGGAAGAGTTTGAAGAATTGTTCGGCAGCTCAATAATTATGATCTCGAGTGAAGAGTGCGTTGAAAAGGATATATCTGTATCTGAGGACATGCAGTATATCGCGCTTTATTCACCGTCGCACTACAACGGGCACGGCTATGACACAAGATTCTACAGACTCCATGACGCAGAAAATATAAAAGACATATATAATATTATCAACGGGATAGAATAAAGGAAATAAAAATAAAGACCGCACATCGTAAGATGTGCGGTCTGCTTTTATCTCAGTGCATATAATTTCTTGAAATCCGTAGGTGTGCAGTGCTTTATCTCCTTGAATATACGGTTGAACGTAGTAAGGCTCTTGAAGCCCGAGCGCATGGCTACGTCGGTTATCGGTATATTGGGATCAAGGAGCAGAAGCTCCGCTGCCTTTGTGCGCCTTGCGTTTATGTACTGAAGATAGGACATGGAGTTATATTGCTTGAAGATACGTGAGAAGTGATACTTGCTGTATCCTGCCACGTCCGCAAGCTGCTCGAGGGAAATATCGTACATATAGTTAGTGTCGATATATTTGAGCACTGTGCCGAACTTTTCGCTGTACTCGTCGATCTTTTCGTCGTCGCAGTCCATGACGATCTTCTGCTGCTCCAGCTGATACTCTCTGAGAGCCATAAAAAGCTCTATGACCTTCATATAGATCTTCACGTCCGCAAGCTCCGAATTGGAGTTGTATAGCGCATGAATATCAAGCATGGTCTTTTTGGCGAGCACATGGAGCTCCTTATCCAGATCGGCATTGATGAGTACGGGAGCGTGCATTGAGCGCATAACGGGCTCAAGTGCAGGAACCTCTCCGAGTATACAGTTATCACACTGGAAGATAAGTCTTCTTCCGGGCATAGCGGGCATACTGTGAAGCTCTCCGGGAGGAACGATAAGAACATCGTTCTCGGGAACAGTATACTCTATGTCGCTTATAGTGACAGAGTACTCATTTTTGAGAGGCATGATCAGCTCGACTGCATTATGCCAGTGTACAGGATAAGGCTCGGTTTCAACATTGTCATAGAGCATGGCATACTTCTTGGTATCATACTCTACGGTCTCGAAGTCACCCGATAGATGTTTTATCATTTTAATACCCCCCCTCTGAACCTGATGTAACAGAGGCTGTGACCAAATATTGCTATTGGTACTTTTACTTATAACTTAATTACTACTATCATTATAATCTATATGACGTATTTTGTAAATGGTTTTCGGACAACTTTGTGAAAACTATACAAAGCAACCAACCAAAATTTGCGCAATATGGAAGTGAGAGCAAAGGCAGTGATTACGTATCAATTACATGGATGTTACATTTGTGCTACAAAGGGACCGCCCTGTTTTAACGGAGGCAGGACGCTCCGGAATGTTCAAAAACTGTAATCAAACTGTAATAATTAGCCGAAGAGGATAAAAAGGGCACTTTCACATATAGTCAAGTTCTTCAAACTATATAAAGAGTTCAAATGAACCTATAATTTCAAAATAATCTTCTGTGCATTATGCATAAAAGCCTAATATGGCCTATACCAAGTGTAAATAACTGTGGCATATTGACAAAAATAAAAATATGATATATAATAACATCATGCAGTCGAAATACGTCGGCTGCATTAAATAATAGTGCTCCGCATAAGCACATTTTCTATTAAATGGAGGTTTATATGTTCAACAAAATCAATTTGATGGCTCTTGCGATAGAGGGCATCAACTGGGGCGTTATTGTTCCGATAGCGATCGGAATCGCATTATTCCTGCTTATAGTATTCACGGGTTACATAAAGGCTCCCCCGGATACTGCATATATCATCTCGGGTCTGAGAAAGAAGATCATCATCGGTAAGGCGAGTATCCGCATACCCTTCTTTGAGCGTGTGGATAAGCTGAAATTACAGCTCATCGCCGTAGATGTAAAGACTTCCAGCGCAGTTCCCACAGCGGACTACATCAACATAAACGTTGACGCCAATGTAAACGTTAAGGTCAGCAGCGATCCTCAGCTTATCAAGCTGGGCGCTGAGAACTTCCTCAACAAGGACACCGCTTACGTTGCAAAGGTGGCAAGAGAGGTGCTTGAGGGTAATATGCGTGAGATCGTTGGTCAGATGTCTCTTGAGGCAATGGTCAACGACCGTAAGGCTTTCGCTGAGAAGGTACAGGAGAATGCAGCTCCCGACCTTAACAGAATGGGTCTTGAGATCGTATCCTTCAATGTTCAGAACTTCACCGACGATCAGAACCTTATCGAGAATCTCGGTATAGACAATACCACCAAGATCCAGAAAAAGGCTGCTATCGCACGGGCTGAGTCCGAGAAGGAGATCGAGATCGCAAAGGCTCAGGCAAAGAAGGAGGCTAACGACGCCAAGATCCTTGCCGAGACAGAGATCGCACAGAAAAACAATGAGCTGGCTATCCGTCAGGCTGAACTGAAGAAGGAGGCCGACACACAGCTGGCTATCGCAGACGCAGCATACGAGATACAGCGCGAGGAACAGCGTAAGTCCATCGAGGTATCGAAGGCTAACGCCAATATCGCCGCTTCCGAAAAGGACGTAGAGCTGAAGGCACGCGAAGCAGAGGTAACTGAAAAGGCTCTCGAGGCTCAGATCAAGAAAAAGGCAGAGGCTGACCGCTACAAGGCTCAGCAGGAAGCAGACGCCAAGCTCTATCAGCTCAAGAAAGAGGCTGAGGCGGATCGTTTCCAGCGCGAGCAGGAGGCCGAGGCTCAGAAGGCTGAGGCACAGGCTCAGAAGTTTGCTAAAATGCAGGAGGCTGAGGGTATCGCTGCCGTAGGTAAGGCAGAGGCCGACGCTATCCGCGCAAAGGGTCTTGCAGAGGCTGAGGGTATCAACGCCAAGGCAGAGGCTATGAAGAAGTACGGCGAGGCTGCTGTGCTTGAAATGTACTTCAAGGCTCTCCCCGAGGTAGTAAAGAATGCCGCTACACCTCTTGCACAGGTAGATAAGATCACAATGTACGGCGAAGGAAATTCCAGCAAGCTCGTCGGCGACATAATCGGTTCGACGACT
Organism: Ruminococcus sp.; assembly: GCA_017519415.1. Classification (GTDB taxonomy): domain Bacteria; phylum Bacillota; class Clostridia; order Oscillospirales; family Ruminococcaceae; genus Ruminococcus. Next base: position 8,997 of record JAFWSI010000059.1, read on the forward strand.
AAGATAACCGACGGACTCACAGAGGCAACAGGCGTTGACATAAGAGCTCTGCTTGCAGGCTTCCTCGGCGGCAAAATTGCGGCTCCCAGAGCTGCCGCAAATGTTCAGGCATCGCAGGAATACGAGGGCTATGATGAAAGTGATGATAATGAGTATTACACTGACATCGAGCCGGAGGATGACGGCGGCAATATGCCCGAACTGTAAGATCACAGCACATATGCTCCCGGCGATATGCGGTCGCCGGGAGTTTTTTGTCTGTTCTCGTTGACATCGCAATGCAAAGCCTGTATAATGAAATTAATGTTAGATACGCAGCGTTGTATGGCGCAGGCGGAGGAGGGATACTATGAAGTTTATACATCTTTCCGACCTTCATCTCGGCAAAAGACTAAACGAATTCTCACTGACGGAGGATCAGGACTTTATACTCAGGCAGATCAGAGGCATAGTTTCGGACGAAGCTCCCGACGCAGTGATTATTGCGGGAGACATATACGATAAAGCCGTGCCCTCGGCAGAGGCAGTCAGCCTGTTTGACAGCTTTCTCACGGGACTTGCAGAGTGTACGGAGCATATCTTCGTCATCAGCGGAAACCACGATTCCGCTGAGCGCATTGCCTTCGGCTCTCATATCATGGAGAAGAGCGGTATACATATGTCTCCCGTTTTCAGCGGAAAGGTCACTCCGACCGTACTGAAGGACGGGTACGGAGAAGTATGCGTGTATATGCTGCCCTTCATAAAGCCCGTGACAGTCAGGAGATTTTTCCCGGACATTGCCGTGGAGAGCTACACCGACGCGGTAAACGCAGCTGTGGACGCTATGGATATTGACTTTACAAAGAGGAATATTCTGGTCACCCACCAGTTCGTCACAGGCGCCCGGAAGAGCGACTCGGAGGAAATATCCGTCGGCGGCAGCGACAATGTGGACAGCTCCGCCTTTGACGGTTTTGACTATGTTGCGCTGGGACATATACACTCTCCGCAGAACGTGGGGAGTCCGCGGATAAGGTACTGCGGTACTCCGCTGAAATACTCATTTTCGGAGGCAAAGCAGGAGAAGTCCGTAACTGTGGTTGAAATAGGCGAAAAGGGCAGCCTTGAGGTTCGCACAGTGCCTCTCGTGCCGTGGCATGATATGCGCGAGATACGCGGCAGCTTTGATTATATCAGCTCAAAGGAGTGCAGCGGAGCGGGAGACTGTACGGATTATATAAGGGCGATCCTCACCGACGAGGAGGATGTGCCCGAGGCTATGGGCAGGCTCAGGGCAGTATATCCCAATATAATGAGCATAGAGTATGATAACCGCCGCACACGGAGTTGTCACGGAGATATGGGAGCCGCAGAGGCTGACCGCAAGCCGCCGATACAGCTTTTTGAGGAGTTCTACAGCTTCAGCAACGGCGGCGGAATGAGTGAGGAACAGCGTGAACTGGTACAGTCGCTTATAGAAAAGATATGGGAGGGAGAGGAATGAGACCTGTAAGACTTGAGATCTCGGGCTTCGGTCCCTATGCGGGAAAGACGGTGCTTGACCTTGAAGCTCTCGGGAACAGCGGCCTTTATCTCATAACCGGAGATACGGGCGCGGGCAAGACCACCATATTCGACGCGGTGACCTATGCCCTGTACGGCAGCGCCAGCGGAGCTAACCGCGATGACGACAGTATGCTCCGTTCCAAGTACGCTTCCCCCGAGACGCCCACCTATGTGGAGCTTGAGTTCGATTACGGCGGCAAGCGCTATAAGGTCAGCCGCAATCCTGCCTATACCCGTCCTGCGAAGAGGGGCGGCGGAGTTGCAACACAGCCGGCAAATGCAGTGTTCACGTACCCCGACGGCCGCGAGCTGTCGGGAAAAAGGGACGTTGACGGTGCAGTGACTGATCTGATCGGACTGAGCGAAAAGCAGTACAAGCAGATAGCCATGATAGCGCAGGGCGATTTCATGAAGCTCATAACCGAGGATACGGGACAGCGCCGCGAGATACTGAGGCATATATTCCGCACCAAGAATTACCAGACCCTTCAGGAGGAGCTGAAACGCCAGAGTAGCGCCCTTAAAGGAGAGTGCGAGAGCCGGCGCGAGAGCATAAGGCAGTATGTCAGCGGTATAGCCTGCGGCAGCGATGACGAGTTTGCTCCCGAGGCGGAAAAGCTCAAAGCGGAGCTGCCGCCCCTTGAATTCATAAAGGAGTTTATTGAAAAGCTCCTTGCGAGGGACAGGACAAGGTACGGGCTGTTCACCCGTGAGAATGAGGAGCTTGAGAAGAAGCTTGAAGCAGTCAACGCTGTCATAGTAAAGGCTGAGGAAAGAGCAAGAACTGAGGCCGAGCACAGCCGCACCTCAGAGCAGCTCGGCGAAAGCCAGAAGCGCCGCAAGGCGCTGGAGGAGTCTCTTCGCAAGGAAAGGGAGCGGCTCCCCGAGATCGAGAAGAATACTGCGGAGGCAGCTCTGATAGAAGCGGAGTCTGAGGAATACGGCAGGGCAGAGGAGCTGGCCGCCAAGCTTAAGGAGCTCCGCGGCAGGGCAGAGGAGCTTGAAAAGAGCCGAGGTGAGCTTTCCGCGGAGATCAGAGCAAATGAAAAGTCCATAGCTGCCATGAAGTCAGAGCTTTCCGAGCTCGGCGAGGCGTCCGCAGAAACCGCTCGGCTGACTGCCGAACGGGAAAGGCTCAGCGGCAGAGCCGACGAGCTGAAAACTCTGGCGGAGGCTCTTGCGGAGTATGAGAAAAAGACAGAGGAACTGAAAAAGTCCGGGACTGAGCTGAAAAGCCATCAGAGCGAACATGAGCGTCTTATAGAGAAGAGCACAGTTCTTGGCGCAGAGATAGAGGCTCTTAAAAAGAAAAGAAATGAGCTCGAGGGCTGCGGAGCGGAAAAGGAAAAGCTCCTGCGCAGCGAGGAGCGCCTTGTGAAGCAGTCAGGGGAGCTCAAAAAGGCAGCCGAGGATATAGAAAAGTATAAAAGCAGCTGTGATGAGTGCCGCAAGGCGGCGGAGCGCTACCGCGAAGCCGCCGACAGCATGGGTGAGCTGAGCGGTCGTTACGAGCACGGCTACAGAGCCTTTTTGAATGATCAGGCAGGCGTTCTCGCTGCGGAGCTCGCTCCGGGTATGCCCTGTCCTGTATGCGGTTCGACGGAGCATCCCGTTCCCGCAGTAAAGGTTGGAGAGGCCCCCTCGGAGGCAGAGCTGGAACAGCTGAGGGGTGAGCTTGAGAAAGCCCGCACACTTGCTGAAAAGTTGAGCGGAGAGGCCTCCGCGGCCAAGGCAAAGACCTCGGAGGTGGAAAAGGCTTTGAGCGCCCGTCTGTCGGAGCTCCTCGGCTGCGGCGTGGATGAGGGCGCGGAGCGTTGTGCCGAGAAGCAGAAAGAGTGCGAATTACAGCTATCTGAGCTGAAAAAAAGTCTTGCAAGAACGGAAGACCTCATTACCGAGTATGAACGGGTGGTGCAGCAGACAGAGTCTGATGAAAAGCGCGAGGCGGGTATAATGGCTGCCGTTGCGGAGAATGACAGACTGCTGGTAAGGCTGCGCAGCGAGCATGATACAGCAGAGGGACAGCTCCTTCAGCAGAGAGCGTCAGTGCAGAAGGATACAGAGTGCATACTCGGGAACTGCGCTCTTGACAGTGCCCGCGACAAAATAGCCTCGGAAAAGGTGAAGATAAGCGCAAAGCTTGCGGAGAACGCCAAGCAGCTGTCTGCTGCCGAAAAGAAGTCACGGCGCAGAACAGAGCTTGAAAAGCAGATACCGTCAGAGGAAAAGCGTTTGTCGGAGCTCAGTGACAGAGCTTCGGAGCTGAACGGAGAAGCTGCCGCAGCCGAAGCGAGAAGCGGAGAGCTGGCAAAGCAGCTGACGGAGCTTCAGGGCAGACTGAGATTTGAGAGCAGGGCTGCCGCGGAGAAAAAGCGGAAGGAGCTGCTGGAGAGCTGCAGGGCTGTAAGGTCCGCGGTAGAGGAAGCGGAAAAGGCGGTGATGGACTGTGAGAAGCAGTGCTCCCAGCTGGCTGGCAGGCTCAAGCAGCTCAGCGAGCATCTTGAAGCCTTCGGCGAGATCGACGGAGCTGCTGCGGACGCTGAGAGGACAAAGCTCATGGAGCGCAGGAACGTTCTCACAGCCGAGCTGAAAAGGCTGAATACCGTAGTCACGGTGAACAGCACCGCTCTTGAGAATATAATCGGCGGTTCGGAGAAGCTTGCGGCGCTGGAGGAAAGGTACAGATCGGTGAAGAATCTTGCTGATACCGCCAACGGAAAGCTGTCAGATCAGAGCAAATTCATGCTTGAGACCTATATACAGACCTCCTATTTTGACAGAATAATCGCCCGCGCCAACGAAAGGCTGCGGGTCATGACCGACGGTCAGTACACTCTTGCAAGGCGCACGGATTACAACGACAAAAAGGCGCAGGTGGGACTTGATCTGGACGTTACGGATCATTACAACGGCTCGGTGAGGAGCGTCAAGACCCTTTCGGGCGGCGAATCCTTCAAAGCCTCGCTGTCGCTGGCACTGGGGCTCTCCGACGAGATACAGAGCTCGGCGGGAGGCATAAAGCTTGATACGATGTTTGTGGACGAGGGCTTCGGCTCCCTTGACGAGAACTCCATAGAGCAGGCGGTTCGTGCTCTTGCTGGACTTTCCGAGGGTAATCGTCTTGTGGGGATAATTTCCCACGTTCAGGCACTTAAACAGCGTATCGACAAGCAGATAGTGGTCAGCAAGGACAAGGACGGCGGCAGCCGTGCGGAGATAATCGTATAAAATATGCCCGCAGTTAAAAATGTAACTGCGGGTTTTATTTAAAAGGACGCTTTGTGCATATTGTATAAAGGGAAAAGCCCGAATTACCGATAAATCCGCTGCTGCGAGGGTATATCTGTTCTATATACCGTTATTTTTCACAAAAATAGGCCTTTCGGAACTCTGTTTATTGATTTTTTCTTGCTGAGATGTTATAATTATATTGTCGAATTAATTTTTCGGTAATAAATTAAGCCATATGAATCCCGATGGAGTGATAATAAAATGAAAATGACAAAGTGCCCCGAAGATCATATGTATGATTCGGATAAATATTCGGAATGTCCTTATTGCACAGGCAGGATAGTCATTGAGCCTGCTGCTGAAAAGGCGCCGAAAAAGGGTAAGGCGGTCAGGGTAAAGGTCAGGGCGGTAAGAGCCCGCAGTACTGAAGCTGTACCCAGACCCCAGCCCAAGGCCGAGAGCAAGCCCGTTGAGGCAAAGCCCGAGCCCAAGGCCGAGAGCAAGCCCGCAGAGGCAAAGCCCGAGCAAAAAGCTGAAAGTAAGCCAGTTGAGGTAAAGCCCGAGCCCAAGGTTGAAAATAAGCCCGCAGAGGCAAAGCCCGAGCCCAAGGCTGAGAGCAAGCCTGTTGAGGTAAAGCCTGAGCCCAAGGTTGAGAGCAAGCCCGCTGAGGCAAAGCCCGAGCCCAAGGTTGAGAGCAAGCCAGCAGAGGCAAAGCCCGAGCCCAAGGTTGAAAATAAGCCCGCAGAGGCAAAGCCCGAGCCCAAGGTTGAAAATAAGCCCGCAGAGGCAAAGCCCGAGCCCAAGGCCGAGAGTAAGCCAGTTGAGGCAAAGCCCGAGCCCAAGGTTGAAAGCAAGCCCGCTGAGGCAAAGCCCGAATCCAAGACTGAGAGCAAGCCCGTTGAGGCAAAGCCCGAGCCCAAGGCTGAAAGTAAGCCTGTTGAGGCAAAAACCGAGCCCAAGACTGAGAGCAAGCCTACCGAGGCAAAGCCCGAGCCCAAGGCTGAAAGTAAGCCTGTTGAGGTGAAGCCTGAGCCCAAGGCAGAGAGCAAGCCTGCGGATAAAAAGCGTTCCGGCAAGCGCGATAAGAAGAAGCGCGATAAAAAAGCGTCCCGTAACGAAAAAGGAAACGAACGTGTAAAGGAAATGCTGGAAAGTATGCCGGATCCGGGAAATGAAGGGTTCAGCGTTGCGGGTGCAGCAGATATATTAAATGGCAGGAAGAATGCGGAAATACCATCGGGAGCTGCCAAGTCGTCAGACAGCAAAATGGCGGAGCTCTCGTTTGATAAGGTAAAAGCCGAAGCTTCCAAGAAGGAGGAGAAGGCGGCCGAGCAGAAGCCCGAGGCTCCCAAGAAGGAGGAAAAGGCGGCCGAGCAGAAGCCCGAAGCTCCCAAGAAGGAGGAGAAGGCGGCCGAGCAGAAGCCCGAAGCTCCCAAGAAGGATGAGAAGGCGGCCGAGCAGAAGCCCGAGGCTCCCAAGAAGGAGGAAAAGGCGGCCGAGCAGAAGTCCGAAGCTCCTAAGAAGGAGGAAAAGGCTGATCTCAAGTCCAGGGAGGAGATAAGAGAAAAATACGGCGATCTGGTAAACGATGAGAATATCGAGATCGACGATGTGAATAATATGGCTATCGACAAAAACGGCACTCTTGTAAAGTATGTGGGTACCACAGAGGCGATAGTTATCCCGGAAAAGGTAAAGACAATAGGAAAATATGCATTCCGCAGCAACGAGACCGTAAAGCGTATTGTTATGTCGGACAGCGTACACGTTATCGACAAGTTTGCTTTCTGTCACTGCTTCAATCTTGAGGAGATAGTATTCTCAAAGAACCTCGAGAGCATAGGCGAAAACGCTTTCCTGAAGTGTCTCAGGCTCAAGGAGATAAATTTCCCCGAGTCCGTGAGAAGAATAGGCAAGGGCGCGTTCGGACGCTGCAATTCCCTTGAAAATGTAGTTCTCCCCGCTTATCTTACAAGAATAAGCGATCTTATGTTTTTCTCCTGCAAGAAGCTGAGAAGAATAGTCATCTCGGGTTCTGTGGAGTCAATAGGCAATGCCGCTTTTTCAGAGTGCTACAGCCTTAAAAAGGTCATTATATCCAATACGGTCACATCTATCGGTGAGAGCGCTTTCTCATGGTGCAGATCGCTGGAGTCCATAACGATACCGAAATCGGTGAAGAGTATAAGCAACTGGGCTTTCTACGGCTGTCAGAACCTTATGGATCTTAAGATAAGCATGTACACCAAGGATATAAAGGAGGACGCATTCTGCGGCTGCGAGACCCTTTACAATATACAGATACTGGAATTTGACAATGAGGATATTCCCATTGATGATATAAGAAAGGGACATAAGCAGACTATAAGGATACTTAAGCAGATAAACCGCAAGAAGGCGGAGCGCTATGCCCGCGAGCACGGCTTCAGTACACTGTTTATATGATGTTACATAAATAAACGAGAGCTTTGAAGCTCTCGTTTATTTTTATATTAAAGGGAGTGATAAAAGTCTTTATGCCGTATCAGCCGTTATTGTACCACTGGTCGCCGGAGCCGCCGAAATCATCAGGCATTCCGAAGCCTCTCAAACTGCCATGACCGCTGCCGGGACCTCCGGAGAAGCCGCCTCTTCCGCCGCCTGGGCCGCCCATCATGGACTGAGGTATCTCGGAGACCTCCTCTCCGTTTACGATAATTGTGCCGCCGTTGAATTCGGCTGTCTGATCGTAGTCAAAGGACGACATCTGAGCGGTAACGTCAATGGTGCCGCCGTTGACGTATATGCTTCCGTTGGCGTCAACGCCGTCGGTATCGCCCTGTCCCACGGTAATGGTGGTGGAGCCGCCGTTGAATTCAACGATTATATCGCAGGCTGTACTTTTTTCTGAAGCGTTTATGCCGTCGTCCGAGGCGGATATATTTATTTTTCCGCCGTTTATCTGGATATATGTAGCTTCAAGGCCCTCAGCCGAGGTTAAATCAAAGGTTCCGCCGTCGATCTGTATAAAGGTAGTTGCCTGTATTCCGTCACTTCCTGCATTTATTCCGAAGCTGCCGTCGGCTATGTATATGCTGCCGAGGGAGTCGTCCTCATCGTTCTTGCAGTGGAAGCCGTCCTTGTTGGTGGTTATGATAAAGTCGCCGCCGCTGACGGATATGGAGTCGTTTGCTTCAAAGGCGTCCTGAGAAGCGGTAACATCATAGGTGCCTCCTGTGATCTTCAGGTCATCCTTGCAGGATATACCGTTTGCATATGCGGAATATACCGTAAGAGTACCTGTGCCGTTCAGCACCAGATCATCCTTTGAGAAAATAACCGCGTCCGTATCGGTATCGCCGTCGGCACGGAAGCTGTCGTTCACAGCAAGGGTATTATCGCTGCCTGCGGAAGTTACGAACACCTTGTCAGCCGACAGTACATATATGGCTGGAAAGTCGTCGTTTTCTATCTCAACGCCGTCAAGCACCAGCTGTACCTTTGCGTCCTTGTCTGCGTCCACCTTTACGGTGCAGTTCTTTGCGCTCCCACTTATGATGTAAACGCCTGCTTCGGTAATATCCAGAGTCTTGCCGTCGGAGACGGTCAGCTTTTTAGCTTCGGAGGTATCTGCTGTCTGCTCAAGGTCTCTTTCGGAGAAGAGAGAGGCAGTATCGGCGATTATCGGAGCTCCGCCCGAATAGGAGAGCTTTTCCGTATTTGCGGAAATGCTCTTATCTGTGCCCTTGTCTGCCTTTTCCGTACTGCCGGACTTTGCGTCAGACTCCTCTGAGACCTTGTATGACTGGTTTTCCGCAGTCGGTGTATCGTTGTTATTCTCACAGCCTGCAAATGCGCTGACAGCCAGTGTCAGTACCGCAAGGCCTGTGATAGTTTTTTTAATAGTACCGTTCATCATTTTTTCGCACCCTTTCTTTTTATCGGAGTGTGTTTTGCTTCTATGGTTATAATATACACCCCTTTTTTGTAAATAAGCGTATTGAAAAGTGAAATAAAAGGGAAAGCTCTGTGTGAAAAAATGTGAAAATATGGAAATTTGTCGGCTTATCTGACAGAAATGTGAAAAGAGAGAAATATTTTTTCACTAAGCACTTGACAATCAAATTTATAAGTGATATAATACATACAAATCAAATGCGACGACGGAGAGAAGTATCACAGAATATCGTTCCCAGAGAGTGCGGGTATGGTGAGAGCCGCATATCAGAGTCTGTGTGAATAACACTCCCGAGCAGCAAACCCAAAGGGTGCCGGATTTAGTATGAAGTTCCGAAAAGGGGCTGCGTAGATGAAAAAAGGGGCAGCGCGTGTTTTAGTGACATTGCGTGTAAATGGCTCAGAGATCAAACGGTATCCGAGTAGGGGAGACGTATTCCGCACGTTACAGCGGCTCAAAAGTGATCGCTTTTGCGGTAATTCAGGTGGCACCACGGGTATTATGCCCCGTCCTGTAGTTTCAGGACGGGGCTTTTTGTATTTCTGCTCGTCCTGCATAAACATTTTAATCGAAAGGAAAAGATCATTATGAAGCACATCGATGTCAAGGAGATAATCACCACAAAGGATTATGTAGGCCAGCAGGTAACAGTCTGCGGCTGGGTCCGCACATCACGCAATTCAAAGAGCGTTGCATTTGTTGAGGTAAACGACGGTACTTCACTGAAAAACGTTCAGGTCGTAGTTGACAAGGGCGACAGCGATTTCAAGGAGCCGAGAGTCGGTATGTCCGTAAAGGTAACAGGTACTGCTGTTGAGGGCAGAAACGAAACTGTTGAGATTAATGCAGCTCCCGACGGTATCACTATCCTCGGCGACGCTCCTACAGATTATCCTCTACAGAAGAAGGGACATACTCTTGAATTCCTCCGTTCCATCCCTCACCTCAGAGGCAGAACGAACACCTTCAACGCAGTATGGCGCGTCCGCTCCGTGCTTGCTGCTGCTATACACGAATACTTCCAGAAGAACAACTACGTTTATGTAAACACTCCCCTTATCACAGGCAGTGACTGTGAGGGAGCAGGCGAGATGTTCCAGGTAACCACTATCGGCTACAGCAAGGACTACAAGAATGAGGAGGAGTACTACGCCAACGACTTCTTCGGCAGAAAGGCAGGCCTTTCCGTTTCAGGTCAGCTTGAGGGCGAAATGGCTGCAATGGCTATGGGCAAGATATACACCTTCGGACCCTCGTTCAGAGCCGAGAACTCCAATACTCCAAAGCACCTTGCCGAGTTCTGGCACATAGAGCCCGAGGTAGCCTTCGCAGAGCTGGACGACGTTATCGAGATAGCTGAGAATATGCTGAAATACGTTATCCGCAAGCTCCTTGATACCTGTCCGGATGATATGAAGTTCTTTGACGCTCACTTTGAAAAGGGACTTATTGAACGTCTTGAGGAGCTCATTTCCCACGACTTTGCAAGAGTTACCTATACAGAGGCTATCGAGCTTCTGAAGAAATCGGGTGAGAACTTTGTATACCCTGTGGAGTGGGGCTGCGACCTTCAGACAGAGCATGAGAGATACCTCTCGGAGAAGGTATTCAGGAAGGCTGTATTCGTAACCGATTATCCTAAGGAAATAAAGTCCTTCTATATGAAGCAGAACCCTGACGGCAAGACCGTTGCGGCAGTTGACCTCCTTGTACCGGGCGTAGGCGAGATAATCGGCGGCAGCGAGAGAGAGGCTGACTACGACAAGCTCATCGCAGCAATGAACGAGAGAAATATGAACCTCGATCTCTACAGCGATTATCTCGATCTCCGCAAGTACGGCAGCGTACCTCACGGCGGCTTCGGTCTGGGCTTTGAGAGACTTATAATGTATACAACGGGTATGGCAAATATCCGCGACGTAATACTGTTCCCGAGAACAGTCGGCTCTATCAGATAATTCAGCCATAAGCACTTGTAGGGGACGCCGTCCTCGGCGTCCCGCAAAAAAATAAATTTATATCGGAACGCCGAGGGCGGCGTTCCCTACTCAAAAAAGTGCAGCACAGAAAGCATCAATGGCGCTGTTTTCTGTTAAATATATCTTAATGTAAAGGAAAGTGATCTCTATGTCAAAAAAGCTGTATATTCCCGAGGGCTATAAGTCAGCCCTTACGCTGAGAGAGACTCAGCACGCGATAAAGTACATCAAGGACGTTTTTCAGCAGGCATTGTCCTTTGCCCTTACTCTTGACAGAGTATCGGCTCCTCTTATAGTAAAAAAAGGCAGCGGTATCAATGACGACCTCAACGGCGTTGAGCGCAAGGTGGACTTCGATATAAAGGAGATAGCCTCAGAAGCCGAGGTAGTCCAGTCTCTTGCAAAGTGGAAGCGTATGGCACTCTACCGCTACGGATACAGCGCGGGGGAGGGTATCTACACAGATATGAACGCTATCCGCCGCGATGACGATACCGATAACACACATTCCATATTCGTTGACCAGTGGGACTGGGAAAAGGTGATAACTCCCGAGCAGAGAAACATACAGTTCCTCAAGGAAACCGTAAAGTCAGTAGTAAAGGCTATCGCCTACACAAAACGCAAGGTAAGCCTCCGCTATCCTCAGATAGCAGGAAAGATATGTGAGGAGCCCTACTTCATCACGACTCAGGAGCTTGAGGATATGTATCCCGGCAAGACGGGTCACGAGCGTGAGCGCCTTATCACAAAGGAGCACAGGACAGTATTCCTCATGGGTATCGGCGGCAAGCTTTCCAGCGGTGAGAAGCACGACGGCAGAGCTCCCGACTATGACGACTGGTCGCTGAACGGAGATATACTCTTCTGGGACGAGGTGCTTGACGATTCACTGGAGATCTCCTCTATGGGTATCCGTGTTGATGCCGAGTCCCTCAAGAAGCAGCTTGCGGAGTGCGGTGCAGAGGACAGGATGCAGTACAAGTATCATCAGATGATAGCAGACGGCACACTTCCGCTTACTATCGGCGGCGGTATCGGTCAGTCAAGACTTTGTATGCTCCTTCTTGAAAAGGCACATATCGGCGAGGTGCAGTCCTCTATATGGTCTGATGAAATGATAGAAAAGTGCGCGGAAAACGGCATAACGCTGCTTTGATAAAGTAACAAAAGCTGAAAAAAGTCCGGAGGGAACAGTAACGTTTCCTCCGGACCTTGTTTTTTATGCAGCCGATGTTGTTCCGGCAGCAGTTGTGACTGCTTCCGATGAAGTCTCGGCTTCCGTAGTGCTCTGTTCTATGGAGATCTCCGCGGTCTTTACCTCCGAGAACTTCATGGTGAGCTTGTTGTTTGGCATATCAAAGGCGCTTAGGCGTCCCTCTTCATCCACGGTGAGGGTATAGTCTCCGCCGTCGAGTCTGCCGCTTATTTTCAGAAGACCTCCGCTTTCTTCGCCGCTGAGCTCGTCAAGGCCTGCGTTTTCGTCAACGGCCTTTATAAGATTGAGCAGCATGGCTTTTACGGGAACAGCCGACTGAGGCACTGAAAAGCTCAGTCCCTTGTAGCTCGCAAGGACGTTGCCCTCGCTGAATTCCAGCTTTACGCCGCTGAGGGTATTCGGCGCCGAGAATTCTATCTCCCATGCGCCCTCGCCGAAGCGTATGAGCTGTCCCTCGGCTTCAAGGCGGTCAAGAGTAATGCTTGCGGCTGCCGAAAAAGCAGTGCCGAGACTGTTTTTGCGGGAGGTGCTTCCGACCTTCGGCACAGCGCAGGCTGTCAGGCACAGCGCTGCTGCCGCAGCCGCTGTGAATGCAAAAAAACTTTTCATTATACCAGCTCCGATCAAAGTATTGAAAGAATTTTTCACATCCTCACCGCGTCATACGGTCATATTGCGCTTCTTTTCCTTTAATTCTCTGAATGCGTCGGGCAGGTTGCCGATTATATCCCTCGGCAGCATTGCCTCCATGCCCAGCTTTCTTGCGGCTATATCTCCTGCAAGACCGTGCATATACACTCCTGCACAGGCGGCGTCGAAGAGTCCGCAGCCCTGCGCTACAGCCGCTCCTATCATGCCTGCCAGCACATCGCCGCTGCCGCCAACGCTCATACCTGCGTTGCCCGTATGGTTGGCGGCAGTATATATGCTGTTTGCAACGACAGTGCCCGCGCCCTTCAGAACGACGGTTATGTCGTATTTTTCGGCGTATTTTTCAGCGGCAAGGAGCCTGTTGTCCGAGATCATTCCCGTGTCGCAGCTGAGCAGTCTCGCCATCTCGCCCACATGGGGGGTTATGACGATGTCCTTTCGCTTCTTCAGTAAAATATCTATGTCCTTTGCTATGCAGTTTATTCCATCTGCGTCGATAATTACAGGACATTCTGCATTTTCCGCCACAAACTGGGTCAGCGCCATGGTATCCGGAGTCACTCCGATGCCGCAGCCTATGACAACGGCGTCCGCACGCTTCATGGCTTCGGCTATGGGCTCGCGGCTGCTGTCGTAGAGCATGAAGCCGTAATCGTCGCTGTCCAGTTCAATGAAGGTGGCCTCTGGAGCAAGCACCGAAACCGTATCTATGCATTTTTCCGTTGTGGCGAGTCTTACCATTCCCGCACCGCTCCTGAGAGCACCGAGAACTGCAAATGCAGCTGCTCCCCTCATGGATGAGCTGCCTGCGATGACGAGTACGGTACCGAAGCTGCCCTTGTGGGAATCCCTTTCTCTTTTGGGCGGATAGGCGGCGAGGAAGTTACGCTCGATACGTATATACTGCCTTTCGCCCTCCAGTATCTCAAGAGCCTTGGGGGGAATGCCGATGTCGGCTATGGTTATCCTGCCGCAGTATTTTTTCAGCGGGAACTGAGACATTCCGGTTTTTATGAAGCCGAAGGTAAGGGTTTCGTCGGCCTTGAACATACCTGTGGATATGGTTCCCGACGAGCTGTTGCCGCCGCTGGGGACATCGACTGCTATTCTGTAGGCAGTTGTGCCAATGTTGAATATACCGATCGTATCCTTGTCAAGCTGGCCGTGGAAGCCTGTTCCGAAAACGCCGTCCACAAGAACCTGAGCGCCTATCACTGCACCCTTTATCATGCCCATGCGGTTTTTCTCCGCAAGGAGTATATCGTCAAGGGGATTGTGCTCATGTCTGTCGTCAGAGGTATCCGCTGTTCTTGGCTGTATGGTCATATAGTCCAGCTCTGCCGCTTCAATGGCCGCTTCCACATTGCCGCTGCGGAAGCCCTCGATAAAGCGTATGCGCTCTCTCGGGAGCCTGCTGAGCATTTCCTGAGCAAGAGGAGTTTTCGGAAGTCCGCCGATATGTATCACCGTTATGTCATATCCTTTGTATACGAGGATCTCTGCGGCTGCAAAGCAGTCTCCTCCGTTATTTCCCGTGCCCGCAAGGAACACCACCGAGGAGCCTTCGGGCGGGAGCTTCGCTTCATTGCGGCAATAGCCGTCAATAAGCTCCGCCAGCTTTTTACCTGCGTTTTCCATTAGCTGCCTTTTGGATACGCCCAGCTTTTCCGAGCGTTCTTCAAGTCTGCTCATCTGCTTTGGTGAAACTATCTGCATAAAGATACCTCCTTCTGGAAATATATGCTCTCATGATATGAGTTACAGTATCAAACCTTGTTCCTGAGTCTTGATGGAAGGAATTTCTGTATATTCTCCAGCATTTTCTCATTGGGCGCGAATATGAGCCTTGCCTTGCCGACGGTCTCGTCGGTAAAATCCGCATAGTATTCATGAGCGGCGATATTGTCGGTAGCAAGTATCACTGTCATGTCCTCGGTCTCCTCCATATCGTTGCTGTATTTTCCGAAATCCGTCAGCTGTCTCACGTTTGTGGACATAAGCTCGCGGCGCTTTTTCTGAGCGATTATCTTATCCACGTCCAGTTCGCCGTTGGTAAAGGTGTATTCATATTCTACCTTTGTGTTCTGAACGATGTAATATGTGCCGAAGCCCGCAACTATTGCCAGCACCAGGCCCAGCAGGGCAACATGGGGACGTCCGAGCTGCAGTACGGCAAGTACTGCCAGTGAAAGGGAAAACAGTATGCCGACTACGGTCAGCATAGTTCTTCTTTTTTTGTCAGAGCCTGTGTCGTTCTTTTTTACGAGCTGTTCAGCGAAATTATCCATTATTCTATCTCCGTTCATATATTTTTTATTGAAGCTGTACTTTATATCATAACATATTTTTATGAAAAATTCAACTGCCGATTCGAAAAAATCATGATTTTAGCCATTAGCTGTCAGCCGTCGGCAATTAGCCGGTTGCAGGGGTGGCGCAGGCGACTCCATAACTTTCAACTCTCAACTCTAAACTCTCAATTTAATAAAGGAATCCGTCAGATTGCAACAAATCGCTCCAAAAAATCCAAAGGCTTCATCTTTTTTTCACAAGTTTGCAGTAAACTGAGATTTTTTTTGAAAAAGACTTGATTTTTTTGGATTTCAGCTATATAATTGATGTATAACCCGATGACTGAGAGAGTAAGTATGCAGGAGTTTCCGCAGAGAGGGGCGAAAAGGTGAGAGCGTCCCGTAACGATGCATTCCGAAGTTCACTCACGAGGGGCGGAGCGGAAGCGGTACGTTGAGTGCTGTTGTAGGCTGCCGACGTAGGTCTGCGTTAAAGGCAAGAGAGTGTCGGCTCTCCTGACAATGGGTGGTATAAAAGCAAGGTTTAAGTCTTGTCCTGTTGGACAGGACTTTTTTATTTAGTCACGACACAAAATAATTTGTAGGGGCTGATGCCCACATCAGCCCGTCTTTATGAAATCAACACCAACGGGGCGATGTGGGCATCGTCCCCTACACACAAAATCATTCTGAGGTGAAACAATGAAAGAACAGCTTGAAAAAATCGAAGCGCTGGCCAAGCAGGAGCTTGAATCCTGTACGGAGATCAAGGCGCTGGACGACCTGAGGATCAAATTCCTCGGAAAAAAGGGCGAGCTCACAGCTATCCTTAAGCAGATGGGTCAGCTCTCCGCAGAAGAAAGACCTGTTATAGGTCAGCTTGCCAACAAGGTAAGAGCAGACATCGAAGAGGCTCTCGGCAGCAAGCTCTCGGCACTCAAGGCAAATGCACAGGCAGCGAAGCTGGCTGAGGAGAAGATAGACATCACTCTCCCCGGCAGGCACGCTCCCTTCGGAAAGCTCCACCCGCTCACTAAGGTAGAGAACGAGATCAGAGAGATATTCATCGGCATGGGCTTTAACATTGCCGACGGACCCGAGATCGACGACGATTACCATGTTTTCGAGGCTCTTAATCTTCCGCCCGATCACCCTGCAAGAGATACTCAGGATACTTTCTATATCGAGGGCACAAACGAGACAGTTCTCCTCCGTACACAGACCTCATCTGTACAGGTCCACGTTATGGAGAACCAGAAGCCTCCTATCCGTATCATCTCCCCGGGACGCGTTTTCCGTTCAGACGCTGTTGACGCGACTCATTCTCCTCTTTTCCACCAGATAGAGGGACTCGTAGTTGACAAGGGAATTACAATGAGCGACCTCAAGGGCACTCTCGAAATGCTTATGAAGAAGCTCTACGGCAATGACTGCAAGCTCCGTTTCCGTCCTCACCACTTCCCATTCACAGAGCCAAGCTGCGAGGTAGACATCAGCTGTTTCAACTGCGGCGGAAAGGGCTGCTCAATGTGCAAGGACGAGGGCTATATCGAGCTCCTCGGCGCAGGCATGGTACACCCCAAGGTGCTTGAGAACTGCGGCATAGATCCGGAAGAGTACTCGGGCTTTGCGTTCGGACTCGGTCTTGAGCGTATGGTAATGGGCCGCTACGATATAAACGACCTCCGTCTGCTTTATGAGAACGATGTGAGATTCTTGGAGCAGTTCTGAGCAATGAAGAATAATTATGCAGATAAAGACGCATACAGCTTCTGTAACGGATTTAAGCGTTTCTTGTACGGATTGAAGGAGAGATCACCGTTTTTTGCAGTCATATTTCTTTTTTGCGGTATACCTTTCCTTATCCGCGGTATAGTTGGTGTTGCAGCATATTCTTCCGAGAACAGGATTAATATTCCCTCATTGTTTGCCGGAGGTCTGTTATTTACAGCTGCAATGCTTATACTTCTGGAATATTTTTCAAGGCGCAGAAGAATGCTGAAAAGGATAGGAATATCAGGCAAAGATGAGCTTGATGATCTTATAAGCCGTTCTGTTCCGCTTGAAGGAAACAGACCCCAGCGCTTTTTTATCTCTGATGAGCTTTTGGTAAACACCGAGACCGCCAAGGCTTATAAAATTATGGATATTATTCATATGTCAAAGACATATGAATGCAAAAACAGAGATGACGTATTTACAGCGAAAGAATATTCATATTATACCATAAGGCTCAAGATAAAAGCTGATCCTTACAGTGATATTCTGAGATTTAAAGATAAGTCCGACCGCGAAGAAGCTTTCAGAGCAATAATGGAAGCATATAAAAAATACGGTAATCCGGGACAGCTTCTGTGAAACGTGAAGGAAAACAGACATATGCAGATTAGTCAGAAAACGTTCATTTTGTTGCAAGCCTGAAAGGAATATGTATTATGTACAGCGATCTGATCAAAAAGTACCGCCGAAAGAAGCTGGGGCTTCTTATTCTGGTTATGCTTTTTGCATTGCCTGTAATAGGCATCGGTTTGTTTTCCTTCCGTGCCGGTACAGGTGAAAAGAAGGTAGCTGCCGATTATGCGGTGTTTGCCGTTGCTGCGGCTTTTCTGATAGGCATAATTGTTGTAATGCTCCGTGTGTTTATAAATGTCCCCCGGGACATAAGGAGAATGCAGGACAGCGTGGGATTGAATGATGACGAAGCATTTGCGGAAATGATCAGTACAGGAATTAAGCTTCCGTGTAAGGAGGATCGTTTTGTTTGCGACGGGTATTTCTTTGATATGGTAAGCTTCAGAGCTTACAGGCTTGAAGACATATACGACGTAAGAAAGCTTGTGTTCGGAAATTCTGACGGACAGAAGGAATGTAAGGTAGCCGTGATATTCAAGGACGGCTCACAGAACATTATTTATACAAACAAAAAGAATACAGATGAAGTGTACCGTATCATTTCCGATGCATGGAAAAAAAGCACAGGTGCGGAATAACTGCGTCCGTTGACTATAATCACGAAAGGAAAAAATGATATGAATTTATCTATGAAATGGCTCGGCGATTATGTTAAAGCCGATATGCCAATAAAGGATTTCTGCCACGCTCTTACCATGAGCGGTTCCAAGGTAGAATGCTACGAAAAAGAGGGAAGCAATATCTCCAACGTTGTAGTTGGAAAGATACTCTCAAAGGGACCTCACGAAAATGCTGACGCGCTCTTCGTTTGTCAGGTCGACATCGGCGCAGAGGCTCCCATACAGATAGTTACCAACGCAAAGAATGTCAAGGAGGGCGACCTCGTTCCTGTTGCTCTTGACGGAGCTGTTCTCCCCGAGGGCAAGATAAAGAAGTGCAAGATGCGCGGAGTTGAGAGCTTCGGTATGTTCTGCGGACTTGATACTCTCGGCCTTACGGCTCACGACTTCCCCTATGCAGATCCCGAGGGCGTATTCGTCATCGAGGAGGACTGCAAGCTTGGCGAGGATATCCACACTGCTATCGGTCTGGACGATACTTCCGTTGAGTTTGAGATAACCTCAAACCGTCCCGACTGTCTCAGCGTTATCGGTCTCGCAAGAGAGACCGCAGCTACCTACGGCACCGAGCTGAAGGTAAAGACTCCCGAGTTCAGGGGCGTTGACGGCGACATCAACTCCATGCTCAAGGTGGATATACATAACACAGAAAAGTGTCAGAGATACTGCGCAGGTATCGTAAAGAACGTAAAGATAGGTCCCTCGCCCCGCTGGATGAGGGAGAGACTCCGTGCAAGCGGTGTCCGTCCTATCAATTACTTCGTTGATATCACAAACTACGTAATGCTTGAATACGGTCAGCCTATGCACGCTTTCGACCTCCGCTATGTTGAGGGAGCTCATATCAATGTCCGCAACGCTAAGAACGGTGAGAAGATAATGACTCTCGACGGCGTTGAGAGAGAGCTCACAGAGGATATGCTTGTTATCGCTGATGAAAAGAAGCCTGTTGCAGTTGCAGGCATCATGGGCGGCGAGTACAGCGGTATCATGGACGATACAACAACTGTCGTATTCGAGTCCGCATACTTTGAGCCCACACAGGTAAGACGCACTTCAAAGGCACTGAAGCTCAAGTCGGACGCTTCCTCACGCTATGAAAAGGGCGTTGACAGACTTATTTCCATGACCTGCTTAAAGCGTGCTTTCCAGCTCGTTGAAGAACTTGGCGCAGGCGAGGTGCTCAACACCGTCATCGACTGTGACTACACAGACAAGACTCCCGCAACTGTTGATTTCAGCGCGGAGTGGATAAACAATTTCCTCGGCACCGATATATCCGAGGCTGACATGATAAAGTATCTCGAGCGTCTTGATTTCAAGGTAGAAAACGGCAAGGTGATAGCTCCCTCGTTCCGTATAGACATCGGCTGCAAGGCTGACGTTGCAGAGGAAGTTGCCCGTATCTACGGCTACAACAATATCCCCTCAACGGATTTCCGCGGCGTAGCAAGAGCTGAGTTCACAGAGGAGCAGAAATTCGTCCGCACTCTCAGAAATGCGGCAGTTGCTCTGGGCGGCTACGAGATAGCTACCTACTCCTTCGTATCGCCCAAGTACTTCGATAAGATAAAGCTCCCTGCCGACAGTAAGCTCCGCAAGGTAGTAAGGATAGTAAATCCTCTCGGCGAGGACACCAGCGTTATGAGAACATCAACTATCCCTTCAATGCTTGATGTGCTCTCCTTCAACTACAATAACCGCAACGACAAGGCTTGTCTCTTCGAGATAGCCAAGGAATATATTCCCGCCTCGGAGGAGAAGCCCTTCATCAACGGCGATACCCTTGCAAACAGCGGAAAGCAGAAGCATAAATACAGCTACTCGCTCCCCGATGAACCTCAGAGACTTACCATAGGAATGTACGGCGGCGACGCTGACTTCTACACACTCAAGGGCATAGTTGAGCAGCTCCTTGCAGAGCTCAAGATAGAGGACGCTGAGTATGTCCGTGCAGCGGACTGTGAGGAATTTGACGAGAGATTTGCTCTCCACCCCGGCAGAAGCGCAGTCATCGTAAGGGACGGCGCATATCTCGGAATAATGGGCGAGGTACATCCCGAGGTACAGGAGAACTACGAGATAGGCGTAAAGACCTATGTTGCAAAGCTCAATATCCCTGAGCTCATGGCAGCTGCCGCTGATAAGATAACCTATCAGGCTCTGCCCAAGTTCCCTGCTACAACCCGTGACCTCAGTCTCCTTGTAGACGAGGATATGCCTGTTGCAGAGCTTGAAAAGGCTATCAAGAGCGCTGTCGGAAAGATACTGGAAAAGGTAACTCTCTTCGACGTATACCGCAGCGACGATATGAAGAAGAACGGAAAGAAGAGTATCGCTTACTCCATCTCAATGCGTTCACACGAGGGTACTCTCACCGACGAGCAGGCTGACGGAGCCATGAAGCGTGTTCTGAAGGCGCTCAGCGCTATCGGAGCAGAGCTCAGAGGCTGACAGATCCCGATAATAGGGCAGGCATAAGGAAGCATAGTTTTCTTTATGCCTGCTTTTGCATAGGACAGGACGGGAAGCTTGTCATTTCTTTGTTTCTGTCAGCTTTTCCCATTCGCAGCATATTGATTTATGTCGGATATCATGCTATAATCAGTATATACGGCGGCCTCTGCCTGAGAGAGCCGCACAGATCAAATTTTACGGAGATAATACCATGAAAAAAAGATACGGTATCCCGCTTATCCTGATAGGGGCAATGGTGCTGCTGAACGTGCTTGCCAGATTCTGCCGCCCCTTTGCCGATTTTTACGTTGAAAAAATATTCCCTTACATATCCGCGGCCGTTTCCTTTGTAAGCGGACTTCTGCCCTTTTCTCTGGGCGAGATGCTTACGGTGGGCGCTGTCATACTTGTTATAGCCGGACTGCCGCTGCTTTTGATACTGCTCATATTCCGAAAGGGAAAACGCCGCAGTATCGCTGCATTCGCAGGCACTCTCGCCTTGTGGATACTCTGCTACATAACCGTTACAGAGACTATGAACTGTTTTATCATGTATCAGTGTACGCCTCTTGCGGAGAAGTATTTTCCTGACGCTCATCAGCATACCGACGAGGAGCTCACCATGCTCTACGGAGCTCTCATAAACAAGTGCAACGAGCTGTCTGAGGAAGTGCCGAGAGACGAGAACGGCTGCTTCGAGCTCACCTGCGATTTCAGGGAGGAGGCGAAGAAAGCAATGAAGCAGGCGGGGGAAAAGTATCCTCAGCTCCGCGGCTTCTATCCTGATCCAAAGCCCATACAGTTCTCGTATTTCATGAGCCAGTCCAACCTCACGGGGATATATTTCCCGTACACCATAGAGGCTAACTACAACGATGATATGGTAAAGGCAAACCTCCCCGCCACCGTATGCCACGAGCTGGCTCATCTCAAGGGCTTCATACAGGAGGACGAGGCTAATTTCCTCGCCTTTGCGGCTGCGACGGGCAGTGATAATGTGGAATTCCGCTATGCGGGCTATCTGGAAGCTCTTGAATACGTCCACAACGCCGTATATGACAACAATGTGGGGGAGGCGATCGCGCTTTCGGGAAGTATTTCCGGAAACGTCACCAATGACTGGTTCAGGTATCTGCCGGAGAATTACTGGGAGGACAATGCCGCAAAGGAGGTCATCTCCACGGAAGCAGTCAGCGAAGCCTCAACGGCTGCAATAGACACTAATATAAAGATGAACGGAAGAGATGACGGAATAAAGGCATATTCAATGGTGGTAGACCTTCTGCTCGATTATTATTTCCCATGATACCGGGGAATCTGTATATAAAGCCGTAAGAACGTCCGACACGTTCCTGCGGCTTTTTTGTTGCCGCAGGGTATCAGCCCTTGCATAAATCCGCAGTAAATGATATAATTATTACATTAGAGAAATAAGAGCTCATCTCCCTGCGGCTCGCAGAGCGTGCGGCAGCTCTGAACTATTATTATAAATACGAACTTTTCAGGAGGTCTTTGCATGAATATAAACGACGTGATACACGGCTTTACCGTTACCCGTACTGCTCCCGCGCCCGACTGCGGCTCGGAGCTTATTGAGATGCGCCATGAAAAAACGGGCGCCAAGCTGGTATGGCTGAAAAATAGCGGTGAGAACAAGCTCTTTTCCGTAGCCTTCAGGACACCGCCCTGTGACGATACGGGAATATTCCATATCCTTGAGCATTCCGTACTCGGGGGCTCGAAGAAATATCCCGTAAAGGAGCCGTTTCTCGAGCTGATGAAGGGTACCATGAACACCTTCCTCAACGCCATGACCTATCCCGACAAGACGGTTTTCCCCGTTTCAAGCAGGAACGATACGGACTTCATGAATCTGACAAGGGTATACCTCGATGCGGTGTTCGATCCAGCCATATACTATAATCCCAATATATTCCGTCAGGAGGGCTGGCACATCGAAATGCACGGCGAGTCCGACGAACCCATATACAAGGGCGTTGTGTTCAACGAGATGAAGGGCGCAATGTCCTCGGTGTACAGCAGAATGGAATCCGAGATAATGAACGCGCTCTATCCGGACAGCTGCTACCGTTTTGAGTCGGGAGGACTTCCCGAGGCTATAACAGACCTCACCTATGAGCAGTTCATTGACGGGCACAGGACCTATTATCACCCCTCTAACGCTTATATTTTTCTTGACGGACCCGTGGACATCGACTCTGTGCTGGAGCTCATAGACAGTGAATACCTCTCCCGCTTTGATAAGCAGACCGTTAAGAGCGATATACCCTTACAGCAGGCCGTTCCCCGCGTAGTAAAGAAATGCTTTTACGAGATCTCCGCCGACGAGGACGAAAAGGGCAAGACCTACCTTGTTCTCGGAAAGATACTCGGCAGCTGGCAGGAGCGTGAAAAAATAACGGCTGCATCGGTGCTTTCCGAGGCTCTTACCGGTTCAAACGACGCTCCCCTCAAACGCGCTCTGCTGGATACGGGGCTCTGCCTCGATGTATCGCTTGACGTCAGCGACGGGATACTCCAGCCCTTCGGCTGTCTCTGCATAAACAACACAGACCCCGAGAGCTGCGATAAGCTGAAGGAGACTGTCCGCAGCACCGTTTCGGAGCTCTGTGACAGCGGCATAGACCGCCGTCTGCTGGCGGCAGCCATAGACCGCCTCGATTTCAGGTTCCGTGCAGGGGGCGAGCCGAGAGGCCTCACGCGGAATATCTCGGCACTCTCCGCATGGCTGTACGGAGGGGATCCCCTCCTTTATCTCGAGCTGGGACAGGTATTCGACGATCTCCGCAGCAAGGTATCCTCTGGCTCTTTTGAGGAGCTCCTCCGTGAATGGCTCCTTGACGAAACAGACGGAGCTGAGCTTTATCTGCTGCCCTCACGCACCTACGGCGACGAGCAGAAGGCTGCCGAGAAAAAGCGCCTTGCCGATATAGTTGACAGCCTCGCCTGTGAGGAGCGCTCGGTAATAGCCGAGCAGACACGACAGCTTGAGGAATGGCAGCAGTCTGCCGATACTCCTGAGCAGCTGGCGACCATGCCTCATCTTGCGCTTTCGGAAGTGGACGAGGAGCCTCTGAGCTTCCCCACAGACGAGACAAAGGTGGGCGGAGTGACCGTGCTTCGCCGTGAAGCTTCAGATAAGGGCATTGCTGCCATGAATCTTTATTTCTCTCTGGCAGACTGTTCTGAGGAAGAACTTTCCGCTGCGGCTGCCGTGTCCGAGCTTCTCGGAGAGCTCCCCACCTCGCGCAGCTCCGCACCCGAGCTCCAGCGCAGGATAACGGGACTTCTCGGCAGTATCTCCTACGGAGTCGATGTTTTCTCAAAGGAGGGCGTTGCCGATAAGTGTACTCCCTATTTCTCCGTAAGGGCGCGTTTCCTTGAAAAGAATACGGAGGAGGCTCTTGAGCTGATCCGTGAGATAATCACCGAGACCTGCTTTGACGACACCGAAACAGTGCAGGAGCTGCTCATGCAGGCCGACGAGATCGGCAGACAGGACCTTATATCCAACGGTCACAGCTACTCCATGCAGAGGGTAAGGGCAGCTCTTTCCGCAGAATCTGCGGTAAACGAGCTCGTATCGGGATATGAGGGCTATAAGCGGCTCCATGAGACCGCAAAGGCTCCCGGAAAGCTTATCGTCAGCATAAAATCCCTGCTGAGCAGGATCATTTGCAGCTCACGTCTGACTGCAAGCCTTATGAGCTCGGAGAATGTGAGTATAGCTTCGCTTATAGCGGCTCTGCCTGCGGGTGCTCCCGCACAGCAGAGTGAGATGAGCTTCAGTCTCGGACTTCCCGCAGCGCAGGGAATAGTCATTCCCGCGGGGGTCTCCTATTCGGCAATAGCATTTCCCGATAATTCAGCCGACGCGGCTGCGGGAAAGGTGCTTTTCCGTATGCTCTCGCTGGAATACCTCTGGAACGAGGTAAGAGTAAAAGGC
The DNA here is from genome assembly GCA_017519415.1 of Ruminococcus sp. Taxonomy (GTDB): domain Bacteria; phylum Bacillota; class Clostridia; order Oscillospirales; family Ruminococcaceae; genus Ruminococcus. The sequence continues at coordinate 33,309 of JAFWSI010000059.1, forward strand.
GGAGCCTACGGCACAGGCGCGGTCGTAGCGCCCTCAGGGGAGCAGTCATTCTACTCCTACCGCGATCCCTCACCTGCTGCAACTCTCGATATATGCCGCAGAGCTGCCGGGTTCACGGAGGAATACTGCAAGGGCGATCCCGATATAACTCAGTATATCATAAGCACCATTGCCCGTGAGGAGCCTCTCCTTTCCGACGGAAACAGGAGCCGCAAGGCTGACGGACTGTGGTTCAGGGGCATATCCCATGAGGAGAGAAGGGCGGAGAAGAAGCGTATGCTCTCCTTAACGCCAAAGGAGCTCCTCAGAGCGGCGGAATGCCTGAGAAATTGCGGAAACACCTGTATCATGGGTCCGGCCACGGCAATGGAAGGCCTTGACCTTGAAAAGGATACTATCGCATAAAAAAACGGCATGAACGGTATTTACCGTTCATGCTGTTTTTGTTATTATCATGTTTTCTTTTAGTCGATAATCATTTGCGGAACAGCGAATTTAACGAGTTCTTCATCAATATTCACCGACTTAAGGAACTCCGATGTCTGTTCCTTAATTTTATTCTGCTCATCGTAGTCAAATGTTGCAAGATTTACTATGATGTACTTATCATTCTCGGGAACCGAAGCAGTCATTGCAGCAGCAAGCTTGTTTTCCTGAATGAAAGCCGACAACATACTGTGTATCGTTGACAGATCGGTGATCTTTTCGTCGCTTATACCAAGCAGCTTCTTCTGAATAGACTGGGCGTCCTTTGCGGTCACGCCGTCGCCGTCCATATCGGCATTGAGCTTGCCTACAGCGGAGAGCTTGTACTTATCGGGATTTGCTATGGACTGCATGATGTATACTGCGTCCGCCATATCCAGACCCTCGTCGCAGTTTGCGTCGCCCCTTGTCTTCTTGTTAGATACGATCTTCACAGAGATCGGAGCACCGAATGTACAGCCTGTAGCATAGGCCATTACAGTTGCTGTGCCTTCCTTCAATGCCGTTATCCTGAAGGTATTGCTGCCCTTTTCGTAGTCTATGCTGACAATGTCGGAGGAAGTCATTACAGAGCCGCCTGTTGTATTCTCACTCGGGTGGCGGAAGCTTATCTCCCTTGTCTCTCCTACATTCATTGGAGAATTGTCAAACTCTGCCTTAGTCATATAGTCATAGTGTACGGTAGAGGTGGTTACCACGGTAGTTGTGCCGGTCACAGTGGTCTCAGGCGTGATATTTGTGCCGCCTGAAACGATATTCCAGTCTGCATAGCCTGCAAATGCACAGCCGGCCGCGCTGAAGCTTAGCCGTGCAGGACCCGGCTTCAGGGCTGTTACTCTGAAGGTGTCGCTGCCTGCGGTGTATTCAACGGAGATATTATCGTTGGAAGCATATACAGAGCCGTTCTCGGTCTTCTTTGTCTCGGGATTGTAGAAGCGTCCTTCTCTTGTTTCTCCTACTGTCATATCTGACTTGTCGAACTCCACTGTAGGTGCAAAGCAGTATATAACAGTAGAGGTAACGGTCTGAGTTGCAGTTGCCGTAACTGTGGTTGATGTTGTGGTATAGTTATCACGGACTGCCGTAGTTGTTACAGCGTCCTTGGCTGTTACCAGGACATATGCATTTACGGTAGTGTCCCTGTCCTTGTAGGTTATGGTGACCTTGCCGGGCTTGAGTCCTGTAACTTTCAGACCGCTATTGTCAAGAGAGATGATGCCTTCCTCGCTCACTGTCCATGACTCGGGACGGGCGCTTCCGCAGTAGGCAATGTATGTCGTATCGCCCTCGGCAACGTAGTAGTCCTTCCACATAAGTGAGAAATATTCGGTGTTTTCCGAAGTGGCCGTGGTGGTGGTAACGGGGACGGATACAACTGCCGATGTACCGTTGACGATGAGAACGTTGCCGTTTTCGTCAACTATTCGTCCCTGTGCATCAGTAACGATAGGCTTTGCTGTTGTCAGGGTCGTGTTGACCACGGGTTTGGCCGTAGTGGTGGTGACCACAGGTCTCGGCAGAGTTGTGGTCAGGGGTATGCCGTTCTGACATACCATATACGTGAAGCTTTTCGAGTCGATATTGTTGGCGTCGGCATAGCGCATAACGGTGATATAATCCTCCGTTCCCGCTTCAAACTCAAGTATCACCTTGTCTGAAAAGTCGCTGTATTTGCCCTCTTCGACGCAGGTTACCTGAAGTCCGTTCTCCTCGATGAATTTTGTGAACATCTCCCGTATCTTCGCATGGTCGGTGATCCTTTCCTCTCCGGCGGTCACAGTTGTTTCCGCGCTTACCGTACTGACAGAGGACGGCTGCATGAACGATACCGATGTCAGTCCCAGCGCAACGGCGGTGAGAAATGTCAATAACTTGTTATTTTTCATAATTATACCTCCTTTTACGAAAAGCACGGCGGCTTGCTTCACTTATATATCAAAGGCAGCAGGCGCCTGTTTCTATCCGTTCAGTTATTAGACGGGGATAATGCCTGAATCTCTCACCTGATTTCAAAAAATTTTTTTGAAACGTTTCATTTAATGAAAAAAGGCTTCGCGTGGAAGCCTTTTTTCAGTCGCTCACATCGGTGTCGAGGGTTATACTTACATTATAGTCGGGATAGGCCTGCTGAGTTTCGGTAAGTATATGGTTGTAAAGCTCCTCGGCGTCGGGGGCGGCAAAGTCTATTATTATATCGAAATGTATGGTCATGTGCTCCTCATCAAGGTAGAAGCCGTGTATCTGCAATATATACTCATGGGACATGACGTGTCTGCGTATGTCAGAGTACATCTGCGAGGCTTTGTCGTTCATGGTGTTCACTGCGTATACGCTTATGCCCGCGAGTATGACCCTGTGCTCGGAAAGCACCTTTTCGTTTATGCGGTGCTCAAGCTTGTCGAGCTCTGCTACTGAAAGACTGTCCGGCACCTCGATGTGTACCGAGCCTATGAGCAGATCGGGTCCGTAGCTGTGGAGCAGCAGGTCGTAGGCTCCGTTGACCTCGGGGAAGGAGCAGACCGTCTGCTTTATCTCTTTTGAGAGCTCGCTGCTTATACGCTTTCCGATTATGCTTGAAAGGCTGTCGCCAAGCATTTCAAGTCCTGCCTTGATTATCACCAGGGATATGACTGCTCCCAGCCAGGCCTCCGTGCGTATGTCCCATATAAGGTATATTATCGCCGCAAGGAGAGTCGAGGCGGAGATGACCGAGTCCAGCAGGGCGTCCCTGCCCGAGGCTATAAGTGATTCCGAGCTGACGCTCTTTCCCTTTTTGCTGACATACCTTCCGAGAATTATCTTCACCAGTACCGCAGTCGCCACGATAACGAGAGTGGCGGAGGAATAATTCGGGACGGGCGGGTGTATTATCTTCTTTACCGACTCCACAAGAGCGGTCACGCCTGCGTAGAGCACTATGACGGCGATTAGCGACGAACTGAGGTTCTCGACTCTGCCGTAGCCGTAGGGGTGCTTTTTGTCGGGCCGCTTCCGCGCCAGCTTCGTACCTATTATAGTTATGACCGACGACATCACGTCGCTGAGATTGTTCACCGCGTCGAGCACGATGGCGATGGAGGAACTGAGAACTCCCACCACAGCCTTGAACGACGCAAGGAAAACATTTGCGATTATGCCTATTATACTTGTGCGGACGATTATCTTATCTCGCTCCATTATTGCTCCCTCCGGAAACAGATCAGAATATCTCCCATTCAAATTCGGCGGAATCCGTGAGCTTTATATCGTCGGGCTCTATGCTGACGGACTTTGCCGAAACTCCGAGACAGCGCATATCCATAGAATAACGCGCTTCGGATATGAAGTTCATTTCAGAACGGTCGTAGCTTATCTTCATGAGCCTGCCCAGCTTTACTCCCGAGGCGTCGCAGAGGAGCTCGGCCTTCCTGCGGGCGTTTGCCGCCGATGAGCGGATAAGCTCTTCCCTTACGGTCTCTGCGTCCCTGACGGTGAAGCATACCGACAGCTGAGGAGCTGCGTCGGTGGTGGAAATGGCGCGCAGCACCTGTGCGAGCCTTTCTGTATCAAGATCGAATTCCAGCTTCATATTATGGGCGCAGCAGTAGCCCTTGAAAACGTTGCGGTAGTTCCCGTTCTCGTCGGGAACGGATTCATATTCCGTATGCACGTCGAAGGACGAGGTCCTGAGGGCGTCGCGGCTGAAGCCGACCTCCTCAAGCACTCTTCTGAGCTCGTCGAGTCCCGACTCCGCATGATCCATAGCCTCGCCGCAGTCCTTGCTGCGTGACTGCATATCCAGATCCAGTCTTATAAGATCGGGCTTTACGGAAATGCTTCCCATGCCCTTTACGGTAACTGTTGCCATATACATTCTTCCTTTCTCAGTAATCTCCGCTTTTTACGTTTATTTCGTCCTCTGTGACGGTGACATTGCCCGAAAGGCCGCACCAGCCGCAGGTTATGCGCTCCTCATTGTTCCAGCAGCTCAGTCTGCCGCAGCTGCTGCACTGAACGAACTTTACCGATTTGCAGTAGGGACAGCCGTTGTATTCGTCGGCAGGGAAGAGGTTGCCTTTTATCTCGTTCCTGTCAAAGCCCTCGTGAGATGCGCGTTTTTCGTCTATGGGGAAGGCCCATGTCCTGAACCAGTCGCCCTTCCATTCCTCTATACGTACCCCGTATATGCGTCTTGCTTCGGGGCATTTCATAAGTATTACTTCAGCTTTCATTTTCCTTTGCCTTTCTTTGTATGCCGCGGTATTCGGAGGGCGAGCAGTTTTCACTCATCCTGAACTGGCGGACAAAATAGTTGTATGATGAATAGCCGCATTCGCGGGAGATCTCCGTGACGGTCATATCCGTTTCCGAAAGCAGCTTCTTTGCGTTGTCTATGCGGAACTGTATCATTTCCTCGATAATGCTTTTGTGAAAATATGCCTTGTATATCTTCTGGAGGTAGCTCTTGCTGAGGTAGAGACTGTCCGCTATCTCGCTGATATTCCAGGGCAGCTCGGGGTTTTTCATTATCCTGTTCCTGAGCATGCACAGCTTCTCGAACTGGGGATTGGAGGTGGGCTCGGAAATGGTGTAGGTGTACACCTTGTTGACGGTTGCCTTGTACATGGCGTCGGACAGGTCGGTATAGGGCGTTATATCAAGGCGGTACATACCCACCGTGAAGTCTATGTTGCAGTTCTCCTCGCTGCCGAACTGAGATTCCTTTATCTTTGTGCAGAACTGTTCGTACACAGTCTTTGTCCTGCCGCTTTCCGGACTTATGACGCAGAGTGTCTGGGGCGACCATGCACCGCATATCTCCTTGCCGTGTATGCAGGATCGCAGCTTCTTTGAAAAGGCTGCCATTATACTGTTGGATTTTTCCTCGCCGCTCTGATAGTAAGCCTTTTTGAGCCCGTGGAGCTCGAACACCATGCATTCTATGAAGCGGTTTCCCGCATTTGAGGAAAGCCTTGTGGCGAACTCCTGCTCTATGCCGCTCCTGTTGAGCAGTCCCGTGATATGATCGTACAGCAGAGCCTTGCTGGTATTGAGTATGGTGCGGTTCATTATAGCCTTTATGCGCACCTGTTCGAGAGCGACATTGACATAGTTTATCCATTTCAGATACAGGGAGCTGAAGGAAAGAGCTTCCTTTCCGAAGGACACCGCAGAGTATCCGAAGAAATTGTTATTGTAATGCAGAGGGGATATGAAGAATGCCGTAGGGTAACTGCGCTCCATATCATAGTCGGGGAGCAGCCTCGAGGAGCTGAAATATTCCTGTTCCTCGACCTCTCTCCTGACAGCGGATTTCGCCAGCACTACCTTCATCTCGTCGCCTATGCGGAAGCTTAGCTCCTCGGCGTTCCTGTCCACTGTGGCGCCGATATAGCTCCTTGTAAGACATATTCGGAAGCGCCGCATTTTATGCAGGAAGTAGGTGTAGTTGTCGAGTCTGTCAGCAAAGGTCTGTATATTGTCGGCATTGGTTATATCAAAGAGCATATCGCCGTACAGCAGATCCGACTCGAAGCGGCTGTTTATATTGAGCTGGCGCAGAATGCTCCGGCGCAGTCCCGGATTTTCGGTGCAGCCGCAGCTCTGGCCTATCCTGAGCTCGCCGTTCTCATTGGGTACCCTGCTGCATATCTTTCCTGTGATAATACGGTAGAGCCTGCGGACAGACTCGGCACCCAGCTGGAAATTCGGACGGCAGTAGCTGGTTATGGAGGGAGAGGCCTGATAGCCGTCTATGGAGGCGTCGTAGCCCGTGACCGCTATATCCTCGGGCACCCTTATGCCCGCGTCCGTAAGCAGCTTTGAAAGGGTTATGGCCATAACGTCGTTTCCGCAGACAACTGCTTCGGGACGTTCGAGCTCTCCGCTGATTATCTTCTTTGCAAATGCTCGGGGAGAGTATATCCAGTAGTCGCCGTACTCAACCCAGTCCTTTTCAACGGTAATTCCGTGCTTTTTCATAGAGGTCCTGTAGCCTGCAAGACGCTCCTCGGCTCCGAAATTCTTCTTCGGACCCGTAAGGCAGTATATCTTCCTGTAGCCGTGAACGTTTATGAGATGATCCGTGATGATCTCAAAGGCCTCCCGGTCGTCGGCTGAAGTGGTCTCGAAGCTTTTATGGTCGTTGAAGTCCAGCAGCATTACGGGCTTTTCCGTTCTTTTGCACAGCTCGTCTATATAGTTGAGCACATCTTCATTATAAAAGGTGTTCCTGTCGTATATGATACCGTCAAGATTTTCGGCGAACAGTAGGTCGAATATATTCTTTTCCGCGTCCTTGTGAACGGAGCTCACGGAAAAATTATGCAGGGGGGAGATGACCGCGATGTCGCAGTTGCTCTTGAAGGCCTGCGAGATTATGCCGCGGAGTATCTCGCCCTGAAAGTCTATATGGCAGTCGGTTATGACTACTCCGATAAGTATCCTGCGGTTCATTATACCCCTCCTTTTCTTTTGAAATATGTTCTTTATGTATTATTGTATCATATAACCCCGGGGATTGCAAGATGATTTTATATATTTCTTGTGATAATTTCAAAAAATCTCCTCAAAAAGATATGATTTTTCATTGTAAACGCTGAAATATGATGTATAATATTAAATGAAGGCAGAAGGAGCACCGACGTTCAAGGAGTTAGCGGCTCTGCTCTGTGCCTTTCAGGGGATAAAAGCGGCCGCAGCGGGGATCGTAGGCGGATCTTCGTCATATGCCGCATATTATCTTAACAGGACCATTCTTTATAAAAATATATATCCCTCTGAAAATTTGATCCATTCCTCAGAAAAGGTCTCCCGCGGGGAGACTTTTTCATTTTTTATTGATAAAATCACGGAAAAACAGCTGTTTTTTGAGTTAGAATGTATAAAATAGCACAGATTTGCGTCTCCATTTATATTTACCGTGCCCATTGACATTTCATTATGAAAATGGTATGATAAAGTTATATAACTGCAGCCTGCACAATCTCATGCCCTGATTTTTGTGCATACTGGCAGAAAAAAAGGAACTACATTATGCTAGCAAGCCTAACCAATGTAAATAAATTCTATAACGGCAATCAGGTGCTTAGCAGCGTTTCGCTCACTATCGACGAAAACGACAGGATAGGTCTTGTCGGGAGAAACGGCTGCGGAAAATCCACACTGCTGAAGATACTTACAGGTTATGTCGAGCCCGACCGCTTCACTGAGCGGGACGGAGTCATATCAATGGCATCAAAGACGACCGTGGGCTATCTGGAGCAGATGGGCGGCCTCGATTCAGAGAACACTGTGATCGGGGAAATGAGAAAGGTCTTCGAGAACGTTCACCGCGCTATCTCGCGTCTCAGGGAGATAGAGGAGGAGTTCGCCTCAGGGGACGAGTCTTCAGCCGATGAGTACCAGCAGCTCTCATCGTGGATAGAAGCAAACGACGGCTACAACACCGACGTCAGGATAAGAATGGTGCTTAACGGCATGGGCTTTTCGGGCGAAGAGCTTGAGCGTACCGTTTCGGGCTTCAGCGGCGGGGAAAAGACCCGCTTAAGTATTGCTAAGCTTCTTCTTGAGGAGCCTAACCTGCTCATTCTTGACGAGCCTACGAATCACCTTGACTTCAAGACTATTATGTGGCTTGAGGATTATCTGCGCTCATACAAGGGCGCGATCCTCATAGTTTCACACGACAGGTACTTTCTTGACAGGCTTTGTACCTCGGTCTGCGAGATAGAAAGAGGAGTTCTTACCCGTTACAAGGGAAATTATTCCGCTTTTGTCAGACAGAAGGAGGAAAACGACGCCCGGCGCGAGAAGGAATACGAGCTCCAGCAGAAACAGATAGCTCAGCTGGAGGATTACGTCGCAAGAAATCTGGTGCGTGCATCTACTACAAAGATGGCGCAGAGCCGCAGAAAACAGCTTGAGAAAATAGAGCGTGCGGAACGCCCCGTCCATGACACTAAAAATGCGAAGATACGCTTCACATACGCTGTTGAGCCGCCCATAGACGTGCTCAAGGTCAAAGGCGTGGATATATCCGTGGGTGAGGGTGCTGCACGAAAAACACTTGTTGACTCCATCGATCTTGAGGTCCGCAGAGGCGAAAAGATCGGTGTTATCGGCGACAACGGCATCGGTAAATCGACGCTGCTGCGCATTATACAGGAACAGCTCCCACACAAGGGAGTGGTTCGCTGGAACAGTAATGTAAAGATCTCCTACTTCGAGCAGGAGAGCGCTAATCTTCATAAGGAGCTCACGGTAATGGAGGAGCTCCACAGCCGCTATCCGCTGATGTCGGACCTTGAGGTCCGCAGCCTTCTGGCACAGGTCCGCCTTGTGGGCGAGAACGTGTTCAAGGAAACGGGCGTGATAAGCGGAGGCGAGAGAGCAAAGCTCTGCTTTGCCATAATGATGCAGGAGCACGGAAATGTGCTCATTCTCGACGAGCCTACCAATCACCTCGACCTCGGTTCAAAAGAGGCTATCGAGGAGGCGCTGGCCGAATATACGGGTACGATCATTTTCGTCAGCCATGACCGTTACCTTTTAAGCAAAATAGCTGACAGACTTATAGAGCTCACGGACGGGAGCTGCAGGTTCCATAACTACGGCTTTGAAAAGTACCTCGATGTGCTCCGCGAGGAACAGGCAGCCGAAAGAAAAGCTCTTGAAGCCGAAAAGCAGCAGAAGGCTGCCGAGGCGGCAAGAGAGAAGTCCGCAAGGAGTTACCGCAGCAAGCAGCAGAGAAGTGCTGACGCTGCGAGAAAAAATGAAATGAAACGCCTTGAAAAGGAGATCGACGACCTTCAGGCGCAGATAGACTCACTGACCGGGGAGATCGGCAGGGAGGAGGTCTACAGCGATTATGAGCTGATGAACCGCAAATGCGCCGAGATCGAAGAGCTCAAGCAGAGGATCGATGAGAATTTCGAGCTTCTGATCGAGCTTGACCAGTAAAAAGGAGTATAAATATTATGAAAAAGAAAACGCTTATGAGCCTTGCTGCAGCTGCGGCCATCGCCGTATCATCAGCGGGTATCACCGCTAACGGCGAGGCGTCTCCGTTTCTTATCGGAGATGTGAACGGCGACGGAACAGTTGACGCGGTAGACGCTTCTTCTGTGCTTGCTGCATACGCGTCAAAATCATCGGGCAAGGAAAGCCCGCTGTATTCGTATCAGGAGAGCGCCGCAGACCTTAACGGCGACGGCGTTGTCGATGCTATCGACGCTTCACTGATACTTTCTTATTACGCGTTCGCTTCCGTTAGCGATGAGGGAGCTATTTTTGCTGACTTCCTCGAACAGAACGGACTTCAACAGAGAGAGACACCCGAGGAGGAAAAGCCGAATGAGACTCCCGCAGAGGTACCCGCTCCCGCAGTGCAGGAACAGACACCTATTTTAGGAGGATTCGAGTTTACCGCTCCTCATATCGACAGCGAGTACGGCGAGTGGTTCTGGGTAGGAGATTCCAGAACTGTCGGACTTGCAATGAACATAAATATCGACTATATTGCAAAGGTCGGCGCTACCATAAGACTGTTCAGAGAGAACGCGGACGCTATCTACGCTCTCCGCGAAAAGACGGTCATTATCAATCTCGGAGTAAACGACCTTGACAGCAATGCTTATATAAACCTTTACAACAGTATGCCCGATGAGTTCCTTGACAACAACAAGGTCATCGTTATGGCTGTCAATCCGTGCAACGGCAGCTATCAGTACCTCAACAGCAGGATAGAAGCCTTCAACGCCGCTGTCAGCAGCGCACTGGATCCGAGGATCACTTTCCTCGACACCTATTCCTACCTGAACTGGGGCGGCTTCTCCACAAGGGACGGCCTTCATTACAGCAATGATACATACATAAATCTGTATAATTTCGTAATGGACAGCGTGAACTGAGTCCAATAAGTAAAAAAGTGAATTATTTATGATTGCTATTGCATTAAGCAAGAAAATATGATATAATATCATATAGTATTTTGCGGCTCAGTCCGTAACATTCCTATGGAGGTCAAAAAATGAAACACATCAAGACTATCAATAAGGCTAATCTGAAAGAGACTGCTCAGAAGGGCGGCTGCGGCAAGTGCCAGGCTTCATGCCAGTCTGCCTGCAAGACCTCTTGCACAGTTGCTAACCAGAAGTGCGAGAGATAAGCTAACAAGCTGAGATCAGCAGAGGCAGTATGAAAATGCTGCCTCATATTTTTTTGAGATAGAGGGAAATACAATGATACATAAATATAAGCTCAACGGCCTGAACATAGTTCTCGACGTCAACAGCGGCGGCGTTCACCTTGTGGACGAGCTCACATACGACCTTCTCGACAATGTCTGTCCTCCGTTTGAGGCGGAGTGTCCCGAAAGCGTCGTGGAAAAGCTCTCCGCGATGTACAGCCCCGGGGATATACGTGAGTGCTATGCCGAGATCGTTGAGCTGTATAACGACAGGATACTCTTTTCCGAGGACGATTACGAGAAATATGCACAGTATTCCGTGGCTTCTCCCGTAAAGGCCATGTGTCTTAACATAGCCCATGACTGTCAGCTCAGGTGCAAATACTGCTTTGCTTCCACGGGAGACTTCGGCAAGGGCAGAAAGCTCATGTCCTTTGAAACAGGAAAGCATGCTATCGACTTCCTCCTTGAGAACTCCGGCGACCGTCCCAACCTTGAGCTGGACTTCTTCGGCGGCGAGCCCCTTATGAACTTCGGCGTCGTAAAGCAGGTAGTTGAGTACGCAAGGAGCCGCGAAAAGGAGTACAACAAGAAGTTCCGCTTCACTATAACCACCAACGGACTTCTTCTTGACGATGAAAAGATAGAGTTCATCAACCGTGAGATGTCAAATGTGGTCCTTTCCATAGACGGCAGAAAGCAGGTAAACGATTATTTCCGCGTACTGCCCAACGGACAGGGCTGTTACGATATAATACTTCCCAAGTACAAGAAGCTGGTGGAGGGCAGAGGCGACAAGGAGTACTATGTGCGCGGCACCTTCACCAACAGGAACCTTGACTTTTCCGAGGACGTTTTCGCTCTCAATGAGGCAGGCTTCGACCAGATCTCTGTGGAGCCCGTTGTGGGAGAGGGTGACGAGTATGCGCTCACGGAAAAGGATCTTCCACGGGTATTCGAGGAGTACGAGCGCCTTGCAATGAGACTGCTTGAAAATGAAAAGAAGGGCAAGAAATTCAACTTCTTCCACTTCATGCTGGATCTGGATCAGGGCCCCTGCGCTATAAAGAGACTTAGGGGCTGCGGCTGCGGCAACGACTATGTAGCCATAACTCCCGACGGAGATATATTCCCTTGTCATCAGTTCGTGGGCATTGACGAGTACAAAATGGGAAATATCGACGAGGGTACCTTCAATCAGGAAATGAAGGCGGACTTCGCAAGAGCCCACGTTTATTCAAAGCCCGAATGCCGTGAGTGCTGGGCGAAATTCTATTGCAGCGGCGGCTGCAACGCAAACAATTATCAGTATATGAGGGATATAAGGAAAGCCCATAAGATCTCTTGTCAGCTGGAAAAGAAGCGCCTTGAGTGCGCTATCATGTTGAAGGCTATTCGTATGGCTGAGACTGCGGAATAAGTATATGGAGGGGAATGTCGGGGTATTAAATCCGATGTTTATTAAGTGCTTATTTCGGGCGCGGCGGGATCGGCGGAGAATAAAAAAACAGCTCCGATCCGTTCCCGCTGCTTCAGCCGCACAAGTGTCTTATGCGGGCGGAGCAAATCGTCTGATATTACGTAAACAGGGAAAGTCTGAGGACTTTCCCTGTTGCATTTTTTTATAGTTTGTGGTATAATATTACATGATGTCTGAGCTGCGCAGATTCTCTGCTTTTAAAGAATTTGCGTACCCTGAACAAGGTTCGGGGAAATAACCGCCCGAGGACGGTTATTGAGTATACACTGAATATCAATATAAGCCCGGGGGGAGCATTATGATAATCAACAGGATAGAGCTTAACTGTCGCCGAGACAAGGCCTTCGGCGGAGAGCTCGGAGCAGATCCGCTGCTCATATATTTCAGGACGCCCGTTTCATATATTGTCAACGGTATCGACTGCCGGACCTCGGGAGCTTCTGCCGTTATACTCAGCAGCGGCTACAAGCAGAGCTTCCGTCCCATAAGGGGAAAGACCATGAGATACGACCTTGTCAGCTTCAGGACGTCGGCTGCGGACAGACAGTATATCTCGTCAATGAACCTTCCGCTGGATACCACCATAGAGATAAGCGACGACTTTGTCGTAGCGTCGGTGCTGAAGTCCATGAGATCCCAGTCAATGCAAAGGGGAAAGCATTTCAGCGAGTTTATGGAGCTGTCCATGAGGCTTATATTCATCAGCCTCAGCGACGCCTACAATACCGTGCCCGAAAGCCCCATTGAGAAAATACCTCATTACAAGGAGCTCAGGGAGCTGAGGGAAGCCATTTACGATGACCCGACAAATACATGGTCGGTGGAGGATATATGCAAAAGGCTGCGTATCAGCCGCACCTACTTTCACCGCCTTTACCTCGACGCCTTCGGCGTGACCTGCCGCCGCGACGTCATAGAGAGCCGTCTGATGAACGCTGCAAGGATTCTTGAGACCACGGATAAATCCATAGTGGAGATAGCCGAGATCTGCGGCTACGACAGCGAGTCCTATTTTATGAGGCAGTTCAAGAACCATAAGGGCTGTACTCCGTCGGAGTACCGCAGAAGGATGTCCACAGCCGAAAAGGGCTGATTTTCAGGGTTTATATGGCCTGTTTAGTGCACAATGTGCAATTTTCAATAAAAAATTAGTGCAAAAAATAAAAAAAACACTTTACAAGTACAAAAATTTGTGATATAATACAAAGTGTTAGTGAGTTTCGGCATAAAATGCCGTTACCCGACAAATTACGAACTGTACCGCGCTGATATGCGGCGGATTATATATGCAAGGCGGCTGCCATACCCTCTCAGAACGCGGCCTGCCGATATTAAACTGAATATGTTAAGGAGCGATTTCGTTTTATGACTAACGGAGATAAGCGAAGAAACCGCAAGAGAGACCGGGTATCAAGACGCTATAAGGTCAGATACGACAGGCTTGTTGCGGTAGTCCTTGTACTTGTAGTGCTCGTTGTGATCGTGACATCATGCGCACAGAGCTGCTCGGGCAAGGGAAAGAAAAAGAACTCCGGTACACAGACCCAGACTACGATAACCGACAATACACAGCAGTCGTCCATTGTTGACAACCTTATTACCAGCAACGAGACGAGTTCGATAATCTCGGGAACTCCCGAGGGACAGAGACCTTCGGAGTCTCAGTATATCACAGAGGTACATAACTCTGCCGACATCAACAGAGGTAATCTTGTCCTCGTCAATGCAGAGCATGAGTACAAATTCCTCGATGACGACATAGAGCTCGTATCACTTTTCGACAGTATCTTAACTGATTACTACCATGTAAGCGATCTTGTCACAAAGCTCGATTCAGAGGCTCTCGATCAGCTCAACGCCCTTATGAAGGGCTTCTATGAGGCTGAAAAGAATACGGATATATACGTTATAGGCGGATACCGTACTCTCGATGAGCAGAGCGACAAGTACTACAACGGCAATTCCAGCTTCCAGGGCGGATATTCCGATTACCACACGGGAAGGACCTTTGATATAGGCATATTCCCCAAGGATTCAAGCTCGGGATACTATTCCGCTACCGGCGTTTACGGCTGGATAGACGAGCACGCCGCAGATTACGGTTTCGTTGTGCGCTTCCCCGAGAATAAGGAAAATCTCACGGGCGAGCTTGCAAGGACTTATACGTACAGATATGTCGGTGCTCCCCATGCGGTATACATGAAGCAGAATGAGCTCTGCCTCGAAGAGTATATCGACAAGATAAAGGAGCATACTAACGAAAAGCCTGTGGAAGTCACTGTGGGCAGCAAGCTCTATCAGATCTATTATGTTGCCGCTAAAGCAACAGGTGATACGGAAGTGCCTGTTCCCGCAAACAAGACATATACTGTTTCGGGAAATAATGTTGACGGCTTCATTGTGACTGTCAGCATGAATTAAAGCTGAGCTATGTCCCCCGACTATGGGGGACATATTTTACTATGGAGCGCTTATAAAGCAAAAGAAACGGAGAAAAAAGTGAAGAAAGAAAGATTGATTGCTCTTGTCCTGTGTGCTTCTCTCTGCGGGGGAAGCCTTTCCGCCTGCGGAGGCGGAGGAGGAAAGGGCGACGGCTCGGGACATATGTACGGAGGAGCTCTCCAGAACGATCCCAAGAGCCTTGATCCGCAGTATGCCAGTGATCCCGCTTCGGCAACGGTCATAAAGAATATGTACAGCGGCCTTATGATGAAGGACAGCAGCGGCAGCATAGTATGCTGCAACGCCGAGGATTATGACGTTTCCGAGGACGGCTGCGTCTATACCTTCAGGCTGAGAGAGGACAATTACTGGTTTTTTGACAGGAACGATGACGATAAGATAGACGAGGACGAGTATTTCCCCGTAACTGCCCGGGATTATGTTTACGCATTCAGGCGTATACTCGACCCTAAGATGCACTCTCCCTATGCCCGCGACTTTATGTCCATAAAGAACAGCGAGCGCGTTCTGGAGGAAGGCTATGCCACCACCGGTCTCGGGGTGGAGGCGGTGGACAATCGCACCCTGAAAATTACCCTGAGCTATCCCTCGGCAGAGTTTCTCGGACTCCTTACCACTCCCGCCGCTTTTCCCTGCAATGAGGATTTTTTCATATCCACCAAGGGAAGATACGGCCTCGATGACAGGTCTGTAATGTCCAACGGCCCCTTTTATGTCCGTCAGTGGTTCTACGACCCCTACGGAAGCAATAATATCCTGTATATGCGCAGGAACGAGATAAATATGCGTGAGGGCTATGATGTGCTGCCAACTTTCGTAAGCTTTTCCATAGAGGACAGCGAAGCGGAAGTGCGTCAGTGCTTCAAGGACGAGGAGACCGAATGCTTTTCGACTATGAAGGTGGGAGGCTATAATCCGAAGAAGTACAGCATAAAGGGACAGATGGCCACTACCCTCGGACTTGCCTTCAATCCTGACGATAAACAGTATTCTAACCTCAGTCTGCGCAAGGCTGTGGCTCTTGCAGCTGACAGGGCTGCGCTGGAGGGGCAGCTGGGCGGAGATCTCAAGCCTGCTTACGGCATTATCCCTCCTGCTGTTGATATACTCGGCAGGAGCTACAGGGAGCTCTGCGACGATAGACAGTACGACGAGTTCGATACCGCACGGGCAGTTGAGCTGCTGGCAAAGGCAAAGAGTGAGCTTAAGGTCAGCTCCCTCGAGAGCGTGAAGATAATAGTGGATTCAAGTACCATAGATTCCCGCTATCTCCATGTGATGTCCCAGAAATGGCAGGATTACCTCGGAATATACATCGGTATCGAGGACCTTACCACAGCGGATTTCAACAGACGGCTCGCAGACGGAGATTACAGCATAGCGCTGTATCCTCTCAGAGGCGCTTATAACAGCGGACTTGCGGTGTTCGACAGGTTCGAGTCCGAGGACTGTCTCAGAGCGGCGGCAGGGGACAGCAAGTGCTGCGAGATGATAATGAAATGCCCCTCCGCAGACGGACTGGTAAACAGCTACAGCTCCGCGGAAAAGGAGATACTCGGACAGTACGGCTTCATACCGCTGTTCTATAAGAATTCCTATCTTGTGGCAAACGATGACAATGAGGATATTATCTACGATCCCTTTACGGGCTCGATAGATTACCGTATAGCAAAGAATTACAGCTAATATCAATAACAAAGCCCTAAAGCAGTGAGTTCTGCCTTTGGGCTTTTAATTTTAGGTTTAGGTGTACTTATGAAATTAAATGATTAAAATATAATCTTTTTAAGGCGGAATTGCATAAAAATTGATTATAACGATAAATAATACATAACATATTGACATTTCATGCCATTTGTGTTATAATTGTACAAAGAAATACATGTCTTTGCGAATTGTATAATTATAATATTTAGAAAAGAGGTTTGTATTAATGAAAATTATTAATACTATTGGTAAGATCGTTCTTGTCATTGTTATACTTATTTTCGTTTTAGTAGTCATCAATCAAATAATCATATAAGGAGGTAAAAATGGATAAAGAAAAGAATACCCCTATAGATATATGGAAGATATTACCATGGATAATAACTATTTTGATTCTTGCCGCTACATTTGGAATATTATTCTATTTAAAAGCAAATGAGAAATGGATTTTTACTCCACAGATACAATATATAACTGATAATAACACTGTTAACGTTGAAGAGAAGTCCGATGGCAGCACTGAACTGACACAAGAAAATGTACATTATACAATTGAATCAAAAAAAATAAAAAGCGAATTGGTCGGAAAAGCAAAACAGAAAAAAGAATTCATTGTTATGGAACAACCAGTTACTGTTGGAAAACAGGAAAAAAAGGAAGGTCTTTTCGGTGTGGCAGCTTTCAGACAGACACAGTATGTTGAGTATAATGGTATCGGTAAATATACTATAGATATGAATGATTTTTCTGAGAGCAATATAGAAGTTGATAATAATAATAAAAAAATCATCATAACACTTCCAGAACCTAAACTGAATGTTGAATTCAAGGATATGAAAGCCTACGATACATCTAATGGAATCTTAACATTTGGAGAGATGGATTTGACGTCAGATATACAGAATGAACTTATTCAAAAAGCAGTAACTGATATGGAAGAAGAGCTTACTACAAATGAAACATTAAAAAGCAATGCTATGCGTTATGCAGAAATGTCAGTTGAGTCTTTATTTCAGCCTGTCATAAACACAGTTCAGAATAATTTTAAAGAACAAGGCGAAAACAATGATATTGACTGGTGCTATACTGTCGAAGCAAATATAGGATAATTAAAAAAGGGCAAGTTTTTAAACTTGTCCTTTTCTTTATTTCAGATTAAGATATTCGCTTGCAAGGTAAAGAGAACCGCATATTACCGCAACTCCGTTGTTCTCACGGGCAAGCGCCTTTGCCTTTTCCGCGCACTCCGCAAGAGTCCCGAACTCCGCTTCTGTACGGAACGAAGCTATATCCGCGATAGTCTCGGCGGATACTGCATTGGGCGCAAAGCCGTCAACTGCGAAAAGCTTGTCCGAAAGTCCCGATATGGTCTTTACGCAGTCCACATAGTCCTTGGAATCCACCATGCCCATGACTGTGTATATCTTCTTCCCTCTCGTGCTGAGATACATCAGCATAAGGGACAGCATATTCACTCCCGAGGGGTTATGACCGCCGTCCACTATAACAGGGGGCTCGCCGTCTATGTACTGCACACGTGCCTTGACCTGTGTGGTCTCCACAGCCTCTATTATGGCGCCGTCGCTTACCTCGAAGCCCTTGCTTCTCAGGTAAAGACAGGCTGTTATGGCAGTCTGGGCGTTGTACTTCTGGTGTATGCCAGCCATTGCAGGAGTAAGCTTTACTCCCCTGTAGATAAACGGAGAGAAGAGTCCGCCGTCTGCCGCAGGAATAACAGGTTCAAGAGGTACGAGCTCCGCACCCACTCTCTCGGCAGTTTCACGGACAAGCTCCCTGACGCTGTCGGGATTGTCATCGGAGAGTATGACCGCTGAGCCGCTCTTGATTATGCCTGCCTTGTGGGAGGCTATCTCCTCAACGGTATCACCGAGAAGCGCCGTGTGGTCGAGAGAGATCGACGTTATCACCGAAAGGAGCGGCGGCGGTATCACGTTTGTAGAGTCGAGAGTTCCGCCTATACCCGTTTCAAGCACAACGATATCGCAGTTTTCACGCTCAAACCACAGCATGGCTATCGCCATTGTTATCTCAAACTGGGAATAAGCCTTGTCGTCAACGCGCTCCTTTACGAACTCCGCTATATCGCAGAGGGACTTCTCGTCTATCTCGTCGTCGTTTATGCGTATCCTGTCCGTGTAGCGCAGAACAAATGGCGAGGTGAATTTTCCCATCTTATAGCCTGCAAGCTGTAATGCTCTGCCGATATATTCAAGGGTAGAACCCTTGCCGTTGGTGCCTGCGATATGAACGAATTTAAGGCGCTCCTGGGGATCGCCCACACGCTTCATAAGCTCCCTTGCACGGGAGAGGTCGGTTATCCTGCCCCCTGACTTGGTATAGGAGTTTATAAAGCTCATACATTCTTCGATGTTCATGGTTTCTCCTTTATTTCAGCCTGTTTTTGAATACATCGCGCATTATCAGAACCTTATCAATGGCTTCTTCGATAAGCGCATCATAGTTGCTGTGATCGTCGAAATTCAAGCCACTGATTTTATACAGTATCCTGCTTGCTTTTGCATTGTCTAATCTCTGCCAATCGACTTCAAAGCCAAGTTCCTTTTCAATTTTTTCATGTTCTGCATATAGTTTGTCAAATAATTCTTTGTTAGAAGCAATATATAATTCAACGCCAATGTAAGAATCCTTATTCACAAGAGAAACACTAATACACGCCTGGCTTGTTCCGACAGCTATATTGTACCAACTTATAGAACTTGCTTTATGGATTGCAAATGGTTTGTTGCGCTCAACCACATGGTCGTTAAAGAGAGTCCAGAATTCAAGCCTTTCTGATTGGCTTTTATTCATTGTTTCAGATGATTTATTTATCTTTGATTCTTTAATGAAGTCATTTGGTTGCTCAACAACATCAAACATTGGCGCAGGATCTGAATTACCGATTTTATAAGCATGAAGTTCAATCAGGAAGAAGTTTATGTCCTTGGACGTGTTATTATTAAGCCACTCGATAGCGCTTCTGTGCTCGTCTCTTGCTTCCTTGACTATCCATACAATGACCTTTGCATCTAAACCTGAAGCATAGGTTATTATCTTGCCGAGATGGTCGTGGTTGGAGTTTTCAAGCTGATTTTCGATAATGACCTTAGTGCCTGTGGTTTCATCAACGGCAACAATATCACATCTGTATGCTCCCACATACGCTTCTGTATTTATATCAACAAGAGTCAATCCCAACTTTTCGTTCAGCAATTCGATGTTTTCATCTTTGGCAAGCCAAGCGGAAAAGTCATACTGCTCATGCTTCCATAACTCCCTTATATTGACTTCCTGCAATTTACCAATTTTCATTTTTCTGCCCCTCCATATTACAAATTATGTTTAATATCATCAGGGCGGCGGAACGCCGCCCCTACACAGGTATACGTACCGCAGAGGCGCTTGACAGCACCCCATAAGTCATATTAATACACTCCTGCCTGCTTTTCAGCCTTTGCAACGGCGTCCTCAAGGGTCATGCCTGTAAACTCCTGTGCCGAGAAGATACGTCCGCACTTCTTGTCGTCAATGAAAGCTCCTACGAGTATTCCCGGAAGAGCGCTCTCGGGAGAATTGGGAGCCTTTGGACCGCCAAGGTCTGTTCTGCACCAGCCCGGATCTGTGAGGCTTAGAGTAACGTCCGTACCCTCGTAACACTTGCCCAGATCGCGGGTCACCTTGTTGAGAGCAGCCTTGGCTGCGGAATAGCCTGCCTGCTCGGGTTCAAGGTCGATACCGCTGGTGGTGTTTACGATGCGTCCGAAGCCGCGCTCCTTCATCCGGGGAAGGAAATGATAGCATATCATCATGGGAGCGGTGGTGTTTATCCTGAAGCTTATGTCGTAGTCCGAGGCGGGAGTTGCGAGATAGTCCGTTCTGTAGGCTATCTGAAGTCCTGCATTGTTGAGGATGATGTCAGGCTTTGTGCCCTTTTCGTCGATAGCCATGCACATTGCCTCTACCTGTTCCATGTCGGAAAGCTCTGCTGTCACAATGTAAGCGTCAACGCCCAGAGCCTTTACCTCGCTGAGGACTTTTGCACAGTGCTCCTCCGTTCTGCTGTGAAGAACGAGATTACAGCCCAGCTTAGCCATATATATAGCCGAAAGATAGCCGAGACCGCGGCTTGCTCCTGTAATGAGCGCCCATCTTCCTTTTACGTTTACCATGTTTTCTTCCTCCGATTTGTTGTTATATGAGATTCTCCCGCCGCGAGACGGGAGAAATTTCATCAGTATTCGTAGTCGATACAAGCTCTGTCGGACTTGACACCGCTTATGAATTTGCCGAACTCAAGATGTGCGGGATGGACCTGATATGCGTTAAGGTCGTCGATAGTGTCGAAATCGCAGAGAAGTGAGATAGTGTAGTTGCTCACGGGAGCGTCCTTGGAGTTGATGACTACTTCGCCCTTTTTCAGCTCCTTTACATTGGCAATAACGTTATCGAAGCGCTTCTGAGCTTCGAGAGCATTTTCGTACTCGCTCCTGCCGTCAGCGTCCTTTAATTTGAACATTACGATGTGTTTTATCATTGTAATTACCTCTTTCATTGAAGTTGTTAGTTTTTAGTGCTTAGTGATTAGTTTAAAGCTCAAAAATTTTGGCTTTGAAGGTCTTTTTGCCGTCATAGCTCGTGTACTCGCCGTATCCTTTGAACACAAGTCCGCATTTCTCGATTACGCGGGCGGAGGCGGTATTCTCCACGGCGCACTCAGACCTGAGACGGATATCTCTGTACTTGCTGCGGACGTATTCTATCATAGCCTTTGAAGCCTCTGTAGCATAGCCCTTTCCCCAGCAGTCATAGCGGAGATTGTATCCGAACTCCCAGAAGCCGTCCTCAAGAAGCCTTATACCGCCCGAGCCTATGAGCTTTCTGTCGCTTTTTCGGACAAAGCCGAAAATATTCTCAGAGGGCTTGATACTTCTCAGCCATTCTTTTGTGGTCTCTATACTTTCATTGGTGGAGTATATCATGTATTTCGCCACTCTCTCGTCACCTGTCCACTCAAAGGCAGCTTCCGCATCGTCAATAGTCAGCGGACGGAGTATAAGGCGGTCAGTCTTTATTATCATTGCTTACGGTAGCTGAAGCTTTTTCAGGATCATACCTGCGCTCAAACAGCATAAGCGGCATGAGAAGCAGCAGAATACTTATCAACCACATACTTGCACTGTAATAATCCAGACCGGAAAGATCGATCGCTGCGGTATTGCCGTTGAAAAAGCTGTAGGCCTGCGGATTTTCCGAGTTATGGATCCAACTGACAAAGGCACGCATAATACGGAAAACAAAGGGTGTTAAAAGAACGGCTGCTTCGCCTGCTATTCCTTTGGCATCCCGGCGGCTCGCTCCTGCATACATGAAGCAGGGGAGAAGAATAATGATCGCTGCGGTATAGTTGAACGGATTGATCTTATGAATTATAACAGCCAGAATGTCAAGCATTATGTAAGTATAGATCAGCAGTTTCTTTCCTGACTTCCATTCTATCTTTCTGCACATTGTGAGCAGAGCGGCTGCTGCCCCGACAATGACAATAAGGAACGATAAGAAAAACGAAATATAAGTCAGAGCAGTTTCCGAAGAACTGTAATTCTTATTTTCAAACTCTCTGAAAGAACTGTTGAAAAAGCGCCTTATTATATTGAGAAGGCCCGATGAAAAGACTGAATATAATACAGCTGTGACAAGGAGCCCGATCTTTGCCCAGCTCTTGTCGTATTTCCGGGTAATGATAAGCAGACCGATAAATAACGGGCAAAGGTGTTGCAGAGCTTCCAAGAAAAAGTAGGGAAGCCCTTTTGCATCAATACCGCTGTTTGCCGGGAAAAAAAGCCTGAATGTAGTCTTAATGGAGCTGAATGCTGAAAACAAAAGGATCATTCCGACGATCATATCGAAAATCCTTACTCTTTTTTCTGTTGTCATAATTGATCTTCTTTCTGTTTGGATACCAAACGTTACGATCAGTGTTCCCTCAATAACCGTCTTACGGCGGTTATTTGCCTGAACCCTGTTCCGGTGTGTGATTATTATGTCAGGCTCATTTTGTCATTAAAGACAGAACAAGGTGCAGGAAAAAAGCAATGATGTTAGCTTTTTCTTGCACCCATTCAGCTTAAAAACCGGCGCAAAGCCGGTTTTCAGTTATTGAGCGGACATTTATGGAATTGTTATTCCTCCTCTGATCTTACGAGCCGGTCAAAGACCGTCATTGGTATCAGAAGAAGAAGAGCTGTGAATACGTAACGTCC
This sequence comes from Ruminococcus sp., assembly GCA_017519415.1. GTDB lineage: Bacteria > Bacillota > Clostridia > Oscillospirales > Ruminococcaceae > Ruminococcus. The sequence goes on from JAFWSI010000059.1 coordinate 55,894, forward strand.
GTAGTAATAATAGCTGTCTATGAATTTTCCGTAAATATCGGTCATGAAAAGCTCCGAGCGCTGAAGGAAGGTCCAGACGGTTTCGGCAAGGGTTATGATTATATAGAAATAACCTGCCGTTCTTCCGATAAATGCCAGCTTTGACGACTTGTACTTTGTGTCATACATGAAGCAGGGTATAAGTACAAGGCACACAAGGAACAGCTCGGGACGGGGCATTATGATATTTGTCGCTGCCATGACCACGAACAGAATGAACAGGTATATTGACAGGAGCGGACGTTCCTTCCACCTGAGGATACCGAAGGCCATCAGCAGAGCCACCAGACAGGCGACGCCCTTGATGACAGTGGTTATTGTGAACGGAAGTCCCACAAAGCTGCGGAGAAGCAGTCTTTCGGGAGTTGATACCCTGTGGGAATGATCGCTGATGCACAGGAATGTTATGAGTATCATAAATCCCGTCATGGCGCAGAGCGTATATTTCTTTGAGCGTGTTCTGTAGTTGCGGAATATAAGTAGTATTCCGAGGAGTGCTGTAACTATTATCTGTAAGAAGTAGTGTGTTCCGCCTTCGGTGCTGGTATCGCGAAGTCCCGGCATCATGCCGTTTACGAAGCTGTACATTATAAGGGAACAGCCTAAGATTATTTCAAATATCCTGTTTTTTCTGTTTACGAGTTCGTTCATTTGCCAATTTTCTCAACTTTCATAAGGTTAGTGGTACCCGATACGCCGAGGGGGACTCCCGCGGTGATCGCAACAAGATCGCCGTCCTCCACAAGTCTGTGGGACTCGGCAGCTTCCACTGCCGCAGCAAATAGGTCATCGGTGTTGGTCTTTTCGTCGATGATGAAGGGGATAACGCCCCAGCTCATATTCATCTGACGGCATACCACCTCGCTCATGGTGCAGCTGATAATGGGACATCCGGGACGGTACTTGGAAATAAGCCGGGCAGTCTGTCCGCCCAGTGATACAGTGATGATAGCTCTGGCGTTGAGGTCGTGGGCAGTTGTTACGGTAGCATGAGCGATAGCCTCGGCAACGCTGCCGTTCTGTTCGGCGCGTCTTGAGGAGAACCGCGCCTTGTAGTTTATATTGTTCTCGGTAGTTTCGGCAATGAGAGCCATAGTCTTTACCGCCTCTACGGGATATGCTCCCGCAGCTGTTTCTCCCGACAGCATGATAGCGCTGGTGCCGTCGTAAAGCGCATTGGCAACGTCGGTTATCTCAGCACGGGTAGGTCTGGGATTGGTTATCATGGACTCCAGCATCTGTGTGGCCGTGATGACCTGTTTTCCGGCATTATATCCTTTCTTGATAAGGGATTTCTGTATGGCGGGTATCTGCTCGAAGGGTATCTCCACGCCCATGTCACCGCGGGCGACCATGATACCGTCGGCAGCCTCAAGTATCTCGTCGATATTCTCCACGCCGTCGGTGTTCTCGATCTTGGCTATTATTCTTACGTCGAACCAGCCGAGACTCTGGGTGAATTTTCTCAGGTAGTTTATATCAGCCGCAGTCCTTACGAAGCTGGCGGCAATAAAGTCAAAGCCCATTTTCGAGCCGAATTCCAGATCGTCCATATCCCTTTCGCTGAGATACGGCATGGAGAGCTTTACTCCCGGAACGTTTATGCCTTTGTTATTTGAAAGAGTGCCGCCGTGAACTACACGACAGACTATCTCGCTGGTAGTTACCTTTTCGGCAATGAGCTCTATAACGCCGTCATTTATGAGTATCCTCGTACCCATGCTGACGTCGCGGGGGAGCTTTTTGAAGCTTATGCTTCCCACCTTGTCGTCGCAGAGCACGTCCTCGGTGGTAAGTGTATAGGTGTCGCCGTCGTGTATCTCTACCGGCTTGTCGTCAACGAATCTGCCGAGACGTATCTCGGGTCCCTTTGTGTCGAGAAGAGTCGCAATGGGGAGATCCAGCTCGCTGCGGAGCTTTTCGATCACACGGAAGCGCTTTTCATGGGTCTCGTAATCTCCGTGGGAGAAATTGAACCGCGCGACGTTCATGCCTGCCAGCATGAGCTCACGCATTGTGTTTTCATCGTCAGTTGCGGGACCGATGGTGCATACTATCTTGGTTTTTCTCATGGTATTTCTCCTTGTATGATCAGAGCTTTTTCAGCTTGGCGTAATTTGCCATTATCTTCTTTGTTCCCACTTTTTCAAAGGCTATTTCCAGCATGGAGTCGTTTGCCATAGGCTTTACGGATACTATTGTGCCCTCGCCGAATATGCTGTGCGAAACTCTTTCGCCCGGAGCATAGGACACTTCCTCCTTGGGAGCGCCTGAGGCGGGTTTCTTGCTTCTTGCCAGCTGCTGCTGCAATGTAGCCGAGCGCACCTCTGTCACGGATTTGCTGCTCTCCTCGAGCTGCTGCTTCATAGCGGCGGCGTTGTCGTGCTTTTCCACCAGCTCGCTGCCTATCTCGCGCATAAAGCGGGAGGTGACATTGTGCTGTGTCTGACCGAAGAGCATACGCTGTCTTGCATTTGCAAGGTAGAGGCGCTTTTTGGCGCGGGTTATGGCAACGTAGGCAAGACGTCTTTCTTCCTCCATGTCGTCCTCGCTGTCGAAGGAGCGTGAGCTTGGGAAGATACCGTCGTCCATGCCTATCACGAATATGTTCTCGTATTCCAGTCCCTTGGCGGAGTGTATGGTCATAAGCGTGACCTTATCGTCAGAGCCGTCGTCGCGGTCCGCCTCGGTATAAAGGGCGACCTCCTCAAGGAAACCGCCGAGAGATGGCTCCTCAGCCTGTTCCATGTACTGTACCATGGACGTGCGGAGCTCCTGCACGTTCTCGATCTTGACGTCTGCGTTCTCGAGAACCTTTAGGCTGTCCAGATAGCCTGTCTTGTCAAGGAGCACGTCGAGAAATTCGTCCAGAGGGAGCTCCCCGGACTTTTCCGTCAGGTACTCGAACATCTGATAAGCGCTTTTCAGCGCCGAGGTCTTCTTGGAAAGGGGGGCGTACTCGTCGCAGTTCTTAAGGACCTCGAAGGGCGATATTTTAAGGTCGCGGCTGATGTCCTCGATGACTGCCAGCGTTGAGTCGCCTATGCCGCGCTTGGGCTCGTTGATTATACGCCTGAAGCGGAGCATATCGTTATGGTTGTTTATGAAGCTTAGGTAAGATGTAACGTCCTTGATCTCCTTGCGGTCGTAGAAACGCATACCGCCGTACACCCTGTAGGGTATGCCGTATTTCACCAGCATACGCTCTATCGAGTTGGACTGTGCGTTCATGCGGTAGAGCACCGCATTGTCGGAGTATCTTCCGGTCTCCTTGTATCTTTCAAGTATGGTGTCGGCAACGAACTGCGCCTCGTCGGTCTCATCCACCGCCTTGTACCAGTACACCTTGTCGCCCTGCTCGCCCGATGTCCAGAGGGACTTTTCCTTGCGGCTGCTGTTGTGGCTTATAACGGAGTTGGCTGCGTCGAGTATGGTCTGTGTGGAACGGTAATTCTGTTCGAGGCGTACTACCTTTGCCCCCTCGAACTGCTCCTCGAAGCCGAGGATATTCTCGATATTGGCGCCGCGGAATTTGTATATGCTCTGGTCGTCGTCGCCCACTACGCAGAGGTTGCTGTGGCCTCCCGAAAGGAGGGATACGAGCCTGAACTGTACATGGTTGGTATCCTGATACTCATCTACCATTATATATCTGAAGCGGTCGCGGTACTTCCCGAGAATCTCGGGGAACTGCTCGAACAGCTGTACCGTGAGCACAAGAATATCATCGAAATCAAGAGCGTTTGCAGCTTTCATTCTTTCCTGATACAGAGCAAAGAGCTTGGAGATCATCTTTTTGCGGTAATCCTGCCCCGCTTCCTCTCTCAGCTCCTGAGGAGAGATCATCTTGTCCTTGGCGAAGCTTATCTCGCTGAGCACAGCCTTGGGAGCAAGCTGCTTTTCGGACACGTCCAGCTCGCCCATGACGTTCTTTATCATACGCTGACTGTCGTCCGAGTCATATATGGTGAAGTCCCTGCCGTAGCCGAGCGCCTCTATCTCGCTTCTGAGTATTCTTACGCAGGCGGAATGGAAGGTGGAGGCATGGATATTGAGGGCCTCCTCGCCAAGCATGGCGGAAAGTCTTTCTTTCAGCTCGCCCGCAGCCTTATTGGTAAAGGTTATGGCAAGGATGTTCCAGGGGCGTACAGGGTCAACGGCTACAATATCCCGCAGGGTATCGAAGTCGTCGGTTTTGCCCTCGGCGTAGTCCTTAAGGAAGGCGATGTCCTCCTTGCTGCCCTTTCTTGACTTGTCAAAGTAGGCGTTGCCGAAGTTTATCATATTTGCGATACGGTTGACTATAACGGTAGTCTTTCCGCTTCCCGCACCCGCAAGCACCAGGACAGGACCGTTGACTGTGAACACAGCCTCCTGCTGTGCCTCGTTCATACGGCTGAAGTATTTTTTCAATGCTGCCTGTTTTGCCGAATTGTATGATTTAATATCCATAAAATGATCTCCATAACACGCTGTTGATATATTGTTAAAAGTATATTTGCCTATACTTATGGTAGAATATTCCTTCATTTCTGCCAATTTTTAAATTCACTAAGTATATTATATCACATTTGTCAAGACTTGAAAAGACCTGGGAGGAAATTTTTTCAGTTTTTCGCCAAAAAAGCGTATACCTTTCTTTATTTTCCGTTTTATATATTAATATGTAGCGTAACCGTTTTATCTTCCTTGTTATTTTTCTGTAAGGAATTGTTACGGGATAAAAAGAAAATATAGACCGAATTGTCTTGAAATTGGCATTTCTCCGTTATTGTAAATGACGTGGAACTGAGCTATAATAAAATCATGGAAAAGAGATACGGCATATCGCCGTATGACGGAATTATGTCCGCAAGGACATCAACGGAGGCGTTTTTATGAATAGCATGACAAAAAGAACCGCAGCAATATCGGCTGCCTGTGCACTCATTCTCAGTACATTAAGCAGCTGCGGAAGCAAGGAGTGCACGGAGAGTTACAAAGGAGATTACCGCAGCGATGTGCATTCAAACAATAATTCAATTGTTTCCGTGCCTCAGACAAGACCTGACTATGAATCTGACGGATACAGCGACGATAAGAATTACGCAACGTACCCTTCCTATAATGAAGAGTACAAGAAATATACAGAAGCAGGCTTCAGGGATCCTCACGCCGAGCCCCTCTCGACTTTCTCGGTAGATGTGGATACCGCTTCATATTCAAATGTCCGCAGGCTGCTGGAGGACGGCAACTTTGTTCCCGAGGACGCTGTCCGTGCAGAGGAGTTCATAAACTATTTTGATTATGATTATCCCGACCCCGAAGAAGGAAGGATCTTCGGCGATTATGTGGAAATGGCGGATTGCCCGTGGAACCCGGCAAACAAGCTTATGATGATAGGGATACAGGGAAAAAGGATCACAGATAAGGAGCTTCCTCCTTCAAACCTGGTATTCCTTATAGACTCATCAGGCTCCATGGCTTCCTACGACAAACTTCCTCTGGTACAGACAGCGTTCTCTATGCTTGCGGAAAAGCTTACCGAGAACGACCGCATATCCATAGTTACCTATGCAGGCAGCACCGATACCCGTATCGCGGGCGCCAGCGGCAGGGACAAGGACGACATACTTGAGGCTCTATACTCTATCACTGCATCAGGCGGCACCAACGGCGAGGGCGGTATACAGAAAGCTTACAAGCTCGCTGAGAAGTACTTCATCGAAGGCGGCAACAACCGAGTTATCCTTGCTACCGACGGCGATCTGAATATAGGCGCAAGCTCGGAGGAGGAGTTGGTTAAGCTGATAAAGTCCAAGAGAGACAACGGCATATACCTTTCCGTACTCGGCTTCGGAACAGGCAACTTCAAGGACAATAAGCTTGAAGCTGTCGCCGATAACGGAAACGGCAACTACAGCTATATCGATTCCGTGGACGAGGCACACAGAGTTCTCGTTCAGGAAATGGAAGGAACTCTCTATACCATAGCAAAGGACGTTAAGATACAGGTCGAGTTCAATCCCTCGCGTATAAAGAGCTATCGTCTTATCGGCTATGATAACAGGCTCATGAATGCAGAAGACTTCTATGACACCACAAAGGACGCAGGAGAGGTAGGCGCAGGTCACAGCGTTACGGCTCTTTATGAGGTGGAGCTTGCCGATCAGGGCGATACCTACCGCGGAATACAGCTTGAATTCGCGGCTGAACACGAGAACGCTCCCGTTGAGGACAACGGCAGGAGCGAGCTCTGCAAGCTCTCGGTTACATACAAGCCCGCCGGCGAGGACAGAGACATTTACGAATCTCAGCTCTTCGGCATGGAAAAGTATAACAAGGCTCCCTCGGAGTCCATGAAGCTCGCTTCGGCAGCTGCTGAATTTGCCATGCTGCTGAGGAACTCGGAATACAAGGGAAGCTCCAGCTTCGGATATGTAATAGATACGGCAAACAGCATCGAGAGCACCGACAAGACCACAGAGCTTTCGGGACTTGCAAGGACTGCCGAAAGGATATACAGCTGATAGCGCCGTCTGAACCGGCGTTGATATAGATGTAGATCAAAGGAAAGAAAAATGTGTTAATATACGGCAGACGCCCTCTGAGAAGGACAGAGGGCGTTTCCGTATAAAAGCATATAATTAAAATATAAAAATATATACATTTCCCTTGACACGTAACTGCAAAGGTGATATAATAATAAAGCTGAATAACTCAGTACATATATTGGGGTGTCGCCAAGTGGTAAGGCAGCGGACTCTGACTCCGTTATTTCGAGGGTTCAAATCCTTCCACCCCAACCAAATGAATAGACCCACAGATTCGAACCGTTACGAGTTCATTTGTGAGTCTATTTTTATTTATAGTGCGATATTTAGCCATTTCCTGCTGTCTTGCGTATGTGACAGATCACCGAAACGATTTAGAATAGAAATCACAAATGAAAAGTAACTTTTCGAACCATACGTAACATTCATTTTTTATTGTAATACTTCTCTTCCATTTTGTCGGGAGTGAGATTACCGTTTGTTTTATGAGGTCTTACACTGTTGTAAAAGTTAATATACCTGGTAATTGCCGTTCTGAATTCATATTCAGAACGGTATTTTGTTCTATATAACTCCTCTGCTTTCATGCTTTTGAAAAATGACTCAATAACAGAATTATCATAGGGATTTCCGGGGCGTGAAAAAGATTGTGTCACTCCAAGAGAGCTTAAATAACTCATATAAGATTTTGAAGTGTAATTTGCTCCGCAATCGCTGTGAAATAACAGTTTATCCGGTTTTCTTGATTCATAGGCTTCTTTAAACGTCCTTTTTGTGAGCTGAGTACTATTTCTTAAAGATACACGATATCCAACTACTTTTCTTGCATACAGATCCATTATCACGCAAATATAAAAATTTTTCTGTTTGAAATGGTAATATGTAACGTCTCCTACCCAGATCTCATTCGGGCGTGTTGCTGTAAATTCACGATTCAGTATATTCTTTCTCCAATGCTTCTCCTTCTCATACTGTTTCTTTGCACCACCTCTGATGGAAATCCAGCCGTTTTCTTTCATAATAGATCGGACAAGTTCCGGCGAAGCGATATATCCTTTTTCTTTGATTATTGCCGCTATCTTTTTTGCACCAAATATCTCATTACTTTCATGAAATATTTCATTGACAAGCACAGTTATTTCCCTTCGATGTTCAGCATAGACTGTTTTATCTTTTTTGTTTCGGAAAATATGATTATAATAGCTTCCTTTCGGAATATCCAAAGCATCGCATAAAGTATTGACATTATATTTGGACGAAAGTTCCGTTATAAGCTCATACCTTTCCAATTGTGTCAGTTTTTCAGTTGGCTGAGCATATTTCAATATTTCTATTATGTTTTCAAGCTTTTGGCTGTATCTCTCTAATTCTCCATAGCTTCGGCGTTTGGGTTCAACAAAGTCGGCGTTTTCAGCTAACCAGCGGTAAATCGTTTGCCTTGATATACCGTACTTTTTAGAAATAGCTGTCACTTTCCCACCTGCTTTGATTTGCTCAATTATTTCCTTTTTTGTTATTGATGAGTACTTTTTCACTGTTATTCTTCCTTATCAAATTATTAGTTCACTCATTGCAAAGCGTCCATCAATTATTATACCATAATTTTAGTGATCAATAAAGAAAAGCGAACAGATTTGTTGATTAACCTTGAATCGGCAGAATGTGTATGGTATAATAAAGAAAAAGGCGGAAGCAGGTGAAGCAATGAACAGCATAGGCAGGGATATATTCAAAGCAATACATGAAGGCAAGTGGCTCAGCATCGAATACCGCAACAAACAGGGCAGCCTTACAAAGTACTGGATAGGCATATATGACATAGATACACAATATAAGAGTCTGCATGTTGAAGGACTTCATCTTGGCAGTTTTCAGAATATGGAGCTGACTATCTACATTGATAAGATTGAGTCATCAAAGCTCCTTGACGGCACATTTCAGCCAATAAATGAAAGGTTAATTGAAGATATAAAGCTGAACCCAAACAAATATGCCTTTATTTTTACCAATACTGCCAATCTGAAAATACTGAATTATCTTGCCGACTGCAATAAGCTGGATTCGATACCGTACAAGTCTGAGTATGACCTTATTGAGCGTATTGACGGGGATAAGCTTACACCTGCCGGATATATTCTTGACGAAGAACAGTTCAAGGCTATCGTCAAGAGCTTCCGTAAGCGCTTTGAGAGTGAATATCAGCGGCGTAAGGTAACTCAGCTTTGTTTGAATCTCATCAGTGTAAATACAAAAAGAGGACTTTATGTCCTCGCATACCGCAGACTGGAGCTTGATGTAAAAAGCCGGACTCTTCGTCCAAGCGAGGATATTACAATCTGCAAGGAGTTCACTATTGCTGGTGAAAAGGAAAGCATAAGGCAGTTTCTTGATGCTGATGACTACTACCTGCTTGAAGATTTTGAAGATTATGCAGAGATTATAAAGGACAGGATAACCGCTTCAAATAGCCAGATAAGCGGTGTTGATGATATGCCGTATCTTATCTGTATTGAGAGTGAACATCTTGTGGACCTTTCTATTGAGTATCGGGAAATACTTGATATGTATGAAGAGGATAGAGTTACAACGCCGATAAAGGCTTTTTTCGGCGACCTCACTGCACCTTCACGCCGCCGCAAGGATTATCCAATAACTCTGCTGAATAACAAGATAAATCTGGATCAGCTTCTTGCTATACATAACGCATTGAAGTATCCTGTGACCTATGTTCAGGGACCTCCCGGAACAGGCAAAAGCAATACTATAGTCAATACTATAATCTCAGCTTTTTTCAATGAGAAAACAGTGCTTTTCTCTTCATATAACAATCATCCGATCGACGGTGTATTTGATGTTATCCGAAGCCTGAAGTATCGTGAGCGTATTATTCCATTTCCTATTCTCAGGCTTGGCAGCAACGCTAAAGTTGAAGAGGCTATTGAGCGTACCAAGGGACTTTACGATTATACAAAAAGCTTGAATATCTACGAAAAAACGCTGAATAAGAATAAGACCGATAAGACTGAACAGACACAAAAACTCACTGAACTTCTGAAAAAGCATGAGGAGCGTCTTGAGCTTAAAGAACGCAAAGACGCAATTTCTGACCTTTATAAGCTCAATGACAATATGAATTTCCAGACTGATCTTGAGCAGAGACAGCTGTATCAGGTGGAGCAGCGTATGAAGGAGATAGGTACTGTTACCGATGAAGAAGCACTGGCTCTTCTCACAGACGATCAAGAGGCTTTCCGCAAGTACCTTTTCTATACTTCAGCTATGTATATCAAGCGTCTAGAAGAACCAAAATACGCTGACTTTATGAAGATTCTTGATATGACAAATCAAGAGGAGCGTATTAACGAATTCAATCATTGGGTAAGCGATGAGGATAATCTCCGAAAGCTGCAAAGAGTATTTCCCGTTATCGCTACGACCTGTATTTCAGCTCATAAGCTCGGTAAGCCGGCACAGTATTTTGATATGGTCATTATGGACGAAGCAAGCCAATGTAATACGGCTATGTCGCTTGTACCAATAATACGCGGAAACAATCTGTTGCTTGTCGGCGATCCTCAGCAGCTCAATCCTGTTGTCCTTCTGGATAAGGCCGTGAACGAAAGCCTGAGGAAGAAATATAACATTGCGCCTGAGTACGATTATATCGCTAATTCGGTTTATAAGACCTTTCTTGCCTGTGATTCGGTCAGCGACGAGATACTGCTCAGATATCATTATCGCTGCGATAAGAAGATAATCGAGTTCAACAACAAGAAGTATTATAACGGCAGATTGAAAATAAAAACCGGAGATAAATCAGAAACTCCACTTATATTCAGCGATATTCAGTGCAATACGACTGATTATAAGAATACTGCTCCCGCAGAAGCAGATAAGATAGTTCAGTTCGTGAAGATGAATAAGGATAAGTCCATAGGCATAATCACTCCGTTTGCAAATCAGCGTAACTGTATACAGAAAGCACTTCACGAAGCTCACCTTGACAATATCCCCTGCGGAACCGTTCATGCTTTTCAGGGAGATGAAAAGGACATAATCCTGTTTTCGCTTGCTCTTACAGATAAAACAGGTCCTAAAACTTATGAATGGCTAAAAAACAACCGTGAGCTTGTAAATGTGGCGGTTTCAAGAGCAAAGGAGCAGCTTATAGTTCTTTCAAGTAAAAAGGAACTGGAAAGGCTGCACGATCCTGATTCGCCTGACGATATATATGAGCTTGTCAATTATGTTGGAAGCAATGGCAGAACTGAGGTAACACCTAAGGACGTTTCTTCCCGTGCATTGGGAATCAAGCCATACAGTACTGAAATCGAGGAGGCTTTTCTGCAAAACCTTAATCACGCTCTTGACAATATTTTGCTCAATGAAGGTAGATGCAGCGTTGAGCGTGAGGTAGCAATATCTCAGGTGTTTTCAGATAATGTGTCCTGCTCCGATCTGTTCTATACAGGTAGATTTGATTTTGTCATATACCAGCGTGATTACAGCAACCGGAAAATGCCAGTGCTTGCTATCGAGCTTGACGGCAAGGAGCATATCGAGAGCGAGATAGTCCGTGAACGTGACCGCAAGAAGAATAAGATATGCCGTGACCACGGCTTTGAGCTTATCCGTGTTGAGAATTCATACGCTCGTAGGTATAACTTCATAAAGAATGTTCTTATTGACTATTTCGGCAAGAGGCGAAAATAAATGAATGAAATAGATAAACTGAAACGTGCTAAACTGTATATGGACAAGCTCTCAGTCGGAGTTAATCCGAATTCGGGAATGCGTGTTCATGAAGATGATATTGTCCGAGACAGCCGTGTTATTGCTTGCTTTGAGTACATTTCCCGTGTGCTGGAATGGGAGATAGAAGCTTTTGAGAATAGAAGTTCGGCTCCGGAAAAGCCAAGACGCAGACGAGTTTTCATAAATGACGATCAGTTTTCGCAGTTGCAACTCAATTACGGAGAATGTAAGGTCAGCGATATTGCTAATGAGATAAACAGAGTCATTGCTGATAACGGCACAAAGAAAATGCAGTCCGCATGGATAAATGACTGGCTTGAAAGTATAGGGATGATGACCAAAAACGCTGACGGAAACCGAGTTGTAACATCTTCCGGAGAGGGTATTGGTATCACATCACACCTTAAAACAAGTCATCGAGGAACAGATTATTATCTTAATCTGTATTCAGTTCAGGCACAGTCTTTCATTTTCGATAACCTGAGGGCAATTATTGATCATCATTATGATCGCACCTGAGAAATAAGGAGCAGCAATGGATTGGAAGGAATTATTTAAGCCCATTATCCTTGAAAGAGGATATGATTATTATCGTAATGGGAATGCAGAAATACTCAGCTCAACGGCTGATGAAATAAATGCAGTGGTTTCAGGCACAGACGACTATGAGGTAAACATTTATTTTTCTGACGGAGAGATTGAGGATATGTACTGCGACTGTCCGTATGCTTCTGACGGTAATAATTGTAAGCATATGGCTGCTGTATTATATACGTTAGAGGACTTGAAAGACCATCCAGTTTTAAGTGACACTGATGTTGAAAGTCTTATCGACAACACATCTCCTGAGCAGTTAAAGAAATTTCTCATAAATGCGATGAGATATGACTCCGGACTGAAAGAGAGGTTTATCCGCTTTATTGACGGCGAAAACGGGAACATAAACATAGCTGATTATAAGTCCAAGCTTAAATCATTAACTGGTCAATACTCCGATAACAGCGGATTTATAAACTGGCAAAACGTTTCTCCGTTTATTAACGAAGCGGTCAAACTTCTTGAGGAGTGTACAGATAGTCTTATTGAATGGAAACGTTATTTTGAAGCCTTTGAGATCGTAAGCTATTATTACGATGAGATACTCACTACAGATCTTGATGATGATGGAGATATTAGTTATTTTCAAAGCTGCTGTCTGGAAATGCTTTCGACTATCGCCTATGACTCGGACATAAAAACAAAACATAGGCTTTTTAATGCCGCTTTCAGAAAGTTAGATACAGAGTTTGACTACTTCACTGAGCTATACTTTGACTTTATCAAAGAATGCTTTGATGTAGAAGAATTTCTCGAAAAAATGCTTGAATGTTCTGATAAGATCATTTCAAAGAATAATATCAGCAATTATGAATGAGAAAAATGGATCATGTATCACATCGAGCTTATGGATAAACTTGGATATTCCGATGAGGCTATTGACCTGTTCTGCAAAAAAAATTGGAATGTTATCGAGGTTCGCCAGTTCCTGACAGACAGGCACTTGAAAAGCGGTGATACCGATAAAGCAATAACCTTCCTTAAAGAATCCCTTGAGCTTGAAAAAGACAATATGTACATTTCCGAAGGCATTCATCTGAAGCTGAAAGATATTTATAAGGAACAGTCGGATAAAAAGAATTATATAAAGGAACTCTGGACTATACTTACAGAGACTACTATTACTGATAAGTCTGTTTATCTTGAATTCAAATCACTTTTCGATGGTGACGAATGGGAAGAAACAAAAGAACAGCTTTATTCCTCAATGAAATATCAGGCAATGCTTCCTGAATACTTTATCGAAGAAAAACTGACGGACAGACTTGCAAACTATGTATTTTCAAATAACAATACCTATCTTATAGAAAAATACGAATCTATCCTGATAGAAAGCTATTCTGAGTTTGTTCTTGAGGCATATGCAAACGAGCTTAATAAAG
>JAFWSI010000060.1 GCA_017519415.1 Ruminococcus sp.
AGCCTTTACGGTCTCTTCGTTGAGTACGATGAAGTTTGTATCCTCAGACTCGTCAAAGTTTACTACCTGACTCTCTTCAAAGTCGTTAATATCAGTTGCAGCGATCTCACGCATCTGCTTTGTATAATCATTAAGCTTATATGGCTTGCTGAGGGCAGTTCCACTCTCATCAACGAGCTGAGCCTGAACGATGAAGAATTCGGGAAGAACCGAAATATCTGCCTTTGCCTGGGTGATAACAGATACATTATCCTTCTCGCTCTTTTCGACCTTCTGCCTGATGCTCTGTATAACAGTCCCTGTTTCCTCATCAATAAATGAGAAAATCATAACACATGCAGAAGTCTGTGATGAGGCAGCTCTGAGCTGTCCGTTCCCTGCATCGAATTCGAGGTTTGTAATTTCATACTTCTCCTCCTGAGTCGACGCAAGTGTCTGTGCATTCACATCATGATTCTTTTCACTCTCGGCAGAAGCCCTGGCTATATAATTACCAAGCGAATTGGATGACGTGATATTGGGCGAATCGTCCTTTTTCTCTTCGGTAGTAGTTCTTGTCTGCTGACCTATATCGGGTATGCTGAACAGGCCCTCGGTCATTACTGCCGACAGGAAAAGCGTTCCGCTCAATGCACCGGCAATGAGTTTTTTTACCATTTCCTTTTTTCTCCTATCATTTAGATTTGCTGCATTAAAACACAACAGGTATATTTTACCATGTTATCAACATATTGTCAATGAAAATGGGGCTCAATGCACGTAATATCAACATTTTTTGTCATTTTCTCTAATTTGCTGCTCTTTTGATCCACCGTTTTGTCGTTTTTTATTTTTAACGAAATACCGCTATTTCAAGCATTTTTCGCACATCATTTCAGGCTTGCATCATCTTTTTACCAAAACAAAAAGCAGCTTCATAAAAAAGCTGCTTTTCAATATCAAAAACTGAATGTTTTATCGATGGTATCCCACTTTTTATCCTTATCCGAAAGGTTAAGAGGAGTACCGTCCGCAAGGGTGTAGCCCTCACTGTCGGCAGAGCCCTTATACTCGCCCACGACCTCCAGCCACTTTATTCCTATAGCCGGATCGTTCCATGCAAGACCGCCCTCGTCATTTGGATGCCAGAAGTCGTCACACTTATAGCAGAACTCCGCAATATCACTGAGAACGATAAAGCCGTGTGCAAAGCCCTTCGGGATAAGGAACTGCTTCTTGTTATCCTCGGTAAGCTCTGCGCCGAACCATTTTCCGTAGGTCTTGCTGCCGCTTCTCAGATCCACAGCCACATCGAACACACGCCCCTTTATAACGCGCACCAGCTTGGTCTGCGGATACTGCTTCTGAAAGTGAAGTCCCCTGAGGACACCCTTTGTCGAGCATGACTGGTTATCCTGAACAAAGGCTATATCAAAGCCTGCCTCCTCCATATCGCGCTGAGAATAGGTCTCCATGAAATAGCCTCTGCTGTCGCCGTGTACAGCGGGAGTGATTATGCAGAGTCCCTCTATACCGCCCACATTTTTCTCTACCTTGATCTGTCCCATTATAAGATCTCCTTTAAATAGCGTGCAAGCGCGTCCTGCCATACAGGAAGCGGCCTGAACCCGTTCTCAATAAGCTTGGACTTATCAAGTCTGCTGTTGAAAGGCCTTGCTGCCTTTGAAAGTCCGTACTCCGCCGTAGTTACGGGAGTTACCTTCGTAGTCATTCCAGCCTGCCTGTATATCTCCACGGTAAAATCGTACCAGCTTATATAGCCACCCTCGTTGGTGGCGTGATAGTAGCCGTATTTCTCGGTCTCCGCCATATCCACAAGCAGCCTTGAAAGGTCGAGGGTATATGTGGGAGTGCCGATCTGGTCATTGACTACCCTGACCTCATCGTGTGTCTTTCCCACATTTATCATGGTCCTTATGAAGTTCTTTCCGTTCACGCCGAATACCCATGCTATACGCACGATAAAGTACTTATCAAGGGTATCTGCCACTGCCATCTCACCGTCAAGCTTGGACTGTCCGTATACGTTCTGAGGAGCGTAATCCTTACAGTCGGGTTTCCAGGGCTCTGTTCCCTGACCGTTGAAAACGTAGTCGGTGGATATATATATCATCTTGCAGTCCAGCTTCTTGCAGACATTTGCGATATTCCGTGTACCGTCAACGTTTATCGCCCTTACCTTAGGCTGATTTTCCGCGTCCTCGGCAGCGTCCACCGCGGTCCATGCCGCACAGTGTATCACTACATCGGGCTTGACCCCGGATATTGTCTTATCGACTGCCCGAGCGTCTGTTATATCAAGCTGAACATAGGGATACGCCGTATCCACTGAGGGAAGAATATCGCTTCCGACGCCTTCATATCCTCTTTTTGCCAGCTCGTCCATGACGTCGTGTCCGAGCTGCCCTCCTATGCCTGTAACAAATACTTTCATTTCTTATTCCTTTTATTGTTTTTTTCTTCCGGTTTTACATCATATTCGTAAAAATGTATCTTCGACCTTACAAAACCGAACAGAGGCCGTGTGACGAGATCGTAGCAGATGAACATCACCCAGCTCACAAGGTATATGGCTGCCGCCGTTGCGAGCACATGAAGTACGTACACCGCCGCATTCCTGTTGACGTGTCCCGCTATCCTGAAATACTTGAGCATTGCCGCATGGGTAAGATATACCGTAAAGGAAGCTTTTGCCAGCAGATTGATTATCCTGCTGCTCCTTATCTGCATATTGTGGAAGAGAACGAATATGAGAACGGTACCGCCGATAACCAGCGGATTGCAGTATTCATAGGCGCTTCTTGCGTCATATATGGTGAAATGCTCGTTCACAAGGCTCCAGACCGTATCAGCTGCCACAAATGCAATAAATCCGAGCCCCGCTTTCCATTTCGGAAAGCTCTTTATCTTATCTTCATTGTATCTGAGATATGCTCCTATGATGTACATGAGGATAAAGTTTACAGCGGAATAGCCCCACTGACTGCCGTATGCGCCGACAGTGCTGAGTCCGTGGAAGGTCTCTCCCCTTATCTCGTTGAGCATATCCACCACAGTGGGCTCCAGCGAGAACACGATCATCAGCAGTATAACCAGACGTTTCCTGTTCCTGCCGTCAAGAGCCTCAAGGAGCAGATTTATAAACGGCGATACAAGATATACCGCAATATACAGTATCACGAAATAATTATTCGGCACAAGATCAAGCAGCACCGCTTTCAGAGATATGCTTTTCCCCGAAAGGAGCACCGACAGTATGTATATCAGCTCCTTGAAAACGATGACCTGGAATATCAGGGAGAGGGGCTTGAAAATATCGCGCTTCGTGCTCCTGCACATGAAAAAGCCCGATATGAGCACGAACAGATCCACAGCCACTATGCTTATGCTCTCAAAGATGTGCATGATATAGAAATTAAGGCTGTTCTTCTCCACAAGCGCAAAGCCGCCGCCTATGCCTGCATTGTTGTAATGGAGCACTATAACTCCAAGCATGGTCAGGATACGGAGCAGCTCGATATTTGAAGCTCTCGTCTGCGGCTTTGCCGTCAAGGCCTTTTCAGACCTCTGCGCGGCTGCCATACATCTTCTCGTAGTAGTTCTGGTACTCGCCCGAAATAATGGTCTCCCACCACTCCTTATTGTCCAGATACCACTTTATTGTCTTCTTTATGCCGTCCTCGAACTTCGTCTCGGGGAGCCAGCCAAGCTCATTGTGTATCTTTGTGGGATCGATAGCGTAGCGCATATCATGTCCCTTTCTGTCCTCAACGTGAGTGATAAGGCTCTCGGGCTTGCCGAGCTCCTTGCAGATGAGCTTTACGATGTCGATATTCTTCATCTCGTTGTGGCCGCCTACATTGTAGACCTCGCCTACCCTGCCCTTATGGATTATAAGGTCGATTGCGCGGCAGTGATCCTCAACATAGAGCCAGTCGCGGACATTGAGTCCCTCGCCGTATACGGGCAGGGGCTTGTCTGCAAGAGCATTTGCGATCATCAGGGGTATCAGCTTCTCCGGGAAGTGATAGGGACCGTAGTTGTTTGAACATCTTGAAATAGTCACAGGCAGACCGTAAGTCCTGTGATATGCCATTACAAGCAGATCTGCACCTGCCTTTGAGGAGCTGTAGGGACTGCTGGTATGGATAGGAGTCTCCTCCGTAAAGAAGAGGTCGGGCCTGTCCAGGGGCAGATCGCCGTAGACCTCATCGGTAGATACCTGATGATAGCGCTGTATGCCGTACTTGCGGCAGGCGTCCATGAGCACCTGTGTGCCGAGGATATTGGTCTGAAGGAATATCTCGGGATTCTCGATGGAACGGTCAACATGGGACTCGGCCGCAAAGTTTACGACGATGTCGGGCTTTTCCTCCTCAAAGAGCTTGTAGATAGCCTCTCTGTCGCAGATATCCACCTTTACGAAGCGGAAATTGGAATTCTTCATAACGGGCTCGAGAGTTGAAAGATTTCCTGCGTATGTCAGCTTATCAAGACATACTATCCTGTAATCCGGGTATGTATCCAGCATATGGAATACAAAATTCGCGCCGATAAAGCCTGCGCCGCCTGTAACAAATATCGTCATATACGGTTTCTCCTTAATACTTTAGTTTTCCCTCGGCAACCTTTTTAAGGTGTGCGCCGTAGGGTGATTTGCCATACTTTTCAGCGGACCTGAGAAGTCCTGCCTTGTCTATCCAGCCGTTTACAAAGGCTATCTCCTCGGGAGCGGAGATCTCTATGCCCTGTCGGCTCTGAATCATACGTACAAAATCGGTAGCCTCCGCAAGGCTGTCCATCGTGCCTGTATCCAGCCATGCAAAGCCGCGTCCGAGAAGCTGAACGTCAAGAAGGCTGTCGTGGAGGTACATCTCGTTGAGAGTGGTGATCTCAAGCTCTCCGCGGGCGGAAGGCTTTACCTGCTCTGCTCTCTCGGCAACTCCCTCGGGATAGAAGTAAAGACCGGTAACAGCATAATTGCTCTTGGGCTGTGCAGGCTTTTCCTCGATGGAAAGGGCGTGACCGTTCTCGTCAAAATCAACTACTCCGAAGCGCTCGGGGTCGGGAACATAATAACCGAATACGGTAGCGCGGCTGTTGTTCTCGGCATTCTCCTTTGCTGCGCGGAGTATGCTGCCGAAGCCGTTTCCGTAGAAGATGTTGTCGCCCAGCACCATTGCACAGGAGTCGCCGCCTATGAACTCCTTGCCGAGTATGAAGGCCTGTGCAAGTCCGTCGGGGCTTGGCTGTACCTTGTAGCTGAGACTGAGGCCGAACTGCGAGCCGTCGCCGAGAAGTCTCTCAAAGTTCGGCAGGTCGGTGGGAGTTGATATGATGAGTATCTCCTTTATGCCCGCCAGCATAAGTGTTGAAAGAGGGTAGTACACCATCGGCTTGTCGTACACGGGAAGCAGCTGCTTCGAGGTGACCATGGTAAGAGGATAAAGTCTTGTGCCGGAGCCTCCGGCGAGAATTATGCCTTTCATTTTTTCGCTCCTTTATGCTTGATTAGTTTTAATAACATATCTATGGGCCTGTCCTTGGTCCAGTTGAATGCAAAATGATTGATATACAGCGCCAGCAGAGCCCATACGCCGTAATGTATCCACATATATCCCGAGAGCAGCAGCTCGCAGGAAACAGTGATGAACATGATGAACAGCAGCTTTTCCGGCTTGTTCTTTACTACCAGCAGGAACCTCATTATGCCGGCGCCCGCCAGTAATATCAGTGCCGAGCCTACCAGTACTCCCCACTCCGCAAGGAGATCAAGGAAGATATTATGGCTGTAGCCCCATTTGATACCTATGCTGTATATGGCGTTTCTGTGTCCCATAACGCCGTATCCCAAAGGCTTTTCGGCTATGAGCTTTATTACCAGCTTCCAGATCCTGTCACGGCCGCTGCTCTCGTCCGAGAAGGAGCTGTCGCCCTGAGATGCTCTGACAAAGGATCTTATAAAGCGGGAATCCAGTTCATACTTTTCCGCCAGTCCCGCTATCAGACTTATTCCGGTATCGGAAAAGACAAATGCAACGGCCAGTGCCGCAGCTATGACTACGATATATTTTCGGTAGTCCTGCTTGTCATTGTTATAGAAAAGTATGGTAAGAGCCGTACCGATGACAAAGCTTATTATAGTGCCGCGGCTGCCGTAGAGAAGTATGCCTGCAAGTCCGGCTGCCACAGGGATGCACATATATTTCTTTTTCTCGGCTATAATCATATAGCTGCACACGCATATAACGAAAAGAACTCCGTAGCTCCAGCTCATATTGCTGGAGTTGCGCATTATCTTACCGAACTGGGTATATTCCCAGTAGCCCTTTCTTATGGGCTCGAGTACCATTTTCGCATACATAAGTCCGAGAAGCAGGGCAGATATTTTAAGACCTCTTATCATCCTGGAGAAGTCGTCCTGAAGTCTTATGACAGGATAAGCAAATATACCGCCCATAATAAGGGCTATTCCTATTCCGAATTCCCGCGTCAGCCATACTCTCGTTTCCGGATTTATTATGAACTGGAATCCGAATATCACCACAATGGTACCGAAATAAATGAATATATCCTTGTACTTGTATATGAAGTTCTTATCCTTCAGCATGGTCGCCGCTATAAGAGCCACCAGACACAGCAGGGCAAGAACGTTCCTTCCGGGAAGATGAGAGAAAATATATCTTCTCATGAACTGGAGGGAAAAGAAGTATATCAGCAGGATGTCCTGCAAACGCGGGAGCTTTATACTGAATTTCATACCTTTGCCCTTTTTGCGGCATGGCGCGTTATCATCTTCATTATCTTCTCCCTGTTGGCAGCGTAGTTCTCCCTTGTGAGCTCGGAGAACACATACTCGTATCCGAGATTCTCAAGGAATCGCCTTTCGTACTCAACAGCGCCTATCTGCTGCTGTATGCCCCTTACCGAGGAGTTATCGGAGGCTGCGTCCATGAGCACCTTTTCAACTCCCAGCACATCAAAGGCAAAATCTATACCGAGAAGAAGTGCTTCCATATTCTGGAAGGCGTCGCCGTAGCCGATGGTTCTGCCGCTCTCGGCAGTTTTCTCCGTTACGTCGTATATTCCTCTCATGCCTATGGGCTTGTCATTGAGGTCAGTAACAAGGAAAAGGTAATCGCCCGGCTTCTGCCGCTGATTCCTGATATAATTCCTCTGATCCTCAACGGTACCGCTCACCTTATGCATATACTTCACCTTTTCGGAATCCATACGCATATTGTAGGTGGCCTCGGCGTCCCCCTCCTCCACGGAGCGGAGCTTTACTGTAAGCCCCGTTATAACTTTGTCATAAATCATTTTTTCTTTCTCCTGTTCCGCAGTATACCGAGGAGCATATCCTTATACATGAACACGAAAACACCTATGACTGCAATCGAGCTTACGAAAGACAGGATGTAATTATCGTGGCAGAAGAATCTCCATACAAGGAAGAATGCAAGCATTACTGCCGAATTGATATATACCTTTTTATTTATGTTTATGAGCTTCATCCTTCTCAGCCAGAACAGGCACATCAGTATCGAAACTATATAGCCTATGACCGTTGCTATGGAAGCTCCCTCACTTCCGATAATATGGATCAGCACATAATTCAGGATAACGTTTACCACAGCTCCCACCGACAGGGAAAGAAGGTTCATATAGGTCTTCTTTGCAATGGTGAACTGGTTTGCGATTATCTGATACAGCATAAGGAGAAGCGGTGCCATGAACAGATAAGGCGATATAAGGTAGGCAGCAAGATATTCCTCGTCAAAAAAGATCCTGAAGCCAAGCCTTGACACAGACATCAGACAGGCGGTGGCTGCAAAGGATACAGCGCCCATGTACTCGAATATATTCGACTTCATCTGTACCTGATCGTCGTCGTTCATGGTGGAATAGGCAAAATACAGCCAACCTCCCGCAAAGGCGGTATAGATAAGGTTGCTGATATGTCCTATTCTCGAGGCTACGCCGTAAACTCCCGTAAAATCGGTACCGAGTATCTTGTTTATCATCAGCTTGTCGGCAGAGTTGTATACCCAGTACACAAGGAAATTCGGCATGAGTGGAAGTCCTATCTTCAGCAGTGAACTGAGCTCGGGCTTCCCGAAGCTCCTGAGGCTGAAGTACTCCCTGTTCATGGCGGCAAAGGACATTTCAAGGGTAAAGCCCGCAATTGCAGTTGCGATAGGCATGGCGATAACATAATGTCCCTCAAGGATAAGCGGTATGGCTACCAGATATGCGATAGCCGGCGATACGGTATTCGTGACAAGGAATACCTTCCGCTTGTTCTGTATCCTCGTCGGCGCCGATATGATCTGATTGGTGGAGCTGATAAGAAAGCCTACTATGGTCAGCACCACAAGGGTCTCGTACTTTTCGTCCTCAAAGTACCATGAGGCTATCTGCTTTCTCAATACAAAGCATATCGCCGACAGCACTATGCTTGTACATGAAACGAAAGCAAAAGCCGTCGAACAGATCTTTTTCTGCCAGTCCTTTGATTTCTGGTCAAAAAACAGTCTGAACATAGAGTCGTACATACCGCATACCGCAAGTGCCTGTGCAAAGGATATGAAGGTATGTGACAGATCGTTGAGACCTATATACTTCGGGCTCGGATAGAGCTTCGCAATGATCGGCAGCATGATAAGGGGTATGAATCTGCTTATCATTCCGCCAAGACCGTATACAAGGAAATTCTCTATAAACAGTTTGGCCCTTCCTTTAGACTGCATTTATCATTATCACTCCGATTTACTTTAATAGATTCTTGTACATTATCTTGCCTGTCTCGTTCTTGGGTATCTCGTCAATGACCCTTACCTCGAACAGTGACTTGTAGAAGCCTGTTTTTTCACTGATGAAATCAAGTATCTCATCCTTTTTGTCCTGTCTGGTGATGTAAGCTATGAGCTTATCATCGCTTCCGGTGCAGGCGACCTCGATATTATAGCTGTCCTTGATAAGACGCTCTGTCTGATCGAGACTAACTCTGTAGCCCAGCATTTTGAGAAAACGGGACTTTCTTCCGACTATATAGTAGCAGCCGTCCTCGTCACGTACTGCGATGTCACCTGTGTGATAGGTGCCGCAGAACTCGTCGCCCTTGGCAAGCTCCTCCTTGCATACAGCGTATCCCATAGTTACGTTGGGACCCGAGTATACCAGCTCGCCCTCGGTATTGGCGGAGGTTATCTCCTTTCCGTCATCGTCGGTGAGCATGAGCTTACCCTCGGGGATAGCCTTTCCGATACTGCCTGTCTTTGTGAGAGCAAGCCCGGGATCGAGGAAGGTCATACGCGCGGCTGTCTCAGTAGTGCCGAAGGTCGCAACGAACCTCTTTCCGCTCTGTGCGGCATACTCCGCAAGAGTCCTGAAGGTCTTGTCGTTGAGCTTTCCGCCGCCCTGGGAAAGGGTAGTGAGATACGGGAGATCCATTCTTGTGAACCTCAGCTTGAGCATGAGCTCGTAGCCGAAGGGCACTCCCGTAAGGTTGGTGAGCTTATTATTCTTTATGAAATCCCAGTAGGGAGCGCTCATTATATTCTCGTTCGTGAGATATACCGTAGCGCCCGCATAGATATGGGTATTGACTACGTTGAGTCCCATGGTATAATTCATGGCAAGGTCGCAGAGCGGACGCTCCTGAGATGTCCAGCCGAAGGCCTTTGCAACGTTTTTCGCATTCGCGTCAAGGTTGCCCCTCTTGTACCTTACGAGCTTCGGGCTGCCCGTGGAGCCCGAGGTGGTCATGAGCAGCTGGAGCTCCGGATTGATCTCATACCTCTCAAAACCCGTCTTAAGAAGCCTGTATCCCAGTCCCTCGTATACTGTCTCAGTGCCCTCAAAGGGGATACTGTCCTCTGCGGGAAGCCACACATAAGCAGGCTCATAGGTCCTGTAAAGACTTCCGAGAAGCTCCTTATCCGTTTTGGAGCTGAGCATTACAGGCACCGAATCCAGCATTACCGTATCAAGGTAAGCCGCCAGAGCGCCTGCCGTATTGTTGCAAAGTGTAAAAACCACCGAGCGCTTTTCAAGCACCTTCTCCAGCTCGTCCTTTTCAGCCATGAGCTCGGACCAGACAAGCTTTCCGCCCGCCGAGTCAACAGCTATTATATCATCTCTTCCTCTGCTGTCAAGATTAAGAAACATATCGCATTCCCTTCGTTTTACATGATCGTGCAGCCGTCAACCGGCAGCACCTGACCGGAGATGTATGATGCATAATCGCAGGCCAGCAGCAGGCAGCCTCCCGCAATATCCGCAGGAAGAGCGATCCTGCCCATGGAGATATTGCTTATCCTGCCCTGAAGCTTTTCAATATCGGCCTGATCCATCATCTCTGTCTTTGTAAGTCCCGGAGCAATGGAATTGACCCTTATCTTCTTGGGAGCCAGCTCCTTTGCCGCCGTTTTTGTAAGGGCGATGACTGCGCCCTTGGTAGCCGAATAGACCATCTGTCCGGGATTTCCCCTGAGGCCTACCATTGAAGATATATTTATGATGCTTCCGCCGTTTTCGTTTCTTCCCATGACGCGGCTCACAGCCTGTATCATCTCTATGGTGCCGAAAACGTTCACTCTGAACATCTTTTCCATATTCTCCGACGAGATCATTCCTATGAGCTCGTTGAACTCCACAGCCGCATTGTTCACAAGTATATCTATATGACCCAGCTGCTTCTTTATTTCCATGACATTGCTGCGCACCTGAGCGCTGTCGGATATGTCAAAATAGAACGGGTGGAGCCTGTCCTTCTGTTCGCTGACGCTTATCCATTCATCCGCGCTGCCGCTGCGTACGTCGTTTACAACGACCTCTGCGCCCTCTTTCGCGAACAGCTCCGCTATCTCACGGCCTATGCCGCGGGCCGAGCCTGTAACGACAGCTACCTTTCCTTCAAGCAAGCTTCCCATGATCATTCTCCGAAGTCGACGCCGTATTTGGCGAGTATCTTCTTTCCGTTGGAGTATCCGCCGAAATTGAGGATATCCTCAGAGTCGAAAAGCACGTCGAAGCCGTCCTCAAGCTCGGAAATGAGTGTGAGGTGCAGGAACGAATCCCACTTGTCAACTGCCTTGAAGGTGAAATCGTCGCCAAGAACGTCCTTTTCTACGTCAAAGACCGACATGAATATAGAATCGTATTTTTCGCTGTTCATATTATCTTCCTTTCCTGCGCCAAAGGCGTTGACGCATTCGATCACATAATCTATCTGCTCCTCGGTCATGCCATAGAACATAGGCAGACTGAGCTCCGTAGCGCTTATCTCCTCTGCTATGGGAAGTGCTCCCCTGGGAATATTCAGCTCCTTATAGCAGTCCTGTAAATGCATGGGTATGGGATAATGCTTGTTTGTCGATATTCCTTTTTCCGCAAGATACCCGGCAAGCTCGTCCCTTCTGTCAGTCCTTACCGCGAATATATGCCATACAGGAACGGCATAATCCGGCACGTAAGGAAGGATTATGCAGGGGTTATTTATGCCCTCAAGGTAGCGCTTTGCTATCCTTCTTCTCTCCTCGTTCATCCTGCCGAGGTGAGGGAGCTTTGCCGCCAAAAAGGCCGCCTGCATCTCGTCAAGTCTGGAATTGTTTCCCTGATATATGTGGTGGTACTTGTAATCCGAGCCGTAGTTTCCGAGAGCTCTCACCTTGTCCGCCAGTTCCTTGTTGTTTGTGACTGTGGCACCAGCGTCTCCGAGGGCGCCAAGATTTTTTCCCGGATAGAAGCTGAAGCCCGCTGCGTCGCCGAAGCTTCCGATGACCTTGCCCTTGTAGGTGGCACCGTGAGCCTGAGCGCAGTCCTCAACCACGAAAAGTCCGTACTTTCTTGCGATCTCCATAATGGGATCCATATCGCAGGGCTGTCCGTAGAGATGAACGGGCATTATTGCCTTTGTCCTCTCGGTTATCTTTTCTTCAATTTTTGTGGGGTCTATGTTATAGGTTCTTATATCGGGCTCCACGAATACGGGAACAGCTCCCACGTAGGTGACTGCAAGAGCTGTGGCGATATATGTATTTGAGGGCACTATTACCTCGTCGCCGCTGCCTATGCCCAGCGCCTTGAGCGCCAGCATGAGAGCGTCAAGGCCGTTGCCCACGCCTACGCAGCAACTGCTGTCACAGAACCTTGCAAAGGCCTCCTCAAAGGCTTCGTCCTCTTTTCCCTCGATATACCAGCTTGCGTTGTACACTCTTTCAAACGCCGCTCTGAGATCTGTATCCAGCTCCTTCTCCATAGGTCTGAAGCTTACAAAAGGTACGTTCATCACTTATTCTCCTTCTTTGATCTTACGAATTCTATAAAATCATCATAATTTCTTATGTAGTCGCTCTCGTCATAAAGCTCCGAC
The DNA here is from genome assembly GCA_017519415.1 of Ruminococcus sp. Lineage (GTDB taxonomy): Bacteria > Bacillota > Clostridia > Oscillospirales > Ruminococcaceae > Ruminococcus. Next base: position 12,377 of record JAFWSI010000060.1, read on the forward strand.
GCAAGTACAAGGAGAACAGCATCGGGTGAAAAGTCGTACATTTCCCTCCACATATCGTTGGATACATAGAGTCCCTCATAGGGCTTTTCAAGGGGAACTATCTTCTTTTCCTCGCCGTTGTCGAGAAGTATCTTGCATGAGCCGTGGATACATATGAGTATCTGCTCCAGCTTCTTGTGAGCGTGATAGCCTCTTGTTACTCCCTCGGCCGTATCGTACATATAGTACACACGCTTTATCTCAAAGGGTATATCCTTGAATTCCTCAAGCGCAACCAGCTGTCCGCGGGCATCGCCGTGAGGCTGAAAAACGTATTTAATTACCTGCATTTTCCGTCCCCCTTATAAGGTTCATAAAGTCTTTATCAAATTTGGTATCGGTAAAGCATCTGCCGCTGCGGATAAGGTATATCCGGTACAGCTTCCAGATAAACGCAGACGGACAGGAAAGCGCTGTGCTGATGTTTCTCTGTCTGTCGGTCTCTCTTTCCCTCGAGAAGTACTTCCGCAGCTTCTTTGTGAAGCTGTCGTTCCTGCTGCTGTCGGTGATGAGCTTTTCTATTATTTTCTTCTCCTCATCCATTATCTTTACCCATTTGGAGTTCTTGGTAGTGGATACACCGCTGCCGTATTCATACATGAACACCTTCTCGGGATAATGAACGGTCTCTATGTTGTCAAGGAGCATGATCCTGTAAAGAGCGTCCTCCATATACTTTACCTTGTCAAGAAGAGGCTCGCAGTACTTCACAACAAGCTCTGTCTTTGCAAAGTAGGTAGCTCCGAGGATAAAATCGGGTATCATCCAGCAGCTCTTCTTTACAGCCTCGCGCCTGTATTTTTTCTCATTGTAAATAGGAAGCAGACGGGGTCTGTTCTGATTATGCTCTATCGGTATTATCTTATCGTCCTCAACGCGGAAATATACCGCGTCGCCGAAGGAAACGTCCCTGCCTGTCTTTCTCATGAAATCAAGCCATTTTTTCAGAGTATCGGCTGAATAGAGGTAATCTCCGGGAGAAATGCCCTTGAAGAACTCTCCCTCCGCTTTTATGATGCCGCTGTAAAAATTCTTTGTGATACCGAGATTGACCTCGTTGCCCACAAGTACATAGTCCTTGAAGCCGTATTCCGCAAAGAGCTCCTCCACCCTGCCGAACCAGTTCTCCTTTGAGCCGTCATCGGCAATGATGATCTGCTTTTTCACGTCCTTCTGAAGAAGTATGGACCTCAGCGTAGCTATAAGCTCGTCATATTTGGGATTATAGGATAAAACGAGCACCGAAACTTCATATTTGTATGCTTTACTCAAAACTTTTTTCTCCTCAGCTCAGATAGGATATATCTATCAGTATCTGTTGAAAATGATACTGTATGCCCAGACCAGACGGGTCTTGAGGGGCCTTTTGCGCATATCGCCGTTGCGTATAAGCTTAAGCTTATTGATAAGGGAAAAACGGTACCCGATAAGCTGACCTATGACCCTTTTCTCATTCTCGCCCAGCTCATCGCTGTAATTATCATTGATCTCCTTAAAGAAATTCTGCATATGATGAGTCCGCTTCATGAACAGCAGCGGCAGAAACCTCTTTGCAAAGAAGGAAAGAGAAGTATGGTGGAGCTTGGCTCCCTCCATGCCGATCTCATTGTTTCCGTGCTGACGGTAAAGGATATAGGAATTCTTATCGAAGACTATGGTCGTACCTATTGACTTTGCAAGGCGGTATACCCAGCTGTCATGTATGCATTTCACCTGCGGATAATGCCTAAGCACGTACTCCGTCAAAGCCCTGTCAAATACCATAGTACAGCCGTAGGCAAGAGAGGAACGCCACATTCCCTCGGCAAAATCGCCATAATAGGTAATATCCTCTTCCTTTATGAGCTTGAGCTCCTGATCCACAAAGGTCTTGTTGGAATAATAGAGCTTTCCCTTGGGATTTGAGGGTTCAGCCTCAAGCAGCTCCACAGCCTCGGAGAGCTTGTCCTCGAGCCAGTAATCGTCCTGATCCGCAAAGCAGAAATAATCCATATCGCCGCAGCGCTCGTATACATATTTCAGCAGACCGAGAAAGCTCTTCTTTACGCCGTAATTGACGATATTCCTGCTGTTCACGAAGCTGAACCTGTCGGGATGCTTTTCCTGATACTCGCTGAGAATAGCGGGAGTTCCGTCCTTTGATCCGTCGTCCCTGACGAATATATGCACATCAACGCCCTTCTGTGCAAGTATGCTGTCCATCTGCTCACGAAGATATTTTTCTCCATTATATGTAGACATTAAAACGGCAATTTTCATCCTGTTCTCCTTTATATTTTTGAATCATTAATATCGAATTCAACTACCCAGCCGTCAAGATGAGTATATCCATTTTGTTCAGCATCCTTAGGGATATCCATATAATTTCCGTAAAGGTTTGACAGATACTTTTTATATCCTACAGGAACAGGGAGCTTCTTTCCCTCAAATTCAAGATAAACAGGTTTACACATATACTTTCTATCGATAGTTTCTTTATCCCAGTAATGTATCGCCAGACTGACAGCCACCTGCTTTGAAGTCTCAAAATCGTACTTCTTTGCAATTATGTCCATCTTTTTTGCAAACCATCTCGGACCTATAGGACGCGTAACAAAAGCAACTGTCTTTTTTATCAAACGGTATCCCTCATTTTCACGGAAAGCCTGCTTTACACTTGAATTTCTAAGTGCATTTATCACCTTGATAGTTTGATAATATACTTTTTGCTTCAGCTTGCCTTCCGGAAGTCCGTCAATAGGAAATATATCAACAAATATACCCATTGCCTGCTCTGTAAAACGAGTAGGAACAACTCTTGAATTACGATCACATATACGTGCAAAAGGTCTCTGCCAATTATCATCGGTATATAAAGAACCTACAGAATACTTATTGCTGCACTTTTTCTGGAAAAGCTTTATAAAGCGAATGTAATCCTTTCTCGGCATCATAAGATCAGCGTCGTCATCCCAAGGAATAAACCCCTTATGTCGTACTGCACCGAGACACGTACCTCCTGAAAGATAATAAGTTATATTATTCTCACGGCAGAATTCGTCAATATCACAAAGGATACCAAACACAACACGCTGCATTTTCTTTACGAGGATCTTGTTTTCTTCGATATTAGACATTATTTCTCTCCCTGACCATAATAAGCATTAGGTCCATGCTTTCTCATATAATGCTTGTCGAGGATATACTGTTTCATCTCCGCATCGGGATTGATAAGAAGGGTCTTTATAGCCATATCCGCAACAGTATCGAGGACTACCGCATGGTATACGGAGGCCGCCGGCGTCTTTCCCCATGAAAAGGGGCCGTGATTCTTAACGACGACGCCCGGAACGGCTATGGGATCTATCCCCCGTCCGAGAACGGTCTCGACTATCACCTTTCCCGTATTGAGCTCGTAATCCTCCTCGACCTCCTCCTTTGTAAGCTCACGCGTACAAGGAACAGGTCCGTAGAAATAATCGGCATGAGTGGTGCCGAGAGCGGGTATATCCTTTCCCGCCTGGGCATATGCCACAGCATTCGCCGAATGAGTATGAGCTATACCGCCTATTTCCCTGAAATTGCGGTAAAGCTCAAGGTGGGTCTTTGTATCCGAGGAGGGATTCCATTTACCCTCAACGGTGCTGCCGCTCTCAAGGTCGACCACCACCATGTCCTCGGGACTCATGCCGCTGTAATCGACTCCCGAGGGCTTGATGACAACAAGTCCTCTTTCACGGTCGATACCGCTGACGTTGCCCCAGGTGTAAATGACTACTCCTCTTTTAACAAGCTCCAGATTAGCCTGACAAACTTCTTTTTTAAGCTCTTCTAACATAATATCCCCTCCGCCGGTCAGATCTCACGCATTATAGCGAGCGTATGGCGGATACCTTCCTCAACGCTGAACTGTCCCTTCCAGCCAAGACTCTCAAGCTTTGCACTGCTGAGCACCTGCTTTGCTATGGGAGTCATCTCGGCCTTTGCCACCTCGTCGGGATCTGCAAATACCACCTTTGTCCCCGTCTGTGCAGCAACCTCCTTCGCGTAGCCCGCAATGGTCGTTCTCGACTGTGAATTGGCGATATTGTATGCATTGCAGCTCTCTCCGCTGGTAAGCACCGAAAGGATCGCAGAAGCAGAATCCGCAAGATAGGTGTATGAACGCAGCTGGTTTCCCGCACTGTTGAGCACGATGTCCTCGCCTGCAAGACCCTTGTTCACAAACTGTGCATTGGCACGGTTGTCAGCCTTTGTCACGGTAGGACCGTAGGTGTGACTGGGTCTTACGATAACGGTATCGAGACCGAACTGCTTTGTATAGGACACACAAAGCGTCTCGGCAGTCCTCTTGCCGTTGGGATAGCAGGAGCGTGCAGAGGTGGGATCGACATATCCCGCATAGCTCTCCTCAAAGGACTCGAGGCTAAGGTCTCCCTGGCCGTAGACCTCTCCCGAGGAGATATAGAGCATACGCTTTGCACCGTGATCCCTGCCGTAATCAAGCAGATACTTCGTGCCGAGGATATTGCTCATAACAGTACCCACGGGGTCGCTGTTGAAGGCTGCGGGAAAGGCAGGGCTTGCTGCATGTATGATATAATCGACGCTGAAATCAAAATCAGGGAGCTCGTTGACGTTATGCTCCACAAAACGGAGCTTTTCCAGGTCTGCTCCCGCATATCTCGCAGCAAGTCTTTCGCCGCTGAGATCCATTGCGTATACCGTAATGTCAGCGTTCATGTACTTGTTGGCATACAAAAGCATATCCGCCATGAACGAGCCGATAAGTCCAGAGCCGCCGGCAATGAGCACCGAGGAACCGAAAAGCTTTTCCAGTCCGACGGTCGCCTTTACTGCGATCTCAATATCCTTTTTATAGCTTTCACTGTTGTAGAAACTCATATTATATCAATCCTTTAACCAGTCTGATCTCTTTGCCTTGAGAAGTGCCTTGAAAATATCTATATCCTCAACTGTGGTGAGCTTGATGTTCTTTTCGGAGCCTGCCGAGAAGTGTACCTGCTCACCCATTTCTATCATAAGCGTGCATGAAGCTACCGAATTTGTTATCCCTGCCTCGAGAGCCCTCCTGTGAAGGTCGCATATTGCGCCTATCTTGAAGCCCTGTGGAGTCTGAGTCCTCTTGAGGTTGTCTCTGGGATAGCTTCCCGTTGATACCTCGCCGTCCTCCGTCTGCATCATAGCCTCTGCGCATGGGATAACGGTAATGGCGTTTCCGTACTTTTTGGTCTTGCTGATACAATCCGAGATTATCTCGGCCGATACCATGGGACGTATAGCGTCGTGGATAAGCACCACGTCCTCGGGATCGAAATGCTTTTCAAGCTCATAGACTCCGTTGCGGATAGAGTCCTGACCGTTCTTTCCTCCGGGCACCACATACTTGAGCTTTGTGATGTTGAACTGCTTTGCGTATGCCCAGAGCACCTGATCCCAGCCCTCGATGCATACTACTGCTATAGCATCGATCTCGGGGTGGTTCTGGAATGCTTCGAGAGTGTACACGATAACGGGACGCTCGTGTACTGTCAGGAACTGCTTCGGGATGTCCTGATGCATCCTGTTGCCGGATCCTCCGGCGATCAAAAGTCCGATGTTTGCCATTTTAATATCCTCCTTATTTATCTATAAGCTCGCATTTGAGCTCATTAGATATTTGCGCTTCCGACGGCGGCGTCATAAAATCGCCGTATCTTGTGGCAAGATATGCCTCCGGATATGTTGGGCCGTCGAAATACCGTCCCTCAAACATCAGAGGCTTGGGCTTGTCAAACCACTCTTTCCTGTATCTTATGGCATTGCAGAGGGATATGTCCTGACCGAAATAATCAGCTATTTCCCTGCTTCTGCCCTTATAGTTGAGTCTGCGCTCGATGCGCTCGATATACTTGCCGCGCTTTTCCTTCTTTACAAGAAAAAGTATCACAGAGCCTGCCATTCCGAACAGACGTCCGTGGTTTTTCGGCACTCCGCCCAGAAGTATTTTCTGTATATGGGAGCTCCATATATTCATAAGGAGACCTGCCCTTGACGCAGGACAGTTGTAGAAGGGGTATATGTCCATACAGACCTGATCCTCCTCGATGACCTCGCCGTTCTTCAGGGTCCTGCATCTGTTTTCACGGTCTACCACACGCATATTCGTATATTTATGGTTCTTGTCGGTGCGGCGGTTGGAAACAAAATACCTGTCACCGAATTCCTTCTGATATTTTGAAAGCTTCCATGCGTCGTCCGCAGGCATGAGAACGTCTACATCATGGTCCCACGGGATAAAGCCCTGATGTCTCATGGCTCCTATACAGGTGCCGAATGCAAGATAGTACCTGAGGCCGTATCTGTGGCACACCTCGTCAAGCTTTACCAGCATATCATACTGAAGCTTCTGAACCTCCGTCATATTCTTCCTCCTTGAAAGCAGTTCTGTACTGCGTATATCGTTCAGTCACCTTGACTGTTCAAGACGCTTCCTTCTCAGGTCGTCAAAGCTGCCGATGACCTTTGCGGGAACTCCTGCCGCAACGCTTCCCGACGGTATGTCCTTATTCACTACCGCGCCCGCCGCGATGACTACGTTATCGCCTATCTTCACGGGACTGAGTATTATGGAATCGGCTCCTATGAAAACGTTGCTGCCGATGTCGATCCTGCCGATATGTTCCCTGTATTTATCCTTGTTTCCCGGCATATTATTGAATACGCCGTGGATAGCGTCATGAACAACGAATCGTACGCCCGAGGCCACCTCCACATTATCGCCGATGAAGATGTTCTCGGCTCTCAGAGGTATGAGCATCTGTGGCAGGCGGACCTTTTTGCCAACCTTGCCGAAGATCCTTTTTCTGCGGATATAGTCTCCCCTCTTTGTGGAATTCATTATAAAATAGTACCTGAGGGTATGCATCAGTCTTTTAGGTTCCATATCATAAGCCTTTCAGTAATTCGTCCGCAAGAGCCGTGAAGCTCCCGGCTTCCCTACAATTGTTCCCGTTATGCTCCGAATAATACAGTCCGTCGGGATTGACAAAGCATATATGCGCCATTCCCAGCTGCTTCGGAGCCTGAAAATCCTTATTCGGATTGTCTCCAACATAAATTATCTGCTCAAAGGGTATCCGCCAGCGGTTCTGCATAATGCGGAAGGATATATCGTTGGGCTTCCTGAACTGTACGCCGCCAAGCGAATCTGTGATGATTATATCATCTGCCATATCATACAGGCCGAGTGAGGCAAGCTTTTTCTCCTGACCGCTGACACGACCGTCTGTGATGATACCTATTTTTATTCCTTTGGACTTCAATGCTGCAATTAATTCAGTAGCTCCTTCACGAAGCTTTATGTCGGGAGTATGTTCACGATAAACTTCAAGACAAGCAGCCTTTTCGGTTTCTCTGTCCACAGCGGCAAGATAAGCGTCTATAGCAGGCTTGCCCTCCTCAAATGCTCTCCACATAGCATCGGCAGCCCCCGACTCTCCAAGGTAAGTCTCAACAGCCTTATATCCGCTGCGGACATAGTCCTTTTCGGGGTAGAGGGTGTCGTCAAGGTCGAAGATAACGCCTTTCAGGGGCTGGTTCTCCGTGCCTCTGTCAATGCACACGCACTGATCGAAACGGCTGTACACCGCATTGTCGCTTATATCGTCGGAGTGGAACTCCGTTCTGTTTCCCGTGAGAATATCAAGTATCACCTCAGCCGAACGGGCTCCCGCCTTCATGCTGAGAGGAGCTCCGCCGCCGAAACGGGGATTGATCTCGATATAGTAATCGTCGCCGGTGCCGTTCTGGCGTATCAGCTGCACCGTCATGGGACCGCAGGGTCTGAAGCCGGCGATCAGCTGACGACTCTCCCTTATCATGGTCTCGTCCATGAATATCCTGGTCTTGAGCACCTCCCCCGCTCTCACCTGTGTGCGCTCGCGGGGGATTATGGTAACGGGCTCGCCCTCAAGGTCGCAGAATATATCAATAGTATACTCAGTACCCTCGATGAATGGCTGTATTATATAATCGCCTATCTTTTCGGCATAGACCTCAAGCTCCTCGGCATTATTCACCTTGAAGGCGTTGATGCTGCTGCTTCCGTCCTTTGGCTTGATGAAACAGGGAAAGCCCTCCGCATACTTCGTATAATCGTTGTATGTGTGAGGAGCCCTGAGCCCACAGCTCTCAAAGAAATCAGCTGTATAGTTCTTGTCTCTGCATATCGCTATCTTATCGGGAGCGCTTATGAGCACCTTTGTGCCCAGCGCCGTAAATACCTCCCTGTTCTCGGCAAGGATCAGCAGATCGGTGTCGATAGTGGGGATAAGCATATCTATCCCGTCGTTCCTGCATATTCCGGCAAGCTGAGGGATATAGTCCTTGTCGCGCATACCGCAGACCCTGCGGACGCAGTCACAATAGGCAAGCGCCGGAGCAGTTCCTGCCATATCGGCGCCGTAGATCTTAAGAGATATATTTTTTGTGAGCGCCGCCTGACGGAAAGCCTGTACCAGCTCCACACGCCGTCCGACGCCTGTGAATAAAATTCGTATTTCTTTCATTATGTATCCGGGCTCCCCATAAATTCTTCCATAGTTGCACATGTTCCGGAGCTTATGCCGTCGCGGTGAAGCACCTTTTTCACGGTATCGATGATTATGCTCACATCTCCGGCGAAGGTGATATTGTCAACGTACTTCACGTCGTATCTGAACTTGTCCTCCCAGGTTATGGCGTTTCTGCCGTTTACCTGAGCAAGCCCCGTAAGACCCGGGCGCACCTCATGGCGTCTGTGCTGCTCCTTGTTATACCTGGAAAGGTATCTTACCAGCAGCGGCCTCGGTCCCACTATAGCCATATCGCCGATCAGGATATTGAAAAGCTCGGGAAGCTCGTCAAGGCTCGTACTTCTGAGCCATTTACCGTAAGCGGTAAGTCTTTTTTCATCGGGAAGAAGATTGCCCTTCCTGTCCTTCTTGTTGTTCATGGTCCTGAACTTCACAAGTCTGAATATCTTCTCATTCATTCCGGGACGCTCCTGTGTGAAGAAGGGATTTCCTCCCAAAGCCACAGCGCCTGCCGCCGCAAGTACTATAAGTACAGGCGAAAGGACTATCAGCGCACCGAATGAGAGCACGGCGTCCAGCATACGCTTAAAACATTTTGCATACATTATTCAAAACAACTCCTGATAAGCTCAATAATGATATCCTGATCTTCCGGCGTCATCTTATTGTCGCTGGGGAGGCAGAGGCCTCTTGCGAAGATGTCGGCGCCCACGTCAGAAGCCTCGCCCATGTCTATGTAGGCATTGGACTGTCCTCTGCCGCTGCCCGAGGCAGTCACAAAGGGGTTCATGCGGTATATGGGCTGTAAATGCATGGGCTTCCAGATGGGACGTCCCTCCGCATTGAATCTTGCAAGTGTTTCAAGTATCTCGGTGGGGCAGCTCTTCCCTTTTTCAGGAATGAACATGGGCTCTTTCTCGCTGCGCACCTGTCTGCACATAGCCTCCTTGTCAACGATAAGGCAGCTGAGCCAGAAGTTGGGCTCGCTTTTTGATGCGTCAAAGGGATTCATTTTTACGGGAAGTCCCTTCAGACCCTCTCTGTAGCGCTCATATACCGCCTTCTTCTGTGCTATATGCTCGTCTATATAGTTCATCTGACCGCGGATAAGACCCGCGATGATATTGGACATACGGTAGTTGTAGCCTATCTCCTCATGCTGATACCAGGGTGCATCCTCACGCGACTGAGTTGACCACTTGCGCACCTTGTCGGCATCGGCCTTGCTGTCAGTAAGGAACATTCCGCCGGAGGAGCCTGTGATTATCTTGTTGCCGTTGAAGCTTATTGCACCGTAATTTCCGAAGGTGCCTGTCTCTCTGCCATTATACTTGGCTCCGAGGGATTCTGCTGCGTCCTCAACTATGAGAGCGCCGTGCTTATCGCATATCGCACGTATCTCGTCTATCCTTGCAGGTACTCCGTAAAGGTGTACAAGCATAACCAGCTTAACATCCGGATAAAGCTCAAAAGCCTTTTCCAGCGCTTCGGGGTTCATATTCCATGTATCGGGTTCCGAATCAATAAAAACAGCCTCGCCGTCCTCGTAAGCAACAGGGTTGATAGTAGCGTCAAAGGTCATATCGGCGCAGAACACCTTATGTCCCTGAAGCGTGCCGCAGTTTGGTTTAGGCTGTCCGTAAAGCTTTTCTCCGGCAAGCTTTGTTGCAAGGTGGAGAGAAGCGGTTCCGCAGGAGAGCGCTACAGCATACTTAACGCCTGTATATTCGGCAACAAGTCTCTCGACCTCGTTGACGTTCTCGCCCGCGGTTGTAATCCAGTTCTTTTCAAACGCGTCGTTTACCCAATTCTGCTCGTCGCCGTGCATCGTCGGCGAGGAAAGCCAGACTTTTTTTTCAAAAGGCTTGATATTGCTTTTGTTTACAAACATCTGAGTACCTTCTCAATCTTTCTTTTTATTATGACCGCCGCAGTCCGGCAGAGCGAATTCTCTGCGAGATCACGCGGAGTTTGCCGGAACAAAGATATTTTACATATAGTTATACAGTCATATCTATATTATACTATTTACGGGCGAAAAAATCAATACCTAAAATATGGTATACAATTTTTTTCGGAAAATTTCGTCAAAATATACAATGGCAGTATTTACAGATAATTTAACACACCCCCGGAGCATGCAACAAACTTTAATATTTCACGTGAATATTACAAACCGTATTGCTTTTTTGAATAATCTTTATGTGTCAAAAATTACATTCTGTATATTCAATCCATACATAAAAACAGAAGCCACCTCGGAATAAAGGTGGCTTTTGTTTTACTTCTGTCTGATTTGTCCGTCCTTACAAGGATATAGGATATGAGACGGGAAAACCGGCTTGTGAAAGCCGGAAAAAACTCCCGTTCAGCCTTGCGGGCTGATCCTGTTGCTGTCTCAGCGCAGCTGCCGTAACACGATGTCATCTCTGTACTGTCTGTCCTTGGCTGTCAGTTGTCCTGTCAGAGTCTCAAATGTCATTATGTCGCTTCCGTGATGTCCTTCAAGATGTCTTGTCCATCCCTCTTGAATTTCAATTAAAGTCTGTCATACCCGTGATGTCATTCCGTCGGTATCCGTGATGTCATTTCTTCCGTCAATGTCCTTGATGCCGGTATTTGCGTCACTTCCCGAAAGTCAGCTGATAATGTCATTCCAATTGCTGTCATTACGTCTCTTAAGCTGATGCAGTTCACCGATGTCTTTCTGTGATGTCATTATGTCCTGTCCATTGCTGTCGGTACCTGATGTTTTTTCATGATGTCATTGCAAAGATGTCAGTTGTCGTGTCATTCCCTGAAAGGTATCTTTTCCGATGTCATCGTCCAAGCTGTCTGAAGTTCTGTCATAACCATGATGTCGCAGCCTTAGTTGTAGCTTGCTCAGATGTCGTTGCTGCAGTTTCCGACGCCGCAGGCTTACTATAACTTTCTAAAAAGCGCCCTGTCGCAGATGGGGTCATTGATCAGGCAAGCGCTTTTTGGCTTTTCATATTCTTAGACGAAGGTTTTCTTCAAATGTCTTAGTAAAAAAGAAAAATTTTCCAAAAAAAATTTTTGTGTCCTGAAATCGGCTGTATTACGTACAAAAAGGCGGAGCCCTTATCGGGCCCCGCCTCTCTTATCTGCCTTTCATAACGGCAGATTACTTTTCGTCTGTTTCCTCTAACGACATATCAGGGAATTTGAAGCCCGAAGCCGTTATTATGTCCTCTGCATCGAAGCAGATGACCTCAAGCTCGGGAGCTGTGTATTTTTCCATCGTCTTTTCTCCTTTTCTTATTTGAGTCTGTCGGCTGCTCTGCCGTAGATCACAAGCGCCTTCATTACGTTGATGAGCTTCTCATCGTCGCTCTTCTCCATAACGAGCTTCGCATATGTGAACGCACTGTAATCGACCTCGGCGAATACCGACTGATCGTCAATCGCCTCGGCTCTGAATGTGTGCATGATACCGTACATATCGGGAGTTACTCTGTTAACAGAGATAGAAGCGATATTGCCCTCCTGTACCGCACGGACGCTCCTTCCGTCAACTGTGAATCTGTAATCGCTTATGGATTTACCCTCTTCAAGGGTGAACTTGACGGTAAGTCCGAGACGGTCGTTCATGGTAAGTGAAGCATATGAAGCTCTGAGAGCATCGCCCGATCTCCTTGTAACAGCCTTGTATTCATTGCCGACAACAGCTTCCTCGTTCATGATAATGTCATTTTCCTCGGCAACCGTTTCGCCCGCATATTCCTTAAGGCGCTCCGCATAATTGATGAGTGAATCCACAAAGTGAGCCGAATCCTCGTCAAGCACGTTCCTGCTCTTGAGAGCGTCAAGGTAGTTCCTTACGCTGTAGGTAAGCTCTGAGCCCGTACTGCCGTTGGAATAGTGTATCTGAAGTCTTATGCTATTGTCGATATATGTCGGCATCAGGCTGCATGAGAAGGTGTATGTCCCGTCGCCGTTATCAGCTGCGTCGGAGAGCTTCTGAATGAATACCTTGTCATCAGAAAGTCTGAATTCAGCATATGCGTCCTTATCGGCAGCAGCCTCGGGACTGAGTGAAGCTATGACATTGAGGGCAACATTGTCGCTTATAACAGCGCCTACCTTGATAAATGCGTCCTTGCCGTTCTTCAGCTCGCCGCATACGCTGCATCTGCCGCGGCTGTTGAAATGGTGGTCGATGTCTGCGTAGAATTCATAGTAATTGCAGTGCTCGCCTGCAACGAAAGGTTCAAATGCTGCTGTATGTCCGCTGTCCTTGAACCAGCCGCCGAATGCGCACTTGTCATTGCCGAGCCCGGGAAGGCTGCTGACAGTCGTTCCGTTCTCGACCTCCATTATCTCGCTTCTGCCGTCCCAGTAGTTGAGGCGGATCTTTACGTTTGTGTTCTTGTCCTCTTCATCTCTGTAGTCATAGACAGTGCCCTTTGTCTCAAATGCGCAGTTCTCTGCGATATTGATGATCGTATCTGGTACTATCCATACATCGACGTTGCCGTTTACGGTGATATTCTCCGTAATATCGATCTCGCCGAAGAGATAGAGTCTGATATTGTCCTGTGCTGCGTTTGCAGCTGCAACAGCTTCTTTTACGTCGCTGAAGTTCTCGCCTGTGCTGAGCATAGCCACAGCATCCTCGGGGAGATAATCAAAAGCCATGAACGCACCGCATACTTCGCAGAATGTTGCTTCACAAGCAGGATTTCCGTCGTGTGCATGTGATATTACAGTGTGTCGGCCAACACATTCATGTTCCGGAACAGTCAGGATATTCTTTTCGATATTGACAGAACCGTCATCGCTCTTGAGACTTATCGTCGCATTAATGCCTGCCTGTTTGGGAGTGATCCTTATGAGTGCGGGGCCGTTGAGATAGATATTGCCGTTTTCTACTGTGTAGTCACCGTCCTCGATAGATATATCGAAGAGATCGTAAACATTTGTAGAAGCTGCCCTTACGCGGCGGTCTCCGGGTGCTCCCTGAGGAGTGGGCGTACTGTCATTCACAATTATGCCGAACTGAACAGAAGAACAATCCACAGGCGGTTTGTACATATACTCAAGGTCACCAAATACGGTTGCTATCGCTCCTAACGGAAGCGGACCCTTAGCGACCTTTGAGCCTGCAGCAGATACTATTGCCGTGATATACTTGGTTTCTGCATTCTCAACTTCATCAACACTCTGAGCAAACAAAACACCGGCTTCATAGTTTCCTGCCGCAACTCCTATGTTTCCGTAGGGAAGCTTTGACATTAATTTAGTCATACCTGCATTCATAACATTGATAAGCATATTTCCGCTCTGATACTTCATCTTGAGTTCATCTGAAATATCCTCATAAACGATCTCATAGGGTATTTCTGTTGTCGAACCCTCGAGAGTTGTCACCGCAACATCCTGAAGAACATGCTCTGTTCTGAGATTTGCATAGAAAGCAGACATCATGGTCGCGATCAGATTCGGGCCTGCCAGAAGCGGATTATGACCAAAAGATGAGATCATTGCAGCAAAATCACAAACCAGCTTATTATGATCCGTTACTCTTTCGGCAACAGAATACCACATATCAGTTATTGTCACTCTTACCAGAAGTACCTCGTTCGGATCGAGTTCCGGAAGAGTAATGCTGCCTTCACTCGGATCAGGACAGATCGTTTGCAGCGTCTTCGGTCCGTTCGTTGAGTAATGTTCGTCTGACCCTATCTTCTTTTCAATATAAATATCAGCCTCATAGGACTGCTCTATCTGCTTGATAGTATGAGTAAGTCCATAGATAGGCTTATCCGACTGATTGGTAAGCGCAATGGTAATAGTATAGGGCTCACGATAGAATGAATATGTGGGAGCATAAACTGTCATCTTCAGAGCATTGCCCGCATATACGTGAAGGGGATTCTCTGTTCTGAAAACATACTTCTCAAACTGACCCTTATTGTATCCTGTGAAGTCTGCACTGAGGTTATAATCTCCGGCCTTGTCGCCTCTTACATACCACTTTGCGTTCATGGTCTCTCCGGGGCCAAGATCTCCGAATGTCATTGCAGCAGTGCTGTTGACAAGAGTAAGTCCGTCCGGAACATTAAGAACAGCGCGGCAGTTATTAAGAGGCAGATCGTCATTGTTTATAACGATGAGCTGTACCTCATAGAATTCCTTGAGCCACTTGCACTCGCCGGTAACGATCATGTACATCTCTTCATTAACAGTAATGGTCTGGTTCACGATTGTTGCTTCTTCACCGTTGTATATGATCTTTCGCCTTACAACTTCCTTGTTTCCGTCTTCGTCCTTGGTAACATAGTTGAGCATTACATACTGCTCGGCACCAAATGTAAGCTTTGTCTCATACTTATACACATGATAGTTAGCAGGATTCGAAAGATTAATGCCTGCTTCGATGATCTCGGGAAGATCCATCTCCTTGACTACCAGTTTACCGTCTATCTTCAGCTTTCTCGGACGCACCTGAACGGGCAGGGTCGTAGTTGTGGTTGTTGTTGACGAAGTCAGCGTAGTTGTGGTATTTGTCCTTGTTGTTGTGGATGTTGTGGTAGTGGTAG
>JAFWSI010000061.1 GCA_017519415.1 Ruminococcus sp.
CCGATATTTTCGGCAATCAGTTTGCCTCGGACACAGCGACCTTTGAGATGACCAAGACCTACGATGAGCTTATCAATGATCCTCTCCCCGACGGCGAGTATGCCGCAAAGGTAACTAAGATCGACGTTTACGAACCTGCCGGAAAAGAATAAATATCAGTTATCCGATACTTATATTTTTAACACGCAGCGCCCCGCTGCCCTCTGAGGCCGTGGGGTGCTGCCTGTTCACAAAGGGGACGCCGGAGGAGCGGCGCCCCCCTTTGTGTGTCAGGAAAATATGTGTTTTACAGTCTGCTTATACAGGCCAGAAATACGCCCAGGTCGTAGCCTCCGGATCGATCTCGGTCTTGGAGGTGTGATTTGACGTATTGTTGTGGAAATACGCACACTTGACGTGCTGGATCGTCCAGTATTTGCTTTCAAGGGTAAGCGTGCCGTAATCTACCTTGATCTCGGTAACGAGCCTGTCTGCGCCCCTGAGATTGAAGCCTGCAAGCTTCAGCTCCTGCTCAAGGGTCCTGCCCGCCAGACGGGTGGAGAACTCGGTGATCTCGGTGTTCTTCCAGTTCCTGCTGTTGCTCGGGAGAGCCTTCCAGGTAAGCCAGCCAGGCTTATCCCAGTACTGAGGATACATGGGTCTGTTCTGTCTTGCAGTCTCGACTCTGATCTTGGTGCCGAGTGCATAGCAGAAGGGATAGTATGCGGGATCGTGTCCGACATTCTTCTTAACGACTGTCTTGCCCTTGGGGTTCACGGTGAGGGCGTGGAGGTAAATAACATCTCCGCCTGCGCCGTCGTTGAGCTGCTTGTCGCTTACAGCGCCAGAAGCTACACCGTTGATCTCGAAGGATGCTACAGCGCCCTCGTTGCCGCCCTGCTGGGTCTTGGTCTGGTAGAGCCACATCGGGATGCCCTCGTTGCCCGCATTGACGTTTCCGTCGCTGCCCGAGCCCTTGCAGAGAGTGTACTCAACGCCGTTCACGTCGATCTTCTCTGCGCCGTCGTTCTCGGTATCGAAGATAAGGCTCTTGACTGCATCGTCGGTGTTGGTGGTGAAATTGTATGCGATGTAGAGCTGATCGCCGTTGTTGCCGCTGTTGAGGTTCATCGGAACGGCAGCTTCATAGCCCTTGGGAAGCTTGTCTGCGGAATCTGCCTTGAAGACTGCAACATCCTTGACGAAGCTGGAAGGCTTGGGCAGGAACGAGCCGTGGAGATAGATATCGTCTCCGCCAGAATCGTCGTTAAGGTCTCTTGTGCTTACCGAACCGCCCTTTACGTTGTTGGCGTAGATATCGGTATAAGCGGTATGATCGGGGTGCTCGTCGGTGGAGTAATAGAGACGCAGCCATTTGCCGCCCGCGTCGCAGTTGAGGGCGCCCTTCTCGTCCTTGAACTTTTTCTCGCCGTCGTAGGGGCAGATCTTATAGTTGAGGCCGTTCGAGTGCTTATAGGTATCCTGGTTGCTGCCCTTGCCCTCGCGGATTATCATGCTCTTGATAGCCTTGCTGTAATCCTTGGTGGTCTTATAGCCAAGGTAGATATAGTAACCGCCCGCGCCCTTGTTCAGGTCGTAGTTTACTACATTGTAGCCCAGCTCCGCAAGCTTGTTCTTGGCAGAATTGTCCTTGGTGGCGTAGACCTTGATCTCGCCCACATAATCGGGAGAATTGGAGATCTCGACTTCGATTTCCTTATCGTCGAAGTATACCTGATCGGGAGAGATGCCCGTTACTTCCATGGAATCCATTATCTTCATGGCTTTGTCGAAGTAATCCTTGAACTTCTTGTAGTCGTCGGACCAGTCATCCACGGGCTCGGAGCCTGTCATCTCAAAGCGTGCGGTGATGATAGTCATAGCCTCGATCAGATTGGTGCGCATTACCTCTCTTACCGCCACGCGGGGCAGATAAGCCTGGGTGTCGAAGTTATAGATAGAGGTGTAAAGTCTGTCATAGTTTACGAGAGGATTGTTCGTATTGTTTCCGCTGAGATAGTTGCCTGCGATGCTGCTGAACGTTCTCGTTATGGTGTCGTAGTACTTGTCAAAGTTCGCATAATTTGCATCACGCTTGTTCTTATTCAGCTTCTCCTCCACGAGATCGTATATCTTGTGCTGATATTCAAGAGCCTCCTCGGGAGTTGCATCCTCCGAAATGGTAATACCTTTCTCCTTTTCGAGATCCTTGCCTGCGCGGGTGATTACCGACTTGTAGCCTATCAGAGCGTCGTAAAGCTCAAAGGCATCTCTCTCGAACAGTTCAAGAGAGCTGGAGAATACGGCCTTCTTGGTCTCCTTGACATCCTTGCTGATGTCTTCAACGGTGTTCTGCATATCTCTCAGAGTGTTCTGGATCTCTTTCAGAGCGTCCATTACCTGCTGATGCTCGGATTTGAGAACTCCCACCAGCTCCAGCACCTGCTTGACGGCTGAGAAGCCGGAAACTGCCATGTTGCCGTAATAGAATGCGTTGCCGTACCAGGTCTCCTTGCCTCTTACCCATTCCTGGATCTGTCCGAGCGCCTTGGGGCTGAGGCTGTCGATAGACCCACCGCCGGAACCGACGGAAGCCTTGCCTAAAGTGTTCTGAGAATAAACACGGCTGTAGACTGCCTCTTCGGAGGTCTTTTCGCCCCATTTGCTTGTCATGGAGCCCGCTGCGAGCTTAACGTCGCCGCTTACGGAGAAATCGTCCGCCTTCTGACCGTTCGCGGGAACAGTGATCACCAGCTCAACGATCGTGTCGCTCTCGGCCTTCACGGACTCGACCTTAGCATCTGCAAGGCCGCCGTCGAAGGAGATGCTCTCGGCAGAGATATCCTTGTCAAAGGTGCCGTTAAAGATGTAGAGCAGCAGCGTCATTTTCAGGTTGTCGCCGTCCTCAACGCAGAGGTCGAAAACGGGATAGAAGCTTGCCTCGGCGAGGTCGATCATTGTCTTGTAGCCGCCGAAGTCGGCCTCCTTGCCCGAAACCAGCTTGACAAAGCCGTTGACATCCTTGACGTCCTTGGCTGTCATCGTGACTGCTGCGGTGTTGTCGTCCTTCTTCTCGACGCTTTCAACTGTCACGCCTTTGATCTTGATATTGTCCTTGGTGAGCTTGTCGAGGTCGGCAGCGGCGTAGGATTTCAGCTCCGCAGTTATCTTTCCGTCCTCGCATTTGAGGCTTGCGCCGTCAAAGCCGCAGTATTCTGTCTGAATGTCGATCATAACATACAGCGAATCGGTGCAGTCCTTTACGGCGTCGGGCTTGAGCCTGATGATGCCGTAGGTGTAAGCGCCCTCATCACCGTACTGCGTGATGTTTCCCTTCAGCTGAACTGTAAGGTTCTTGCCGGAAGCAGAAATGCTCTCCACGTTCATTCCTCTGAATGCACACTCGGTAGAGATCATAGCCTCGGTGACGTCGGCGAACTCGCCGTTATCAAGGGTGAGGGTGACTTTGGCCTCGGTGGTGGTCTCGTCGATCTTTGTAGCGTCGGCGGTGATATTAAACTCATCGGACTCAACATTCACCGCTGCCATATCGTCGATGCCGTCGAAGCGCAGAAGGTACTGTGTGGGCTTGAACTCTCCAACATTCTCATCGGTGAAGGTGATCTCGAAGCTGCCGTCATCGTTCTTCTTTACCTCATCGACCTTGGCGGTGCGCTCGCCGGGAGCATATTTGCCGGCTTTGACGTTCTCCTCGGAGCTTTCCGCTTCGAGAGCATTGTAGAATGCGTTCTCGTCGAGGGCAATGTACGTTACCTCAGTCTTGTCGGTGCTTATGCCGGAAAGATCGACCTTCTCGGACTTGACCGTTGTGGTGTACTTTCCGCTTGAAGCGAACTTCACAGCAGAAGCCTGTATCTTAGGAGCCTCTTCATCGGAGGGAGCGGGCTCTTCGCCCTGAGAGGAATCAGTTTCAGGCTTGCTCTCAGTCTGGGCTGCGGAGGATACTGTCGAATCGTTTTCCTTTACGGATGAACTGTCCTCGTCGGCGCAGCCTGTCAGAGCAGAAACAGTAAGCACTACCGCAAGCATCATAGCGAGCATTTTTTTTATGTGCTTATGCGTCATAATATCTGTCCTTCCTTTTTAGTTTTTGGGTTTATCTGCCGCCGCAGGTCAGTGCGGCGGCTGTTTTGTGTTAATAAGGATCAGTCGAGAGTGAGCACACCCCAGCGGTCGTTTACGCCTTTCTTTTTATCCGAGTTGTTTCCTCCGTACAGAAAACCTTCGATATCTTTTTTATGTTCGTTGTAAGAATCTATGTCTATCAAATCCTTAAAGGATTCAACTGCGACATAATTGACCAAAAGGTTCTTCGATGTGTCAACGAAACAGTTACCCTTTACTAAGCTGTAATATACGAATTCAAATTTATGGTACTGTTTGATTTCTACATAATTAACCTTATCAAGCTTAGTATATACGCAGGCGTTTTCGGGTATCTTCATACCTGCCATTTCCATTTCTTTTCCGAAGGTCCTGCCGCTCATACGTTTTACGAAATCGGAAACCTCGTCATCGGTCCAGTTTCTTTCAACACTGAGGCCGAGCGCCTTGCCCTTGTAATACCTCATGTTTCTCTTCGATGTATAAGTGTCATCGACGTACCGTACAGTTCCGCCAAGGACATAACAGTAAGGATGATAAGCGGGGTTGTCGCCGGCTGCCTTCTTTACAAGGTGCTTGCTATCGGGGTCGATCTTTTCAAGGTGCAGATAGGTAACGGGAGCATTGGGAGCACCCATATTTACGCTCTTGCCGCTTACCGATGATGTGCCGTTGTTATCGGTGTAGATCACCGAAACTCCGCCTCTCGCGGTCACCTCATCGGTGGTGTAATAGAGATGTATCTCCGTGCCGCCGTTGGCGTAGTTAAGGCTGCCGTTCGCATCGGCGAAATCGCTGTCCTTAAAGGACGAATAGGGAACGGGCTTATAGGTGGCATTGTCCTTCTTAACGCTGTCTCTCAGCTCTCCGGGAACAAGGATGAAGTCCTTAACGGAATTTTTGTAATCATCGGTGCGCTCGTAGCAGAGATTAAGGGGATCGTGACCTTCTGCGGGGCAGAGATCAGTATCAAGAGCCTCGCGCTTTCCGTCGATAGTGTACACGCCGTCTTTATATGCTGCATTCTTGCCGCTCACAAGTTCGGGATCCTTGATATAGATGGGACCCGAGCCGAAGGACTTGTAGATGTGGAGGAAGACATCTGCTCCGCCTGCACCCTTGTTAAGGTCCTTTCCGTCAACGGCATTTGTTTTGTTCTCGTTCACCACGAGACCCGAGATCGCCAGTTTGTCATCGTTCTCTTCCTTTGAATAGAACAGGTAGAGGTCTTTTCCGCCTGCCTTGCAGTTCAGCTCGCCCTTGGTCTTCTTGAAATTATCGTCTCCGTCATAGGGGCAGAGCTTGTAAGTCTTGCCGTCAACAGTTACGGAATCCTTCTTGTATTTGCTGCCCTCAAATACCCTTATGGTCTTGATAGCCTCATCGTATTTCTTTGTGGTCTTGTAGCCGAGGTAGATATACTTTCCGCCTGCACTCTTGTTAAGATCGTAATTGACGATATTATAGCCCTGTCTGGAGAGCATATTGATACATTCGTTCTGCTTGCCCCAGCCTACAACGACGATGTCGCTGATAAAGGTCTCACCGTACTTTTCTGCTACCTCTGTGACCTCGTCGTCAAATACCAGCTCATCGGGAGCAACACTGGTAACAGCGTTGTCATCTATGAAACTGCACATTTCCAGGAACTTCTGATATTCCTTCTTGAAGGGATGAGAGTCCTCCAAATCATCGATCTCGGTGGTAACGTTGTCGTGGATCATCATAAGAGGAATGGCATCTGAAATAGTAGAGCGGACGGTCTCTCTTATCAGAGAGCGTGCTCCGAAAGACTGTGTGTCAAAGTTGTACATCATTGAGTACAGCTTGTCGTAGCTCTCGAAAGGATTGCGCATGGTGGAGGGTTTGAGCCATACGTCGTACAGTTCATCGAAGCAGTCTACCATCTTCTCGTAGTTCTTCTTGAAGCTGCCGTAGTAGGGGTTCTGTCCGTTGTTCTCCCCAGCTCGCTTGTAGATATAGGTCATCAGCTGATTGTTGTAAACGCTGATCTGATCTACCGTAGCATTATCGGGAAGAGTGATGCCCATTGCTTTAAGGTCGTTTACGCCGCGGGCAAGGGCGCTTTGTACCGCTTCTGTGGCAGTGATGAACTTGCTGCGGAGGGTATCGAAGGGCTCAAGGCTGTTCTTATAAAGCTCCATCTGCATCTCGTTGAGGGTAGATCTTACCTTTTCCAGCTTGGCATCCAGGTCTCTTATCATATCCTTGATATCGTGGAGCTCATCCATCAGTTTCTGCTGATCGGACTTCTTCGCGCCGATGAATTCAAGGAAACCTATGCAGCCCTGGAAAAACGATACAATACTTCCTATATTGCCGCCCATCCATAATACAGAGCCGTACCAGGTGTTCTTTCCCTTTGTCCAGTCCTGGATAGCTTTAAGCGTTTCCTGATTGAGTAGTATATGGGGGTTGTTCTCATCCCACATGAGCGTGGTCTTCAGCCATTTCGCCACATCGCTCGCGTCTTTTCCCATAGACTCGTTAGAATAATCACGGCTGTAGGACAGCGCCTCGTCGGACTTTTCGCCCCAGGCTGTTGTCATAGCGCCCTCGGCTATGGTGAGATCGCCGTAGAAGGAGAAGTCTTCGGTGGTCTGCTCCCCAGCGGGAACTGAAATTACCAGTTCTGCGTTGGTGCCGTTTTCATTTACCTTCACGGACTCGAATTTGGCTCCTTCAAGATCGCTGCCGAAGGTGAAAGTATCGGCGCTGAGATCGCTGCTGAAGGTGCCGCCGAAGGCATAGAGGATAAGACCGATCCTGAGGTCGCTGCCGCCTGCCTCGCAGAAGTCCAGTACGGGGTAGAAGGAAACGGGAGAGATCGTGAGGGGGGTCTTGAAGCCGTTAAAGTCGGCCTCCTTGCCGCTGAGTGCTCTAACGATGTCGCTTCCGGTCTTGGCGTCCTTGACGGACAGTGTGACGGATGCGGTATAGTCGTCCTTCTTCTCGACCTTCTCAACGGTGACACCGTCGATCTTGATGTTGTCCTTGGTGAGCTTGTCGAAGTCAACGCTGCCGCCGGATCTGAGGTCTACGGTAGCCTTGCCGCCCTCAAATTTAAGGGTGGAAGCAACGAAGAAGGTGTTGTTGTCGAGCAGAGTTACATTGGCTCTCAGCTCTCTGGCGTTATCCTTAACAGCCTCGGGAGCCACGATAACGGTACCGAACAGGTACGCGCCCTGAGAGTCGTTGGTGGTGATATCGCCTTTGAGCAGAACGGTGAGGTTCTTTCCCGAAGCGGAAACGCTCTCGATGTCCATAGCATAGAAGGCGTTAGCCAGTGAGATCATGTCGGTGGTGACATTGTCGGCATACTCGCCGCCGTCAAGGGTAAGTGTCACCTTTACCTCGGTGGCGGAGGGAGCTACCTCGGAGATGTCGGGGGTAAGGGTCATTTCGGGGAACTCAACATCAACGTAGGCTGTCGCCTTGACGTCCTTCATCTTGATGCTGTACTCCGCGGTGCCGTACTTCACGGCGTTCTCGTCGGTGAAGCTGATCTCCCAGCTGCCGTCATCCTTCTTGGTGACGGAATCGAGCTTGGCTGTGCGCTCGCCGTCCACATAGGTGCCGAAAATGTCCCCTGCGGTTTCGGAGGATTCTTCATCTTCCTCGGAAGCGGCAAGAACAGTGCCAGGTTCGAGGCCGATGTAAGTAACTTCCACGTTTTCGGCGGTAAGACCAGAGAGGTCAACATCTGCCGAATTAGCCTTGATCGTGGTGGTGTACTTGCCGCTGGACGCAAACTTTACAGCGGAAGCCGTAACTGCTTCCTCCTGCTCCTCGGGCTCGGGATCACCTGTGCTGTCGGGAGCCTCGCTGCTGTCTGTGCCCGACTCAGCGGCAGACGATACAGTACTTTCGGTCACCGAGCTGCTCTCGTCCTTGTCATCGCAGGAAGTGAGAGCTGTGACAGTCATCGTCAGCGCGAGAACGAAGGCGATCACCTTTTTCAGTCTCAAATGGTGCTTCATAACATTCTTCCTTTCTTGAAATATCGGTATTATTTCGGATCTCTTCACTAAAAATACATACTTGCTTTTTAATTATATCACACGTTGTCTATCAGTTGTCTATCAAAACCCGCTGTATTTCAAAATGATATCGACTTTACAGACACAGTGTGATTGAGCGGTTTTTCCTTTCGCTTGGGTATCTCCCTTGCTCTGATTATATAATATCACAGTTCGTTGGTTAAATCAATTTACAATTGTTCTTTGAAATGTCCGCTTTTGAACACTCCGGGGGCATACTGTCCAAAACTGAACAGAAAACGTAAAATTGTAAAGTCCTCGGCATTACCGAAAAACAGAGGTCAGGCGGGGTAATACGGCAAAATAAAAAAGCAGCGGTTATACTGTAGTTCTCAGTATGTCCGTTGCTTTTTTGAAATATATAAGTTGACTTCAAAAATTCAGTTTGAGATCGAATTCTCCCAGATCGAGGTCATATTTGCTTCTATGAAGCTTGCCCACGAATACGAAGCCATATATTCTCCGCGAAAGGCTTTTATGGCTTCCGTATCCCCGCTGAAAAAGCGGAACATATCACAGCTGATCTTTTCGGGAACGATACGAAGCCCTGTCCGTTCCATTTCAAGGATGTCGCCGATACCGTATTCACGCAGAGTGTCCCGAAGACTGTGTATGACAGTATCGAGGTATTTCTGCCTGCTGCGGTCGTAGAGAGTATCCTCAAACAGCACCGAAGCGATCTCTGCCCTCGTGACGCTCATGCCCCGGCGGTCGATGAGATATGCCAGCAGCTCCTTGGACTTGGAGCGTTTGAACTGTACACGCTCACCGTCTACATACAGATCAAAGTTTCCGAAGGTGCGGGCTTCGATATGCAGGGCCCCGGCTCTCAGGCGCTGCGACATTGTGTATTCAAGCTCCATTTTCAGCTTCTCCGGCAGCACCGGCTTCAGAAGATAGCCTGCCGGATGGACGGAATATGCGTCATAGGCGTATTTCTTGTAAGCAGTCAGGAACAGTATCGCCGTATCCGGTCTTATCTGCCTGATCTTTTCAGCCAGAGCGATGCCGTTTACCTTTGGCATATCTATGTCAAGCAAAGCGATATCGGCAGTATTTGAGCTTATCCATTCGAGTGCCTCATTGACCCTTGTAAAGCCCGTGACCGATATATCCTCCGAAAGCTTCCGGCATACCGAGGTAATGTATTCGACAGCCAGCGGCTCATCATCTACGCATAATATCTTCATTTTTACTTTTCCAACTCCTTGTTCGCAGGTATCCGAAGCACTATCCTTGTGCCTTTGTCCGGCGTGCTGTTTATCTCCGTCTTACCGCCGCACATCTGCTCCAGCCTTTCACGCACGTTTTTTATACCGATATGTGTGCCGCCGGATGTCTCTGTCTGCTGCATATCAAAGCCTGTGCCGTTATCCTCTATGACTATCAGATGCTCGCTCCCTTCACGGTAGGTGCTGACCTTGACGATCCCTTCCTCGCAGGAACGAACGCCGTGACGTATGGCATTCTCCACCAGCGGCTGCACAGTCAGAGCCGGAATGCTGAATTCATCGTCCCGGATGTCATACACTACCCTTATATTCGGAAAGCGTATCATCTCTATCTCGCTGAAAACACGGGTATGCTCAAGTTCCTTTGAAAGAGGTATCAGCTCGGTATTGTCGAGAGATTCCAGATTCTGCCGCAGATAAACGCTGAAAAGCCCCAGTGTCCGCGCTGCGGATTCAGGATCCTTTTCACACAATGCTATGACTGCATTAAGCGTGTTGAACAGAAAATGCGGCTGTATCTGCGTCCTCATTATTTGAATGCGGTGCTCTGCCTGCAATTCTCTTTCATGCTCACGCACAAGCTGCAGATGGAGCCAGATGTAGTACATCATGCTGCTTATGACGATGGCTATGGTCAGGAAGCTGACGGGCTGATAATGATATTCAACGGTATAGTCCATTGCCACCGCCGCACCGATCATCACAAGTGCAAAAACCGGTATCCATGATTCCTTTCGCTGCCTTGGGCGGAACACTTTGAAGGTCAGATACAGGCAGTAAGCGAACAGCACGGCGCTCAGTATCAGACAGGTATTGTTGAGCACTCCCGCATGGAAGTGACGGTCCGAAAAGTAAAACGTGAGCGGAGAGAAAAAAGCTGTAAGGTAAAGAGCAGCGTTGATGCCCACTGCCGCCCACACAAGCCTGTAATGTCTTTCAGGACTGATAAGATGCATAAACAGCGCAAGTATCCCAGGCCGCAGGGCATATCCGAGAGCAGCGGTGAGCGTTTTGAGGAACGTGCTGTTTCCGGGCTGCAGAAAATCAAAATAGTTTTGAAGCACAAGAGCAAACACTGCTGCCGTAATGATAAACAATGCTTTTTTCTGACCCTTGTTCAGATAGTTGTCCAGAGCCGCCGCAAAGAACAAAACGATCAGCAGCACCAGAGGCGGCAGCACACTCAGCACTGTAAGATACGAATCAAGAGAGTCATAATGAACCCCGCCTCCGCCGACAGTATTTATTGCACCTATGTTGGTCATATCGGGGTCATCCGGAGCGTTATTGCCGTATATGCCTTTCATATCGAGCATCATACGCCCTTTGACACCGTTAAAGATACCTCCGCCTGATTCGCCTGCCGAGTTTGCGGTAAGTGTTCCGCCCTCAAGGACGAATATGCTGTAATTAGCGATGCCGCCGCCCTTTTCGGAGGCTCTGTTCCCGGTGACGCTGCCACCCTCGATTATCAGCGTTCCGTAGTTGACGATACCGCCGCCCTCCGTACTGTATCCGCCGGTTATTTTTCCGGAGGCTGCCGCAGAGCTGTCCCTGACGGTAAGCACGGCACCCCGCTGAACTGTGATCACTGCACCGTCGCTTCCGCCGTTTTCCGACATATTTCGATCTGCGGTATATCCGTTCAGGTCAAGAAAGACCACCGAGCCTGTGGGTATTTCAAGTGCTGAATCTGTCTTATCTGCCGTGACATCTGAGATCAGCGTTACCACATCGCCTGAGTCCGCATTATTGATCGCCTCCTGCAGGGCAGACCACGAGGCTGCTTCGGAATTGAGCCCTGCGGCATCCGCCGTAAATGTGCAGCAGAAAACAAGCAGCATTACAGCTGCAAGCACAGCCGCAATATGCAAGCAGCCCCTGCTCGGTCTTATATTAGTCCGCATTTGTCCCACCTCCGAAATCATCCTGATGTATCTTTAGTATAACACAAAAAAAGCTGAAATGTAAATCCGTTTGATTGCTGCGAGCGCACAAAGCAGAAAATTTCAGTCAATGTGTTATTTGGGCGGGAGTATTTTCATAATACCACGCAGTTCTGTATTTGATTTCCGTTCAGTCCGTTTTGACATAGTTACTCCTGCTGACAGCGCAAGCACGATGGCTGCTGTAGTTTTACAGTATTTGCTTAACGGCAGGACAGCATTTTCTGTCCTGCCGTTTGGTTCATTGCTGTGTTACGGGAACGACCGGAAGCTCATCGTCTTCATTGGCGGGGCAATTGCTCGTCACGATAACGTCCTCGGTATCGAACTTGATGATCTCCATTTCGAGAGAAAAATATTTTTCCTTTTCCATTTTAACTCTCCTCTCAATTTCAGGATTTGCTGAAATATGCAGCAGCCTTTTGCCAGTAGAGATACAGCGCCTTGCAGACGTTCTTCAGATTTTCATCGTAATTGCCGCTGACGACATTATAGCAATAGTTCATCGGGCTGTATTTCACCAAGCCGTCTTTCCACTCTAACTCGATGCTGTTTCCGAGGTCTTTGGCCTTTATGCCTCTGACACGCACTATCGTGTATGGGTCGGTGTTTTTGACCTCGATCGTATAATTCGGATTACCAACGGTGAAATCTCTGGCCTTGTCCGGATCTTTGAATTTGAAATAGAACGAAAGCGTAGTCTCGGACTTGAGCGAAAGCGTTGCGCCCTCGAAGCTCCCTTCGATTTCGGATAAGCTCAGGTTATCATTTTCCTCTGCCAGCCAGGGCCAGTTGATATCAGCAGCGGTCACAGCCGGCGTAACAACATCATCCGTAAGGTTGCATACTTCATCATAATTGTTCCCGAAGTTATTTCTTGCATATTCGCCGTATCTCTCCATAGCGGTGCAGAGGTCTACCAGCTTTGCCTGCTTTTCCGGATTTTGAAAAATGGTGCTGCTCTTAACGGTCGCAAAATAATTCTTGGGACCGTAGCCGGTAAATTCCGTTTGTCTGTCAGAGCCGTAAAGAGTCAGCTTATTATCGTCTTTGTCGAACAGCTGAACAACTATGGTTTCGCCCATCTGCTGTGCGCTGAGCTGACGTGTGATCTTATAGCCGTTTTCCGTAAGCAGAAGATTATAGACACGTATTTTCTCCGCCACGGTATCATTAGGCCCTTTGATCGTCACATAAGCACCGTCGTCAAGATCGGTCGCAGGTCTGAGGTAGATGTTCACACCTATATCGCCCTTCAGCGAAAGGCTTGCTCCGCTGATGTAGCTGTCAGTATGAGCGTTCTCCTCAAAGACCGCATATACCTTCACGTCAGCATCCGGCATCGAGAAGGTGTAGGTCGAGCCGCTGCCTTCAGGCACGATCTCTGTCTCATCTTCGTCTGCCATTTTTTGAATGCTTATTTCGGCAAGATGGTAGCCAGCTTTGGGAGTTACTGTCAGGGTGACGGTATTGTCCTCATCATAATAATTCAGGACAGTTTTATTCGCTTCTACAGTGCCGAGGCTGTTTTCCTCAATCTCGACATAGAATTTCTGCATTTCAAATTCCGTATCGATATAAACATTGCTTGCAGGCATCTTGAAGGCAAATTCATTTTCATTGCCTTTGACCACTCCGGAGAAAAGCACCTCGCCATCGGCATTGTTTTTTCTTACACTCCATGATTTCAGCCTGCATCCAAAGCCGGGAGTCGTTACGACCGTTATCTCTTCGCCCTCATCTGCGGTACTCCTGTCTCCGGATACCGAAGTATTATTGTACACTTTACCGTTCGGGATAGCTACCGTCTTATGACCGCACGGAGTAATGGTATAAAGGTCTCTGTACTGAGCCGTGAAGGTCGTGTTGGCGGTAATAAGGACTGAATCATCCTCTTCGTATATGGTATCTCCCAGCTTCCAGCCTGCAAAGGTCTTGCCCTCAGGCATACCAAAGATCGAGCTCGGTCCCGGGAGAGCTATCTCTTTATCTTTGCACGCCTGTATCGC
>JAFWSI010000062.1 GCA_017519415.1 Ruminococcus sp.
ATGAATCTTCTGTAGCAGTCCCAAGCCCATCTGGGGTTGTTGGACTTTTCAGCGATTGTGTTAACAACTGTCTCGTTGAGACCGAGGTTAAGGATTGTATCCATCATACCGGGCATTGAAGCTCTTGCGCCTGAACGTACAGAAACGAGGAGAGGATTCTCCTTGTCGCCGAACTTCTTGCCTGTGATTCCTTCCATTTTAACGATATACTCGTTGATCTCTGCCATGATCTCGTCAGAGATTCCGCCGTCCTCGTAATACTGAGTACAAGCCTCTGTTGTGATAGTGAAGCCCTGAGGAACAGGGAGACCGATGTTTGTCATCTCGGCCAGGTTTGCGCCCTTACCGCCGAGAAGCTCTCTCATGTTGGCATTACCCTCAGAGAAAAGGTAACAATACTTATTTGCCATTGGTGTATACCTCCATTTTTTACATTACCGGATAACATCCGTGGGGGCATTATCCGAGTTATACCCATTATAACACATCCGAGAAAAAATTACCATATTTTTGATGACGAAAATTACCCGTTTATTTTATTGCAGTTTGTACAAAATTTAACAAAGAGCTTTCTTTTATGAAAAAAAGGCTTGCATTTATCTCTAAAGTATGTTAAAACAATTATGTAGTGTGCGTTTGAATGCATACGATCAGGTAGGTATAATAAAAAGGAGACAGTATTTATGAAGAAGCTCACGGCGGCTCTTGCAGCCTGCTTTATGTTTATATGCGCGGCTTCGTGCGGCGGCGGAAAGGAAAAGGAAAGCTCCTCCGAGGCCTTGTCGGGGTCTGAGGTGACAACGGCTGTGACGACGGAGGCAGAGGCGGAGGAGGAGACGGCGGGGACCACGGCGACATCGGCAGCGGCCACGACTGCAAAGCAGGAGGATACCGTCACAACAGCTGCGGCGGAAAGCGGCGAAAAGGAGAAGGTGGAGCTGAAGGCGGATATTCCCGAAGAAGTGGGAGAGGTAGTCAGGGCTTACCTGAACTGCGCGGCAAATATGGATACCGCGGGAATGCTTTCCTGCTTTTATCCCAAGGATATTGTGGACGGCATAAAGTCGAGCGGAGTCCTTGACGACTTCAGCGAACTTATGGAGAAGAGCAATGAGCCTGCCGAGGATCTGGTGAAGAACTGCGTCATTACGGAAGCAAAGAAAATGGACGAGACCGGACTTATGGGTTCGCGGAATTATTTCAGAGCCGTGGAGGAGAATATAGGAGCCGACAAGATCCATGATGTGAAGGACGGCTACTTCATCAAGGCCGAGTATACCTGCACGGACGAAAGCGACGGCACTGAGGAGAGTATCTCCATTGTTTTGATGGACAGCGGAGAATGGGTGATAATGCCTCTC
This sequence comes from Ruminococcus sp., assembly GCA_017519415.1. GTDB lineage: Bacteria > Bacillota > Clostridia > Oscillospirales > Ruminococcaceae > Ruminococcus. The sequence goes on from JAFWSI010000062.1 coordinate 1,362, forward strand.
AACGAGGAAGACCTTGCGGAATTCGCAAAAAGGGAATAAGCGCTGTGAAGCGGGACGGCTCCCACCGGAGGAGAGCCTGCTTTTTATGATACGTATTACTGTACAGGAGGAATAAAAATGAACAAGGCAGTTATTTTAGCGGGAGGTCAGGGAAAACGCATGAAGGCGGATATGCCCAAGCCCCTTTTCAAGGTCCTGGGGGAGCCCATGCTCGGCTGGGTAATATCTGCGTGCGAAGAGGCTGGCCTCAGGGATATATGTGTGGTCAAGGGCTTCAGGGGCGAGATGATAGACGAGTATCTGGGCGGCAGATACGAAACGGCTCTCCAGGCGGAAAGACTGGGAACAGGCCATGCCGTGAAGCAGGCTCTGCCCTTCCTCGAAAAGGATACCGACGGGCATACGCTGGTGCTCTGCGGGGACGCTCCCTTTATTGACGCGGAGACCATAAAGGAGGCTCTTGTGATCCACAAGCAGCAGAACAACGCCGTTACGGTGATAACCGCCGAGCTTGACGATCCCTTCGGCTACGGAAGGATAATCCGTACCGCGGGAGGTATCAGCGGCATTGTGGAGCAGAAGGACGCCACTGAGGAGCAGAAGGCCATAAAGGAGGTCAATTCGGGTACCTATTGGTTCAGGACCGCCGACCTTATAGATCTCCTCGGAAAGCTGAAGAACGACAACGCTCAGAATGAGTATTACCTTACGGATACCGTTTCCGTAGCTGTGGCGGAGGGCAGGAACGCAGGAGCCTACAAGTCTGAGAACGCCGACATCATCAAAGGCGCCAACGACAGGAAGGATCTCCTCGAGCTGAATACCTACGCGAGAATGGCTGTCATAGAAAAGCACCTTGCCAACGGTGTGGAGTTCACCTGCACCGACGGCGTCGTGATAGAAAGGGGAGTGGAGATCGGCTGCGGTACGGAGATACTGCCCAATACCATTCTCCGCAGGAATACCACTGTGGGAAAGAACTGCAAGATAGGTCCAAATACGGTGGTGGAGAACTGCAAAATAGCCGACGATGTCAATCTCCACACGGTACAGGCCTATGATTCGGAGATAGAGGCCGGTGTAAAGATAGGTCCCTATGTACATATCCGTCCTGACAGCGTTATCAGGTCGGGCGCCAAGATCGGAGACTTCGTGGAGATAAAGAACTCCACCATAGGCGAAAAGACCGCTATCGCTCATCTTGCCTACGTCGGCGACAGCGACATTGGCAAGCGCGTCAATATCGGCTGCGGAACGGTCACCGTAAACTATGACGGTATCGCCAAGAGCCGCTGCGTCATCGGGGACAACTGCTTCGTGGGCTGCAACACCAATCTCATAGCTCCCGTGAAGCTGGGCAAGGCTGTGTATACCGCTGCCGGAACCACGGTAACAAGAGATGTTCCGGATTACGCTCTGGCTATCGACAGAGGCGTTATGAAGATAAACGAGGGCTATACCCTCAGGAAACTCAAGAGCAAGCTCGGAAAATAAAAAGAACAAGTGCGGATGGCCGGAGCCTTCCGCACTTGCTTTTTGCTGCTGAAAAGGGAAAAAGGCTGTCCTCAGACAGCCTTTTTTATGATAGGTATAGAACCGGATATGGCAAAAATAACGACCTTCATTGACACCCTCTCAAAAAGCCAATCAAGGTCGCTATCGAGTGACATCTGCGCACCCTCTATACGCAGCTGTCTTACGGCCGGCACAAATTCCGAAGTGCCTTATATCCTTTTGCTGTTTCTTGTTGCATACGCCATAGTTTTCATTGATTCTGAACTGTTTTAGGCGATTAAACATATTATAGGCATTAATGTTTAATAACAGTTGTGTGAGTAGGTCGTCTGGTAAGATGCTTTCAGAATGTCGGAACCGGAGGAGTTTTACCGGATCAAGCAAAAACAGATATAATTGCCGATTTCGTTACAGGACACATAATGATCAATTTTATTATGTGGGTGGATGGGAAGCGGTTTTTCGCCGCTTCCCTCTTCCAACAATTGTATTATAAGGCATAGTGGGAGATAATTTCAATTGATTATATTGCGCAAAATTAGCACTATATTGCGATTTTAAGTATTAATATTTACATTAAGTATCTGTGAACAAAATGCAAATTAATACTTATTCATATTTGGTTAATATGCGGCTTTTTTGCGTGAAAAAACAGTGTCAGCACGGGCTGTATCATCGAAATGTAACGAAAATGCGTTGTTTGCGAATGTGAGCGTTGTGTTAGCACAATCACAACATAATTTAACGTTTTGTACAATCAGAGGAAAAAATTACTAACTTCAATATGGGTTAAAACAAATACAAAATTGTGCTGAAGAAAAAAATGTGAATTTTTGAATTTTTTTCGTATTTTTTTATGTTTTAACGATTTTTGTGCTCCCCGTTTGAGCAAAAAAAGCTCCGGACACCTGTCCGGAGCTCATGGGTCATAATATGCCCTCGGCTGCTTCCCTGATCCTCTTGCTGTAGTAATCGGGCTGCCAGAGGAAATCAAAATCCCTCAGGAGGTTGAGACAGCTCTCGGCGTTTCCGAGGGCGCCTTCAAGACCGTCCTTGTCGCCTGCGCGGGCAAAGATATATACCACGGTTATGAATATCTCAAGGAGAGTGGTATCGTTCTTGCCGCGGGGCTTGTAGCCGAACTTCAGGAGCTTGAGCGCCTGGGAGTACTTTTTGGCGGCACAGTCGGTCAGGGCAAGAGCCATATACAGCTTTGCCTTGCGCTGGAGCGTTACCTTCTCGGAATGCTTCTGCATGAAGTTGATGTTGTAGGTGCGGAAATCCTCCGCGTCACGCCATCTGCCAAGCTTGCTGAGGGTCTTCAGCATCTCTATGCAGTATTCAAACCTCTCGTCGCTGTTCATCTTTTTTTCCGTGAGCATCTCAAGATAGAAAAGAGCCATTTTGCTGTCGTGCATCCTGTCGTACATCGAAGCCAGCTGGATTATATCAAAGGGTGCGGGCTTCTTGGCGTTATCTATAAGCGCGTCCGCATAGTTCTCGCAGACTTCCTTGCAATAGCCGTTGTTTGCGAATTCGAAGTATACATCGCCGTATTTTTTTATCTCCGTGTTTCCCGCCAGGAGCGGAAATCCCATCTTTTTTCTTTCAGCCGGTGACAACATAAGCCTGCCCCTCCCATCTATAATAGGCTGTCTGTGCAATATCTATATTATATCTTATGAGTAAAAACAGTAAATTATCCGCCTTGGTCTGTATAATCAATTTTAACACAAACTAATTACTTAGTCAACATTTGTTAGCCTTATTACAGCAAAACTGTTGATGTGCACAAAAAAGCAGCCCTATTTTTTCCTAATCAACATATTGAACAAAACTAACGTTTAAGCTTATTTCAATAATTTGTGATATAATTGAAGTAGAATGGAATGTTAGACAGTATTGACATATATCACCATACATTATATAATATAAAAATGATAGGAACATTCATTACGGTACGGGGCATTCGGTGCTCCGGGGGGGTAACAGAAAATGAGGATACTCGTTGTAGAGGATGAAATATAGCTTGCCGACGCTCTGTCGGAGATTCTTAAAAGAAATATGTACAATGTGGATACGTCCTATGACGGCATAGGCGGGCTCGATAACGCCCTCACCGATATGTATGACTGTATCATACTCGATATAATGCTTCCCGGCATGAGCGGGCTGGAGGTCCTGAGGAATATGCGCAGAGAGCATATCAACACTCCCGTTCTTCTCCTGACGGCAAGAAGCGAGGTGGAGGACAAGATCAACGGCCTGGACTGCGGTGCGGACGACTATCTCACCAAGCCCTTCGTTACGGGGGAGCTTCTCGCAAGAGTAAGGGCTCTCACAAGAAGAAAGGGCGAGATCGTTGACGAGCACAGGCTCGATTACAACGGCCTCGAGCTCAATAAGGATACCTGCTCTATCATCTGGCAGGGCAACGACGTAAAGCTCTCACTCAAGGAGTACCAGATAATGGAGCTCCTTATCTCCAATCCTCACCAGATCCTTCCCAAGGAGAGGATCATCGAGAAGATATGGGGCTATGAGAGCGATGTTGAATACAATAACATAGAGGTCTACATATCATTTCTCAGGAAAAAACTTTCCGCTATCTCGGCTCCCGTTCAGATCAAGACGGCAAGAGGTATCGGATATTCGCTTGAGTAGGAGGAGGGGTTTGTATGCGTGGAAAAGCACATGATTCAATGTTCAGAAAAGCTCAGATGAAGCTGTTTTCCATGATCGTAAGTATCCTGCTGGCTATATTTATCGCTCTTATCGGCTCTATAAACGTTATCACAAAGGCAGTTATGAACCAGCAGTCCAAGGACGTTCTCAGGGAAATATCTTCTGATATGGAGTACGATGAGAATACCCATATTTTCGGGTTCACCAAGCCGCTGAGCTCCGAGTCGAAGGACAAACAGGAGACGTCTTCATCAAAGCCGTCCCATGCGGCGACTACCAAGGAGAATGTAACTACGGCGGAGCCTACTACCTCTGTGGCTCCTTCAACGTCTGCTGCTCCTACGGATTCCGTGACCGATCCCCAGATCGAGGGAGAGGAGCCCGACATCGGTGAGGAGCTCGTAGAGCCCGATGATCCGTATGTACCGGAGAACGATCCTACGGAGCCCCCTCAGCAGAATACGGAGGCCAAGACGGATTTCAACATGAGTCCCGAGGAATGGTGGAAGCAGTTCGGACAAGGTATGTATCAGAGCGGAACGGGCTACTATGATCCGTTCAATATCTATGATCCCGCTAATCCCTACAATAAGTACAATCCCGCAAGTCCGTACTATGACGCCGATGCCGCTGCGGCAGCAGGAGCTGCCGGAGGCTCCGGATGGAACGGCGGCGACCAGAAATGGGACAATAACTTCCATAATTACAACAACTACGGTTTCGGCGGCTTCCCCAAGTCCTATGACAGCGAGAAGACCACGGAAAACAATAATAATAACTACTACGCTTTCGGCAACCCATACAATAATCCGTACTACAATCCCTACTATAACCCCTATTACAACTACAATAACAACAAGAAGACCGCGGTCAACGACCCGGAGTCTCAGGCAAACCGTGAGGTTCCTTCCGGGGAGGAGGACGTGATATTCCAGACGGCCTACTGCGGTGAGAAGGTACCGGACGGCTTTACCGTGCTGGGAAATTCTTCCGGAACTGCCGGGGTGAGACAGCTGGCGGCCGCTCCCGCGGACAATGACGGCGGGCAGGCGAGCATTGCGGATTCCTACAGCTATGAGGCTTCAAATATGACCGCCCAGGTGAGCCAGCCTATCCCGAGGACCTTCGGCTCCATAGAATACTTCGTTATCATGGCCGATACCGAGGGCAATTACCTTGATACCTTCCTCAATGACGAGATCAAGGAGGAAAAGGCTCAGAGATACATTACGGCTATACTCGGCAGCAGCGCCGAGACGGGAATGATAAATTCCTATCAGTATTTACAGGCGGATAAGAGCAACGGCACAATGATAGTGCTCACCGACAAGAGCCATGAGATGGATATGCTCAAACAGCTAAAACGTACCACTATCATAATAGGCGCTATCGCGCTTATAATCCTTTCGGTGCTGGCTTACTTTCTCAGCAAGAAGAGCATCCAGCCTATCAAGGTGGCCTTCAACAAGCAGAAGCAGTTCGTTTCCGACGCAAGCCATGAGCTCAAGACTCCTCTGACTGTAATTGCTACCAACGCTGACGTTCTTGAGGGCGAGATAGGCGAGAACAAGTGGCTCAATTACATAAAGGCTCAGACAGACCGTATGAGCGTTCTGGTGAACGATCTCCTGAATCTTACGAGAATGGAGAACAATACCACCGACGTTATCTTCAGTGAATTCGACCTGAGCAAGGCCATAACCAATACGGCTCTGCCCTTTGAGTGTCAGGCCTTCGAGTCCAACAAGACCTTCGAGGTCGATGTTTAGGAGGGTATCACCATAAACGGCAGCGAAAAGCACATAAAACAGATGGCGGCGATATTCATCGACAATGCTCTCAAGTATTCCAACGACGGCGGTACGGTAAGAGTTTCGCTGAAGCGTATCGGCGACAAGAAGGTGCTGTCGGTATTCAATACAGGCTCCGGTATCAGGGAGTCCGACAAGGAAAAGATATTCGAGCGTTTCTACCGCAGCGACGAGTCGAGAAACCGTGCTACCGGCGGTTACGGTCTGGGACTTGCCATAGCAAAATCCATTATCGACAGGCATAAGTTCAAGGTCAGCGTTATGAACCAGCCCGGCAAGAGCATATGCTTCATGGTTACTATGTAATTCTGTAATGTAAAAGAGCACCCGCAGGGTGCTCTTTTTTCAGCGGAAGCTGCATATGTAAAACCGGAATGACGGGGAGTTGCATTTTATATTATGATATGTTATAATAATAGAAAAGTTAAATCAAAAAGGAGATGAAAACAGCAATGGACGGTGCCCCCGACGGCAGTAATCCTGATAATTACATTTATCGCTTCGTTGAATATGTGATATTAAGGCATGGTCTGCACTACCGTTTGTGTTAGGCTGTGCCTTTAAGAGGGTGTACGGATAAAAATACTATTTTAACGGAGGATATGAAATGATAGGGCAGATAATTCTGCAGATCGTACTTATAGCTCTCAATGCGGTTTTTGCCTGCGCGGAGGTGGCTGTCATCTCCATAAACGACGTCCGTCTTGAGAAGCTTGCGGCAAGCGGGAACAAAAAAGCGTTAAGGCTCAAGAAGCTCACCGATACTCCCACCCGCTTCCTTGCGACCATTCAGGTCGCCATAACACTTGCCGGCTTCATAGGCGCCGCCTTTGCTGCCGACAGCTTTTCCGAATACCTTACGGCTGCCATTGCCAGAACAGGCATAGGCATTCCCGCAGCCGTGCTGAAGAAAATAGCAGTCGTCATAATCACGGTGATACTTTCGTACTTCACCCTTGTCTTCGGCGAGCTCATACCCAAGCGGGCGGCTATGAAGGATCCCGAAAAAACTGCCCTTGCACTGAGCAGCACAGTTTCCTTTGTGGCTAAGCTCTTCGCGCCTATGGTATGGCTGCTGAACGCTTCCGCAAACGGCATACTCAGACTCATGGGCATAGATCCCGACAGCGAGGACGATACGGTAACCGAGGAGGAAATACTCATGATGTCCGACGCGGGTGCGGAGAAAGGCACCATTGACGAGGACGAGAACCGTATCATAAAGAATATTTTCGCCTTTGACGATATGACAGCAGGACAGGTCTGTACCCACAGGACGGACGTGGACGTGCTATGGAGCAGTGATGACATCAGCGTGTGGGAGGAGACTATCCACCGCACAAGACATTCCGCCTTTCCCATTTGCGGCGACAGCGTGGATAACGTTATAGGCGTGCTCAACGCCAAGGACTACTTCCGCCTCGACGACAAGAGCCGTGAGAATATCATGGCCAACGCCGTCCGCGAGCCCTGCTTTGTCCATGAGAATATGAAGGCCGACAGGCTCTTCGATCAGATGAAGCAGAGAGGCGCTGATCATTTTGCGGTAGTCGTGGACGAGTACGGCGGAATGAGCGGTATCATCACCATTACCGACCTCGTTGAGGAGCTTGTGGGCGACTTCGCCGACGATCCCGAGGACGAGCCCGCAGTAAGGCTCGAGCAGACGGGGGAGGACACATGGACAGTTCCCGGTATAAGCTCCCTCAGCGACGTATGCGAGGAGCTTGAGGTCAGGCTCCCTGCGGATAAGTTCGATACCTTCGGCGGCTACGTTATAGCGGAGCTGGGCGAGATACCCAAGGACGGGTCGCAGCTCTCCCTCGACGCGGACGGACTGCATATCGATGTGCTGGAGGTAAAGCACCACCGCATAGAGGTGTGCCGCGTGACAAAGCTCCCCTCCGAGGAAAAGGAAGACGGAGAGGAAGAATGAGCAGATAATAATAAAGTGAGCGGGAAACAGCCGAAGGGCTGCTCTCCGCTCACTGATTTATGCTGTATGGATATTATCCGAGCCCCGGAAGGGTCTCGAGAAGGCGGAGTCCGTACTTTTCCACCAGCAGTCTGCACGCGTCCATGCTGTTTTTGTCGGCGAATACCCGCGGGTCATGGGCGTCGCAGCCGATTATGGCGGTGTTACCCACCTCCTGCGCTATGCTGAAAAAGCGGTGGGAGGGATAGTGCCTGCCCGAGGAAAGACCGAGGAGATTGATCTCCACGGGTATGTCCTTTTCTTTGAGGTATTCGCAGAGCCTTGTGAAGTGCTTTCTGTACAGCTCACGGCTGCCGTGGAAGTTCAGCAGGTCCGGGTGGGCGACATATCTGTACCTGCCGGAACCGAGCCCTTCTATTATATGATCCACGTACTGTACGAGTATGGCTTCGTCAGAGGTGGGAGCTCCCATGTATACATGGCAGGTCTCGGGATCGTTGAAGTGCTGTCCCATTATCATATAATCGAGGGGATAGTCCGCAAGGAGCCTGTCCTGCGCCTCAACGAGCTGCGGGATATATTCCGCCTCAAAGCCTATGTATATCTTTATATCGGCTGCGTATTCCTTTTTAAGGGCTGTAAGGGAGGAGAAGTAGTTCTCCGTTTCTGCGGGGGACATCCTTATGTCAGACACATAGCCGTCCGGGAATACCCATGGACAGTGGTCGGCAAAGCCGAGTATCTTGTATCCTGCGGCAATGGCCGCCTCAACATACTCTCTGTCCTCTCCTGTGGCGTGGCCGCAGCGGTATGTGTGGGTGTGATAGTTTGCAAGCATTTTCAGCGCTCCTTTCAGTATATGATTATATCACTTCTGAAAGAAAATTTCAAATAAATATATTTATTTCGGGAAAGAGAGAGATAAAATGAGTATTTTTGATATATTCGACAGGATCTCCGCAAATTCTCCTGCGGCAAGAGGTAAAATAGAATATGTGATAGCAGGCCTGGGCAATCCGGGTTTGGAATACGAGAATACCCGCCATAATGCGGGGTTCATGGTGCTCGACGAGCTGGCGGAGCAGCTGGGCGGGAAGATCGACCGCCTGCGCTTCAAGGGAAAGACCGCGGAGGTGACCATAGAGGGCAAGCGCTGCCTGCTGCTGAAGCCCACCACATACATGAACAACAGCGGCCAGTCAATAGTTCAGGCGCTGGAGTTCTACAAGATAGACGCAGCCAACCTCATAGTGGTATGCGACGATATATCCCTTGACTGCGGGAAGCTCCGCATACGCCGCAAGGGCAGCCACGGCGGTCACAACGGCCTCCGCAGCATAGGCGACCTTACCGGCAGGGACGACTATCCCCGCATAAAAATGGGCGTGGGCAAGAAGCCTCACCCCGACTACGACCTTGCAAAGTGGGTACTCGGCAAGTTCGGCAGTGCGGACTCGGAGAAAATGGCTGAGTCCGTGAAAAATGCCTGCGAGTGCATAAAGCTGATGGTGCAGGGTAAGACCGACGAGGCCATGAACAAGTATAATTCCTGATTCTTCGGAGAGAAAAATGAAGCTTTTCAAGGATATTTTTTCAGAGCTGGCAGGCTTCAGGAGCCTGCGGGAAGCCATAGACAAGCATATATCACCCGTCTCCGTGACGGGTCTTTCCCATATACACAGGGCTCAGCTGATATACTCGCTGGGAAGCGGCAGGACCGACCTTGTGATAACGGGCACGGAGGCAGAGGCCAAGAAGCTCTGCGACGACATCAATATGATGGCGGGCGCGGAGGAGGCTGTGCTCTTCCCCTCAAAGGAGCTGGTATTCACTCCCGTCGACAGCACAAACCACGAGTACGAGCATATGCGTATAGCCGCCCTAATTAAGGCGGCTAAAAGTCGTTGCAGCGTTATCTGTGCCAGCATCGAGGCGGTCATGCAGCCCGTTATTCCCGTGGGAGTCCTCATTGCCGCAGGTATCGAGCTCAGGCAGGGACAGGAGATAAGTCTCACGGAGCTTTCCGTGACTCTTGCAAGGTGCGGCTATCAGCGCTGCGAAAAGGTAGAGGGAGCATCGCAGTTCTCTGTTCGCGGCTCTATCCTCGACATATTCCCCGTGCAGTCCGATAAGCCGGTGCGTATAGAGCTCTGGGGAGACGAGATAGACAGCATATCCGAGTTTGAGACCGATACCCAGCGCCGCACCGACGCTCTTGAGACGGTGGAGATATACCCCTCGGGAGAGGTGCTCTACGACAACGAGGAGCTTGCGGACAGGATAGAGGAGCTCTGCAAAAAGGTCCGCGGCAAGCGCATGGAGGCAGTCCGAGAGCACCTGGGAGCGGACGTTCACAGGCTCAGGGCAGGGGAGATATTGGCTCACAGCGTCAAATACTATCCCCTTGTATACGGCGAACCCTCCACGGTTTTCGACTACATCGGCGGGATAGTGCTTTTCAGCGATTATTCCGACATTATGGACAACGCCGCGGGAGTTCTTGCCCACCACAATGAGGACGTGAAGATACTCATGGAGGACGGTCAGCTCTGCAAGGGACTGGACGGCTATGTGCTGGAGCTCCCCGAGATACAGCACCGCGCCGAGAAGCGGGTCTGCCTTTATATGAGCAGCTTCATGCAGGGCGGAGAGCGTATCGACTTCCGCAGACTTGTGAGCTTCGAGGCAATGCAAACCGCACCGTGGAGCGGCGAGATGAAGCAGCTCATAGAGGATCTGGAGGACTACAGGCGCCGCGGATACCGCATGATACTGGCAGCAGGCAGCGAAAAGACCCTCCCCATAATACAGCAGGATCTTAACGAAAAGGGCATTCCCTGCGACCTTGCCGAACATAACATCGAGCCCGCTGCGGGCAGGGTTGTGCTCATGTCGGGCAGCTTCGGCGGCGGCTTCGAGTATCCCGAGAACAGGACCGTTCTTATAACTCAGGGACGCGCCATGGACTCGGTCCGCAGAAAGCGCCGCAAAAAGAAGAACAAGGCCGAGGAGATACGCTCCCTTGCGGATATAACCGAGGGCGATCTCATAGTTCATTCCGGTCACGGTATAGGACGCTTCATCGGTATCCGCAAGCTTGAAATGGACGGCGTCACCAAGGATTACATCACCATACAGTATGCAGGCACGGATAAGCTCTATATACCCGTAACTCAGCTGGATATGGTGTCGAAGTATATAGGTCCCCGCGACGACAGCGGAGTTAAGCTCAGCAAGCTCAGCTCGGGCGAATGGCAGAAGACCAGAAGCAACGTAAAACGCGCCGTCAAGGACATGGCTCACGAGCTCATTGCCCTCTATGCAAAGCGGGAAAAGAGCGTGGGCTTTGCCTTCTATCCCGACGACGAGATACAGCACGATTTCGAGGAGCGCTTCCCCTATGTGGAGACCGACGACCAGCTCACTTCAATTGCCGAGATAAAGGCGGACATGGAGCGTCCGAGACCTATGGAGAGACTGCTCTGCGGCGACGTGGGCTTCGGCAAAACAGAGGTGGCTTTCAGAGCTGCCATGAAATGCGTGCTTGCGGGAAAGCAGTGCGCTATCCTTGCGCCCACAACGGTACTTGCGTATCAGCACTATCAGACGGCGCTCCGCCGCTTCGAGCACTTCCCCGTGAACATCGAGCTTCTCAGCCGTTACCGTACTCCGAAGCAGCAGGAGGAGATAATAAAGAAGCTGAAGCAGGGCAGGATAGACCTGCTTATCGGCACTCACAAGATAATACAGAAGTCCGTGGTCTTTAAGGATCTTGGACTTGCCATAATCGACGAGGAGCAGCGCTTCGGCGTTGCTCACAAGGAGAAGTTCAAGGAGAGCTTTGCGGGCGTGGACGTGCTCATGCTCTCCGCAACGCCTATCCCGAGGACACTTAATATGGCTATGAGCGGAATACGGGATATGTCCGTCATCGAGGAGCCTCCTCAGGACAGATACCCCGTTCAGACCTACGTTATCGAGTTCAACATGGGTACGGTGATACAGGCCATAGTAAGGGAGCTTCGACGGGGCGGTCAGGTATATTATATCCACAACCGCGTGGAGACTATACGGGCCTGTGCTTCACGCTTGCAGGAGCTCCTCCCCGAGGCGCGTATCGCCGTTGCACACGGTCAGATGAGCGAGGACGAAATGTCCGATATATGGGAGCAGCTGGTGGAGCACGAGGTTGACGTGCTGGTATGTACCACTATCATAGAGACAGGAGTGGACGTACCCAATGTCAATACCCTTATCATCGAGGACTCAGACCGCTTCGGACTTTCCCAGCTCTATCAGCTCCGCGGACGTGTGGGACGTTCCAACCGCAGGGGTTATGCCTATTTCACCTATCAGCGGGACAAGGTGCTGACGGAGATTGCCACCAAGAGACTTAACGCGATGCGCGAGTTCACCCAGTTCGGCAGCGGCTTCAGGATAGCTCTCCGCGACCTCGAGATAAGAGGTGCGGGAAGTATTCTCGGCGGCAGACAGCACGGTCACATGGAAGCTGTTGGATACGATATGTACTTACAGCTTCTCTCCGAAGCCATAGCCGAGGAAAAGGGCATACAGCCCGAAAAGGTTCCCGAGTGCCTTGTGGATATTCAGATAGACGCCCATATCCCCGAAAAGTATATACCCAGCCTCAATCAGCGTATAGATATGTACCGCAAGATAATGCTGGTCAACGAGGACAGCGACAAGACAGACCTTATAGACGAACTCATAGACCGTTACGGCGAACCGCCGAAGTCGGTGGTGGGACTTATAGACGTATCCCTCCTGAGAAACAAGGCGGCTCATCTCGGTATTACGGAAATATCACAGAAAAACGGCGCCATGTACTTCTATACCGAGTACCTCGTACCTGACCAGATAGTGGGGCTCCAGAAGGCCTACAAGGGCAGGATAGCCTTCAACGGTGCAGGAAAATCCTACGTATCAGTGAAAATATCCCCTAAGGTCCGTCCCTTTGATATGATGAAGGAGACTGTGGAGATAATATATCAGAACAGGGAGCAGAAGTGACCGCAATTTTTGAACAAAGAGCAACAATTGTATAATGTGCTGAAAAATATGTATGCTTTTTTGGCTGATATGTTACTTTACAGTAGGGCTTTTTTGTGCTACAATGTTTCTTGAAAACAAAGAATATCCGCTTTTAAGGGAAAAAGGAGATACAGATATGGATTACAGAAGAATTATTGCAGGAGCTGCGGTTCTTGCAATTGCCGCCTATTCCGCAGGCTGCGCGGACAAAAAGAAGCCGGAGACCGATTCAATGGTCAGTGAGACTACCACGGAATCGACAACCGCCGAGGTCACTACCGAGGAGCCGAGAGAGCAGCCCATGCCCGTTGAGGCTTCCGACCCCAATGCAGTTACCTTTGACGACGGCGAGTACGGCTTCGCCTCAGCAAAAAGCGACGATCCGGACTGCGCTTCGGGAACGCTTTCCGTTGTGGAGCTCTTCGGAAATAAGATGCTGAAATTCACGGACGACAATACCGTTCCTCTCAAGGGAAAGGTGCAGAAGATAAGCATAAACGCCGTAAAGCTCCTTGGCACAGAGGGCGCCGCAAAGGTGCGCAGGATAGAGTTCGATGTGTATGCGCAGGCTACTGCGGATCACCTTTCCACCGATGACGCCGACGGAGTAAGAGCTCCCGGCTGGATAGGAGGCGGCGGAGGAACAGTTACCGCAAGCGATGATAAATGGTACGATTTCCAGGCCTTTGAGGGCGGAGAGTATGAGTTCGAGACCTCGGGAAACGTCCATGCGGTTTTCAAGTTCCTGCTTGCCGACGGCGGACTGTGCTGGACCGAGGATATGGAGGACGCAAACTTCCTTATCATGCGCTGGGGTATTGCCAACGAGTCGGATATGTATATAGATAATATCGTCTTCTATGACGAGGACGGAAAGTCCATACCTGTCGTTACAGGCAAGTCCGAAACGGAAAAGCTGAAGGAGGCTGCAATGGAAAAGGCTTCCGAGGTCAGGGCAGAGTTTGACGAAAAGGCAGAAAATGCAAAAGCCGAGTATGAAAAGTCTGTGGAAGAAATGCAAGCCGAGTATGAAAAGGCTGTTGCCGATATGAAGGCTAAGTTTGAAAAAAGCAAGAACGATTTTGAGAACTCCGAGGAGTATGAAAAGGTCAAGGCCAAGATCGAAGAGGCCGAGGCTAAGCTCAAAGAGGATTCTGAAAAGGCAAGGACAGCTATCGAAGAGGCTTCAAAGGCTATTGAAGAAGCAAAGAAAAAGTAAAAAAATCGCTTCCGTGTATGCGGAAGCGATTTTTGATTATCAGTCAAAATAAAATATGTCCTCAAATTTCTTGTCGAGAGCAATGCAGAGTATCAGTGCCAGCTTAGCCGTGGGACTGAACTGCCCCGTTTCTATGGAGCTTATGGTATTGCGGGATACTCCCACCATTTTGGCAAGCTCGTCCTGTGATAGCCTTTGCTCTTTTCGTATCTCCTTGAGGCGGTTCCGGAGTATAAGTGAATCGTCTATCATACTGTCACCCCATTTTATCTATAAGCGAGGTTACTTCGCAGAATGCCGCGAAGCCGAACCACAGTGCGAAAAAAACAGTTCCTGCAATTATCGGGAGCCTATGCTTTTTAGTGCTTTTAAAGCACATATACAGTCCCATAATAAAAGGAGCGCTGAAAATGACGGTCATCAGACCGATGTTGTATTCACCGTAAATGCGGTGCTCTGCAAGAAGGATAACATCTGCCAGAAGCATAACTGCTATCAGGGTAAAGGTAGTCATTTTCTTGATAACTTCTAATTCGGGAAGATCCTGATTCTTGTTTTCCTTACGGCTTTTTTTCAGTATTTCTTTCTTATCCATTGTATATCCCTCTTACGGTTTGATATTGAAAAGCTCGCATATTCCGATGAAAGCGGGGATAAGAAAGGTGAAACCCGAGACCGCTGCCAACAAAATATCCGTGGCTTTTTTGCTTTTTATTGCTCTGTAAAGCCACATGGAGAACGTCATGCAGAATTCCGTAGCGATAACAGCGTAATTAACTCGGCTTGTAGCGATTATGGACAGCATAGTCCATAATGCCGTGAAAGCCATACTGATTATTAAAGCGAATCTTGCAGCGCTTTTGAAATGGTCTATCTCCGCAATATCGCGGTTCTTGTTTTCCTGTCGGCTTTTTTTAAGTATTTCTTCCTTGTTCATTATCTTTCCTCCTTAAAGTACAGAGCGGTCCATGATGTCGATAATTGCAAGCATGATGACGATGAATGTTGTGGTTCCCCACAATATGGCAGCAGGCCTGTGCCTGACGCTTTTGAATTTAACAGCCTTGCATATGCTTATGGTAAAGTTTACGAAGGCGAGAACGCTCCATAAGCTGTAATTCATGTGATCCGTTATCAGCGCTTCTATGAGAAAAATAATGCCTGCGTATATGACTGCGGATATAAGTGCGAATTTTGCGGCGCTCTTGCTGTTTTCGATCTCCGCAATATCGCGGTCCTGATTTTCCTGTCGGCTTTTGGCCAGTATTTCTTCTTTATTCATAAATGTTACCTCCCATATCATGCAAAGTTTTATTGTCAGTTTTTGACAAGTATACTTGGTAACTGTATTATAGCACTGCCAAGTGTACTTGTCAATACTTTGCTAAGTAAACTTGTCATTTTCGTGATTTTTAACAATCGGGCGGTGCGTATATGGTTGCATATGCACAAAATAAAGCCATTAGCCGTTAGCTTGTAGGAGCCGGCGTCGCCGACAGCCCATTTTGCGGGACGCCTTCACTTGCAAGGCGTCCCTCTTTCAAAAACAGTCCACCGGACTGTTTTTGAAATTCACCCTTGCGAAGCGCCTTCGTTATTTGGGCTCTGCCCAAACCCGCCAGAGGCGCTGCCTCTGACCTTACCGGTACGTCCCCTCTGTCCTTTGGACATCTCCCCATCTTATGGGGAGTCACTCCGCCAAAGGAACACAGTCCCTTTGGAATTCCATTCATGGTCGTGTGTTGATATAAAAAGGCACCGTGAAAATACGGTGCCTTAAATATTTATGTATTAACGGGACGTCGAGGACGCCGTTCCCTACAATTGGTCATTTTAAATAAGTATGAAATCTGCGGAACGCCGAGGGCGGCGTTCCCTACACAGCAAAAAGGCGAACCGAATGGTTCGCCTTTAATTATGCATTGAAATTATCCGAGAACTACCTTTATCTCATTAACATCAGCCAGTTTATCGGCAGGAACATAGTTGCCTGCAAGCTTTTCGCCGTTGAGGATAAGCTCCTTGACGCCGCTCTGTACGTGTGCGGAGTTGTCAACAGTGATGCTGAGCTTCTTGCCGCGGAAGTTCTTCTCGATCCTGAAGCCGTCCCACTTAGCGGGGATAGACGGAGCGATAGCAAGTCCGCCGAGGTCGGGTCTCATGCCGCAGATACCCTCGACACAGCCTACCATTACAGTAGAAGCTGTACCTGTGAGCCAGTGAACGTGTGAACGTCCCTCGTAGGGAGAAGCCTTTGACTCGGTGAACTGACCGTGTACATAGGGCTCCATAACGCGTATCTCAGCCTTGTCGTTCATGGCTGCGGGAGAGCTTTCAAGGAAGTACTCGAATGCGCGGTCGCCGTGGCCGAGAAGAGCCTCGGCAAGTATGAGCCAGCCCTGAGACTGGGAGAAGATTCCGCCGTTTTCCTTTGTATCGAGGTTGAATACCTGCATGAGAGCGCCCTTGAAGTGGTGGTACTTGTAAGGCGGCTCAAGGAGCTTAGCTCCGTAAGGTGTATTGAGTATATCATGAACGCTGTTCATGGCCTTTTCAGCCTGTTCCTCTGAGGCAAAACGGGAAATAACCGACCAGCTCTGAGGATTGAGCCACATATTGGCCTCGGGATCCTTCTTTGCACCGACGATAACGCCGTTGTCGCGGATACCGCGGATAAATCTGTCCTCGTCCCAGCACTTTCCGAGAGCTGCCGCAAGCTTCGCCTTTTCGCCGCCGATGAATGCGATATATTCGCTGTCGCCGCGGAGAGAAGCAAGCTCCTCCATAACGTTCATGGCGTAATAAAGCTGGAAGGCAACGAAGGTGGACTCGCCCTGTGCGCCCAGACGGAGACAGTCGTTCCAGTCTGCGTGGAGACCTGCGGGCATATCGTGGCTGCCCAGTCTTTCAAGAGAGAAGCGGATAGCGTTCTTCATGTGGTCGTATACGGTAGCCTTTCCGCCGCCCTCTTCTGCGTAGGTGATGACCTCGTCGAGGAAGTCCTTGTTGCCGCTCTCACCGAGGTACTTCACGATAGTGGGGAAGAGCCACAGTGCGTCGTCTGCACGGTATGAGGGGTGGCCTGTTTCCTTTGCGTAGACGCTGTGCTCGTCGTTTTCGTCGGGACAGGTCTCGTGACCTGCGTTGTGATCGAACTTAACGAGAGGAAGTCCGCCGCCGTTGCTCACCTGGGCGGAGAGCATGAAGCGTATCTTCTCTGCTGCCATTTCGGGATCAAGGTGTATGATGCCCTGTATATCCTGTACAGTATCGCGGTAGCCGTAGCCGTTTCTCAGTCCGCAGTATACGAAAGAAGCTGCTCTTGACCAGATGAATGTGATGAAGCACTGGTAAGCGTTCCATACGTTTATCATGTTGTTGAATTCGTCGGAGGGAGTTTCTACCATGAAGTTGGAGAGCTGGCCGTGCCAGTAGTCCTTTAACTGCTTGACCTCTGCGTCTACCTTTCCTGCTGTCTTGTATTCCTCAAGTATAGCGGCAGCCTCGGTGTCATTTCGCTCGCCGAGCACGAAGATGAACTCCTTTGTCTCTCCGGGTGCGAGAGTTATATCGCTCTGGAGAGCGCCGCAGGAATTGGAGTTATAATTCATAACGCCGCTGCACCTGCCGTTCTCTACAGCTATAGGATTTGAGAAGGTCCTGTAGGTGCCGATGAAATCGCTGAAGCTTCCGCAGCAGCCTGTAACGGGCTGTCCCACCATGCCGAAGAAGCGCTCCTTGCCGTTGTAGCCGTTCTCGTCGAAGCCCGTGTTCTCGTTCATGTGCTGGATTATCCTGTTGCCGCCCTCAAAGCTTGTACGGGTGATGAACAGCGTGTACTGGAGGTTTACCTGATCCTGCTCGTAGTTAGGCTCGTTGGTGAACTCGATGAAGCCGAATACTGAGAGCTTTCTCTCCTTTGAGGAGTTGTTTGTCACTTTGGCTCTCCATACCTCATAGGTTTTTCCGTAGGGAACGTAATAGGTAGTCTCGGACTTTATGTCGGCGTACTCTGCCGAGATCACGGTATATGCGGTGCCGTGGCGGCATTCGCTCCTGTACTTGTCAAGGGGCTTGCCTACGGGCTGCCATGAGGCCGACCAGTAGTCGGCGGTATCGTTGTCTCTTATATATATGTAACGTCCCGGAAGCGCCATATCCGAATTGAAGCGGAAACGTGAAAGTCTTCCGTTGGCGCCCGATTTGACGAAGCTGTAGCCTGCCGCGTTGTTGGAGATCATCGCGCCGTACTCGGGGTCTCCGAGGTAATTTGCCCAGGGTGCGGGCGTTGCGGGGTTTGTGATGACATATTCTTTGTTTTTCAGATCGAAATGTCCGTACTGCATAAATACATTCTCCTTTTTATCTGCCTTGCGGGAGCTTTTCCCTGCGGCAGAAATACGGCCTGCCTTTATTTGTCCGTACATACGGCATATTATCGGCGGCCTTGTTTATTTCAAAATAATTATAACATCTTACGGGCATTTTGACAAGGGGGCAATTTTGTGAAATTATCATGAATTGATAAGGAAATGCGACCTATTCCCCGGCGGTTGCTCTCCTTCCGTGAGCAAGGGACTGCAAGCTGTGCGGCAGAGTACGCAAGGTATGCAGAAGGTATTGATTTTTATAAACACCTCCATTATAATAAAATCACAGGGAATAGATGTTCCATTGTTTGAATATCGTACCGTTCCTGCTGAAGGCGGAAAATACGGGCAGGAAAAATGATAAAGGGAGGCGGTGTGAGCAGATGAAGATACGATTGCTGGTAAGCGATGAACATTATGACGCAATAGCGGCTGAGCTTGTGAAAAAGGGGATAGAGATAGACGATGATGCGGAGCTCATACTCTCGGAGAGCAACGTTGTGGTCTCGCATCTTATTGCCCGCAGGGACGATGAGATCTACAGGCTCGAAACAAAGGATATATCTCATATAGAAAGCTTTGCTCACGATATAGTGGCATATTGCGGAGAGGAGGAGTACAGGCTCCCAGAAACGCTGAAACGCCTTGAGGAGATACTCGACCCGAAGGAGTTCATACGCGTGAGCAACTCCGTTATAGTGTCCGTATCGCATATCAAGAGCATACGTCCCGCTCTGTCGCAGAAGTTCCTGCTGACCATGAAAAACGGCGCCAAAGTGGACGTTACAAGGACGTATTACTACATATTCAAGGAATTTTTAGGTATATAAGGAGGGACAGATATGGCAACTTCGGGAAGATTAATAGGTATAAGCGTGATCTGCATAGTCATATTCATAATAATTCCGCTTATCATAGCAGGATTATCCCTGCTGATATACAGGGTCTCCTACAAGCATAAAATAAACAAGCGCCTCGCCGAGGGCATGGACGCGAACATAAAGCCCATGATGTCGCCTCTTAAATTCATAGTTGTAATGGTATCGCTCGTTATTGGTACGATAATGGTATTCTGGGGCATTGTCATGGTGTATTTCGGCGTAAGAGCAACCAAGCAGAAAAAAGATATGGCTGTATATCCCGTTGCCTTCGAGCTTGCGGACGAGGGACTCGATAATTCGCCCTTTGCGGGCTACAAATTCGGCGACGAGATAAAGGGCTATGACCGGTATTCAAAGGAATACGGCGACCTCAAGCTGGAATTCTATGTTCTGAACAATACTCTGAGCAGTATACTGCCGAATGTTCTTGTTGCCGCAGACTATACGGGCGATGAGGAAGACGTTGTGGTAAGGCAGAAGGCGGATTACGGCGTATCGCAAAGCAACTGGAGCTATACGGGCTTTGAGCCGGACAGGCTGACAGTGCTTGATGTCGGCGGATACAGGGGAGAATTCACATACGCATATGAGCTGTATTATGATGTTTATGATAAATTGGGTATTGATGACACAGATGCCGAATTCTTCAACAAGGAATGGGACTATATGGACAGCCATTCTCCCGATACAGGCTGTAAGATAGACTTCAAAACAGAGGAGAACATGGGCGGCGGCAGAATGGCCGGCATTTCTTCTCCTCAGCTGGGGATAGTATTTTATTATGATTGAAGCATAAACGCAGGCGGCTTTATGAGCCGCCTGTTATTTTTATACGCTGAGCCTTGAATAAGGTTGCCCGACCATTTGACGTGTTCGGGGTTACATATGTCATAAATGAAGTTACATAAATCCCGCAGCAAATGACATTTATCATCTTCAAAACGCCTTGTTTCCGAGTATAATAAAAGCATAGGGTTGCGCAACACCTGAACAAAAAAACAAAAAGCTATCATCACCAACAAATCATGTATTATTTTTAAGGAGGAAGTAAAAATGAACGAAAACACTAAAACCAACGAAATCATCGACGGCATGTCGATCAATGTCAATCCATTCGCATTAGCAGAGCTTGTAGCACACAAGAAGATCAACTGGAACAAGTACAAGGACGAGACTCAGGCCCTCTGTGAGACCCTCAACATCACAAAGGACGAACTGTTCTCAGAGAACAGCCCCATTCTTCACCCCTACAGCGAAGTAGACAAAACGGGAAAGGTGGTAAAGCTCAGTGACGAGAAAGCTAAGGAAAGGCTCTCAAACTTCCTTGCGGACCGTACTGCACGCAGGATCACCAAGACCCCTCCCGTAAAGTCACTTTCCCTCAAGACTATCAGAGAGACTATCCCCGAAGTCCTTCTTGCCCTGAGGTCAAACAGTGAAGATGTTATGCCTGAGAAAAATATCTCAGCAAAGTCAGTGAAGAAAGATTCAGCCCCGGCAGACAAGACAACTACTTATGTATGGAAGGATATGGGCGAATACTTCAAGGAGGCTCCCGAATTCAACGATCCCGTTCAGGGCGCTCTCGGCGACTGCTACTTCATAGCGGCTTTATCATCGGTAGCATGGACACGTCCCTATGCTATCTCGAATATGGCGAAGCCATATTCAGTGGGTAACGAGACATTTCCTATCCATAAGTTCCTGTTCTACAAGAGCGGCAAGGAGCAGTATGTTACTGCCAATGAGTGGATCAGGACTCAGGTAAGCAACGGAAGTACATATTACTGCTACGCCCGTTCAAAGGACCAGAACGAGGTATGGCCCGCAGTTATCGAGAAGGCATACGCAAAGTGGCGTACAGGCGTAACAAGCGACTGTCCCAACATGACCCCCATAGAGGGCGGATATGCTCCCAATGCGTGTATTGACCTCATAGGCGGCAAAATGACAGAATACAAAAACTCAAAGTATACGGCAGCCGCTATCCTCAAGTTCATAAAGTCCAATTGCGTAGGCAAGAAGACCATTGACCCCATGTTCGCTTCCACATCCGGAACTTCCCTGGCTGATTCGGAATATACAAAGGTCAACGTTATAAGAAGACACGCATACTCCATTCTCGGCTGGGACAGCTATAACGGCAAGGACTATGTAGTCCTCAGAAACCCATGGGGCAGCGGCGTACCGAATACAAATACCCTCAGCGGCTCGTATTCCTACACAGACGGCGGCGTCTCAAGGAGCATCCCGTATAATCAGGACGGCGTTTTCGCTCTTGAGATAAATGCTTTCAAGAAGTATTACGGATATACTACTGTTGTAAAGAGCGACAAGTTCAAGTCAAAGGGCGTCTGATGCAGACACTGAAAATCAAACCATAAACCAATATTATGAAAATCTATATTTATAAAGGAGAATTATTATGAAAGTTAATTTTAAGAAGATTTTTGCAGCAATGGCAGCAACAGCAATATGCGCAGTTTCAGCAGCAGGTTCACTTTCCGCAAGTGCGGCAACAGGCGAATTATACCAGGTAAACGCAAGAAAGGAGCTCATTCAGTCTGAGACACGTTTCATGCTTTCCGAAGCTCAGACAGTTCAGCTTGAGAATGGAGTACAGTTTGCAGGTACAGCTAAGCTCGGCAACAGAGTGGCGGCATTCGATCCCGACCATACCTGCGGCAGTGTGCCTCTCAATCTCCGCAGAAAGGGAAGAGTCATCGTTATCGTGAGACACGGTGTCATCATTATCATTATTATCGTAAACGGCGGTCCTATTATCGTTGAGCCCACAGATCCCAGAGTAAGAGGTCTCGATCTCGTGAACTTCACAGGCTTTGAGTCCGTAAACGCAAGGACTTACGGCGATATAGACAGATTTGTCGGCACAAGAGCCGTTACAAATACTATTATCAGCCAGATGAATACTATCGACATAAAAGCAGCTGTAAGCACCTCAGTTCTCAATACCGCAGAACTTGGCCGTGTTTCGGTTGCCGAAATTGCAAATAACCGCGTATCAGTCACAGGACTTGACAGGAACCGTGAGATTATAGCTTCAGGCCTTATAGGCTGATAAAAGTCGTAAACTGTTTGCATAAAAGGGGAATAAATGAGATTCAGTATATGAGAAAGCTCTCCCGGAGCCGCCGCAAGGCTTCCGGGAGAGCTTTTACGGTATTGCCGTTCCACAAAAAATTTGAAAAGGGCTTGACAAACGGTTTCTTTTGTGATATAATCCAAAATACAAGCAATGAGGAAGACAAGCAGAGGATTGCCAATGTCCACAGAGAGCCGGTGTTTGGTGCGAGCCGGCGATAAGCAGTGCTGTGTATCCCTTCTGAGCCGAAGTGCCGAAAGCTTATCAGTAAGCGCTTCCGTGATTCTGCGTCAATGAATAGGACTTGTCGGAGTCTGAAGTGGTGTTACGCAATAGCGGCACAATTTGAGTGGTACCGCGGGTAATCAGGTATTGATACTCGTCTCAAAGTTCGTTTCTTTGAGACGGGTTTTTGTTTTTTCCGCTGTAGAAAGCAGCGGCAGCATTTCTCGTCCACCGTTTCATTTTCCGGAATTAAACTTTTTTAAAGGAGAGATCATTATGAGCGAAATGACGACATTGCCGAATGCAGAAGAAAGAATAAAGGAGGTCGCCGAGAGAATAAGGCTCACGAGAGAGTCGGTAGGCCTTTCTCCCAAGGAAATGGCCGACAAGATAGGCGTTTCCTCCTACGAATACCTCGCGTATGAGGGCGGAGCAAAGGACTTCAGCTTCAGCTTCATCTATAAATTTGCAAATGCCTGCGGAGTCGAGATCGCAGACCTTATGGAGGGCGAATCGCCCCATATCAAGAGCTTCGACATCACAAGAAAAGGTCAGGGT
Source organism: Ruminococcus sp. (assembly GCA_017519415.1). Lineage (GTDB taxonomy): Bacteria > Bacillota > Clostridia > Oscillospirales > Ruminococcaceae > Ruminococcus. The sequence continues at coordinate 24,717 of JAFWSI010000062.1, forward strand.
CTCCCTATTGCAAGAAGACAGGGCCTCAGCTACCTCCGTCTTGCCCCGAAGTTCCGCAACAAGATAGCAGAGCCCTTCCTCGTTACCATACCCTATGTGGACGAGGAGTTCAGAGTTCCTCACCCCCATACCCATGAGGGGCAGGAAATGGATATAGTTATCAGCGGTCAGCTGAAGGTTCAGGTAGGCGACAATATCGAGATACTGAGTGAGGGCGACTCTATCTACTACGACAGCTCCGAGCCCCATGACGAATGGGCCGTGGGCGGTCAGGAGTGCAAGTTCTACGCTATTGTCTGCGGCGTTAACCAGCCCCAGCACGCTATCTCAAATCTCGACCCCGTTATACTTCCCGGAGTTACCAATTTCGACCTTGCGCATATACAGGATCCCGTTGCGGACAGATTCGTGAAGCTCGAGACCGACACAATGGGCAACCTTACGGGTATAAGCTTCATAAACGAGGAGCAGTTCAACTTCGGCTTTGACGTTGTTGACGCCCTTGCGGCAAAATGTCCCGACAAGGAGGCTCTCATCTACGTCGGCAACGATATGTCGGAGAGAAGGTTCACCTTCGGCGACATGAAGAAGTATTCCAACATGACTGCGAATTACTTCCTGTCAAAGGGCATAAAGAAGGGCGACAGGGTAATGCTCGTCCTCAAGAGGCATTATCAGTTCTGGTTCTCTATCCTTGCTCTCCACAAGATAGGCGCAATAGTTATCCCCGCTACAAATCAGCTGGTGCAGCATGACTTCACCTACCGCTTCAAGGCTGCGGGTGTAAAGGCTATCGTCTGCACGGGGGACGGAGATGTTGCTCATCAGGTGGATCTCGCAGAGGAGGAGCTGGGCATAAAGCTTATCAAGATGATGGCTCACGGTCAGCGTGAGGGCTGGGCTGACTTCGATTCGGAAATGGCAGGCTTCAGCGACGTATTCGAGCGTCCCACCGACCCGGATAAGCTCTCCTGCGGCAGCGAGCCCAACCTTATGTTCTTCACCTCGGGTACCACAGGCTACCCGAAGATAGCTACACACAGCCACAAGTACGCCCTCGGACACTTCATCACCGCCCGCTACTGGCATAATGTGGACCCCAACGGCATACATTTTACCATATCCGATACTGGCTGGGGAAAGGCTCTCTGGGGCAAGCTCTACGGACAGTGGCTCAGCGAGACCTGCGTGTTCGTCTATGATTTCGACCGCTTTGATGCCAACAAGATCCTTCCTATGTTCAGGAAGTACAATATAACCACATTCTGCGCACCTCCCACCATGTACCGCTTCTTCATCAAGGAGGATCTCTCCAAGTACGATCTCAGCTCGATCAAGTATGCCACCGTTGCGGGAGAGGCTCTCAATCCCGAGGTATACAATCAGTTCCTCAAGGCTACCGGCGTAAAGCTCATGGAGGGCTTCGGACAGACCGAGACCACCCTGTCTATCGGAAACTTCGTGGGAATGACCTGCCGTCCGGGCTCTATGGGCAAGCCCAGCGTGCTCTATGACGTGGATATAGTCGATCCCGACGGCAAGCCCGTAAAGACGGGCGAGACAGGAGAGATAGTCATCCGCACGGATAAGAATACCCCCTGCGGACTCTTCCTCGGCTACTATCAGGACGAGGAGAAAACAAAGGAAGCATGGCACGACGGGCTCTACCATACGGGTGATACCGCGTGGAAGGACGAGGACGGCTACTTCTGGTACGTCGGCAGAGTTGACGACGTTATCAAGTCCTCGGGCTACCGTATCGGACCCTTCGAGATCGAAAGCGTTATCATGGAGCTCCCATACGTGCTCGAGTGCGGCGTAAGCGCTGCTCCCGATCCCGTTAGAGGCCAGGTGGTAAAGGCTTCCATCGTTCTTGTAAAGGGCACCGAGGGCACAGACGAGCTCAAGAAGGAGATACAGGACTATGTAAAGAAGCACACCGCTCCTTACAAATACCCACGTATCGTGGAGTTCAGGGACGAGCTGCCAAAGACTATCAGCGGCAAAATCAGACGTGTTGAGCTCAAGGGCTGACGAATAAAAAAGACGTTCCTTCGGGAACGTCTTTTTAGTTGAGAGTTGAGAATTGAGAGTTGAGAATTGACATGAGGAATACTGCGGCACAAATGCCTGTAACCGGCGGCTTTTGCGGACGGCGGCGGCTTTGGCGGGGCGAAAATGAAAAAAACCGGGAATTTTTGAAAAAAATTCCGAAAAACACTTGATTTTTGCGAAAAACCGTGTTATAATACTTTATGATGATAGTAGACCCAAAGACCGGAACCCTTCCGGTCTTTAGTATTTATATTGAAACTAACAGGGAGACTATTACTTTTCAGGGAAAGGAGAGCCCGATATATCGGGGAAAGCTGCCTATGAAATTCAAAAAATTCGGCGGTACGGAACAAAAGGTGTACGATCTTATCAGGCCCATAACCGACGAGCTGGGGTATTACCTCTGGGACGTGTGCTACGAAAAGGAAGGCGCTATGTGGTATCTGCGGGTGTTCATAGATCAGGACGAGGGTATAACCATTGCGGACTGTGAACGCGCAAACGCTCCCATAAGCGACATCCTCGACGAAAAGGATCCCATTGCTCAGAGCTATATGCTGGAGGTGGGCTCCGCAGGTCTCGAGCGCGAGCTCGTAAAGGAGGAGCACTTCGAGGTCTGTCAGGGCGATACCGTGAGGATACGCTTCATAAGAGCCGTGGACGGCGAAAAAGAAATAGTCGCACAGCTGAAAGGAGCCGACAGGGAAGGCGTTTCCGTCATCCTTGAAGGCGGTGAGGAAAAGAAATACCCGCTGGGGGATATTGCTTTCGTAAAGCTTTATCTTGATTTCTGAATTGCAAAAAATTATATATACTGGAGGAATTTACAGACATGAACATGAACAAGGACTTTTTCAAGGCGCTTGAGGCACTTGGAGAGGAAAACAGCGTCGAGACCGAGCTTCTCGTTGAAAAGGTAAAGTCGGCTATGCTCAAGGCTGCAAGAAGAGCCTATCCCCACAGTGAGGAGAGGATAACCGTTGAGATCGACCCCAAGACAAAGAAGTTCGAGATGTACATCAGACAGGACATTATCGACGATGAACCCATAGACGAGAACGAGGTCAATATCGACGTCGCAAAGACTATGGATCCTAACGCTATGGTTGGCGGTACTATACTCAAGGAGCTTGATATATCCAAGCTCGGAAGAATGGCTGCTCTCTCCGCAAAGCAGTCCATAAAGGGCGACCTGAGAGAGATCAACCGCGAGCAGATGCTCAGCAAGTTCGAGCAGAAGGAGCATGAGTGCATAACCGCCAAGGTATCACAGGTCGAGCCCGGCAGAGGTACGGTAACCGTCGTTTACGACGGAACGGAGCTCTATCTCTTCCGCAACGAACAGATACCCGGAGAGGTCCTCGAGGAGGGCAGGTCTGTAAAGGTATACATCACAGGCATCATCGGCAAGAACAAGAAGCCCGTGGTAAAGATCTCGCGTACTCACAAGGATCTTGTGAAGAGGCTCTTCGAGCAGGAGGTCCCCGAGATATACGACGGCACGGTCGAGGTCAAGTCCATCTCCCGTGAGGCGGGCTCGAGAACGAAGATCGCAGTATGGTCAAAGGATGAGAACGTTGACGCAGTAGGCGCTTGTATCGGACCTAAGCGTTCGAGAATAACCGCTGTAGTCAACGAGCTCAGCGGCGAAAAGATAGATATAATCCCGTGGAGCGAGGTCCCCGAGGAATTCATCGCAAGAGCGCTTGCTCCTGCCGAGGTATTGAAGACGGTCATCACCTCCATGGACGAGAAGGCCTGCACGGTGATAGTACCCAACAATCAGCTCTCGCTGGCTATCGGAAACAAGGGTCAGAACGCAAAGCTTGCGGCTAAGCTCACAGGCTTCAAGATCGACATCAAGCCCCAGTTCGATAACCTTACGGGCGAGGAGGCTCCCGAAATGAGCCCCGACTTTGTGGCTCCCGTATTTGAGACTGCTCCCGAAGAAGACGAGGAGGCAGCTCCCGGGGAAGAGGAGGCTGCTGCCGCAGAGGAAGCTCCCGCAGAGAGCGCACCCGAGGCTGAGGAATAATTATGAAGCCCAAGAAAATACCCATGAGAATGTGTCTCGGCTGCAATGAGATGAAGCCCAAGAAGGAGCTCATCCGTGCGGTAAGATCTCCCGAGGGAGAGATAAGCCTTGATTTCAAGGGCAAGGCCGCAGGCAGAGGAGCCTATATCTGCCGCAGCACCGAGTGCCTTGAGAAAGCAAGAAAGGCAAGGCGCTTTGAAAGAGCCTTCTCATGTAAGATAGATGAAAGCGTTTACGAGGTGATGATGAGTGAGCTCGGAAAAGAACCGCAGGACAGCTAATCTGCTGGGTATCTGCATAAAGGCGGGGAAGACCGTAAAGGGCTTCGACAGTGCCGCCGAGGCCGTTAAGAACGGCACCGCTCACTGCATACTTACAGCTTCGGACGCGTCGGATAAGACCGTGAAGGAGGTAAGATTCGTCTGCGGAAAGTACGGTGCAAGGCATTTTCCCACGGAGCTGAGCAAGCTGGAGATCGGCAGGCTCTGCGGCAAGGAAACAGCTGTTGTCGCCGTGACGGACGAGGGCTTTGCCGACGGTTTTGAAAGGATAATATCCGACGGATCGCAGTAATGCGTTGATATATAGTTTACATGAAAGCATTTGATACTGATGCCGTTATGCCGGCAGAGACAATTGGAGGTAATCAGGCCTATGGCAAAAAAAATAAAGTTAAGCGACGCTGCAAAGGATCTTAATGTCTCTTCACAGGAGCTCATCGACTTTTTCGCGGGAAAAGGCGACGCCAAGAAGAAAACGGGATCCGCTCTCACCGAGGAGGAGATGAATTCCGTTCTCGAGCACTACACAAGGGACAGATACGCTGTCAGCTCACTGAACGAATACTTCGATTCCAAGAACGATCCCCGTCCCGTAAGGGAGGAGGCTCCCAAGGAGAAAAAGCCTGCTGCGAAGAAGTCTTCCGAGACCAAGAAGGCGGAAGCTCCGAAGGAGGAAAAGCCCGCGAAGAAGTCGGAGGCTCCCAAAGAGGAGAAGAAGGCGGAGGAAAAGAAGCCTGCCGCAAAGAAGTCTTCCGAGGCAAAGAAGGAGACCAAGAAGACTGAGGCTCCCAAGGAGGAAAAGCCCATAAAGAAGGCGGAAGCTCCCAAGGAGGAGAAGCCTGCGGAGAAGAAGCAGGAGGCTGCTCCCGCAAAGAAGGCGGAGAAGAAGACCGAGGAAAAGCCTGCCGCTGAAAAGCCCGCAGAGAAGAAATCCGAGCCCGAAAAAGCCAAGGAGGCTCCGAAGCAGGAGGCTCCCGCTGCCGATAAGAGGGACAAGAAAAAGGACAGGAAGAAGGAACAGGCAAAGGCTCAGGACAGAGGCGAGCGTACAAAGTTCAATTCCGCATTCAGCTCGGAGACCGCTCAGACCTCGACTCAGCGCCGTACCGTGGATACAAGAGGAAGCTACGTCGATCTCGACAAGTACAACGAGAGATACGATCAGATGGCTGCCTCCAACAAGCACAAGAACGATAACTATTCTTCCAAGAAGCAGAAGATAAATCAGAAGTCGGCACAGAGGAACCGTCAGCAGTTCTCCAAGAAGGAGAGCGAGGCTGAGAAGCTCAAGAGACTTGAGCTGGAAAGAGCAAGAAAGCAGCAGCTCAAGGTCCTTATCCCTGACAGCATAACAGTGGGCGAGCTTGCAACACGTCTCAAGGCTACTGCTACGGACGTTATCAAGCAGCTCATGAAGCTGGGCGTAATGGCTTCCATAAATCAGGAGATAGACTTTGATACCGCCGCTCTCGTTGCGGACGAGATGGGCGCAAAGGTGGAAAAAGAGGTCATCGTTACTATCGAGGAGCGTCTTATCGACGATACCGACGACGACGATACGAACCTCCAGCCCCGCTGCCCCGTAGTAGTTGTAATGGGACACGTCGATCACGGAAAGACCTCCATACTCGACCGTATCAGAAACGCTCATGTTGCAGCTGGCGAGGCTGGCGGAATCACTCAGCACATAGGTGCTTATCAGGTGAATATCAACGGACAGGACATCACATTCCTTGATACTCCCGGACATGAGGCATTCACTTCCATGCGTGCAAGAGGCGCCAATATAACCGATATAGCTATACTCGTCGTTGCGGCAGACGACGGAATCATGCCCCAGACCGTTGAGTCTATAAACCACGCCAAGGCTGCGGGAGTTTCCATAATCGTCGCTATCAACAAGATGGATAAGGAGGGTGCAAATCCCGACCGTATCAAGGAGGAGCTCACCAAGTACGATCTCGTATGCGAGGACTGGGGCGGCGACGTTATATGCGTTCCCGTATCGGCCAAGACAGGCGAGGGCATTGACGAGCTTCTCGAGAACGTGCTCCTCGTTGCGGAGGTCAAGGAGCTCAAGGCAAATCCCGACAGACTTGCAAAGGGTACTGTCATCGAGGCCCGTCTTGACAAGGGCAGAGGTCCTATCGCAACTCTCCTCGTGCAGAACGGTACTCTCAAGCAGGGCGACGTTATCATCGCAGGCACGGCTGTGGGAAGAGTCCGCGTAATGACCAACGACAAGGGCAGAACCGTGAAGGCAGCAGGTCCTTCCGTTCCCGTTGAGATAACAGGTCTTGCAGAGGTGCCCAGCGCAGGCGACATCTTCAACGCTGTTGAGGACGAGAGACTGGCAAGAGAGCTGGTAGAGCAGAGAAAGCACGAGCAGAAGCAGGAGCAGTTCAACGCTTACCGCAAGGTAACCCTTGACAACCTGTTCAGTCAGATCGCCGAGGGCGAGATCAAGGAGCTCCCCATCGTTGTCAAGGCTGACGTACAGGGCTCTGTGGAGGCTGTAAAGCAGTCCCTCGAAAAGCTCTCCAACAACGAGGTAAGAGTAAGAGTCATCCACGGTGCGGTCGGCGCTGTCAAGGAGAGCGACGTTATGCTGGCAAGCGCTTCCAACGCTATCATCGTCGGCTTCAACGTAAGACCCGACCCCGTAGCGGCAGAGAACGCTGTCCGCGACGGAGTGGATATAAGACTTTACCGTATCATCTATGACGCCATAGAGGAGATCTCCACCGCTATGAAGGGTATGCTCGCTCCCAAGTTCCGCGATGTTGAGCAGGGCCGCGTAGAGGTAAGACAGGTCTACAAGATCTCCAACGTTGGTATGGTAGCGGGAAGCTATGTACTCAGCGGAAAGGTAACAAGAGGAAGCAAGGTAAGAGTTGTCCGTGACGGTATCATTATCGCGGACGACGAGATCGCAGGACTCAAGCGCTTCAAGGACGACGCAAAGGAAGTGGCCGAGGGCTACGAGTGCGGTATCAGCCTTGAAAAGTTCAGCGACGTCAAGGAAGGCGATATTTTCGAGACCTATATCGTTGAGGAATATCGTGAGGACTGATATTATTGAACGGTTCAGGCAGGGCGCTTCGGAAGAGGAGACTGCTGTCTGTGCAATTGATAAAACAAGGATTATTATTACTAAAGGGGGAAACTGCAATGGATAACAGCAGAATGAGTACCGCAGATATGCTGCAGTACTGCAACGAGGCACTGGCATGGGACGACTTCGGACCCATCGACATCTTTTTCTTCGAGTCCGTAAAGAAGATACTTCTCGGTCAGTGCAGCGCAATGGAGGCTCCCGAGGATTTCGGCGACGATCTTATGGGCATAGAGCGCCCTGTAAGCGACGTGGAGCTGGAGCCCGAATACGGTAACTACGCCGATATATACTACGGCGAGGAGGGTGACGAGGAGATCCCCGATTACAGCGCCACCGCCGAGGACGAGGCGTTCTCGGCAGAGATGTTCGGCGACGGCTTCTTCGCAAAGCACGACAGCGACGGCGACAGCGCGGCTGCCGATACAGAGGAGCAGCCAGCGGAGGAACAGTCCGCAGAGGAGAAGCCTGCGGAGGATAAGCCCGCAGCAAAGAAAACGGCAGCCAGAAAGCCTGCCGCAAAGAAGAAAGCTGCAAAAAAGACGGCTGCCAAGAAGTCTTCAAAGAAGGACGGAGCTGCCGATCCCGATAAGCACGAGGAGAATAAAGGAGACGGTTTCACCGTCAAGCTTTGACAGAAAGGAATGCAATGCCTAATTTCAAGAACAGCCGCACGGCTGAAGATATAAAGCGTGAGATAACTGCTATCCTCAGGGAGCTCAAGGATCCGAGGATAGACAAGATGCTCACTGTTGTAAGAGCAGACCTCTCGGGCGATATGTCGAGCTGCAAGGTGTACGTTTCCAGCTTCGACGGTATCGAGAGGGCAAAGGAGTCTGTACTGGGACTTAAAAGCGCCGCAGGTTTCATAAAGCGGGAGCTGTTCCACAGGCTCAAGCTGCGGAAGGCTCCGGAGCTTACCTTCATCGCCGACAACTCCATTGAGAGAAGCGCGGAGATAAGCAGGAAGCTCCATGACCTGCTGTAAGGAGGGCTTGCCATGTATATAGGTTTCAGCGAGGCTGAGCTCTTTCTCAGAAACTGCGAGGACGCAGTTATAATCACACACCGCAATCCCGACGGAGACTGCATAGGCGCAGGCTTCGGACTCAAGGATATACTTGCGCAGCTGGGCGTGCGCAGCAGGGTGGTATGCCATGACGGCTTCCCTGCACGTTACGATTTCCTCACCTCCGAGGGTGCGGGGGAGGACTTCGAGCCTAAAACGGTCATCGCCGTAGACATTGCCGATGAGAACCTTATGGGCGATTACAAGGATATATACGGCGGCAGGGTGCAGCTCTGCATCGACCACCATATCTCAAACAAGAACTACGCGGAGAAAACTCTGCTCCGCGGCGACGCCACCGCTGCCTGCGAGATCATCTACGATCTTGCGAAGTATATGGGCGTGAAAATAACGAAACACTGTGCGATGTGCCTCTATACGGGCATATCCACCGATTCGGGCTGCTTCAAGTACGACTGCACCACTCCCCGCGCTCACGAGATAGCGGCAGAGATGATGCGCAGCTACGATATAAATTTTGCAAGAATCAACCGCTATATGTTCGACGTCAAGTCCATGGGCAGACTCAGGCTTGAGGCGAAGGTCAACGAGCTCATGGAGTACTGTCTCGGCGGAAAGCTCGCTATAGCTGCCGTTACCCAGGATATGATGAAGGACATGAACGTCTCCATGGAGGAGCTGGAGGGCTTTGCGCCCCTTACGATACAGCTCGAGAACACAGAGGTTGGCATACTTATGCGGGAGCGTGAGGACGGAGTGTACAAATGCTCCTTCCGTTCGGCAAACGACGTCAACGTATCGGTGATATGTCAGTCTGTGGGCGGCGGCGGTCATGCAAAGGCTGCGGGGTGCACTGTGGACGGACCTCTCGAGGAGGCAAAGGCCTTCCTTATAAAGGCTGTTGAAAGGGCGCTGAAGGAATGAACGGGATACTTTGCGTAGATAAGCCGCAGGATTTCACATCCTTCGACGTCGTGGCAAAGCTCCGCGGGGTACTTCATATGAAACGCCTCGGCCACGGCGGGACCCTCGATCCGATGGCGACGGGCGTGCTGCCTGTTTTTGTGGGCAGCGCTACAAAGGCGTGCGATATAATGCCCGACAATACAAAGAGCTACCTTGCGGGATTCAGGCTTGGCTTCACTTCGGATACCCAGGACGTATGGGGCGAAGTGAAGGAAGCTTCGGACGCGGCAGTGAGCCGTGATGACCTGGAAGCCGTTATACCCTGCTTCACGGGGAAGATAATGCAGCTTCCGCCAATGTACTCCGCCGTTCAGGTGAACGGCAGGCGCCTTTACGACCTTGCAAGACAGGGCGTTGAGGTGGAGCGCGAGGCGAGAGAAGCAGAGGTGAGCTCACTGCGCATATCCGGGTACAGCAGCGATACCCGTGAGGGAAGACTGGAGATATGCTGCGGAAAGGGCACGTATATACGCACCATAATAAACGATATAGGCGAAAAGCTTGGCTGCGGCGGCATAATGACCTCTCTGGTCAGGACCTCGTCGGGCGGCTTTACCCTTGCGGACTGCCATACTCTTGAGGAGATACAGCAGGCAGGGGACGAGGGCAGACTTGAAGAGCTGATACTTCCCATAGACCGCGTGTTTGCAGAGCTTCCCGCCCTCAGGCTCGGGGAGGCTCAGACAAGAATGTACAGGAACGGCGTAAAGCTCGATCTGTCACGTATCAGCGGAATAGTGAACGGTGCCGGGCAGTACAGGGTATACGGCTCCGACGGAGCGTTCATAGGTACTGCCATTGCAGATACCGACGGCGGTATACTGCGGGTAGGAAAGAATATGGGGTGACGGCATGGAAAAGACAAGGACTGCCGCTGCTCTGGGACTTTTTGACGGAGTCCATCTCGGACACCGCGCCGTGCTGAAGGCGGCTGAGGAACAGGCTGCAAACGGGCTTATGCCCTGCGTTTTCACGTTTTCATCGCTATTTGCGGAGAAAAAGGGCGGTGCGGGATATATTTACGGCGACGAGGAGAAGAGCTTCCTGCTGACGGAAGACTGCGGCATGGAAAGGGTGTTCTCCCACAGCTTCGGCGATATATGCGGCCTTGACGGTGAGAGCTTCGCAGGGGATATACTCTGCGGAGAGATGAACGCTGCCTTTGTGTGCTGCGGGAACGATTTCCGCTTCGGAAGGGGCGCTTCCTGCGGTATCGCGGAGCTGCGCAGCTTCGGCGAGAGGTTCGGCTTTGCGGTGCAGACCGTGGAGGATGTTTACTGCGGAGGCAGAAGAGTATCCTCGACGGAAATACGCTCCATGCTGTCGGAGGGCGACATCGAGAGCGCCAATGCCTTTCTCGGCGAGCCCTACACCATAATGAAAAAGGTGAGCCGCGGTGCTCAGCTGGGACGAAGCATAGGCTTCCCGACTGCCAACCAGGTGTTCGGAGAAGGACAGCTGGTGCCGAGATACGGCGTATACGCTTCAAAAGCGAGGATAAACGGAAAATGGTATCCGTCGGTGACGGATATCGGCAGGAAGCCCACCGTGGATTACGGCGGAGCTCCTCTTGCCGAAACTTATATACACGGCTTTTCCGGTGATCTTTACGGGATCACCTTACAGGTGGAGCTGCTGCGCTTCCTGCGCCCCGAGACGAAATTCGCCTCCGTGGAGGAGCTCAGAAGGCAGATAGCTGCGGACGCGGAGACAGCTCTCAATATATTGTGAAAAATTCGCAATGCTTTCACTTCATTATCACATAGAAGTATTACCATATAAAAGCTGTGAAAGATGCGGCGGGACAGCGGTTCTGCCGTCAACATACGTAATAAGGAGGCAAACCCAATGATAGAGGTAAGAAACCTTACTAAGAAGTACGGCGACAAGGTTGCCGTGAACAATATCAGCTTCAAGGTCGAAAAGGGTGAGATACTCGGCTTCCTCGGACCGAACGGTGCGGGAAAATCCACGACCATGAATATGCTGACGGGATATATCTCGTCAACTGCGGGACAGGTGCTCATCGACGGCACCGATATTCTCGAGGACCCCAAGAAGGCCAAGGCGAATATCGGTTATCTCCCCGAGATACCGCCCCTTTACATCGACATGACGGTTGACGCGTATCTCAGCTTCATGTACGATCTGAAAAAATGCAAGCTGCCGAGAAAGGCACATATAAAGGACGTATGCAATCTCTGCAAGATCGAGGACGTAAGGGGAAGGCTCATAAAGAACCTTTCAAAGGGATACAGACAGAGAGTGGGCCTTGCGCAGGCTCTTATCAACAATCCCCCCGTGCTCATACTCGACGAGCCCACGGTAGGCCTCGACCCCAACCAGATCATAGAGATAAGAACCCTTATCAAGAAGCTGGGCAAGAGACATACGGTCATTCTTTCGTCCCATATCCTCCCTGAGATACAGGCTGTCTGCGACAGGATAATCATTATCAACAGGGGCGAGGTGGCTGCGGACGGAACTGCCGATGAGATCGCAAAGAATATCACCAACAAGCACAAGATGACCCTCCGTATCGAGGGACCTACCCATACCGCAGACGATAAGAAGCTGATCGCGGGTGCCATAAGGAACCTTGCGGGCGTAAAGTATGTCCGTGCGGATATGGAGCGCGAAAAGGGCATTTACGATTACGACGTCGAGACCGACGGCAAGACAGATGTGCGCCGCGCCATCAATAAGCTCTGTAATGAAAAGGGCTGGAATATCCTTATGCTCCAGCTTTCAGACCTCACTCTCGAGGACATCTTCCTCAAGATCACAATGGACGAGGGCTTCGACAGGAACGAGATCTCGGGCAGAAAATCAAAGCCCAAGATCAGTATCAAAGCCGGCGAGAACGGAAAGCTCAGAGCCGAGCAGGAGGCCGATGAGCCCGAGACCTTCGGCGAGGACATGACTGACGAAGATACAGCCGCCGAAGAGGAAGCCGTCAGCGAAGAAGAAACTGCCGGCGAAGCGGAAACGGCTGACGGAGAAGAGTCCGCAGCAGAAAATGAAGAAAGCAACGGAGGTGAGGAATAATGCTGGCGATCTACAGACGTGAAATGGGCGCCTTCTTTACTTCGGGCGCTGCTTATGTTTTTCTTACGGTGTTCTGGCTGGTATCAGGCATATTCTTCTTTAACGGAGTTATAGCGGCAGGAACTACTGATACATCTGTGATGTTCAATTCTATGTTCATCATCGTTATGTTCCTCATACCGATTCTCACAATGAAGCTCCTCAGCGAGGAGAAAAAGAACAAGACGGATCAGGGACTCCTCACAGCTCCCATAAGCCTGTGGGACATCGTTCTCGGCAAGTACTTTGCAGCTCTTACCCTTTTTATAATCGCCGAGTCCATCGTATTCATATACGCATTCATACTGAATTACTTCGGAAACGTTATATGGTCAACACTTATCGGCAACTACTTCGCCATGCTCTTCCTCGGCGCAGCATTCATCGCTGTGGGACTGTTCATCTCCTCCCTGACCGAGAACCAGATGGCTTCGGCTGTAGTCTGCCTCGTGGTGCTCTTCGTTATCTATCTCTCGGAAATGCTGGTGGTTAATTTTGCAAACGGCAACTTCGCAAAGAGAGTTCTTTACAAGATAGTTACTACTCTGGCCTTCTATTCGAGATATACCGACTTTACAAGGGGAGTATTCAGCCTTCCCAGTATCGTTTTCTTTTTAAGTACAGCATTCCTCTTCAACTTCTTCACCGTCAAGGTGCTTGAGAAGAGACGCTGGAGCTGAGCTTACAGGAAAGGAAGGTTTTGATACAGATGAGTAAGAAGAATATCGACGAGACAAAAGCCAAAAAGGCTGTCGATGATATAAAGGAAACTGCCGCCGAGGCAGAGAAGGCAGCTGCTCCTGCATCGGGCGCTGCAAGGAAATTCAAGTACGGCTCCGTATTCTATGTGATAATAGCTCTTGTTATCGCGGTCGTAGTGGTCCTCAACGTGGTAGTGAACATGCTGGCAAAGCGTTCGCCCATAAAGATCGACCTTACGCCCGACAACAGATACGAGCTCACGGAGGAGTCAATAAACATTGTCAGGAACATGGATAAGGACGTGGAGATAGTTGTTACCGCGTCAAAGGACTATTTCGCAAATCTCCGCAACTATTACGAGAGCATGTATGCCCAGTACTACGGAAGCGCTGCGGAAATGCCCTATGAGATGATACCCGAGCTCCTTGACAAGTACGCTATGTATGCTGCTCAGGGCAAGGGAAGCATCACCGTAAAGTATGTCGATATGGACATCGATCCCGACCTTATAAACAAGTACAAGGATTACTACAACGGCGATATAAGCCGCGGAAGCATCATGGTATATGCGGACGGACGTCTGAGCATGATATACGACAGCGAGGTCGCAGCTATGCTGACCCCCGACCAGACCGCTTCAAAGTCAGGCCAGATGAAGTTCAACTTCACAGGCGAGAGCGATATAACGGGAGCTATCTGCAACGTTATAGACACCCATCCCATAAGAGTCGCATTTGCAAAGAAGATGAACAATTCTTCCATGTATGACAAGCAGATGTACGACGATTCCGTAAACGGAAGCGTTGTTGAGACCTTCGAGAAGGAGATACTCGGCAAGCACGGCTACGACTGCACCGACATCGACATCGCCAAGGACGAGATAAGCCCCGACGATTACGATATGCTGGTGGTATACGCTCCCTCCGTTGACTTCACAGAGGACATCATCAAGAAGATGAGCGACTTCCTCTACAATGACGGAAAGTACGACAGGAACATGATATACGTTCCCGATTATTCAAAGACCAATCTCCCCAATATCGAGGAATTCCTCGCAGACTGGAGCATAAAGGTGGAGAACCGCATCATTGCCGACGATACCAACGCTATCACGTCGCCTACTAATATCCTTCTTGAGATAACCGACGTTACGGCAGTAGGCGGACTTCCTCAGTCAAAGACTCCTATCGTTGCTCCCTATTCCAGAGAGCTTACACAGATAACCAAGAACAACGAGGATATAGTGAGCGAGGCGCTCAAGTCCTCGGCAGAGTCCTATACAGCCGATCTTACCGATAAGAACGCAGAGCTGGGCGAAAAGGGTGCGAGAAACGTTATCATGGTCTCAAAGAAGCAGCACAGCGATAACCTCGTAACCCATACCAGCAGCCTCCTCGTTATCGGAAGCCCCTTTATGACAGACAGCACTGTCATCATGCAGAATCAGACCTATAACAACGCAAACGTCCTTACTATCATGATAAATACCCTGACAGGCAAGGAGGACAACGGCGTAGTTATCCCCGATAAGAATCTCCAGCAGTCATTCATCTCAGTGACCACAAAGCAGGCAAAGAACGTACAGCTCATAGTAATACTGCTGATACCGTTCATCATTGCCGTGACAGGTGTTATTGTACTGTTAAGGAGACGTAACCGATGAAAAAACAAGCCAAGGGCATAATCGCTCTCAGCGCCCTTCTTGCGGCGCTGGGAGGCAGCTATGCCGTACTGAAGCTCACCGCTCCCGAGAACGGGGAAGAGGATAAGAGCTCTGCCGTTATCGAGACCACCTCGGAGGCAAAGGGCAATGGCACTATCCTCATCAGCGAAAACGGAGCTGTCACCACTGTAAAAAAGGCTGTCGTAAAGAACGGAGAGGGCGAGATAAATGTTATCCTCAAGGATGAGCCCACCGAAGATACCTCGGCTACCTATACGCTGGAGGACTACAGCGACCTCGACGTGGATATATCCATGGTGGGTACTCTCGTCAACAACGGAAACGGCATGGCGGCAGAGGCTCTCATAGCCGAGAACTGCACGGACCTTGCCAAGTACGGACTTGAAGACCCCGCCGCTACAGTTGAGTTCACCTTTGAATCGGGAAATACCGCAAAGTTCTTCATAGGCGACAAGGCTCCCTCGAATTCGGGCACATATGTGCTTGTAAACGGTACGGACGACGTGTATACCGTAAGCAATTCTCTGATGGCCAATTATCTGAGGTCAGTCAAGGAATTCATAAGCAGTACGGTGCTTGCAAAGCCCGACGATGACAACTACCCGAAAATAGACAGCATAAGGATAGAGCGCGGCGACATGGACGAGGATATGCTCATCGAGTACGACAAGTCCAGCGACGACAAGAACTCGGGCGGCACCTCGGCTACCCATGTACTGGTAGAGCCTTTGTTCAGCTATCTTACTGTGGAAAAATCCAACGGCATCACCAACGGTATGTTCGGACTTGCCGCCAAGGAGATATACGCTCTCAACTGCAAGGAGTCCGATATAGCAGGCGCAGGCCTCAGCGATCCTTTCTGCAGGGTTACTATGGAATGCGGCAACGGAAAGACCTATGTTCTCCTTCTCAGTGAGATATTCACCGACGAGTCGGGAGAAAAGTGCAGCTACGGTATGCTGGAGGGCGGAAAGGTTATATATATAATCTCTGCCGACAATGCAAAGTGGCTGACTGTTCAGCCCATAGATATAGTATCGAGAATGCTGATAACCAATTACGTATGGAATATTACGGATATGACTGTCAGCGGCGGCGGAAAGACTGTGGAAATGAAGGTGAGCCGCAAGGATCCCGAGGCTATTCTCGACAGTCCCAGCGCGGAGGATTTCAAGGTGAAGAAGAACGGCGAGGAGCTCGACGCAGAGCGCTTCAGACAGTTCTATTCCTTCCTCGTCAGCTCCAACGCCGAGGAATTTGCCCTTGACGAGCCTGTTCCCGACGGCGAGCCCGCAGCTTCCATAGAGTTCACGGATTCATATTTCGGAAAGACCTTCAGATATGATTTCTATGACGATTCACTGATGCGTTCCCTCATAGTCGTTGACGGAAAGAGCAAGTATTACTGTACCAAGAGTTTTGTGAACACTCTTATCGAGAATATAAAGCGCATCGATACAGGAGAGGACTACGTCACTACCTGGTAATTTTCAAGGAGGTATCCCATGAGCGAGAAATTCAACACATATAAGGGTTATCCGCTGGTAAGAAGCGGCAACCAGATATACTACGGATATATGTCCGATCCCTTTGTCATCTTCATACAGATACTCGAGACAAAGGAGGAGAACGGCGAACAGGTGACCTCGAAGGTCAGGGTCGTTCAGATGGACACCAACGAGCCCAACCCCCTTAAAGCGTTCGTTAAGAACGCAGAGCGCGAGTGCGGACTTTATGAGGCACTCGACGTTGCGAATGTATGGCTTGAAAAGGCTCTCAAGAGCTGAAAAACTTTACGATAAAATAAAAACGGCACTCGTATGCGTTATCACCTTAGCGGAACAAACACGAGCCAGACCGAATAGTAATAAAGCCGATACTCAATGTATCGGCTTTATTTTAATCATATTTCTTTATCACATAAAAATATGGATATTAGGCGACTTATTTTGCATCTATTAATACTATTTTACAATTTGGATGCTGCTCTTTGATCTTGTCAGTATCAATATCATTCAGATTTTCTTTGGACTCAATTTCAAGATATTGCAGATCTTTCATATTATTAAGTGCACTAGCATAATCAATGCCTTTAAGCTCTTTAAATCGTAAATATTTAAAACCATCAATACAACTGAAAGAGGAAATATTCATTCCAGAACAAAAGATATATCCACACTCAATTTTTAGCTCTTTAGAGGCGTATTCACCGCTCTCCTGAAAAGCACTTCCGGTATAATTAGAAAGAAATAAAAATCCATCAGCACGTTCGTTATTATTAATTGTAATCTTAACTTTAGGGATAGATGGAAGAGCGTCATGATAATTATCATCTAAATACTTCTCGATATCATTTTTAATACGTTGAACTTCTGTTGCAAACTTATCCTCATGTTCAAACGCAGAAAAGTCTAACCAAAGAGTAACGCGTATTTCTTTTTTGTTTGCTAATGCTCCGTTAACTGTTACAAAACTATAATTTTGAGATTTTAAATATCTTTTCAGTTTGTTTTTGGAGTATACCTGAAAAGAAACAATGCTTGTAATTATAAGTATAATAGATGCAATAAATATTATTATCTTTTTTTTCATTTTTCTTTTCTCCCTATTTCAAGAATATTTGAGGCGAAATTACTATACGATTTAATAGCATCGTCAGAATTAACATTATCAGAATATTCATCTAAGTCAATATAGAATTCTTTACCCCAAGAAGCGACTTTAATCATTGTTGTGATCTCCTTTATTAAAAATCAGGCGATCAGCCTATGATGATATTATGTTGTTTGAGTTAGTTTGCGGGACGCCGAGGACGTCGTCCCCTACATTCGGCTTTTTGCAGCTTCAGCCGATTATATCCCTGCTGAAAAGGCGCATTACGTCCATTTTCAGCGGGCGGTTCTGCGGCTTTTCAAGGAGGGGATCATCGGAGAGTATCTCTCCCGCGCAGTCCTGAGCCTGCTTCATGAGCTCCATATTGCAGGCTATATCCGCTATCTTCAGGGGCGGAAGGCCGTGCTGGGCGTTTCCGAAGAAGTCTCCGGGTCCCCGCATTTTCAGGTCCTCCTCGGATATTTTAAAGCCGTCGGTGGTGGAGGACATTATCTTCATACGCTTCACGCATTCCTCGGAGGTATTGTCCGTTATGAGGATACAGGTACTCTCGAAGCTGCCCCTGCCAACTCGTCCGCGGAGCTGATGGAGCTGGGAAAGTCCGAAGCGCTCGGCGTTCTCTATGACCATTACCGCCGCATTTGGTACGTCAACGCCGACTTCGACCACCGTCGTGCAGATGAGGACCTGTATCTCGCCGTCACGGAATTTCTGCATGACCCTGTCCTTTTCGGCGGCACGCATCTTTCCGTGGAGCAGAGCCGTGGTATAGCCTTTAAGGTCGCCCTGAGCGGCATTTTCCGCATAGGTCTTTACCGCAAATAGCTCGCTCTCGCTCTCCTCTATCATGGGGCAGACTACGTATGCCTGTCTGCCCTCGTCAAGGCGCTCCCGCACGAAGCCGAAGGCTCTGCTGCGGAGCTTTCCCGTGACAGCGTAGGTGCTTACGGGCTTTCTGCCCTTAGGGAGCTGAGTTATGGCGGATATATCCAGATCTCCGTAGATTATCAGCGCAAGGGTGCGGGGAATTGGCGTGGCGGACATTACCAGCTTGTGAGGAGCGTCGCCTTTTTCCGCAAGCGCCGCTCTCTGAGCCACGCCGAAGCGGTGCTGCTCGTCGGTTATGACCAGTCCGAGGGCTTTGTACTCCACGTCCTTCTGTATTATCGCATGAGTTCCCACTATCACGTCAATTTCACCTGCGGAGAGCTCTCCCCGTATCTTTTCCTTTTTCTTTGCGGTCACGGAGCCTGTCAGCAGGCATACCCTTACTCCGAAGGGCTCGAGGAAGCCGCTGAGAGTGCGGTAGTGCTGGGAGGCAAGTATCTCCGTGGGAGCCATGAGAGCCGACTGTATGCCGTTCTTTGCGGCAAAATAGCAGGCGGCAGCGGCTACGGCGGTCTTGCCGCTTCCCACGTCGCCCTGTAACAGCCTGTTCATGGGAACGTCGCGGCACAGGTCAGCGGTTATCTCCTTTACCGCCTTTTTCTGATCGTCGGTGAGCTCGAAGGGGAGTCCCTCCGTAAACTCGTTCACATCAATGGAGGAGTCCATTCCGAAGGCGGTGCTGCGTCTGCTGCGGGTCCTCATCAGTGACATTCCTATCTGGAGCTTGAGCAGCTCGTCAAAGGCAAGTCTGCGCCTTGCGGTCTCTGCCGACAGCTCGCTGTCGGGAAAATGTATGCTCTCCAGCGCCCGCATAAGAGGACAGAGCCGGTATTTCTCCAGTATTCCGGGAGGAAGAGTCTCAAAGGGCTCGTTTTTCATTATCTCCAGAGCCTGCCGCATATTCGTGCGTATCATATTTGCGGAGAGTCCCTGGGTGAGGTGGTATTTCGGCTGGATAAGCACTGTTTCATCTGTGCTTATGAAGACGGGGGAGCTTATCTCCCTGCGGAGAAAATTGCCCGTTACCTTGCCGTACATATAGTACTCTCCGCCCTCCTTCATGGCCTGGAAGGAGTAAACGTTATTATAGACGACGATGAGTATATCGTCTGTGCCGTCTGTGGCGGCAGCCTTGCAGATGACAAGTCCGCCCTTTATGCGCTGAGGCGGCATTTTCCTGAATACGGTCAGCTTCAGCACGTTGTATTCGTTCAGTACAGCCTGTCTTACGGGTACATGGGCACGGAAGTCAAGGTAATCGCGGGGGATATGATATATAAGCTCGTAGGGCGAATTTATGCCGAGCCTGCGGTACTTTTCGCCGCGGGCCCTGCCTACGCCCTTTAGATATTCTATTTCGCTGAAAAGTGTAGTCGGCATAAAACGCTCCTTGATGAGGGTATGTGTCAGAAGTAAAAAAAGGCGGACAGAATGTCCGCCTTGCAGATATTACCGATTATCTCTGTTCGCAGATAAGCTTGATAGCGGTTCTCTCTTCACCGTCGATCTGGATATTAGCAAAAGCAGGGATACAAATAAGATCAATGCCAATAGGGGCAAGATAACCTCTTGCTATAGCGATCGCTTTTACCGCCTGATTTGCTGCTCCGGCACCAACAGCCTGAACTTCAACTGCCTTCTGCTCTCTTATAACGCCGGCAATAGCTCCGGCAACAGAATTCGGTGACGAATGTGATGATACTTTCAGAATTTCCATAACAAATAACCCTCCTGTTAAAAATAATTGTACGATTCTTGTCGAATGCCTTAAGGCTATTGTACAATTGTATTATAACTTATTTTTTTAAAAAAATCAAGTATCTGAACGAAAGTTTGTAGATTATCTTATAATAAGCCGTTCTATTTTGTGCGAAATGCCTTTTTTTTCATCGAAATCGACTATTGTTCCACAAAGAAAGCATTTTCCCTCCGCCGTTCTGAAGCGGACGGGCATACGGAAGCGGAACATATCTATGGTCTGAGCCGCGGAAACTCCGAGACAGGAAAGCTCGGGGCCTGTCATGCCCGCATCCGTAATATATGCGGTATGTCCGCCGAGTATGCATTCATCGGCGGTCTGGACGTGGGTATGGGTGCCGAAAACGCCTGTGACGCGGCCTGTGAGGTAGTGTCCCATAGCCTTTTTCTCCGAGGTCGCTTCGGCGTGGAAATCCACGAATATATTCGGGGTATCTATCTCCTCAAGGAGCTGGTCTATCCTGGTGAAGGGGTTGTCGAGGGGATCCATATATACAGTGCCGAGCATATTGATGACGGCGACGGAATAGGCTCCCATATCAAGGAGGCGGACTCCGCTGCCCACGCAGCCGCCCTCGGGGTAATTGGCGGGACGGACGATGTAATCCTCCTCGAATATTTCGAGGGCGTCCCTGTGGCGGAAGGCATGGTTGCCCGTGGTGATGATGTCGGCTCCCGCTCTTATCAGCATATCGGCAGAGGCGCGGGTGATGCCGTTGCCCTGTGCGGAATTCTCGCCGTTGACGACGGTTATATCCGCACCGCAGCTGTGCTTTAGGCCGCTCAGTCTTTCGGTGAGAAAGTCACAGCCCTCTTTGCCTACAACATCGCCGATAAAAAGTAATCTCTTCATGCTCCGGTGCTTCTCCTGCGGTCATTCCTTGTCCGTTTTTTCGGACTTTTTCTTTTTGCCGCCCAGATCGGCGTCGTAGGAGATACCCGTGCCCTGAAGGCTCACGGTAGCCTTTTTCTTGTTGTTTATGGTGAATTGCAGCTTTTTGCCGCCGATCTTCGGCCCTGTGACGGAAATGCTGCCGCCCTTCTTGTTTTTGTTGAACTTGAACAGCTTGCCAAGTTTAAAGCTTTTTCTGAAATGAAATCCCATAATAGTACCTCCTGTTCCGGATTATAATCCAGAGCCGGGAGCTGATATGTCCGCTTTGCCCGCATTATCCGAGTAATGCCGCCGCAGATTTCAGCTCTCGATTCTCAGCTTTTGCGCAATTTTCGGGAAAATCTGCGTGTCCTGAACAAGGTTCAGGGCAGCCGCCGCCTGAAAGCGGCTATCGAGTATACACTAATTATAATATCACAATCGAAAAGGATAATCAATATATACATGAAATTTTTTCATCGGATCGGCATAAAAATTTTATTGGCTGTGGGTATTGTAAAAAGCTGAGAACTGTGATATAATCAATATGGACTTACAGGCCCTTCGGCCGTCCGACTAAGATAATATGTGCCGCAGCACATTCAGCATAAGGAGTGATGACTTAATGGTAGGCTTGGAAAATCATATCGGAAAGATCACCGTTTCTGAAAATTACCTTACAGAACTTGTAAAACATGCCGTTACAGACTGCTTCGGAGTTGCAGACGTATGCAATGTCAGCACCTTCCGTTCCGCCGTTTCCGCTATCACAGCGGGAAAAGCGTTCAGAAAGAACAAGGGCGTTATGATCCGCACCGATAAGGAGGGCGGTCTCATAATCGACCTGCATATCAAAGTGACCTACGGCACAAACATCACCGCTGCGGTCAACAGCATTACACATAAGGTCTGCTTTACCGTTGAGGAAGCAGCCGGCATAGACGTACACAAGGTCAACGTCTTTGTAGACGATATGAACGCTTAAGGCGTGCAGGCAGATGCCTGTATAGAATTGGAGGACTATACTGTGATACACGGTTCTTTACTCAGGGACGCTATTATTTCCGCTGCCGTCACCATAGCCAACAGGAAACGCGAGGTAGATGAGCTCAATGTTTATCCTGTTCCCGACGGCGATACCGGAACCAATATGTCAATGACCATCGGCAATTCCGTTGCCGAGCTCAGGAGACTTGACTCAAAGGCTCCCGTATCCGAGGTGGCTTCCACCGCAGCGTCGGCATTCCTGAGGGGCGCAAGAGGAAACTCGGGCGTTATACTTTCACTTATATTCAGAGGATTTTCAAAGGGCCTTTCGGGCTGCACCGAAGCGGGCTGCGAGAATTTCGCGGACGCTCTCCAGTTCGGCGTGGAGGCTGCATACAAGGCGGTAATGAAGCCCGTGGAGGGCACTATCCTCACCGTTGTAAAGGCTGCCGCCGCCAAGGCAAGGGAAATAGCTATCGAGACCAACGACGAGGTCACCTTCTGGCAGGAGATATGCGCAGAGTCCGAGGCTGTACTCGCAAAGACCACGGATATGCTGCCTCAGCTCAAAAAGGCAGGAGTCGTTGACGCAGGCGGAAAGGGTCTTTGTATCATATTCAGAGCCATGGCGGACGTGTTCGCGGGAGGCAGCATCGCCGAGCCCGAGGAGGCTTCCGCAGGACACGAGCCATCATCCGATTCCTTCAGGACGGCTGTCAGCGAGTACGATGACGATATAACCTATACCTACTGCACGGAGTTCATGCTCGAAAAGGACGAGGGCTGCCCCGACGTATCGAAGCTCCGCGCTTATCTCGAGACCATAGGCGACTGCGTGGTGGTCGTGGACGACGAGAAGATCATAAAGGTACACGTTCATACCGACAATCCCGGAAAGGCTATCCAGAAGGGACTTGAATTCGGACACTTCATAAACGATCCCCGTCCGAAGATAGAGAATATGCGCATCCAGCACGAGAACAAGGTCAAGGACGCAATGGCTGCCGAGGAGGGCTTCACCCCCGCAGCTCCCGAAAAGGAGTTCGGCTTCGTTGCAGTTGCCGCAGGTCACGGACTTGAGGCCATGTTTACCGATCTCGGCGCGGATATGGTGGTAAAGGGCGGTCAGACCATGAACCCCTCCACCGACGATATACTCAGGGCGATAATGAAGACTCCGGCAAATACGGTATTCGTGCTGCCCAACAACAAGAACATCATCATGGCGGCAGAGCAGGCCGTAAAGCTCACGGACAAGAAGGTGTGCGTGCTCCAGACGAGAACGATACCCCAGGGTATCGCCGCAATGCTCGCTTTTGACGAGAGCCGCAGCCTCAACGAGAACCGCAAGGATATGACAAAGGCCTTCGAGAAGGTATCAACGGGTCTTATCACCTTTGCCGCAAGGAACTCCGAGTTTGAGGGGCATCAGATCAAGGAGGGCGAGATACTTGCTCTTGACAACGGCAAGCTCTCATTCACGGAGCGCGATATAAACAAGGCCACATACAAGCTGGTAAAGAAGCTGGCAAAGGGCGACGTGAGCTATGTTACCCTTATCCACGGAGCAGATGTCCCCGAGGAGAACGCAGAGCAGCTCAGACAGTTCATACAGTCGAAGCTCAGCGACAGGATAGAGGTAATGACCGTAAACGGCGGTCAGCCCGTCTACTACTACATAATTTCCGTTGAATAATAAAAAGCTCAGGGATCATACGGTCTCTGAGCTTTGTTTTTTATGTTCCCGAGGGGACTTTTTTCTTTCTGCTTATGAGCACCATGCAGACAGCTCCGCTTGCGATTATCATCGGGAACAGCGCAAGTATCTTCACCCAGAACTCGGGAACCGCGAACTCAAAGTACTCCCCCTCTGCATTATATGCAAAGAGCAGGAATACCGCTACAGTATCGATCAGCATATGGCACAGCGCCGCAGGATATACCGAGTCCGTCCGCTTTGTGAGCCATGTCAGAAGCGCCGACCAGGATATGCACATAACTGTCATGGCAATGAAGCCGCCGTAAGGGAAAAAGTCATAGTCCCTGCCGAAGTTGTAGCCGTAAGCAAGGAGAGGTCCGTGCCACAGCGCCCAGATAATACCCGTAACAGCTACAGCCGCAGGTGTTGGCATGAGCTGTTCAAGCTTCGGCGTGAGATAACCTCTCCAGCCAAGCTCCTCGCCGAGTCCGTGGAACAGCGTTGCAATGCCTGAGGCAAGGCCTATCAGCAGTGAAGCGAAACCCATTACAACATCGCTGCCGAAAGCGCTGTCGGAGACACTTCCGTTCTTCACGATGAACAGGTGAAGAATCGCTGCCCCCACGAAAGGAAGCACCAGCGGATAAAGAACAGCCGCCGCGTAGTATTTGGCGCTGCCCCTTCTGCCGAAGCCCAGCATCGCGTCACGGAAGCCCTCTTTTGTGACGAGCCTCGTGATAATGGAGGCTATAGCAGGATAGAGCATTAATGTTGCTCCCCAGAATGCATTGGTCACATCTCCCTGCTTGTCCGAGAATATCAGCTCTATTGCAAAAGCAGGAGCGAAAGCCAGTACAAGATATATAAGTATACGAAGGATAGTTTTCTTCTTACTTGGCATAGTTCTCAGCTCCTTTCAGATACAGCTTCACGGATATCCTGTAGGAAAGGTAGTACAGCGGCAGCACAGCCAAAGTACATACTCCCACCCACAGCAGCAGCTTTTTCAGCTTGTCCGGATCTCCCACAAAGGCAAACATTCTTTCCCAGAAGGTATCCATGCTTGCAAATGCCGAGGTGTCGCCGAAAAGCGCATAGATTATAACTGCAAGTATGATAACGCAAACCGCCGTTATTTTCACCATGCCTCCCGTTTTTGTACCGAAGCGCACTATCAGCGGATACTCCACGGCTCTCATAAAGAGCTGCACATAGAACATCGCCGCAATAAGCACGGAAAGTCCGCTCGATTGTCCCAATATCTGCTCAGCAAGTGCTAATTTCAGTGTTTCGAGGGTCACGACAAACATGGCAAACAGCATTGTGAACAGGTACTTCGCGCCTATATATCCCTTTATCCCCGAAGGTGTCGAGGTCACGAAGTAAGCCCACTTCTTTCTGTCGTCGCCGCTGAAAACTCCGCTCTGTATGCAGCCTGCCGTAATAAATACGAAAACGCAGAACGCTCCCAGTATCATTGTCAGCGTTTGTCCGATAGTATCATCGTCCTTTGAATCATATACCGTAAAGATCGGTACCACGGAAAAGAATATGTATGTCAGAAGAAAAAGAAGTACAAGGCGAATATTGAGCTTGAATTCCTTATAAAGATATCCCGTCATCAGTAACGCCTCCTTTTGAGCTCCTTAACGCTCCACCAGAAGAACAGAAGGAGCAGTCCCGCAGCAAAGAAGGGAGCGACAATAATGCCTATTTCGCGTACTTTGTCAAAATAAGGCGCAAAGACCTTAGCAAGAGTCTTGTCTGTCACCTCTCCGTAAAGCCTTGCTGCTTTATCTCTGCAAAAATCAACGAATTTATATCCGAACCAGAACATAGCAATCAGAACAGGCGAACACGCGATCAACGTGATGGTCGCCGCCTTGTTCTGATTTTTAAAGCGCAGCATGAGAGGTATCTCCGAAAAGCCTATGGTCATAAAAGCACAGATAATAAGGATATTCTTGATATGCGGGAAGCTTACGGGCATTCTTGCGGCAGCGGAGAATATCAGCTCCGCGGCAAAAGCAAGAACAAGTCCTGCAAGAAGCAGTATACCGCGTACTGCAAACTTTGAAGCAGCTATCTTCTTTTCGCTGACAGGCAGAGTATAGGAATAGAGCTGCCAGTGTGACTGATAGTCCTTCTGAATTATATCGTTATGTCCATAGCCCATGCCGATCAGGGCGATACACGCCGCATAGAAGTATGCCTGCGGATAGAGCGCTTCTATCACACCCTCCTCGCCTCTGAGGTTGCCGGCATAGGTGCTTATGAAGACCAGTGACAGCATGGCAACAAAAATGAGATAAGCAAGCAGCGTAAGTACGGTGGTTTTGCGGATAAGATAAAGCTCGCGGTAAATAAGACCTTTCATTTATCTCCACTCCTTTTTGCCCCGGTTGACGTAGTATATCATTATATCCTCAAGGGTGGTGTTGTCGATTACGGCTCCCGAGTATTTCCGGCTGCACGCCGCCTTGTCGGACACCATTATCTCCGCTCCGAAATCGTTCAGCCTTGCGCTTACTATGTCCCCGGGATCGATGTCCTTGTATTCGTCCTTTGTGCATTTGAGTATGCCGTGATTTTCGAGTATCTCGTCCTTGTAGCCGCTTACCAGCACTTTTCCCTTGTCTATGAAGGTAACGCTGTCGGCTATCTTGTCAAGGTCGGAGGTTATATGGGAGGACATGAGTATGGTGTGATCCTCATTTTGCAGATATTCAAGGAATATATCCAGTATCTCGTTGCGCACAACGGGGTCGAGACCTGTGGTAGCCTCGTCCATGATGAGGAGCTTCGCGTTGTGGGACAGAGCAGAAGCTATTTGCAGCTTCATCTTCATTCCCTTTGAGAACTTGCCGAATTTCTTCTTCCTCGGCAGCGCAAAGCGATCGAGATAGCCGAAAAAGGTATCTGTGCTCCACTCTTCGAATATCTCGCGGAGTATCTTGTCCATAGCTATGGCATTGAGCCTGTCATCAAAGGGGAGCTCGTCAAAAACGGCAGCTATCTGCTTTTTTGCCTCGAATTCGTCCTTTTCGTGATCGAGTCCGAGGAGACGTATCTCTCCCTCGTCCTTTTTTACGATATTGAGCAGGGCGTTTATGGTAGTGGTCTTGCCCGCGCCGTTCTGACCTATAAAGCCCATGATACTGCCCTTGGGCACGTTGAAGCTGACCTTGTCCAGTGTGAAGCCGTCATACTTCTTGGTAAGGTCCTTTATTTCTATAGCGTTTTCATATTCATTCATTTTCTGCGCCTCCATAAATAAGTTCGAGCATTTCCTTCAGCTCGTCAAGGCTGAGCTCGCACTGTCTTGCCTTATCGCAGACCTGAGAGAGGAGGGCTTCCGTCTGGCGCAGGTACTCCTCGCGCAGAAGCTCGGTGTTCTGCCCCTTTACAAAGCTTCCCTTGCCCGTGTAGGACTCAATGAAGCCGTCTCTTTCAAGGTCCTCGTAAGCGCGTTTGGTGGTTATAACGCTTATTCGTAGCTGCTGTGCAAGCGTACGCATGGAAGGCAGAGCGTCCCCTGCTTTCAGCGTACCGTTGAGGATAAGCCCCTTTATCTGAGAGGAGATCTGAGAATAAATGGGCTCTCCCGATGAGTTACTGATAATAATATCCATAGTTCACCTCATAATGTATATATACGTTATACACATTATAACATTTATATACACACTTGTCAAGGGGGTTTTGAAAAAAAGCAAAGTTTTTTCAAAAAGTTGAGAGTTGAGAATTGAGAGTTGAAAGTTATATGGGGCACCTGCGGCGATATTATTTAAATAGTGTGAGCGCAGCGAACACATAAACTCTAAACTCTAAACTATAAAAACCGGACGGTAAAGCTGTTTATTTTGAATATGTGTATATGATACACAAAAGAAACAAGCAGTTTTTAGTCAAAATCGCCTATTTTTAAAAAATCATATAGACAAGCCGAAAAAAATAATATATAATAAGGTGTATATATAAAGAAATCAATCCGGCAGCCGTATGCCGTAAATGCGGAAACCGCAGCTTATGTCTGCGGCTTCGGAGCACTTGAATATGAGAGTTATCACTGGCATTGCAAGAGGCAGAAAGCTTGTTGCACCCGAGGGCCTTGACGTAAGACCTACCGCGGATAAGGTGAAGGAGGGCATATTCTCCGCTATCCAGTTCGAGCTGGAGGGAGCAAGAGTTCTCGACCTTTTCGCAGGAAGCGGTCAGATGGGGATAGAGGCGCTCAGCCGAGGCGCGGAAAGGGCAGTATTCATAGACAATTCCCTCCGCTCTGTAAGGTGTGTGAACGAGAACCTGAGAAATACGGGCTTCGAGCGGCAGTCAGAGGTCATAAACCGCGACAGCTACGATTATATAAAGCTTACAGCGCAGACTTTCGACATTATTATCCTCGATCCGCCCTACCGATACAGCCATATCGCAAATATCCTTCCCTTCGCAGCCAGAAAGCTCCGCGACGGGGGAATAATAATATGCGAATACGAAAAGGAAGCGGAGGAGCCCGCGGCTCCCGAGGGTATGACCCTGAGAAAGACCTACCGCTACGGAAAGATCAATGTGACCATATTCTGTAAACCTGCCGGGGAGGTGGCTGAGGAATGAGAAGGATAGCAGTTTGTCCCGGAAGCTTCGATCCCGTTACACTGGGACATCTGGATATAATCACAAGAGCTTCAAAGCTCTTCGACAAGGTCATAGTTCTCATTTCGAGGAACGCAGGCAAGGCTCAGCCCAGCTTCACCGCTACCGAGCGTATGCTCATGATAGAGCAGGTGACGCGGGATCTTGACAATGTGGTGATAGACATTCTCGACGGCCTCCTTGCCGACTATGTGAGGAACGTGGGAGCTGTCGCTATCGTAAAGGGCCTGCGCGCCGTCAGCGACTTTGAGTATGAATTCCAGATGGCTCTTGCCAATAAAAAGCTGTATGCGGGAGCGGAAACGGTCTTCCTGACAACAGCTACCGAAAATATGTATCTCAGCTCGAGCCTGGTAAAGCAGATAGCTTATTTCGGCGGAGATATAAGCCACTTTGTACCCGAAGAAATTCTTGGTGATATAAAACAAAGACTGATTAAGGAGAGGTAATTATTATGAGTATCGATGAGATTTTGGAAGAAATGGACGAACTTCTTGACAAGGCTTCCTCAATGCCTTTTGTGTCCCACAAGAAGGTCATCGACGGTGAGCGCATGAGAGAGCTCATAAACGACGTCCGCCTTAATATGCCTCACGAGCTTAAAGAGGCTAAGAAGATAGAATTCGACTGCCAGCGTATCCTCAACGAGGCAAAGCTCAACGCTGAGAGCATTATCCGCAAGGCAGAGGAGCGTGCGGCTCAGATAGTATCGAGAGAGGCTATCGTTACCGAGGCGAAGAAGAAGGCTATGGATATGCTGACAAAGGCGCAGACCGCTGCCAAGAACCTTCAGCAGAATGCCGCAGCATCAGTGGCCAAGATGCTCAACGATACCGAGAACTATTACTCGAGAAATCTTCAGAGCATCAAGGTCGTAAAGGGCAAGCTGGGAAGCACCCTTTCCAACAGCCTCGACCTCAACGGCAGCAGCAGGAAGAACGGCATCGTGTGATCCGTAATTGAACAAGCATCGCAGAGCGTTCCCGACTTTACGGCGGGAACGCTTTTTTGATGACAGATGTCAGCAAAAAAATTATATCCGTCATCTTGAACTTGCCGGGATATTATAGTATAATATGTATAAATAAGGCGCATTGCGCCGGAAAAGGGGGATATTAAGGATGACTGTACATTTTTTTGAGATACGCGGCTGCCGTTTCGAGATGTTCGGCGGAAGACCTGTTATTTTTGCTCCCGAAGAAGCTGACGAGGAGCTGCTCAGGAGATATGCTTTCGTGAAGATAGCCGACGGACGATGGGTAAGATACCTCAATCAGTATGAGTACAGCTATATAATGTCTGTAAAGGACGCGGAGGAGATAGTTTTTGACGGCAAGGCAGTGGAAAGAATGAATTATCCTGCTGTGCAGTTTCAGAATGTAAACTACGGCAACAGGATGTACAATCCTCAGAAAAATGCGGATACGCTGTGCTATGTCTCTCTGGGACTCATGGCGGGAAGCCTTCCGCTGTCGGCGGTGCTTACTCCTCTCGGAGGCTTTGTCCTCGCCATTGCGGCCCTCGTGCTTGTCATAATAGTAAGGGTGCATTACCCCGAGCACAAGCTGGGAAAGGTGCTCTTCACCGTTTATCTGATACTTATTATCATAGGAGTGGTACTTACCATAGCGGCAATGATAATCATTGCCATAGCCTGCAACCAGTGCATCAACGACTGCAGGTCCTGTCCGGGCTGATCGGGAGGCGAGACCGTGACAATACATATTGATACTGATTATTCGCTGATCCCGCCCTATGCCGTGATGATAATCTTTTCATGCACCGTCGGCCTTGTGCTTCAGTTTTTCATAAACGTGAAGCGGGGGATAGAAAAAAGGATAGCGGGCTACGTCACCGTTCTTGCTCCCTGCATGAGCATACTTGCGGCGGTGCTGCTCACATATATATCGTCGGGCGGAAAGATGTTCGGCCTTTCCTCCCTTGGCGGACTGTTCGGTATGTATGCGGCAGCTTTCACGGTTGGGCTCATAGTCCGTGACCGCGGGATAATGAAGCTGCTGGCAGAGGACTGCACTCTTGTGCTGCCGCTGATGTACAGCATTGCAAAGGTGGGCTGCTTCCTTGCGGGCTGCTGTCGGGGAATACCCTGGGACGGACCTCTCTGCGCAGAGTACACGGGCAGGATAACGGGTACGTTTTTTCCTGTGCAGCTGGCGGAGACGGTGGTTTTCTTCCTGATCTTCGTCCTGGGAGCGGTCATGTTCCTCAGAGGGGCGAAGAATACGGTCATGACAGTCTTTATCGCTTCCGCAGCGGCAAAGGGCGGTCTTGACGTGCTGAGGGAGTCACATATAGGTAAGATACTTTCCCTCAATCAGATATTGTGCGCTCTGCTGATCGTTGCAGGTATAGCAGTGATGATATACGGCAAAAGAACCGTCGGTTCAAAGCAGGACAGCCGCATTTGAGTGAAGAATGGCGCCCGGTATACGGGCGCCATTTATGCTGCTTTTATGCAAAGACCTTAAAATTTTCCGTAAAAACATGCCGTTTTTCGGCAGCTTCCAAAAACTCGAAAAATTTTTTTGAAAACGCTTGACAAACGATCTGTTACATGGTATAATTATTTTCGTCGCCGAGGTTAAGGCGTCTGTAAGTGGGGGTTTAGCTCAGCTGGGAGAGCATCTGCCTTACAAGCAGAGGGTCACAGGTTCGAGCCCTGTAGTCCCCACCACATGGCCTCGTAGTTCAGTTGGTTAGAACGCCTGCCTGTCACGCAGGAGGTCGACAGTTCG
>JAFWSI010000063.1 GCA_017519415.1 Ruminococcus sp.
ACAACTACTACTACAACTACCACGACTACCACAACAACTCTTGCAAAGGTAAACATCGACAAGGTAGACGCATACAACAGCAAGGAGCTTCCCGGCGCAAAGCTTACTCTCACAGGTAAGGACAAGAACGGCAATACCGTGACCTTCAAGGACGGTCAGATACAGATCGGCGAGGGCGGTCAGATCGTTAACGGCGTAGGAAATGCACTTGTATGGATCTCGGGCAAGGACAAGACTATCGTATCAGTTGAGGACGGCACATACACTCTTGAAGAGCTGGCTGCACCCAACGGATACGAGAAGGCAAGCTCGGTAACATTCGTTGTTGAGAACGGCAAGGTAGTAAAGGGCGGCAAGTCCGACGATACAGTTGAGATGATCGACGAGCGTATCGTGACTACGACAACCACCACTACAACTACGACCACTACCACAACAACAACGACTACTACTACATCGACCACCACAACAACCACTACTACATCTACAACGACATCGACCACTACAACGACCACTTCCACAACGACAACAACAACTTCAACATCAACTACTACTACAACCACTACAACTACAACCACAACTACCACAACAACTACCACAACCACGGCAACAACCACTACTACAACTCTTGCAAAGGTAAACATCGACAAGGTCGACGCTTACAACAGCAAGGAGCTGCCGGGCGCAAAGCTTACTCTCACAGGTAAGGATAAGAACGGCAATACAATAACCTTCAGAGACGGTCAGATACAGATTGGCGAAGGCGGACAGACAGTAAACGGCGTAGGCAATGCGCTGGTATGGATCTCGGGCGAGACAAAGACCATCGTATCGGTTGAGGACGGCACATACACTCTTGAAGAGCTGGCTGCACCCAACGGATATGAGAAGGCAAGCTCGGTAACATTCGTTGTTGAGAACGGCAAGGTTGTAAGCGGCGGTTCAGGCGAGGATACAGTTGTAATGATCGACGAGCGTATCGTAACGACAACTACAACGACTACCACTACAACAACTACCACCACAACAACAACGACTACCACCACAACAACAACGACTACCAGCACTACTACAACTACGACCACTACCACTGCGGCAACGACTACGACTGCTCCTGTGACTACCACACTTAAGGCAGGCGACGGAGCTGCGTCAGTCAGAATCGACAAGCAGGATATTCTCGGTGAAGAGGTACCCGGTGCAAGACTTACACTTTACGGTGTAGACGACCGCGGAAGAAACATCATCTTTGAAAACGACTGCATAGAGCTCGGCGAGGGCGCACAGTTCATCAGAAACACAGGCGACGCTCTTATCTGGATCTCAGGCAGCAGCGCTACCTCTGTAATTCTTGAGGACGGTCAGTACGTTCTTGAGGAGCTTGCAGCTCCTGCGGGCTATGAGATAGCAACAGAAATGGTATTCACCGTTGAGGACGGCAGACTCGCAAGCATAGACGGCGTTACTACGGATTCCGATACAGTAGTTATGATCGACAAGATGATCGTTACCACAACTACAACGGAAGAGGTTACAACGACCACTACAACTACCGTAACAACGGATCAGAAGGGCGAAGAGCTCACGACTACGACGACTGCTCCTGTAACAACGGACGACGGCGTAACAGTATCAAGAACAACGACTACCACCGCAGCAGAGACAACCACTACCACAACTACAGCTGAAACAACAACTACAACAAAGGTTTCTCTGACAACGACAACTACTACCAAGGCGGTTTCAACTACCAAGGCAGTAACAACGACAAACAAGAGCAGCTCTCCCAAGACGGGCGTTGGCGGCATCGGCTCGGCAATGGCAGTACTGACACTGGCAGCAGCCTTTGCACTGACAGCACGTTCAAGAAAGCGCGACGAAGAATAACAGGCGGCGTCAGCCGCAGAAGACTGCCGGACGAAAGTCCGGCAGCTTTTTTTGTAGATAAAGGCATGAGCCGGAATGCAGAAAAATTTTTTCTGAAAAAGTGAAATATTTCCAGTTGGAATTCAAATATATAGATAAGAGGACCTCTTGCCTCAGAAAGGAGGCTCAGCCATGGATGACGCTTCAATAACAGAGCTGTTCCGCAGAAGAGATGAAAGGGCGATAGCGGAGCTGAAACAGAAATATGATAAGCTTTGCTTTTATATTGCGGGTAATATCCTTTCCAGCCCCGAGGATATTGAGGAATGTGTGAATTCCGCATATTACGAGGCATGGAACAATATACCGCCGGACGCTCCCGAAGACCTGAAAGGCTATATCTGCCATACAGTCAAAAACAAGGCGCTTGACAGATACAAATATAATTCCGCGGAAAAACGCAGCAGTAATTTTTCGGTCTCACTGGATGAGCTTGCCGAATGTATTCCCGACTACAGAGAGGACAGCGGCGGGGAAAAGGCTCTTGCGGAGGCGGTGAGCCGCTTTCTCAGGATGCAGGACGAGCTGCACAGGAAGGTATTCGTAAGGCGGTACTGGTACGGTGACAGCCTTGCAAGGATCGCCGGATACTACGGAATGAACGAGAAGACCGTTGCTACCTATCTTTTCAGGACGCGGAAGAAGCTGAAGGAATTTTTAAAGAAGGAGGGCTATGATAATGGATAAACTGAAATATTACAGGGTCATCGACCTTATCGACGAGGATATTGTAAAGGAAGCCGAGATCAGGGCAGAGAACCCGACGGATACCGAGAGCGGCGGCATTACAGTTTCGGGTGTTGAGAGATACCGCAGGATAATATGGCACAGGCTTGCAGCCGTGGCTTCAGCGGTACTGCTCATTGCGGGTATCGGAGCTGGCGGAGCTCTCATGCTGAAAAGACGTCCGCCTCTGCTTGAGGAGAATTCCGAAACAACTGCCGACAGCACCGCGGAAGCTCCCGACATAAAAGCAAGCGGGAACAGCATGGAGAACAGCAGCACCGAGGTCATCGGCGAAAACGCAGAGGTGACTTCCGCCGGCAAGGCTGCTGCGACAGAAACAGATACAAAAGAAAGCAAAAATAACACCACCGCGGAGAAAGACAAAAAAAGTGCAGTCCGTGACCATTGCTACCCGGAAGACAGCACGGCAGCTCCCCGTGAGGAGAATAACGAGCCCGAGGAAAGGGAGAATGTTACCACTGCGGCAAATACCACACAGCTCCCCGTTCTGAGGACTACAGTTACAAAGGCTCAGACCACGACAAAATCTGCAAAAGTAACTACCGCAATAGAGGAAGTGCCGCCTCCGAAGATCGTTACTACGGAGCCTGTGACAGAGCGTCCGACTCCCGAACATCCCCCGGGATATATACCCACCCTTACATGGTATCCCGAGGACGGCGAATGGATCATGAGCACTCTTAGCGGACTTTCGTATACGCCCTGGGAATATGACTTCCATGTTGACGGACGTCCTCCCGAGGCCTATATCAAAGGAAGTGACGGAAATTCATATGAGCTGTACTTCACGTTGAAAATGGTAAACAGAAACGGAAGGGAGCGTGCTCCTATGCCTGATGAAATATACAATTACTTCGTTGCGCAAAGACATGAATGTTATTAATTGGCATTTTTAAAATGAGGTACGCTAACAATTCAACAGATGATACGCTGTGTCAAGCCCTCTGTCCTTACGGACGGAGGGCTTCTTTTCACGCGTGCTGTAAAAAATCAGGCGGTTTCGTTCTTTTTTTTGAAAAGCACTTGTAATTCCGTCGGAAGTTTGGTATAATAGTACTGCATTAAATATACGGAGGTGCGTTATGAGTTCTGACCCTTATGGGAATTTGAATGATATTCCACACTTCGGCAGACGATAATGCTCTCGTCCTTCTGCCGGAGTGAATTTCGGCGAAAGGAGCAAGCCTGTCCGCACAGGCGGTTCATGGCGAATGAAATGATAAATTTTTATAACTCGGTAAACGGTGTGCTTACTCAGTGTGAGGCTCCCGAATCGGGCTGCTGGATCTCGGTGGTCGATCCCACTCCCCAGGAAGTAAAGGCTCTTATAGAGGATTACGGACTGGACAGCGGCTTCGTCAAGTCCTCCATAGACGAGGAGGAGTCGTCCCGTATCGAGCGGGAGGACGATCAGACCCTTGTTATCATAGATACTCCGGTATCTGCCATAGACGAGGACAAGACCAAGACCTTCTACACTCTGCCCATGGGCATAATCATTACGGAAGAGTACGTTTTTACCATATCTATCCGTGAGACCCAGATAATCAACGAGGCCACAAGAGGCGGTATACGCAATCTGCGCCCCGATTTCAAAACGAGGTTCGTGCTTCAGATACTGCTGAGGATAGCTGCGCTGTTCCTTACCTACCTGAAGCAGATAGACAAGATCTCGTCCGCCGCCGAGCAGGAGCTCCACGACGCGATGAAGAACGAGCTTCTCATGCAGCTCCTTGCCCTTGAGAAGTCCCTCGTATACTTTTCCACCTCGCTGAAGGCCAACGAAGCCACTATCGAAAAGATATTCCGCGGCAGAGTAATAAAGCTCTACGACGAGGATCAGGATCTTCTTGAGGACGTGCTCATCGAGATGAAGCAGGCCATCGAGATGTCCAGTATCTATTCCGGGATCCTGTCCCACATGATGGACGGCTTCTCGTCAATAATCTCCAATAACCTGAACCTTGTCATGTGGAGGCTTACCATTGTTACCATAGTTCTTGAGATACCCAACATCATGTTTGCATTCTACGGTATCAATACCAATGATATACCGTTCAATTATACATGGGTGGCACTGACGCTGACAGCCTTCCTGACGGGAATAACGGCATTTGTGCTGCTGAAATGGAAGAAGAAATAGCTTGTAGGGGCGGATACTATCCGCCCTTTTGTTATGCCCTGTAAATTGAGAATGTAGGGGCTGGCGTCCTTGACAGCCCATTAGGGACGCTCTCTCATGCAGGGCCCCCCTAATCGGGTATGTCTCCTCTGTGCTTCGGACATCTCCCAATCTTATGGGGAGTCACTCCGCCAAAGGAACACAGTCCCTTTGGAATCCCGTTCATAGATTCATCATGTTATTGCGCAAAATTTGGATTTACTTTTCACGATTAGTGTGTTATAATGATAGTGTATAGATTTTTCTGTAAAGGACGGTCTTTTATCATGTCGAAGAATTATGACGTTATTATAGCGGGCTGCGGAGCCGCAGGACTTTATGCAGCCATAAATCTCCCCAGAGAGCTGAATGTGCTTATCCTCTGCAAGCGCGACCTGCCGCTTTGCAATTCATCGCTGGCGCAGGGCGGTATTGCGGGAGTATACAAATCTCCCACGGACAATATCCAGTACCACCAGAACGATACCCTCATTGCGGGAAGCTTCAAGAACAACGTTGAAGCCGTACATACTCTCGTCAGCGAAGCCGCTCAGGACATCGAGCGTATAGTTGAGCTGGGCGTCGAGTTCGACAAGAATCCCGACGGCACCTACCACCGCACTCTTGAGGGAGGTCACAGCCATCACCGTATATTCCATCATGCGGACGCTACGGGCAAGGAGATAACCACAACTCTCCTTGAAAACGTTCAGAAGCTCAGCAACGTGACCATAATGGAAAACACGATTATGTGCGAAGTTAAGCGCACAAAAACGGGCTATTCCGCATTTCTCAAGCTGCCCGACGATACCTATGAGACCTGCAACTGTCATTTTATGATACTTGCAACGGGCGGTATCGGCCGTGTGTACCAGTTCACCACCAATTCCGCTATCGCTACGGGCGACGGCATAACCTTTGCATACGAAATGGGCGCGAAGATAAAGAATCTCAGCTACGTCCAGTTCCACCCCACAGCCTTCAACAACCGGGCTACCCGCGAGTGCTTCCTTATATCCGAGGCTGTAAGAGGAGAGGGAGCCTATCTCCTGAACTGCAAGAAGGAGCGCTTCATGCACAACTATGACGAGCGCCTCGAGCTTGCACCGAGAGATGTGGTGTCCCATGCTATCGTGCTGGAGTCCCGCAAGCAGAACTCCACCGACTTCTACCTTGATATAAGCTATAAGGACGGGGACTTCCTGAAAAAGCGCTTCCCCATGATATACCGCAACCTTCTTGAGCAGGGCTACGACCTCACAAAGGAGCCTGTGCCCATATTCCCGTGTCAGCATTACCTTATGGGCGGTATCGACGTTGACAACAATTCAGAGACCAGTCTGCCCAATCTTTACGCCTGCGGCGAGTGCTCGCATACGGGAGTTCACGGCAGCAACCGTCTTGCAAGCAATTCTCTCCTTGAAGCTCTTGTGTTCTCACGCCATGCGGCTAACAGCATAGCTTCAAGGGCAGCGGACGCGCCCGAGGACTTCGAGGAGGCGGAGTTCGACGCACGTATCGACAGTCCCCATATACCAAAGGGAGTCCGCACGGAAACAAGAAAGATACTTCAGAACTGTTACTTTGTAATACCGGACAAGAAAGCGGCGGCAGAGGGCTTCCGTCGGGTCAGGGAGATACGCGACGACCTTATAAACGGCGGATACCGTGTTGACGCGGATTTCGTCCTGGCCAAGTCGATAGTGACGGTTGCCTATATTATCCTCGGAGAGGTAATGCAATAAAACGGCTGCTGTGTCAGACAGCGGGAAGCTTTGTCGCTGCTGCCATTCCGTAAATATTTAATGAGGTGATATGTGTGAAAAAAGGCAGCAGGAAATTGACTGCCATGCTCATAGGAGCAGCCGCTGCGGCAGCTTCCGTGCCTGTCGGTTCCGCCGATACGGCTTCAACGCTCATAAAGGGCGATATAAACCGCGACGACAGCGTGTCCGTGGGGGACGTGGTACTGCTGGAGAATTATCTGCTGAAAAAGTACGGACTAAACGAGCAGCAGATGACGGCTGCGGACATGAACAGCGACGGCAGCGTAGATGTGTTCGATCTTGTTCATTTAAAGGAGCTCCTCCTTGTAAAGAGCAATGTACTGCCTAAGGGCACATGGATAGGCGACTGCCTCGGCGCAAAGCGTTATTTCAGCTTCGGCGACGGCGACGGTGTGCTTACTTATCCGGAGGGCGGCAGGAGCCGCAGGTTCAGCATAGAGGCTGACAGGGACCTTTTCTGTTTGACCATGAATGATACGGAGAGCAGTATTTCCGCAGTGGTAACTTGGCTCAGTGACAGCTCCTTCGTGCTCAGGTGGGAGGACGGCACCGCAGAGGTGTTCAGATTCCTGTGCGATAATATCGTAAGCTCCTCGGAGTTCCTTTCGGGACACTGGGTGACCTCTCAGGGGCGGACCTTTGACATGGACGGCCTCAGCGGAAAACTCAGCGACAGGAACGGAAATATCAGCCGCTTTGAATATGCTCCCGACGGAGAGAATATAGTTTTCCACTTCGGCAGTACCGACAATAACACGGAGGGAAAGATAGTACATACCGATTCCATGCACTTTAAGATAACATGGTCTGACGGCACGGAGGAAGTATTCACCCGTCAGGAAATAGAGAAGAAAGACGGTATAACCTATGTGAACGGCATACTCATAGCCAACAAGACCTACGGACTGCCCTCGGACTACAATCCGGGAAAGATTCTTCCCGAAGCCCAGTCAGCCTTTGAGGAAATGCAGGCTGCGGCAAAGAAGGACGGTATAACTCTTACGATAGTATCGGGCTTCCGCTCCTATTCCTATCAGGGCACCCTGTACAACAACTATGTGGCCAGGGACGGAAAGGCAGATGCGGATACCTATTCCGCAAGGCCGGGCTATTCCGAGCATCAGACTGGACTTGCCATGGATCTCAACAACGCCAGCCGCTACTTCAACGGTTCAAAGGAAGCAAAGTGGATAGCAGCGAATTGCTGGAAGTACGGATTTATTATCCGCTATCCCGAGGGTAAGCAGGATATTACAGGCTATATGTACGAATCATGGCACGTTCGCTATCTGGGCAAGGAGCTTGCCAAGGAGGTCTACGACTCGGGACTTACCTTGGAGGAGTTCCTGTGCATTGATTCAAAATATAAATCATAAACCAGTTTAGAGTTGAGAGTTGAAAGTTGTGGTATCGCCTGCGGCGATATTATTTAAATAATGTGAGCGAAGCGAACACATAAACTCTCAACTCTACACTCTCAACTCTCAACTTTTTCACTTTTTCAGATTCAAAAGAAAGGACGTTTAACATGAAGCTTTTACAATGCTATGTTGACAATATAATCACCACTGCCCTCATGGAGGACATAAACTACATCGACGCTGCTGCGGATAACCTTATCCCACCCGAGCACAGGAGCTCCGCTTATTACGTGGCTAAGGACACAGGAGTTGTCTGCGGTATAGAGGTGGCAAAAAGAGTATTCGACCTTGCAGGCGGCGATGTGGACTTCAGGATACTCCTTCAGGACGGCACAAAAGTGAACAAGGGCGATATTATCGCAGAGCTTGAAGGCAGCACACTTACTCTCCTCAAAGGCGAGAGAACTGCCCTCAACCTTTTACAGCATATGTCGGGTATAGCTACTGCCACGAACAAGTGCGTGGAGCTGGTAAAGGGTACAAAGGCTGCCGTTACCGACACAAGAAAGACTCTCCCGGGACTTCGCGCTATACAGAAATATGCGGTAACTGTGGGCGGCGGAAAGAACCACCGCTTCAACCTCTCGGACGCGGCTATGCTCAAGGATAACCACATCGACGCTTACGGCGGCATAACTGCGGCGGTAAATGCTCTCCGCGAGAAGATAGGCCACACCGTCAAGATAGAGGTGGAGGTCCGCACACTGGAGGAGCTCCGCGAAGCTCTTGCCACAGGCGTTGAGATAATCATGCTGGACAATATGAGCTGCGATGAGATGAAGCAGGCTGTTGAGATAGCAGGCGGCAAGGCTCTCCTTGAAGCTTCGGGCAATGTCACTGCCGAGAATATCCGCTCCGTAGCCGAAACAGGTGTGGATATAATCTCCCTCGGTGCCCTTACTCATTCCGTTAAATGCTTCGACATTTCCATGAAGATTAAGAAGTGATCAGTGGTTAGTTAATAGTGATCAGTTGGGAACGCCGCAGGCGTTCCATGTATGGGCGGATAATATCCGCCCTTTCTCATAGAAAAAATCTGAGAAAGGGACGTACTGACATGAAAAAACATCGCAATAGCTTTACTATCAATATTTGTACTTGCACTTGTAAGCTGCGGCAGCAATACCGACAGTGGTCAGCCCTCTGATAACGATATGCAGTATGATTGGGGCATTACGCTGACGGCGGAAAATGTGACTCCAAGCGGTCTGACTCTTGTTTGCGAACAGTCTGGCGGCGAAAACATAGCACAGCTGGAAACAGGCGAATACCGCATAGGCAAGGAATTTATGAGTTTCAGAGGTACGGGTGATTTCGATAAACAGGTCATCTATGCTGAGTTTTCGATTA
The DNA here is from genome assembly GCA_017519415.1 of Ruminococcus sp. Classification (GTDB taxonomy): domain Bacteria; phylum Bacillota; class Clostridia; order Oscillospirales; family Ruminococcaceae; genus Ruminococcus. The sequence continues at coordinate 9,393 of JAFWSI010000063.1, forward strand.
AAGAATAGTTTTTTCTTGGGAGGTGTTCCTGTGGAAAGAGTTCTGTGGCTTATCATTATGATTCCCATTGGCATTTTGTTTACCTGTCTCGGTATCTACGCATGGAGGCGGAAAAAGCCCATGTGGTTCTGGTCGGGCAGGGAAGTCAGGGAAACTGAAATAGCTGATATTCCTGCCTATAACAAAGCAAACGGGCTTATGTGGACAGCTTTTTCTGCTGTATTCTGGGCAGGCGCGGTTCTTGGGCTATTTCAGCTTGATATTGCAGGAATAGTTGTCGCTGTGGGAACTATCGTCGGGATACCTTTACTGTTTCTTACTTATAAAAGGATATATTCAAAATATAAGCGCTGAATATCGCAGCCGTCTGTATTGATATACGGGCGGTTTTTATTATTAGGGACGCCTTCTCTTGCAATGCGCCTCAAATGGGCTGTCGAGGACGCCAGCCCCTACAGATGATACCATATATGTACGGTTTTACACGGGCGGCGGAACGCCGCCCCCTACAAGCTAAAGGAATATTCGCCCCTACAGGTATAATAATGCAAAATCGGCGCATAATACCGCTGAGGTGAGATGTATGGAAAAGGGAGAACTGCTGCCGGTTCTCGACAGCAGCATAGAGATGATACGCCGCATTTCAGGGAGCTCCTCGGACGTGCTCATAAACCGCTTCGTATCGGGGGGAGTACACTGCGCCCTGCTGTGCTGCGAGGGCATGGTGTCCGCATCTGTCATCACGGAGCTCATATTCGAGCCTGTTACAGACATACCGCGGCAGTCCTCCGCAGAGGAGCTCTACCGTTATATAAACGAGGAGCTCCTGCTGTCTACCGACCGTCCGCAGGTCGGGGACTACGATACTCTTTTCCGCCTGATGAACTCGGGCTTTGCTGTTCTTCTTGCAGATGGCATGGACTTCGGACTTGCCTTCGGCGTACAGGGATATGCCTCAAGGGGAGTTCAGGAGCCGCTGGGCGAGGGGAATATCATGGGAGCTCACGAGGGCTTCACGGAGACCGTCCGCACCAATATGTCCCAGATACGCAGGCGGCTGAAGTCTCCCGAGCTTGTCATGGAAATGCTCCGGAAGGGAGAAAAGAGCCATACCGACCTGTGTCTCTGTTATATGAAGGACAGAGTTCCCGAGGCGCTTATGGATCGGATACGCCGCTCACTTGACGGCATAGAGCTTGAAGCGATACTGACTACAGGTTATATCCGGCCCTTCCTTGAGAAAAGGAGCTTTGAGATATTCGATTCGGCGGGAACTACCGAACGTCCCGACGTCCTTTGCTCTAAGCTGATAGAGGGCAGAGCTGCTCTGCTTGTGGACGGAGTCCCCTATGCCATAATAGTGCCGCGGCTGTTCTGCGAGAGCTTCCAGACCCTCGACGATTACGCGTACAAGCCCTATTACGCCGCATTCATACGCTGGCTGAAATACGCGGCATTCCTTGCGGCGGTGCTGCTGCCATCGTTTTACGTGGCGATAGTAATGTATCACCCCGAGCTGCTCAACAGCACCCTCTTCATGCTCCTTGCGGACGCGGAAAAAAGAGCGCCCCTGTCCATACTGACTGAGGCGCTCTTCGCTCTGCTGATGTATGAGATGATAAGGGAAGCGGGAGTAAGGCTGCCCAAGCCCGCAGGAGGAGCAGTCGGCATAATCAGCGGTCTCATAATCGGTGACGCGGCGGTAAATTCGGGGCTTATAAGCACCCCGCTGCTCACCATGACAGCCCTTTCCGTACTAAGCGGACTTGTACTGCCAGAGCTTGCGCCGCAGCTGACGGTGCTTCGCCTTGCTTTCCTCATTGCAGGGGGAGCGATGGGGCTTTTCGGAATAAGTCTCCTTGCCTGCGGAGTGCTGGTGAACATATGCGCTACCGAGGACTACGGCTTCCCATACACTGCGCCGTTTTCGCCCTTCAGGAAGAGGGGGATGGGAGACACAGCGGTACGCAGCGATATAAGGAAGCTTCAGAGCCGCGGCTTTACTGTGGAGGAATATCATGAATGAGATAAACGGCAGACAGCTGGGAGCAATGCTGCTCATAAGCGACGTTTACTTTCTTTTCTGCCTGAAGGGGAGCATATCTCCCGCAGCCCTGACAGGCTTTCTTGCCGCCTCGGCCCTACAGCTTCTGTTTGCGCTGGGGACGGCTGCAAGGGGCGGAGCGTCAGTGCGGCCGAGGATTTTTTTCCTTGGGTATTCCGTATTTCTCGGAGGCCTTGTTTTTTCCTCACTGTGGAGTGTCGGCGGCATGATATATATTCCCTGTGAGAACGGCTGCGGCATATGGGGGAGACTTATGACGGCAGCACTTATTGCGGCGGTCTGCATATACATCTCCCATGAGGGCATAAAGCCTGCGGCACGGGCATCGGTCATAGCTGCGGCGGCGGGAGCTCTCTGTCTTGCGGCAGACCTTGCGGGCTCCGTGAGCGGCGGGGACTGGAAGCATATCACCGAGCTTGAGGGCAGGGGAATGCTTTCGGAGACCGTCAGGGGCTTTGCGCTGAGCGGCGGTACGGGCAGCTTTGCGGTACTGCTCGGAAGCGCAAAGGGAGACCGTGCAGGAATTACCGCGGGATACTTTGCCGCAAAGGCCGCCGTATCGTCGGCTGTCCTCCTTACGGCAATGGCCGTGGCCGGCAGGATAGCGGAGATAACCGAGCGTCCCGTTATCACGGCGATGCAGCTCTCACAGCCCTTTGAGGCTCAGCGCATAGACTCTCTTTTTCTTGTTATGTTCGTGGTGTTTGCCGTATTCACGGCGGCGCTGTATATGATAACGGCGACACGGCTCATGAAGGAACTGTTCCCGCGGTTTGAGAAATACCGCAGCGCTGCTGCTGCAGTGCTTATGACAGCCGCAGCCCTTGTGATCTCGGGTCGGGAACTGTTGCTTCTCCGCGCTGTACTGGCAGTCTCCGCGCTGCTGCTCCCGCTGACGGGCATAAAAAGATCCGCTGCGGGAAACAGCGGATGATCTTAACTGATATTACTGAGCGCCGCCGCTCTTTTTTATGCGGAGCGCCCGGAAAAAATCCGACAGTACAGCTGCGCATTCCTCTTCCATTACTCCTCCCGTGACTTCGGGGCGGTAGTTGTAGGGCAGACCGAACATTTTCTGCACCGAGACCGCAGAACCGCTTTTGGGATCGCAGGTTCCGAATATAACGTCGTCAATGCGGGAATTGATGATCGCACCGCAGCACATGGGGCAGGGTTCAAGAGTGACGTATATCGCACAATCGGGGAGCCGCCAGCCTCCCAGCCTGCGGCAGGCCTGATCTATTGCAATTATCTCGGCGTGTGCGAGAGCGTTTTTTGCTCTTTCACGCATATTCCTGCCTTCGCCGACTATCTCTCCCGTAGTCTTTTTAACGACCACGGCTCCCACGGGGACCTCGCCTTCATCTGCTGCAAGCCGTGCGAGCTCGAGAGCCCGGAGCATATATTTTTCCATTGACTTCTCCTAAAAAACGAGTTTTATAAGGGCTGCCAGCAGACATATGCAGGCAACTGCGGGTACGGGGAAGCTTCTGAGCGCGAGAAAAAGACGTTCTCTGAGGTTTATCTGTGAGTAGTATTTTACAAGGTGACGAGGCTTCTTTTTGCTTTTGAGCAGGTACAGGAGTATGACTCCCGCCGCACCGATAACGAAAACGATAAGTATGAAAGCATTACGCTGGAGCTTCAGCGGATCGGAAGAGCTTGCCTCCAGCAGTATCAGTGAAAGATTGTACATCTTGTAGATCATCTGTACGAAGATAGCGGTCATCAGGGTACCGCTGCGGAGCATTCCCACGGCTGCGACAGCCGAGATCATAACGGCAGCGGGGAGCTCGCGGAAATCCTGAACGAGAAGTCCCGCCATGGAGGACGTGATGATAATAGCGAATATATCCCCGAATTGTCTGAGGGCGGTAAAGAGCGCACCTCTGAAAAGCATTTCCGTGAGTATGGAGACTATGAGTATATCGAACAGGGTGTACACTACGAACTGCTCCTGGCTCCATACCGAAACGTCGGTATTTATCGACTTGAAGAAATAATAGACCTGTCTTGTCCTGTTGGTGTAGATATTGGGAAGACTTGTGACCGCGCTTACCGCCATTGACATGAAAAGTGCCCCGAGCATTTCGGAAGCGCTGTTGAGAGTGCTCATATATTCGAGCCGCAGAGGCATTTTCAGCCTTTTGCGTATGAATACCGAGGGTATCCATATCTTTGCGGAGGTGATCGCCACGAGAGCGGTAACGATCTCGACTCTGCCTCCCTGCATGGCCGTGCTGAAGAATGAGGCGTGGATGTCAAAGCCCAGCAGAGAAAACACCGAAACTATAAGCTTGCCGAGGATATTGTCAACGACGATCCATATGAGCATAGCGATGCCCGCCACGTTCATTATATTGGATACGACCTTTGTTTCTTCAGCGGCGGACGACTTGTTTTCAAAGCCCTTTCCGTCGATAAAAACACTTTCCTTGAGGTTTGACCTGAAATTGAAAGCGTACTGATTATCGGGATCCTTGCGCCATTTTATGAACTTCTGATTGTATTTTTCGTTCTGCGTGGAGTAGTCATACTCGCTGACCACGTCCACTATGGCGCTATCTGAGGTGTCAGTGATGTCCATTCGTCTCACCTCCTACAATTTCTCATATTAATAATAGCATATTTCTGTAAAAACAGTGTAGATATTTTAGCAGTATAGTGTGAACAATTAGTTAACTAATAAAATATTTTAAAGGAGCGTACAAAAATGAGTTCAAGAATACTCTGCGGAGCCGCCGCAGCACTTGTTTTGCTGACGGGCTGCTCATCGGGAAGAATACACGAGCGCAGCTATCTGAGAGCCGCCGCATTCAGCGGCAGCAGTCTTACCCTGTCCTTTTTTGAAGAGGAGGACTGCCTTTCGGCGGAGGGTGAGAATATCCGCAGCGCCCTTGAGAATGCCGAGCTGAAAAATGGCAGGGAGATATTCACGGGCTTTACCGAGCTTGCCGTAATCGGTGACGGCGACGTCCGCGGTCTCCTTAATTCTCTGCTCAATGAATGGAAGGTATCGCCGTCCTGTATGATAGTTTACAGCAGCGACGGCGGCAGCCTGCTTGCGGAAGCCGGTGCCGAAAGGCTGAGAGGCATGGCAGAGCAGGCAGTGAAGCAGGGGATAGCTCCCGAATGCGATATAATAACCCTGCTGAGCAGACTCTGTGCGGGAGAGCCCGCAGAGACAGCGGAGCTTTTTGCGGACGGTACTGCCGCAAGAAAGCGGATAAATCAGTTCTGATGCCGCACTACGCCGTATTCGTCGTCAAGGCGGTAGTAGGGACAGGAGTAATTCGTACCCTGCAAAAAGCGGTACATCTCGTCCTCGTCCAGGTTCACCATGCAGACATAGCAGTCGTAATCCTCGTCGTAGACGTAATTGGTGCAGGTCTCGCAGTTGGTGGCCGTCTTTTTTTGCGGTTTGTTTTCCATTGTATGCTCCTTTCAGAGCGTCACGCTCTCGGTACGGACATGAATATCCTGAATCCCTTTTCCGAGGGGGTAAAGGTTATCCTTCCACCGAGAGCTTCCGCACGGTCCCGCATATTTTTCAGACCTATGCCGCTCTCCCTTATTTCCGAGCAGCTGCCGTTATCCTCCAGCATCAGCTGATAGAAGGCGGGGTGCTCGCGTATCACTATGCTTATTTTGTCGCCGTTGGAGTGCTTTACCGCATTGGAAAGCCCCTCCTTGACAACTCCTATCATGCAGAGCTTTATTTCTCCTGCCATGTGTTCGCCTGCGTCGCAGTCCAGAGTTACGGTGAAGCGGCTGTCCACTGTCCCGATACAGTCCTCGATGACGCGTCTCAGGTCTATGGAGTCGTCATGCAGGTCGTGTACGCTCTCCCGTATACTGGTCATGGCGCTGTCAAGGGTCCCGCGGAGACTTTCAAGGGGCTCGCGGAGCTCCTCGTCCTTGTTTATGACTATGAGGGCTCCCGACTGGAGAAGGGAGCGCGTGAGCATATGTCCCACGTTGTCATGTATCTCGCGGGCAATGCGGTTCCTCTCCCTGAGAGTTGCCAGGTGTATCTCGTTGTCCTGTGCTTCCGCAAGGAGGAGGTTCTGCTCGTAAAGCTGTCTGTTCTTGCCTGCTATTTCATCGCGGAGCAGGGTCAGTCTGCGGACAGTATCCTCCAGTCCCGAAACCCGGAAATATATTATCACCGCCACCGCCATTGCGCAGAGTGTTATTATCAGCTGGCCCGCGCTCAGCTCCTTCAGCCTGAGCAGCACCAGTGCTCCCGGAGCAATGAGCCACCACTTCTTTTCCCACAGTGCGTCGTAGAGCAGCAGGGGGAGCATACAGAAGAAAAGGGGATAGATACCGCAGAGCAGTGAGCAGCCCAGTATGGCTGCGGAGGCGTACACAGTCCCGGTCAGGAGCTGTATCCCCGAGGATACGGCTATGACGGACAGTGCGACCACCACAGGCGCAGTGAAGCTGTCTGACAGAGCAAGGCTTGTAAGGCATATGAGAAGAATTGCCAGCTTATCTATGATACGGTTCATATCACACCGCCTTTCCGTATTTATGTGGCAGGTCTCAAATATCCTCCATGGACAGTGTTGCTATGGCGTTGAGGCTCTCGTCGGCGGTAATGCCCGCGAGGAGGTTGTAGCTTCCCTGACAGGCTATCATGGCGCCGTTGTCGCCGCAGAGCTTCTTTTCCGGCATAAAGAACTCAAAGCCGTGCTTCCTGCACGCCTCCGATAACGTTTCGCGGACTCCCGTATTGGCGGAAACTCCGCCTGCAAGGGCAACATTTTTATAGCCGAGAGCTTCGGCAGCCTTTATGGTCTTGTCCGTGAGTATCTCTGCGATAGTCGCTTGGAGACTTGCCGCAAGGTCGTTGCGGTTTATCTCGGTGCCTTTCTGCTCTGCGTTGTGGAGCAGATTTATCACGTTGGTCTTCAGTCCCGAAAAGCTGAAATCAAATTCGTTTCCCGCAACGGCAGGGTGGGGCAGTTTGAACGCATTCCTGTCGCCTGTTTTTGCAGCGTTGTCGATATGGACTCCGCCAGGATAGGGGAAGCCCATAGCCCTTGCGCACTTGTCAAAGCACTCGCCCGCAGCGTCGTCGTGAGTCCTTCCCACCACGCGGAACTTTGTATAGCTGAGGACTTCGATTATATGGCTGTGACCGCCGCTTGCCACAAGGCATAGGTAAGGCGGTTCAAGGTCGGGGAATGTTAGGTAGTTGGTAGCGATATGACCCGCTATATGATGAACGGGTATCAGGGGCTTTCCCGAGGACATGGCAAGCGCCTTTGCAAAGCTTACTCCCACAAGGAGAGCGCCGATAAGTCCCGGAGCGTATGTAACGGCGATACCGTCAAGGTCTGAGAGCTTCACCTGCGCCTCGTCAAGAGCCTGACGGACGACTCCGAGGATATTCTCGCAGTGTCGGCGCGAGGCTATCTCGGGTACAACTCCGCCGTATTTCCTGTGCTCCTCTATCTGAGTGGATATCACCGACGAGAGTATCGTGCGGCAGTCCTTTACCACGCTTGCGGCGGTCTCGTCACAGGAGCTTTCTATTCCGAGTATAAGCATACTATATCTTCTTTCGTTATTTATTTCAGCCTGCAGACCATAACGTCTGCGTCTTCAGCAGGATCGGTGTAGAACCGTTTCCGCACCCCTGCCTTTTCAAAGCCGAAGCTTTTGTACAGCTCTATGGCGGCGGTGTTGGACTGCCGCACTTCAAGGGCTATGCTTTCGACACTATCGGGGACAGATGATAAAAAGGTCTCCATAAGCATTCTTGCGACGCCCTGCCTGCGGTACTGCGGAGCGGTACAAACAGTGAGTATCTCTCCCGTATCGGCGGCGGTGAAGCCTGCTATCATGCCTGCAAGGGTGTCCCCGTCGTAGGCGGCAAGGATAATGCTCTCGGGACGCTGTGCCTCTTCGCGGAAGGAATCCGCAGACCAGCCGTCCGCGCCTACGCAGAGCTTATCCAGTTCGGACAATTTATCGTAATCAAATTTAGAATCAAGAATTGAGAATTGAGAAATATTCATTTTTCTTCCTTTTTATGCTTGATTTGTAGGGGCGAACAGTGTTCGCCCGTTGTTATCAGCAATGTATTTCTCGGGCGCACAATGTGCGCCCCTACAAGCTAACGGCTAAGGGCTTAGCCTTTAGCGTCGTACCATGAGTGTCCTGTGTGAACGTCTACAGCAAGGGGCACTCTCATATCGTACACGCCCTGCATTTCCTCCTTGAGAAGCTCCGCGCACTTCTCCGCGCAGGAGATATCCGACTCGATAATGAGCTCGTCGTGAACCTGCAATATGAGCTTCGCGTTCAGCTTTTCAGCCTTTAAGCGATTATAGACGTTTATCATGGCTATCTTTATAAGGTCGGCGGCTGTTCCCTGCACGGGAGTATTCATGGCTATGCGCTTGCCTGCCGCCTGTAACATCTTGTTGGACGATGAAAGCTCGGGGATACGGCGCTTTCTGCCGAACATTGTGGTGACATAGCCCTCCTTGAAGGCGTTGTCCACGGTGGTCTCCATGAACTCGTTTACCTTGGGGTATTTCGCAAGGTAGTCTGCGATGTACTTCTTTGCCTTGGCAACGGAGGTGCCGATGTCCTTGGCAAGGGAGAATGCTCCGATACCGTAGATTATACCGAAGTTCACCGCCTTTGCGGCGCTTCTCATCTCGGGAGTCACCATAAATATGGGCATATCGAATACCTGTGCCGCAGTTGAGGTGTGGATATCCTCCCCCGATGTGAAGGCCTCGGTCATATTCTCGTCGCCGCAGAGGTGAGCCATAACTCTCAGCTCTATCTGGCTGTAGTCGGCGTCGATAAGAGTTTTTCCCTCGTCGGCGGTGAAGAACTTCCTCATCTGGGCGCCAAGCTCGGTGCGGACGGGTATATTCTGCATATTGGGCTCTGTGGAGCTTATACGTCCCGTTCTGGTCTCGGTCTGCCTGAACCATGTGTGGATACGTCCGTCGGGAGCTATCTTGTCAAGAAGTCCCGCAACATAGGTGGAATTGAGCTTTGTGTATTGGCGGTATTTCAGTATATTGTCCACGATTGGAGCGTAATTGCGGAGCTCCTCAAGCACCTCTGCGTTGGTGGAGTAGCCGCTCTTTGTCTTCTTTTTTGCGGGCAGTCCCATTTCCTCGAAAAGGACGGTGCCCAGCTGCTTCGGCGAGGAGATATTGAACTCGTGGCCTGCCTCGTCGTATATCATCTGCTGAGTTTCCTCTATCATTTCCGACAGGTACACGCCGAAGTCCTCAACGCCCTTTTTGTCGATGAGAACGCCTGTATCCTCCATTGAAGCAAGGACTTCCGTCAGCGGCATTTCCACTGTTTCAAGGAGCTCTGTCATGCCCTCTTTTTCTATCTCGTCGCGGAGCTTTGCAATGAGCCCTTTAAGGGAAAGGAGCTCCGCCAAGTCGCCGTTTTCACTGTAGAAATGTACGCCGTACTCGGCGCAGAGCTTGTCCACGGCGTAGTCCGAAGCGGAGGTATTAAGCAGATAGCCGCATATCGCCGCGTCGCTTTTCAGATTTTTCAACTCGCCGCCGTGAGCCATAGCCCAGCGGTAGTGCGCCTTGCCGTCATCGGTGGACTTGGCGCATTCCGAGCCGAAAAACGTCTTTATAATATCTTCGCTGTCAGTTGTGTAAACATTGTCCCCGTCCCGTACAGAGAGCTTATCCTCGCGGAAAAGGTACTCGCACTCGCTGAGCTTTCCGATAATATCCCCGGTGAGCCCGCCGACCTTTGCCTCGATAACAGGGACTTCCTCAGCCTTGACCTCGGGGGCGGAATTTGTGCTTTCAGCCGCGCTGATACCCAGCTTGTCAAGGAGCTTGAACATCTCCAGCTCACTGAGCATACGTCCGATAGCGCCGTTGTCTGGAGCTTTCGGCTTGTAGCTGTCAAGGTCCGTATCTATGGGAGCGTTGCGGACGATAGTCGCCAGCCATTTGCTCTCCTTTGCGGCTTCAGCGCCTGCGGCGAGCTTTGCCTTAACGCCCTTGGTGAGGGTGGAATCCTCGTAATTTTCGTAAAGTTTTTCGATGCTTCCGTACTCCTTGATAAGAGCAGAAGCGGTCTTTTCACCGATACCCGCAACTCCGCTGATATTATCGGAGCTGTCGCCCATGAGGGCCTTCAGGTCGATGAGCTTTATTGGCTCGAAGCCGTAATCCTCGGTAAAACGCGCGGGAGTATAGTATATATTCTCCTTGTTGGTGGCAAGGACTACCGTTACCTTGTCGTCGATGAGCTGCAAGCTGTCGCGGTCTCCCGTGAGCACGTAGCATTCATTGCCGCTGTCTGAGCAGAGCTTTGAAAGAGTGCCCAGCACGTCGTCAGCCTCATAGCCCTCGCACTCCACGACTTTAACGCCCATATAGCCGAGGAGCTCCTTTACTCTCGGAAGCTGCTCCGCCAGCTCGGGTGGCATACCCTTGCGGTTTGCCTTATAAGTTGCCACAGCCTTGTGACGGAAGGTAGGCGAACGCAGGTCGAAGGCCACAGCCACGGCGTCGGGCTTTACGTCGCTGATATTGCGGAGATAGATATTCATAAAGCCGAATATGGCGTTGGTGAACTGTCCTTTTTTGTTGGAAAGCAGCTTTATACCGTAGAATGCGCGGTTGAGTATGCTGTTTCCGTCTATGGCGAGAAGTTTCATGGCAGGCTCCTTTTCGGTTTGATTGTCAGTGTATGTCGGCCGCCGGGGAATTCGGAACGCCCCCTGCGGTTCAGCTGCTTGTTATACAGGCGTCAAGGCCGTTAAACTATATTATACCACATTATTGAGAAAATAGCAAATATCAGCCCGGAACAACGGCAAATGATTGATAAATATATAACGAAGTTCCTTTTTTTATATACCGCGCCCACGTATTATTGCCGTACAGGCCGGCGGACGATGAAAAAACAGCAATAAATATGATGATTTTCAGTAATATTGCTATTCCTAAAAAATACCGTCTGCTGCTATTGACACATTGACAAAAAACAGATATAATAGTATCAGAGGAACGTTCGGCTTTTGCCGGCCGCTCTGTGCTGCGGTGCTTTTTTCCGCACATTTCATGATAAATTTTTAGGAGGTATTATACAATGTCATTGACAAAAAACCCCAACGTATTGAAGTGGGTTGACGAGATGATCGCTCTCTGCCAGCCTGATAAGGTCGTTTGGATCGACGGCTCGAAGGAGCAGCTCGACTCGCTTATCGAGGAAGTTACTTCTCTTCCCGATGACAGCTGGGACAAAATGTACAAGCTCAATCCCGAGAAGTATCCTAACTGCCTCTACCACAGAACACGTCCTAACGACGTTGCCCGTGTTGAGGACAGAACATTCATTTGCTCAAAGGAAAAGAAGGGTGCAGGTCCTACAAACAACTGGATGGCTCCCGATGAGATGAAGGCTCTCCTTACACCTATGTACAACGGCGTTATGAAGGGCAGAACGATGTATGTTATCCCTTATTCAATGGGACCCATCGGTTCTCCTCTTGCAAAGGTAGGCGTTGAGGTAACAGATTCCATATACGTTGTTCTCAATATGAACATCATGACCCGTATGGGCAGGCAGGCGTTCGAGAACCTTGGCGATACCTCCGATGATTTTGTAAGAGGTCTCCACTCGAAGGCTGACGTTGATCCCGAGAAGAGATACATCGTTCAGTTCCCCGAGGACAATGCGATCTGGTCCATCAACTCTGCATACGGCGGAAACGTTCTCCTTGGCAAGAAGTGCTTCGCACTCCGTATCGCTTCCTTCCAGGGCAAGAACGAGGCATGGATGGCCGAGCATATGCTCATCCTCGGCGTAAAGAAGCCCAACGGTGAAGTAAAGTATATCACAGCTGCATTCCCGTCAGCCTGCGGCAAGACCAACCTTGCAATGCTTATCCCGCCCGAGGGATACAAGAAGGACGGCTATGAGGTATTCACAGTCGGCGATGATATTGCATGGATGAAGCCCGGCAAGGACGGCAGACTCTACGCTATCAACCCCGAGAACGGCTTCTTCGGCGTTGCTCCCGGAACAAACGCAAAGTCCAACTACAATGCTCTTGCTTGTACAAAGAACGGCGCTATCTTCACAAACGTTGCTCTCGACAACAGCGACAACACTGTATGGTGGGAGAAGCTCAACGATAATCCGCCCAAGGATGCAACAGAGTGGACAGGTATCAAGTGCGACGGCGAGGCCTGGGTTGCAGAGGGCAAGAAGCTTGCTCACCCCAACTCAAGATTTACAGCACCCGCTCAGAACTGCCCCTGCATCTCTCCCGAGTTCAACAATCCCGAGGGCGTGCCCGTTTCCGCTATCATCTTCGGCGGCAGACGTGCTACAACAGCTCCTCTCGTATATCAGTCATTTGACTGGACACACGGTACATACATCGGATCGGCTGTTTCTTCCGAGACAACTGCTGCTGCAACAGGCGCAGTAGGCGTGCTCCGTCACGATCCTATGGCTATGAAGCCCTTCATCGGCTACAATGTAGGCGACTACTGGGCACACTGGCTCGAAATGGGCGCAAGACTTGGCAGCAAGGCTCCCAAGATCTTCAATGTTAACTGGTTCAGAACTGACGATCAGGGCAACTTCCTCTGGCCCGGCTTCGGCGACAACATGAGAGTCCTTGACTGGATCATCAAGAGAGTTGACGGTGAGGTCGATGCTGTTGAGACACCTATCGGATACCTTCCCAAGCCCGAGGACATCAACCTCAAGGGTATCGAGGACGAGGTTCCTGCTTCCGCACTCGAGATGCTTCTCACTGTTGACAAGGAAGAGTGGAAGAAGGAGATCGCCGAGATGAGAAGATACTATGACGAGGACATCAAGGCTAAGGGCGGTAATATCCCACAGGCACTCTATGATGAGCTCGACATGATTGAGGCAAATCTCAATAAGTAATATCAAAAGGCGTGACTTGTGTCACGCCTTTTTTAGTTATTAGTGATTAGTGCTTAGTAGGGGACGGCGTCCTCGACGTCCCGTAATAGTTTTTATAAGTTCAAAGCTCCCCGTTAGGGGAGCTTTTTCATTCCTTGGTATATTCAAAAAGATCACCGGGCTGACAGTCGAGAGCCTCGCATATAGCGTTCATGGTCTCGAAGCGTATGCCCTTCATCTTGCCGGTTTTCAGGTTGGAAAGGTTGACGTTGGTCATGCCTATCTTTTCAGCGAGCTCGTTCAGGGACATTTTTCGGTCAGCCATTATCCTGTCAAGTCTGATTATTATAGCCATGCCGCACCGCCTTTACGCTATAAGGTCGTTGTCTTCCTGAAGACTTAGACCGTAGACGAAAACCTCGGATAATATGCCGATTATTACTCCTATACCGATTATAAGAAAGTTTCGCATATCAAAACATACGATCACTCCGAATTCCCTGTCTGAGATCGGTGTTGTCGTAGTGGAGGGGATAAGTCCGCCTGCAAACAGGATAACTGCCATAATGCGCAGCTTTGCTATTATCTTCTTTGAAAAAGGCTTGCCTGTTTTGCGTATTTCAAGGAGTATCAGCGCAAGAAGTCCCAGCTCTGTGAAGATCACAAAGGAGCAAAGACTGTTGGTAAGGTACGCTTTTATATGCGTGTTGCCGATAAATACTATAAGCTGCCATACAGCAAACACAAGTGCGGCAAAGCAGAAGAAACAGCTCAGAATCGTGTCGATAAAGGTTCGCTTTTTAAGCTTTTCGGAAATCATTTTGTTCATAACAGCATCTCCTTTTTAAAGTTTTACTTTAAGTTTTTAAAGTTTTTTATCAGCTGACACCTGTATTATAGCACGGAGATTAAAGCCTGTCAATAACTATTTAAAGTTTCACTTTAAATATCGGCAGAATGAACAATTGAACAGTCTCTGCCACGCCTCAAAACAGCATATCCGACAAAAAAGCTCCCCGCAGGGAGCCTTTTTTACTTGTATATGATCTGATAATCCTTGGTGGCGTCTGCGATACTGAGCAGCTCGTCCAGGACCTTCCGGGCGTTTTCTGTGACGGAGGGCAGGAACTCCTTTTCGCTTCTGAGCTGAGCTTCCTTTTCCTTCTTGAGCTTGCCCATGAGGGTTGTGTAGTCCTCCAGCTTTGTCTGAGTGAAAATGGAATTCTTGGCGTCGTAGAATTTGAAGCTGGATTCGTCCATTTCATGGGACATGAATTTGGGCTCGGGGAGGGTTATCTCGATGGTCTTGGCCTCGTTGTCGATGTTGTACTGTATCTGCGAAAGGTCGATACCGCCGCTGACGATACCGCTGTAGGAGAAGATGACCTTATCGGTGGTAAGGGGTATCTTTACGCCGAAGGCCTTTTTGCTGTTTTCGTAAACGCTTACGTCGGTATAGGTGTACTTCATGGTGACAAGATCGCTTGCGGGAGTTATTATTTCCTCCAGGGTTATGGAGTCCACCGTAGCCTCCTCAGTCACGGGAGAAAACGGATTTTCGGGCTTGTAGAAGTACCTTGCGGCGATGAAGCCCACTGCCAGTGCGGCGATCACAAGGATAAGAATGAGTACGGGATTGCTTTTGAGGAGCTTCTGCGGATCGATGTTTATCTCAACTGTGCTGTTGCTGCTGCCTTTTTTCTTTTTTCTTGGCTTTTTGGTTTCCTTGTTCATAAAAATACCTCCGTTCGGCGGGTCTGTATTGATTTATGCCTATTATACCATAAAGACATATATTTTTTCAATAACAATAGGGTATGAAATTCCCGCATCGCACTTGTATAAAATAACGAAAGGCAACCTGAAAGCTTCTGTGAAATTGAAAAAGCTCCCCGAAAGGGGAGCCTTTTAATCTTCCGCAGCGGTTACTGCGAAATGAAAACAGAGCTTTGATTATTTATCGGAAAGTTCTTCGTGGAACTTTGTGGAACTTTCTCTAAAATGTATTATAGCACACTTTTTCTGATTTTACAATAGTGTGATATTACAAAATCGCACTGTTTAATTAGTGCGATGTGCACAAAGAGATATACGCGCCGTAATAAGCGCCGCATAGGTATTCTCGGGGTATATAAAATTACTATCGTCCGACCGGACTTCCGCCGCCGCTGTACGGAAAAAATCATATTCCTGTAAAAATCACATGAAATAGCTTGCATTTTCCCTCGTAAACTGCTATTATAATAAATGTGTGCCAAATAACAGAGCACTATGAAAGGATACCGTAAAATGGAAAAATTTATCAAGTGGTGCGTTTCGATACTTCCGAAGCCGCTTCAGAAAATATATTACAAATACGAAGAAAAATGGCTCTATCTCGTTTTCGGAGTCCTGACCACCGTCGTGAGCTTTGCCGCTGCGGGACTTGCCAAGTTCGTCCTCGAGAACGCCGGCGGATACGGGGATAAGGCCGTAAGCGACATAAGCACTGTATTTTCGTGGGTGTGCGCGGTGACCTTTGCGTATATCACCAATAAGCTCTGGGTATTCGAGTCCAACGCAAAGGGACTTAAAAACATCGTGGTCGAGGGCGGAAGGTTCT
The DNA here is from genome assembly GCA_017519415.1 of Ruminococcus sp. Classification (GTDB taxonomy): domain Bacteria; phylum Bacillota; class Clostridia; order Oscillospirales; family Ruminococcaceae; genus Ruminococcus. Next base: position 24,971 of record JAFWSI010000063.1, read on the forward strand.
ACGGCGGAAGAGTTTTCACCCTTGCCGTGGAATGGATCATGATGCACGTCGGCTTCGGCATGATAGGCGTAAACTACTGGGTGATGAAGATACTTGCAAACGTGGTGGTGCTCATACTGAACTATGTCATCAGCAAGCTGTTTGTTTTCCGCAAGGAAAAGGAGCCTGCTGCGGAGAGCGCGGATGAGTGATACAATTAATATAGGTAATACGGCGATACTGCGTACAGCCGCTCTTGCTCCCATGGCGGGAGTGGCCGACAGAGCCTACAGGCTCATGTGCAAGAGGTACGGTGCGGCATACGTGGTCAGCGAAATGGTGTCCGCAAAGGGCATATGCTACAGCGACCGCAAGACCGCGGAGCTGTGCACGGTCACAGACGAGGAGCGCCCCATGGCGGTGCAGCTTTTCGGCAGCGAGCCCGACTTCATGGCGGAGGCTGTTAAGATAGTTCTTGATTACCGTCCCGACATAATCGACATAAATATGGGCTGTCCCGTGCCGAAGGTAGTCGGAACCGGCGCGGGCTCGGCGCTGATGAAGGACATAAAGCTGGCGGCGGACATCACGGAATCCGCAGTCAGGGCGGCGGGGAAGACTCCCGTCACCGTGAAGATACGCAGCGGCTGGAGCCATGACAGCACCAATGCTCCGGAACTGGCAAGGGCTCTTGAAGCAGCCGGAGCTGCGGCCATCACAGTTCATGGGCGGACGCGGGATATGTTCTACAGCGGCGAATCCGACAGCAGTATAATAAAGGCCGTTAAAGAAGCGGTATCGGTGCCCGTCATCGGCAACGGCGACGTGTGCAGCGCTGCGGATTGCGTGAAGATGTACGAGGAGACGGGCTGCGACCTTGTGATGATAGGGCGTGGAAGCTACGGAAATCCTTTTATTTTCCGCGAGACAGAGGCGAAGCTCCGCGGCGGGGATTACGAGCCGCCTTCTCTTGAAACGAAAATGCAGGTCATGCTGGAGCATATCCGCCTGATACTGGAGCTCAGCGAAAAATGCGAGGAGCTCGCCATGCATGAGGCGCGGAAGCACGCCGCATGGTACATGAACGGTTATTACGGCTCGGCGAAGTTCAGAGGGCGCTGCTATCAGCTCTCCTCCTATGCCGAGGCGGAGGCTTTGGCGGAGGAGTTCATCGCTCTCCAGCGAAGCCGTGAAATTAACCCGCAGTAATTACAATGTATGCAAGGTATACAAGGCGGACAAGAAAGCAGGTTTTTCGTCGCTGTGCACAATAAAATCCATAAAACTTTGTATGAATGAACAAAAAATGGACAAAAATAAAGTTGATGTGCGAAAATTGCCTTAAAACCGCGGTTTGCGGTCAAAAATTAATTTGACAAGGATTAAAACACATTGTAAATTATTTTAAGTTTGATACAATTAGTAATTGCCAAACGAAAAATAATGTGATATAATGTAAACGAGGGAAGAGCATATTCAGGGGAACTATGCCCTTTCACAAAGGAGAAGTGCAATGAAGTTAAGAAAAGGACGCGCTTTCGGCGCTTTCGCGGTAATGACAGCCATGCTCGCCTTCGGCGCCTGTGCGCATTCCGACACGGATCATACCGTCGGAAAGGCAAGCTTCGGATCGTCGGCGGGAGAAGTGGAAAGCACTGTGCCCGAGGAGACTACAGAGGAGCTCACGGAGCCTCAGCCCGACAGGACAGTTCATGTGGTCGCCGCGGGAGATAATCTTATCCACTATTCCGTATACAAGAACGCAGAAATGCTTGCAGGGGGCTCGGGCTACGATTTCAAGCCCATGTACTCCGAGGTGAAATACCTCATCGAGAGCGCAGACCTTGCAATATTGAATCAGGAAACCATAATCTCCGAAAGCAACCCCATAAGGGGAGCCGACGGAGGACAGCTTATATTCAATTCGCCTCCGGAGGTGGCCGACGCAGTTATAGACTGCGGTTTCGACGTCTTCACCATGGCCAACAACCACCTGCTCGATATGGGTACTCAGGGCCTTGAGGAGTCAATAAACTTCTGGAACAAAAAAGCGGCGGAAAACGACCTGACGGTCCTCGGAGCCTATCTAAACGACGAGGACGCCAACCGTATACGCACCCGTGAGGTTAACGGCGTAAAGATCGCATTCCTTGCGTATGCGCATCATATCAACGGCAACGAATGCCTGCTTGATGATTCGCCTCTCCGCGTGGTAATGAACGAGGAGGAGGACATTATCGAGCGTCAGATAAAGGAAGCAAGGCAGTTGGCGGACGCCGTCATCGTGTCCGTTCACTGGGGCGAGGACGACACCACCGTCGTTACAGAGGACAGGATCGAGCTCGCCAACAAGATGGTCAACTGGGGAGCGGATGTGATACTCGGCTGTCACACCCATACCGCAGAGACTATGGAATGGATAGAGCGGGACGACGGTACAAAGGGCTTTGTGTACTACTGCATGGGCAATTTCATATGCGCCCAGACAGATAATTTCAACGTTGTGGGAGAGCTCCCCGATTTCGACATAGTCATCGACGGAAGCACCGGTCAGCTCCGCCTCGAGAACGTGGGCTGCATACCGACCATCGTGCACTATGAGTACGATTTTTCCAATATGAAGGTCTATCCCTACAGCAAGTATAGCCCCGAGCTTGCGGCTGCTCACGGGCTCCCGTATGCGATACCGCAGGGCACTTATACGAGCTTCGGATGGGACGTTATAAACAACATAATAGACGAGCAGATACCGCAGGAATTCCGGAAACTCGACAAATGATCTAATTTATTAATTTTTGGTTCAAAAACGCTTTTTAAGAGAGGATTTTGAGAAAAATCCTCATTGTGCAAAGCGTTCAAAAATCACTTTTGCTGTTTATGTAAAATACCAAAAACAATATGAACCTATTTACTTTTTTTTAGACCTGATATATAATGAAATCATGAATAAATATAGATTTGGGATTAAGTATCTCATCACGGCAGTGTGATGCGTCTGACGTCAAAAACCACTGCGTGCAGAGCGAGTTTTCAGTCGCAGGCTGACGGCATGAGGGGAAGCTTCAGGGCGGCGTGGACAAACGCCGGATTATCAGAAGAAATCCGCCGAAAACCGCAGCTCGGACAGCTTAAGCCTCGTCTGTATGACTGAGCAGCGGCAGTTTTGCCCACCGCTTACGCACGCTTCCGACCGTAAAGGCCGATGTGGCTTTGCAGTTAAGGCGGAGAGGTAGATCCGCTGCGTTAAGACAAGATATAATCAAAGGGGCAGCCCGTTCCTTTGTTATATAACATTATTGAAGAAGGAGGAAAAAATAATGAAGACAAAAAAGGTAGTCGTCGGAGCTATCGCTGCTACGATGCTTTCACTTTCAGTCTGCTCACTTGCACCCGTTTTTGCAGCCGGCGAAACAGTGCAGATATCCGTTGGCAAAGCAAATGTAAAGGCAGGTGAGGCATTCTCAGTGGACGTATCTCTGGCTGATATTCCATCTTCCGGCATCCAGGCACTCGATTTTGCTGTAACTTATGACAGCAGCCTCATCACAATCGATTCTGTTGACGCAGGAGCTCTCATAACAGGCATTTCACAGTCTGGTGACGCATCAGCATCACTCAGCAAGCCTTTTGAAAGCTATATCAACAGCAAAGAGGGCTATGTAAGCTTGATTTGGACAACAGCAGCAGATGACGCTTCATACTGGCTCAAGGGCGACGGTGTGTTCTGTACTATCTCTGGTAAAGCTGCAAGCGGCGCTAAGGATGGTTCAGTAGCAGACCTCAAGATCGTTCCTATCAACCGTGAGACATATTCCGGTTCGGGCACTTCAAACAGTGGCATCGGATGCGGATATGAAAAAGACGGTAAGCCCGTACAGTATTCCGTAACAAAGAATGACGGAAGCGTTACAATCGGCGCTGTTGCAACCACAACAACTACAAAGCAGACTCCCGTTGTTACAATGCGCGGCGACGCAAACTGTGATGACTCAGTCGATATGGCGGATGCTGTTCTTATCATGCAGAGCATCTCCAACCCGAACAAGTATGGCATTAAGGGTTCTGACTCACATCACATCACTTCACAGGGTCAGGCTAATGGCGATGTAGTTAGCGATAACGGCGGAAAAGGCGGCAACGGTATTACTTCAGCCGATGCAAGCCAGATCCAGAAATATCTGCTTGGTAGCATTTCCGAGCTTTAATCCGTGATTATCTGATTTGTCCCCCTTACAAAGGAATACAAACCCAATTTATGTTTTATCAATGGGCGTAAAAACCTAAAGAAAGGAATTATTACAAATGAAAAAGTTTATTTCTGCAGTCACTTCCTTGTGTATGGCTGCATCGATGTTAAGCGTAGTAGCTCCTGCTGCTGTAGGTGCTGCCGACGCTAAGAAGTCTTTTGCTGTCAAGACTTATGATGGCGCAGGCTCTGAATTTGATAGTATGGGCGATAAGGTAACCATCACAAAGGATATGCTTGCTAAGGGCGACGTTAAGATCCCCTGCGCAGTATACTATGATGAAGGTACTAACGATTCAGAGGCTATCTCTGTTCAGCTCACTGTTGATTCCAAGGACATTTCTTTCAAGCTTTATCAGCCCAAGGAGGCTTTCTTCTCTGAGAACAAGACCTTCACACTCGGCGGCGATTCGGTAAAGACAAAGTATGCTCCCAACTTCGCAAGCTTCTATGATGATATGATGGAGACATATTCTACATACGGTTCATTCCAGGGCGCTTGCGATTCTTCACAGACAGCTGCAGGCACAGATAACTACTATATCGGCGTTTCATGGACAAACGGCGGTAAGGAATACAAGTGGGCAGGTAACAAGTCCACAGACTTCCCGTTCTTCGTATTCGACGTAACTGTTCCTTCTTCTATTGCTCCCGGTACTTACAATATCAAGTACTGTGACTACAATACCGACTCCACAGGTCAGTACGACAATCCTTCCTGCATGGTTGAGACAGGAAGCAGATACGTTTCCAAGGACGGCACTCTCGAGCTCAAGACAATGCAGATCGTTGTTGAGGGCGGCGAAGGCACAACAACCACAAAGGATGTTACAACAACTACTACAACAAAGCAGGATGTTATAACAACCACAACAAAGTCCAATACAGGCAATGCTGACGTAAGCTTCGACTTCGGCGGCACATATGAAGCTGCAAAGGGTGATACAGTCAAGGTTAAGGTTGCTATAGACGCACATAACAACCCGATCACAGCTCTTGACGTTGTATTCGATATTCCTTCAGCACTCACACTGAAGCAGATCGGTACATCTTCACCTGCATTCAGCGATCACGACGTACAGACAAACGAGCCCACAAAGGCTGCTAACTTCTACACCATCGACGGCCAGGGTGAGGGCGTAGTTCCCGAGGCTGGCGCAACAGTATTCGTAATCGCAATCACAGTTCCCGAGAATTGTCCCGACGGCAACTACACGATCGGTTTCACCGACAAGTGCAAGATCTTCAAGGACAACACAAGCTGGAACTACAAAACAGAGTTCACAGCTGCAACCATCAAGGTTGGCAACGGCGGTAACGATACCACAACAACCACAAAGAACGACGTTGTAGGTACAACAACAACTGTTAAGCAGGGTGACGGCCAGATCAGCTTCAACTTCGGCGAGGATGTAAAGGCTGCAAAGGGCGACACAGTTAAGGTTAAGGTTGCAATCGATGCACACAACAACCCGATCACAGCTCTTGACGTTGTATTCGATATTCCTTCAGCTCTTACACTGAAGCAGATCGGTACTTCTTCACCTGCATTCAACGATCACGACGTACAGACAAACGAGCCTACAAAGGCTGCTAACTTCTATACAATCGACGGTCAGGGCGAGGGCGTAGTTCCCGAGGCTGGCGCAACAGTATTCGTAATCGCAATCACAGTTCCCGAGAATTGTCCTGACGGCACTTACACAATCGGCTTCGGCGACAAGTGCAAGATCTTCAAGGACAACACAAACTTCAACTACACAACTGACTTTGATGCAATGAACATCATCGTTGGCGACAGCGGTAACGTTACAACAACCACAACCAAGAACGATCCTCAGCCCACAACAACTACAACTGTTAAGCAGGAGCAGGGCCAGATCAGCTTCGACTTCGGCGACGACGTAACAGCTGAAAAGGGCTCAACAGTTAAGGTTAAGGTTGCAATCGATGCACACAACAACCCGATCACAGCTCTTGACGTTGTATTCGATATTCCTTCAGCACTCACACTGAAGCAGATCGGTACTTCTTCACCTGCATTCAACGATCACGACGTACAGACAAACGAGCCCACAAAGGCTGCTAACTTCTATACGATCGACGGTCAGGGCGAGGGCGTAGTTCCCGAGGCTGGCGCAACAGTATTCGTAATCGCAATCACAGTTCCCGAGAATTGTCCTGACGGCACTTACACAATCGGCTTCGGCGACAAGGTTAAGATCTTCAAGGACAACACAAACTTCAACTACACAACTGACTTTGATGCAATGAACATCATCGTTGGTGATGTAGAGACAACAACTACAACTGTAACTGAGGCAACAACAACAACCACTAAGGAAGTTACAACAACAACTACAGTTACAGATGTTCAGCCTACAACAACTACAACAACAGGCACAACTCCCGTTGGCGACAAGTACACTCCTGTATGGGGCGATGCTAACTGCGACGGCAAGGTTAACGTTGCTGACGTTGTAGTACTCAACAGATTCCTCAACGATCCTTCAAACTTCAAGCTCACAGATCAGGGCAAGGTAAATGCAGACGTATATGCTCCTCAGAGCACAAAGGCAGAGGCAGTAGCAGTTTCAGGCGTTAAGCTCACTGCTGAGGATTCTGAAGCAATCATCAAGTCTATCGTCGACCTTGTAACTCTTCCCATAGAGAAATAAGGACTTACTAACAAAATAGAGCGTATGCTCGGAAAGGAAATGCACTGATGAAGAAACTGCTTTCTGCAGTTACATCCGTTGTCATGAGCTTATCGCTCATGACAGGTGCATTTGCTTCGTCAGTTAGTGCTGCGGGCAGTCTATCTGCTTCGCAGCCTAACGTTAGTATGGGCGAAGTACTGGATGTTTCTGCTAACAAAACCGCTGCTAACGGAACAGTTGAATGGCTGATTCCCACAGTAACTGCAGCTCCCGGCCAGACGGTATCATTACCGGTGGTAGTCAAGGGTTCAAAACTTGCGGTTGCAGGCGCCCAGTTCAATATTAAAGCGGCATCACCTATTGCTTATTCTTCAGCAACAGGCGGTAACGCTTATGGTTCTGAAATCGTAATAAATGATAAAACTCAGAAGTTCGCTTTCGGTGACGAAAAGGGTATCGAAAGAGTAGCCAAGGACGATTCAGTCGTTCTGACTCTCAATTATACAGTACCCGCCGACTGTGCAGACGGCACATACGCCGTAACATGGGACGGCACCTTCGCAAGCGATACTGACGGCGGCGAGATAACAGACGGTATCACATTCACTCCCGGTGCTATTGTTGTAAACAGCAAGGCATCAGCGGGTCAGATCGAATGGGTGCTCGACAACGTTACAGCTGCTCCCGGCGAAACAGTTACTGTTAACGCTAAGGTAAACAATTCCAACAATTCAGCGCTTGCTGTTGCAGGTGCGCAGTTCCTTATAAAGGCTGATTCACCTGTAAAATACAAAACGGTCAAGGAGGGCGGCGCGTACGCTTCCGAGATCATTGCTAACGATAATATCCAGGCGTTTGCTTTTGCAAGCAAAACAGGCGCAGGGATCGTTGCCGCTGATCAGGCAACAGTCGTTTCTGTAACTTACACAGTTCCTTCAGACTGCAAGGAGGGCAAGTATGCCGTTAAGTGGTCAGAGGGCTTCGTAAGCGACACAGACGGTAAAGAGATCACTTCAAACGTTAAATTCACAGACGGATCCATCACCGTTAAGAAGGATAATCCTGTTAGCGGTAAGATCAGCTGGGTGCTCGACAACGTAAAAGCTGAGCCCGGTGAAACGGTAGCACTCAACGCAGTAGTTGAGGACTCCGCCAACGTCGGCGTTAAGGTTGCAGGCGCACAGTTCCTCGTAAAGGTGGATTCACCTATAACCTACAAGAGCATATCCGAAAAGTCAGGCTACGGTCCCGAGATCATCGCAAACGACAACAAGCAGTCATTTGCTTTCGGTCACGAGAAGGGCACAGGCGTTTCGGCAGCGGACGGCGTTAAGGTATTCACACTTACTTACACTGTACCCGCTGACTGTCCTGCAGGAAAGTATCCTGTAAGATGGTCCAATGTATTTGTAAGCGATACAGAGGGCGTTGACATTTCTGAAAACGTTCTCGTAATCGACGGCTCGATCACAGTCGGCAATCCCGATCCCGTTCAGGGTGAGGCAGAGTGGGTTATCCCCGAAGTAGAGGGCAAGCCCGGCGAGACTGTTACACTTGCTGTTAAGGTAAAGGGCGATTCAGCTCTTCCCGTAGCAGGTGCTCAGTTCGTGATCAAGAACCCCAATGATGTAATCTATAAGTCCGCAACAGGTTCACCTTACGGTGCAGACCTTATTGACAACGGTCAGAAATTCGCATTTGCTCAGGAATCCGGCGCAGGCAAGACTGCAAAGGACGGCTCAGAGATTATGGTACTCACATATCAGATCCCCGAGAACTGTGCAGAGGGCGTATATGCCGTTGAGTGGGCTAATCAGTTTGTAAGCGATACTGCCGGCGATGACATCACCGCTAAGGTTACATTCGTAAACGGCAGCATCAAGGTCGGCAAGGTTGATCCCGTAAACGGCGAGGCTAAGTGGGTTATTCCCGACGTAGCAGGCGAGCGCGGCAAGACTGTAACACTTACTGTAAAGGTTGAAGGCGATTCAGCTCTTCCCGTTGCAGGTGCACAGTTTGAGATCACAAATCCCGACGCTGTAACATATCAGTCAGCAACAGGTTCACCTTATGGCGCAGAGCTTATCGACAACGGTAAGAAGTTTGCATTCGCTCAGGATTCCGGCGCAGGCAAGACTGCAAAGGATGGCGCGGAGATCATAACACTCACATTTATGGTTCCCGAGAATTGTCCTGACGGAATTTATCCCATAGAGTGGTCCAAGCAGTTCGTAAGCGATGCTACAGGTAAGGACATCACCGACAAGGTAGTATTCGTAAACGGAAGCATCAATGTTGGCAATGTTACAACAACAAGCACAACTATCACAGGAACAACAACCACAACAAGCGGTGACGATTCCACAACTACAACAACAAGCGGCGACGGAACAACAACCACAACAAGCGGTGACGGTTCCACAACCACAACAACAAGCGGCGACGGAACAACAACCACAACAAGCGGTGACGGTTCCACAACCACTACAACAAGCGGCGATGGAACAACAACCACAACAAGCGGTGACGGTTCCACAACCACTACAACAAGCGGCGACGGAACAATAACCACAACAAGCGGGGACGGTTCCACAACCACAACCACAAGCGGTGACGGTTCTACAACCACAACCACAAGCGGTGACGGTTCTACAACCACAACCACAAGCGGTAACGGCGAAACAGGTACAACTACAACTGTAACAGCTCCTGCCGGTGCTATCATCTGGCAGATCGATACAGTAACAGTCAATCCCGGCGACAAGGTTGCTCTCAAGATCTATGTAAATGACGCAAGAGGCTCCAAGCTTCCTGTTGCAGGCGGTCAGTTCAACATTATCAATGCCAACGGCATTACCTTTGTTGACGCTACAAGCGGCGACGCTTACGGCGATGAACTCATAGCCAACAACACAGTCAAGAAGTTTGCATTTGCAGACGCAAAGGGCGAGGGAACAGTTGCTGCCAACGGCTCGGTAGTTGCATACCTCAACTTCACAATACCTGAAGATTGTCCTGCTGGAGTATATCCTGTAGAATTCATTCAGGAAGCTCTTATGGCCTTCTCAACAGACGGTCTTGATATCAGCGATCAGATAATCGGTCTTGACGGTGCTATCATAGTAAGGCACGTTCCCGGTCCGTTTATTACAACGACAACCATTTCAGGTATTACCACCACAACCACAAGCGGTGACGGTTCCACAACCACAACAACAAGCGGCGACGGAACAACAACCACAACAAGCGGTGACGGTTCCACAACCACTACAACAAGCGGTGACGGAACAACAACTACTACAAGCGGTGACGGTTCCACAACCACAACAACAAGCGGTGACGGAACAACAACTACTACAAGCGGTGACGGTTCCACAACCACTACAACAAGCGGTGACGGAACAACAACCACTACAAGCGGTGACGGTTCCACAACCACTACAACAAGCGGTGACGGAACAACTACCACAACAAGCGGCGGCGGTTCCACAACCACTACAACAAGCGGTGACGGAACAACTACCACAACAAGCGGCGACGGTTCCACAACCACAACAACAAGCGGTGACGGAACAACAACCACTACAACAAATACAGGCACAACTACAACAACCGAGCCCAATCCTTACACAACAACAACACTCGTAGGCTATGTAAAGACATACGCTGAGATCCAGACGCAGCCGGGTTACTACTTCAGCCATGATAACGGTACCCGCGAGCCCGGTCAGAAGGGTGGCTTCGAAAAGAATCAGATCGTATCGCTCCGCCTCTTCGATGTTTATGAGGACGGCAAGGTAGTTGAGAGACAGGATATCACAATGGATCCTGTTAACTTCAAGGGTGAGACACCCGAATCTGCTTACAACTCACGCACACACGTTGCTGAGAATGTAACAGTAGCCGACTTCAAGTACGATATACCCGTATACTACGGAGATCTCCAGCTTGCGGACAAGGACGGCAATCCTCTTACAGTACCTGCATATATCGGTGTAAAGGGTGATATAACACTCAGCAACATCGTAGACGCAGTTGACGCTTCGACAGTACTGCATTATTATGCACTGCTCTCGACAGACGGCACACCTGATACAGTTAAGTGTCAGGATACAGGAACCGGCTTACAGGTAGCATCGCCTACTTCAGAGCTGGATCAGCTTGCTGCATTCCTCGGTGATGTAACCGAGAACGAGTGGAGCGCTGATAACTGGAAGAAGAAGAAGTCAGACAGAGTTCTTGACGCTGTTGACGCATCAAATATCCTTGCATTCTACGCAAGAGTATCTTCCGAGGACTATAAGGGCGTATCCACACATGACATTTGGGACGAGGTACTCGGCTCAAAGAGATACGGCAAATAATCACAAATCAAAAGGCAGACCTTCGGGTCTGCCTTTTTTTCATAAAATTACCGGTTGACATATTAAAAAAGGCGTGGTATAATGTCTCGGAAGGGTAATAAAAAAGCCCTAAAACGTCAAAAATAATACTAAAAGTTCAATTGCGCAAAAATATTACGAAGTAGTAATCGTCATATTGTGAAATAAGCACAAAAAAGCGGAAAATTAATCGTCAATTATTTTTGAAAAAAATCCGCTGTTCTGCTTGACTTATTGGTGTTTGTGTGATAAAATGTAGTTATGAATTTCTGGGTGAAGTGTATGCTGACGCAGACAGACATCCCGAAATTACGCCTAATGCAAGGGCGACTTGTTTATTGGGGCAACGCCCTCAGCAAAAGGGGAATAAACATGTTAGAGAGGTATAGAACAATGAAGAATTCATTATTCAAAAGAGCTGTTGCAGTAGCAGCGTCATTACCGCTGGCTCTCACACAGTGTCTCACCTATGCAAATGCTGTAACAAGTGATGCTGTTCAGGGGACCGCTAAGATTGTACAGGCAGAAGGCGCAGAGGACATCACGATCGAATCAATTCTTAAGATCGAAAAGGACAAGACAGTTTCAGAGTGGAATTCCACAGTATCGGCTGCTCTTACAGAGGCAGGCGCTAAGTCAGGCTCTATCGATCTTACACCTTATGTAAACAAGCTTGTTGAGAAGGCTAAGTCATACGGCCCCGCATTAAAGGCTGCACTTGATAAATATGTTGTTCCCAACGGCGCTACATATGAGATCAAGGATAATCATGATATAATCCTCAAGGCTAAGCTTTCACAGCCTGATTTCAACGGTAACTATAAGAACACATTCGGAGGTCTCCTTGCTGACATCGGCAAGAAGTACGGCGCTCCTTCTCTTGACTATGTTGACTTCTCAGCTGTAAAGGTTGCAGGAGATCTTACGATCACCATCAAGGCTTCACAGCTCGACGCTGGTACAGAGGTTCCCGTAACCTTCGAGTACAAGACCGAGAGTGGAAAGACCTACGGTCTCGCTGAGATCCCCGCTATCGTTGAGGCTAAGGCAAAGCAGCTCAAGGCTATCGGCGATGCAGCGATCGACAAGCAGGTTCCTGCTGACAAGGCTGCCGAGGCTAAGGCAGAGTTCGATGAGAATGCTGACAAGATAATCAACAAGATTATTGAGGCTGAAAAGTACTTCCAGGACGTTCTCAACAGATTCAAGAAGGGCGAAGTTAATACTGCTGACAATGCAGCAGAGGTTATTGCAAGAGCAAACAGCAAGCTCGCTAAGAAGGGCTATGACAAGTATATCAAGCTCGCTGATACAGCTACAAAGATAGCTACATCAGATTTCGTATCAAATGCATATGCCAAGGCACTTGCAGATATCGATACAAAGGGCAGAGTAAAGATCACTGCTGAGCAGATCGGCGCAGCTGTTGATTCTGTAACAGATATCATGTATCAGCTCAGCCCCGGACAGGGTATCTTCTCAGGTCACCTTCCAGATGCAGAGCAGGCTGAGGTTAAGGCATGGGTTGAAGAGCAGGGCAACGTATTCGTTGACTCCTTCAAGAAGATCACAGCTAAGGTAACCTTTGACGACAAGCTCGCAAACGGCGCTGTAGATCTCCAGATCGAGAGAGTTCTCGTAACAGAGACAACTTCAACAACTACATCTACCACAACATCCACAACTACATCCACCGATACAACAACAACTACTACATCAACAGATACAACTACATCAACAACAACTGATACGACCACAACCTCCACATCAACATCTACATCTACATCCACAACTACACTTCCCACACTTACAACTTCAGTTGTAAAGTCTTATGTTGAGGTAAAGTCTGTTTCAGCATTCTACCTTAACACAGAGGATGAGTTCGATAAGGATCAAATCACTGAGGTTATCGAACATACAGTTTACGTTGAGGACGTTGTAAAGAACGACAAGCTCGATATTATCGAGGGCGAGACTGTAAAGGACATCACTGCTGACGTTAACTTTGGTTCTGCTACACCTTCCAACACCTACAAGAAGGGCACAGAGAAGTTCGAGTATCAGATCCCTGTTTACGCTAACGGCACAGCTCTTAAGGACGCAGACGGCGAGCCTGTAGTAGTTACAGCTTACATCGGCGTTAAGGGCGACGTAAGCCTCGACAGCGAGGCAAACGCAGTTGACGCTTCACAGGCGCTCCACTACTATGCAGAGCTTTCGTCCAACGGTCAGACACCTAAGGATGTACAGCTTTCAAGCAGCTCACTGGTAGCTTCACCTGAGGATATGTACGATGCATTCGCAGCATTCCTTGGCGATGTTTGTCAGCTCAGCGGCGAGAAGGTTTCAAGATTCGCTACAAAGAGCGAGAGAGTAATCAACGCAGTTGATGCTTCCGATATCCTTGCATACTATGCAAGAAGATCCTCTGAGGACTACGCTTCCAAGAGCGACAAGGAGATCTGGGAAGAGGTTCGCCCCTAAAAGAACCTGAAACACAGAATGTTTTATCTGCCGCCATTCCGCGGCGGCAGATAACATATATATAAAACTATCTGAAAGGAAATAATAACAATGAAGAAGAATGCTTTAAAGAGTGCTTTTTGCGCACTCGCAGTTTCAGCTGTAGCTCTTTCAGCAACTGCTGTATCAGCACTTGCTGCAGGTCCTGCAAAGAACGCTGATGCTTACGATTTAAAGGGCCTTGATCCTTCAAAGGCAGCAACAAAGCCCACTATCTCACTGAGCCAGATCACTCTTACAGAGGCTGAGGCTAAGGCTAACCCCACACAGAAGATCGAGCTCAAGGTTAGCGGCGCTGAGGGCAAGTATGCTCCTACAGGTTTCCACATCACATATGATGAGAGACTCACAATCAAGAAGACTTCCACAGGCAGATTCGCAAAGAAGGGCGACGCAGGTGAGGAGCTCGGACAGGATCAGACAGCTAACGGAACACACGGTTTCTTCCTTACAACCGACGGTTCTGATAACTACGGTCTTGACGGTGTTCTCTGGTCATTTGAGCTTACACTTCCTTCTGACGCTAAGGCTGGTGACAAGTATCCTGTAGAGATCGAGTACAGATCTACAGAGAACGCTAAGGACCTTTTCACAAACCGTCAGCAGGATAACGAGGGTCAGCTCATGCAGGCCTGGGTATTCACACAGGGTATCGAGCAGGGCTACATCGAGATCGAGGGCGGCACAACAACTACTACAACAGCTACTACAACATCTACATCTACTTCAACTTCTACATCTACATCTACAAGCACATCCACATCTACAAGCACCTCCACATCTACTTCTACAACTACAAGCGGTTCCGGTACAACAACTACAACTACCAAGAAGCCTGTAACAACAACTTCTACAACTAAGAAGGCAACAACAACAACCAAGAAGGGTGATTCACCCAAGACTGGTGACGTTGGCGCAGGCGTAGCAGTTGCTGGTCTCGCTGTCGCAGTAGGTACAGCATTTGCTCTCAGAAAGAAGGAAGACTAATTAATTAGTCGTAATTCATACTGAATAATCAAAGGCTCTCCTAAAGGAGAGCCTTTTTTTAGTCCTTATTTGCGGGCGGAGTCCGGTTTATCCCGCCCCAGCCGTCTATACCGGCGCGTTTCATAGCTCCGAAGAGCCTGTCCTTGAAGCCGTGATCCTTTCGCTCCATGTCCGCAAGGAAGTCCTTGGTCTTCTGCCTGTTGGTATGGCCGTCGGCAGGGCAGACAGACTTCACAATGGGGAGCTCGTTTTTCCTTGCAGCCCTGCGTATTTCCTTCTCGGGAGCAAATACCAAAGGACGTATAACCGTGACCTTTTTATTGGTCAGGTAGGTGCTGGGTGAAAAGCAGCCTATACGCCCCTCGGTAAAGAGATTCATCACAAAGGTCTCCACCGCGTCGTCGTAGTTGTGCCCGAGAGCCACCTTGTTGCAGCCAAGGTCGTTGGCGGCGTTATGGAGAGCGCCCCTCCTCATGCGTGCGCAGAGACTGCACGGGCTGGGCTCCTTTCTCACGTCGAAAACTATCTCGCCTATCTGAGTAGGTATAACGTGGTACTCCACGCCCTGCCCTTCGCAGAGCTCCGCCACCGCCGAGAAGTCGGGTCTGCTGTCCCTGAAGCCCATATCGAGGGTGACACCCACCACCTCGTAATCTATACCGATAAAGCGCCTGAGAAGTATGAGCCCCTGGAGGAGCACAAGACTGTCCTTGCCTCCCGATACTCCCACGAGTATCCTGTCTCCGTCGTTTATTAGCCCGTACTCCTGAATGGCCTTGCGCATATAACCGAGAATTTTCTGCATTTTCATCTCTCCGTAGTTCTTTTTTTCAGATTATAGCATAAATAATGCTGAATTGCAAGTGAAAACGTCTGTTTTTGGCGCTTTTTAACGTCCTGATTTTAACATATTTGTGAATTTTTGCAAATAAAACTTGCAAAGTACGAAAAAATATATTATAATATAAAGTGACCCCCTATAACCGCTGTCAGGCAGCTATAGGCCTGAACTCCGTTCAGGGCGCGGAAAACCCCGGAATACAGGGCTTCCGCATACATATTTTCAGGAGGAAACAATAATGGGAAAAATACTCGTTACGGGCGGTACCGGATTCATCGGCAGCCACACCTGCGTTGAGCTCCTTGCCAACGGTTATGATATTATAATAATGGACAACCTCAGCAACTCCAAGGAGGCTGCTGTGGACAGGATAGAGAAGATAAGCGGCAAAAAGGTGAAGTTCTACAATGCGGATATGTGCGACTACGCCGCAGTAGCAGCCATATTCAAAGAGAACGACATCGACGCCGTCGTACACTTCGCAGGCTTCAAGGCAGTGGGCGAGTCCGTAAAGAAGCCCATAGAGTACTACACCAACAACCTTTACGGCACACTGATACTTCTCCGCGTTATGGAGGAATTTGGCTGCAAGAGGATAGTGTTCTCCTCCTCTGCAACTGTATACGGAGTTGACAACAAGGCTCCCTATGTGGAGGATATGCCCACCTCGGCAACCAACCCCTACGGCTACACAAAGGTAATGATAGAGCAGATGCTCCGCGACGTATGCGTAGCCGACAGTGAGTTCACAGCCGTTGCACTTAGGTACTTCAATCCCATAGGAGCCCACAAGAGCGGACTCCTCGGCGAAGATCCCAACGGCATACCCAACAACCTTGTGCCCTACATTGCACAGGTGGCGATCGGCAAGCTGGAGCAGCTCAGCGTATTCGGAAACGATTATGATACACCCGACGGAACGGGCGTAAGAGATTATATCCACGTTGTGGACCTTGCAGAGGGACACGTCTGCGCAATAGACTACGCCATGAAGCATAAGGGCTTCGAGGCGGTAAATCTCGGTACGGGAAGGGGCTCCAGCGTTCTCGAGGTAGTAGCGGCCTACGAAAAGGCCTGCGGCAAGCCCATACCCAAGCGCATGGCACCTCGCCGCGCAGGAGATATAGACTCCACCTACGCCGATGCCTCAAAGGCAAAGGAGATATTCGGCTGGGTCGCAAAGTCGGATATAGACGAGATGTGCGCGGACAGCTGGAATTTTACAAAGCTGAATCCTCAGGGAATAAACTGATAGAAAGGAGAGGCGCTGAGGCGCCTGTAAGACCATGACAGAACAGCTCAGAAATCTGCTGATTTTATTGGCGGCGATAGTTGTAATCCTCATACTCATAATGCTGCTCTTCAGCGGCAGAAGTCCGTTCAGACGGCTCCTCTCGCTGTTCCTTGAAGAGAGGCACGACGACGGAGGGGAATACGAGGCACGGGCAAGCGCCGCGCCTGCAAGGATGACCCCCTCTGACCGCAGGGCGAACGTTCAGGAGGAGCCCGTTCAGAAGCGAACCTCAGAGCCTATCGTGGAAATGGCAACTCTCATAAGGAAGAGCGACGATCGTCTGAGAGTCATAGAGAGTACGGGGCAGATAAGGCTTGTGGACGAGTATTACGAGCTTGTATTCGTTACGAGAAAGGGACATAAGCTAAAGATAGAGTGCTCGGCGGAGGCGTACGAAAAGGTGCCCTTCAATCAGCAGGGCTCCCTTACATACAGGCGTAATACCCTTGTGAAGTTCAAGTATTACGAGGATACGGTTTTCAACTAATAAAATAGAGGGGCGGCTGAGGTCGTCCCTGTTTTGTATACACGGGAGGAAATATGGTAAGCTTCAACAACGACTGGGATCAGCTGCTGAAGGGAGAATTTGAAAAGGATTACTACCTAAAGCTTCGGCAGGATCTTATAAACGAATACAGGACACAGCGGATATATCCCGGAATGTACGACATATTCAACGCGCTCAAATACACCTCCTACGAGGACGTGAAGTGCGTCATCATCGGACAGGATCCCTATCACGGTGCAGGGCAGGCACACGGCCTGAGCTTTTCCGTGCGTAAGGGAGTAGCACCGCCGCCGTCGCTGATAAATATATTCAAGGAGATAAAGAACGATCTCGGTATCGACAATCTCGGAAAGCACGGTGAGCTGACAAAATGGGCGCAGGAGGGAGTCCTGCTGCTCAACTCGGTGCTTACGGTCCGTGCGGATCAGGCAAGGAGCCACCGCGGACTCGGCTGGGAGTACTTTACCACCGACGTTATAGAGCTCCTGAACAAGCGTGAAAAGCCAATGGTATTCATGCTCTGGGGAGGCGACGCAAAGGCAAAGCAGCAGTTTATAACCAATCCCGCGCACCTTGTACTCAAGGCGGCTCATCCAAGCCCACTTTCGGCGTACAACGGATTTTTCGGGTGCAGGCATTTTTCAAAGGCCAACGCCTTCCTGCGTGAAAAGGGACTGGGCGAGATAGACTGGTCCATAGACTGAAGGGAGTAAGAAATGCATATAAAAGAGCTTTTCGGCAAAAAGACGGTATTCTCCTTCGAGGTGTTTCCTCCGAAGAAGACCAGCCCGGTGGAGGTAGTATACAGCACCCTTGACGAGCTCAGGGATCTCCGCCCCGATTTCATAAGCGTCACCTTCGGCGCAGGCGGCAGCGGCAACAGCCGATATGCGCTGGATATAGCCTCAAGGATAAAGGAGAGCGGCATAACGCCCATGCTTCACCTGCCCTGCATAAACTTCACAAGGGCGGAGATAGACGCAGCCCTCAGCGAGGCGCAGGAGCGCGGCATAGAGAACATACTGGCGCTCAGGGGCGACATAAACCCGGATATACCGCCGGTGGAGGAGTTTCGCTACGCCAGCGACCTCGTAGCCTACATAAAGTCAAAGGGCAGCTTTGATATTGCGGGAGCCTGCTATCCCGAGTGTCATCCCGACGCAGAGAGCCTTGTGGAGGATATAAGGAACCTGCGCAAAAAGGTGGACGCAGGTGCGGATCATCTCATAACCCAGCTTTTCTTCGACAACGAATATTTCTACGATTTCCGTGAAAAGGCTGCTTTGGCGGGAATTAACGTGCCCATAGAAGCGGGAATAATGCCCGTTGTGAACACAAATCAGATACAGCGCATGGTGACCACCTGCGGCGCCAGTCTGCCGCCTAAATTCGTGCGCATAATGACGAGATACGGCAGCAGTCCCGAGGCTCTCCGCGACGCGGGAATAGCCTATGCCATAGACCAGATAGTGGATCTTGTGGCCAGCGGAGTTGACGGCATACACCTTTACACGATGAACAATCCTTACGTTGCGCGGAAGATAAGCGAGGCTGTCTCCGGCATAATCAGTGTGTGATGGAGCTGCTTCCGGTTTCCAAAGCGGAGGCGGCGCGGTATATGGGAGTAAAGGGAGAGCCGGATCCCTCTGTAAAGGAGCTCCTTGACCGTGCGGAGGAGCTGGTCCGCGGAAAAGTAAGACCGAAGTATGTATACCTTGAGACCGGCGTTGAGATAAGGGAGGAGGGCGTACTTCTCGGAGCCATGTCAGAGCCACTGACCGGAGAGGACATAAAGCGCCACCTCAAGGGCTGCGGGAAAGCAGTTCTGCTGGCGGCTACGCTCTCGCAGGAGGCGGACAAGCTCATAAGGCAGGCGGCGGTCACCAATGTAGCGGAGTCCCTTGCCATAGACTGCATATGCAGCGCAGCTGTAGAGCAGGTCTGCAACAGGGCGGAGGAGGAGATCTTCTCGCGGATAAGTGCCCCCTACAGGACCTGGCGCTTCAGTCCCGGCTACGGAGATCTTCCCATAACTCATCAGCGCGGATTTATCCTCGCATTGAACGCTCAGAGGCGCATAGGGCTCACCGTAACGGACAGCTGTCTCCTTATACCTTCAAAGTCTGTAACGGCCATAATAGGCATTTCTGACGCTCCTGTGGCCAAGGGAGCAAAGGGCTGCGGAGCCTGTACCATGAGAGAGAGCTGCGCCTACCGTGCAGGAGGGAGAACCTGCAATATCAATACTGTGCATTTAGCCTGAAATATATCACAGTATAAACACGTTATATGTTATAAACTCACTATAAACGCCCGTAAAATCTATGAAATATTTATATTGACATAAATAACTATAAAGTGATATAATTAAGAAAAGCATAGTTATAAGGTATAATAATAGAGGGAAAGGGCAATATTAAAAGGAGTTAATACAATGAGAAAAGCAAGATATTTCGTTTCCGCAGTACTCATAGCGACAATGTCGATGTCTTTTCTTTCATGCAGCAGCAGGAAGAACTCCTCTTCGGAGTACAGCAGGGATCTCGACGCGTCGGTAAGGGAAAAGATCAACCGTAATGCCGCAGAATCCGAGCTTCTCAAGGGAGACAAGCTTGAGAACGGAGTGATAAAGTGGCTTTCTGACTGGGACATCAATCCTGACGGTACGGGAAAGAACGTGCCTATCGACCTTGCGGTATTCCAGGAGAGATACGGCGGCTCGGTAAAGTACTATAAATGTACCTACGGCGACCGTTACGACAAGCTTGCGGAGTATATAAGCTCCGACGAGGGCATAGACTTCTTCTACGGAGGAAATCTTGACGCCTTCCCAAAGGGAGCAATAAAGGACATTTTCGTTCCCGCAGACGATCATATAGACTTTGATTCGCCTCTGTGGGAGGATGTAAAGGATATAAACGACAGCTTCCTGTGGAACGGAAAGCATTATATGGTCGGCGTTCAGCCGACAGGCGACAAGGTCGCCGTAGTATACAACAGAAAGACTGTTGCCGAGGCAGGTCTCGACGATCCCGCAGACCTTTTTGCAAAGGGCGAGTGGACATGGGACGCTTTCCAGGATATGCTGGAGAAGTACGTTGACAACAGCAGTCAGAAATACGGCATAGACGGCTGGTGGTTCGAGTTCGGACTTATGAACACCATAGGTATACCGCCTGTAAGCCTCGAGAATGGAAAGCTTGTGAGCAATCTCAGCGATCCGGCTATGGAGCGCGTACAGAACTGGATATACAGCCTCTATCAGAAGGGATATATCGCCATAGGCGGAGAGGATCTCGGCTGGGAGACTCAGCCGTCATATATAGGCGAGGGCAAGACCCTTTTCTATCCCGTGGGACTTTACGAGTTCTACAAGGAGAAATCACAGTGGTCGGCGACCTACGGCGAGGACGTTTTCTTCGTTCCCATGCCGAGGGACCCGAAGGCGGACGAATACTATATCCCTACGGGCTTTGAGGCCTATATGTTCGTAAGAGGCGGCTCAAATCCCGAGGGCGTTGCGAGGTATCTCGACTGCAAACGGTTCACTCATCTTGACGAGGATACAAAGTCCGTGGCGGACAAACAGTTCCTTGACGACTACGGCTGGACTCAGGAAATGCTGGACATGAAGGACAGTATGCAGGAGCTTGCCGAGGACAATCCTGTTATAGACATATCCAACGGCGTATCTGAGGACTGCGGCGTGCTTCTCAATGACAGTCTGAGACTTACCGCAAGGGGCACTCCGTGGAACGAGACCTACGATACTATATACGCCACCGTGGATAAGTACCTTGAAAACATCAATTCCGCACCTGCATCCGGGACTGCGGATTAAAGAACGGCTGCTCACGGCAGCTGTATAACGGATCGAAACACCTTTATCATACGCAATAGATATATTTGAAGAGTTATTTATTCTGGATACTATTTTTGTCAGAGAAAGGAGGCTGTGATTATGGAGAAAGTTCTTGTTACAGGAGGCTGTGGTCTTATCGGTAAACATATCTGCTCAGGCCTTTTAAAGAAGGGCTATGAGGTCATAGCTGTAGATTTGGAAGAGTCGGGATATAACGAGGGTAAGCTCAATTATTCTTCTGTTCAGTGCGCTCCGACGGATAAAAACACCATTGCCGAGTTGTTTGAGAACAACGAGATAGATGTCCTTATTCACGCAGCCTGCACAGTCGATAATGACCTCGGACCTGTCATAACCGAAAAGCAGATGAAGGATTCCGAGCAGGTGGATAAATTCATATTCCGCTACGCTATGACGGAAAACGTCAAAAAGATAATCCTGCTGAGCACGGATCAGGTATACCAGTTCCCGAAGACCCGTGAACCCATAAGGGAGGACAGCGACCTTAAACCCGTCACCAATTATGCTCAGATGAAGTACAATTCCGAAAAGGCGCTTGTCAAGGAGCTTCAGCATCACAAGGAGACCCTGTGCTGCGTAGTTCGGTATTCTCCTGTGTACACGCTGAATTTCACGGATAATCTGGTCGCAAAGCTCACAGACCCCAAGGACGGAACGCTTTTCGTATACGGAAAGGGTCAGTACGGCTTCCAGCTGTGCTGCGTCCACAATCTTGTTGATTTCATGCTCTGTTTTCTCAAGAACGCCACCGAAGCCAACAGCTCGGGCGTATACAACGTAGGCGACAAGCTCCTTACGTCGGCCTCCGATATAATAGCGTTCATGAGAGAGAAGCACCGCCTCGGCGCGGTAGTGCAGAAGTCACCCGGAGCGCTTACAAAGATCAAGGGTATCTTTATAAGCAAGGAGGAGAAGACCAATTACCGTTATCTTGATCTTGCGAAGCTGGAGAACAACAATATGCTTGACAAGACAAGGGCGGCAAAGTATGTAAACTTCCGCTGGGACATTCATAATACCAAATAAAAAATGCTGTACCGAAAGGTACAGCATTTTTTTACAGTGATTAGTGCTTAGTTAGGAATGCTGTTTTAAATGTACAATGCAAACTAATCACTATTCACTAATAACTAATAACTTATTCAATAACGGTGTAGTTTTCCGCAGCATTTTCCTTTGTTGCGTGCTCCGCAACGCTGAGCACCTTCACCTTGAGAGGGCGGGCACCCATATTGATCTCGATGACATCTCCCACCTTAACGTCGTAGGAGGCGCGTGCGACCCTGCCGTTAACGACTATCTTCTCCGCGTCACAGGCCTCGTTGGCGACGGTCCTGCGCTTGATGAGGCGGGTCACCTTGAGGTATTTATCCAGTCTCATGAGACTATCCTTTCATGATATAAAAAGGGGACAGCAAGCTGTCCCCTTTGATAATTACTTTTTCTTGCTCTTCTTCTTGGGAGCGTTAACAGCTTCCTTCAGACCTCTGCCAGCCTTGAAAGCGGGAGCCTTGCAGGGAGGGCAAACCATCTTAGCCTTTGTCTTGGGGTTGATGCAGGTCTTTTCGCTTCTCTCACGAACCTCGAATGTACCGAAGCCTGTGATAGAAACCTTCTCACCCTTCTCGAGGGATTCCTGAATAGCAGCGAGTGTAGACTCGAGTGCAGAAGCGGCGTCCTTCTTGGTGCAGTTAGCCTTTTCTGCGATGGAATTGATAAGTTCGGTCTTAGTCATTTTTTTGTTCCTCCGTTTTATTAATTATTGATTTTGCTTTGTCCCAGTAAATGTCCAGCTCTTCAATAGGAAGATTTTTCATGTCGATGTTGTCGGCTGAGGTAAGATCCTCTGTTACGGAAAAACGCTTGATGAATTTTTCCGTAGCGGTCTTTAATGCGAGTTCAGCGTCAACACCGAGGTGTCTTGCCGCATTAACGCATGAAAACAGCAGATCGCCGATCTCTTCTTCGATATTTGCCTGATCGCTTGCTGCGATAGCAGCGTCAAGCTCTGCCTTTTCTTTTCCGATACAAGCTACAGCGTCCTCAGCGCAGCGGAAATCCATACCTGCGCGCATTGCACGTTTGCCGACCTTTTGCGCTCTCATGAGAGCAGGCAGCGATTTAGCAACGCTTGTGAGGGTATCCGTATATCTCTCCTGACCCTTGGTCTCCATTTTGATGGCGTCCCAGTTTTTCAGCACCTGATCGGTGGTATTTGCCGGGACATCGCCAAAGACATGAGGATGACGGATGATAAGCTTTTTGCAGATTTCGTCGCACACATCATCGAAGGTGAAAGAATTGGTCTCCTCTTCGATCCTGCAATGGAAAACGACCTGAAGCAGAACGTCGCCCAGCTCTTCTCTGAGAAGCGCGGTATCTTCAAGGTCAATGGCCTCGATGACCTCGCAGGTCTCCTCTATGAAGTCGCTTTTTATTGATTTGTGGGTCTGTTCTCTGTCCCACGGGCAGCCGCCCTCGCCTCTCAGCAGTTTTACTATCTCGAGTAGATCGCTGATAGAATAATGCTCTTTCTGCTGATATTCAACCATAGGAAAACACTCCCTTAAAGACGGGCTATGTTATATAATACCCTAAATTTCGGTAAATTGCAACCTGTTTTTAGCATTTTTGTGAATAATGTAGAATAAAATGCCGGAGAAACTCACACTTTGTATATTATTGCCATATAATTACCACTTGTAATAATCAAAAACAGGGTTTTATACAGCGATTTGGTACTACCTATCCACAAAGCCGACCTTATGGAATACCTTAGAAACTATTCGCTGCGAGTATCTGAGAGCCTTTTCGGCACCCTCGGTATAGCACTGCTTCAGGTAGGCCTTATCGGTGCTGAGCCTTGCGAATTCAGTGCGGACAGGTTCGAGGTGGTCAGCCACCGCCTCGCCCACAGCAATCTTGAAGTCGCCGTAGCCCTTTCCCGCGAACTCCGACTCGATAGCCTTGAAGTCCTTGCCTGTTACGCAGGAATAGATAGTCATAAGGTTGTTGATGCCGTCCTTGCCCTCGCGGAAGCATACCTCCGCCTCGCTGTCGGTAACGGCTCTCTTGAATTTGCGCACTATGGTATCCTTATCGTCGAGGATAAGGATGCACGCGTTGGGGTTCTCGTCTGATTTCGACATCTTCTTCGTGGGATCCTGTAGGGACATTACCTTTGCGCCCACATCGATGATATAGGGCTCGGGCAGATTGAAGAAGTCTCCGTAACGCTGGTTGAAGCGCTGAGCTATATTTCTTGCCAGCTCCAGGTGCTGCTTCTGATCGACGCCGACAGGGACAAGGTCGGCATTGTAAGCAAGAATATCCGCAGCCATGAGGGAGGGATATGTGAACAGACCTGCATTTACGTCGTCGGGGTGGCGCTGGCTTTTGTCCTTGAACTGAGTCATGCGTGAGAGCTCGCCGAACTGGGTATTGCAGCAGAGCACCCAGTTGAGCTCCGCATGAGTCCTTGCGTGGCTCTGAATGAAGAGAATGGATCTCTGCGGGTCTATGCCGCAGGCCATGAGCAGAGCGTAGGAATTGAGCGTATTCTGTCTGAGCTTTGCGGGCTCCTGCTTGACTGTTATAGCGTGCATATCGGCAACGCAGTAGATACAATCGAATTTATCCTGGAGGGGAGCCCAGTTGCGGACTGCTCCGATGTAGTTTCCGAGAGTGAAGGTGCCCGTAGGCTGAATAGCGCTGAAGATCAGCTTTTTATCGTCCATTTTGGTATCTCCTTACTGAGCAGCCTTATTTCTTTCTGCCTCGTCCTTGAGCTGGCAGTTTCTTATCTCGCTGAGCACTCTCTGATAGAGCACGTAGAATGTGCGGAGCTCGGGCTCGTCCTCGGGGATAACGCCTGCCTTGATCTCGGTCTTGTAAACGCCGCCCTTGGTGAGAACGAAGATATTGTTCGTTCTGCCCTTGGGGAGATCGTAGCTCTTTGTCTTCTCGCACTTGGGGATTATCTGTGAGGCGTTGGTAACGAGAGTATGAGCAGCCTGAACGAGGTTCCTGTACTTCTGTGAAGCGCCTGTGTATTCGCCGCCGTTGTTGAAGTAAACGTTGGCAGCTCCGTTTATGAAGCATACCATAGAGGTGAGGACTTCCGACGACATGGGAATATCGATGACCACGCCGAAAACGTCGTCCTTCTTCTTGATGAAGTCGCTGAAGTAGCTTGCGGGGAAGTTGATGGCCTGACCTCTGGTCATAAGGTATTTCTGAGTGACATTATATCTGTCGGTCATTCTGTTTGGCATAATGGATTATCCTTTCAGTTTTTATTCTCAATCGAGCATTTCTCTTGTCATACGGGCAAGAATTTCCATGCCCTTCTTTATCTGCTCGTTTGTGGGCGTTGAGTAATTGAGACGGAAGGAGTGGCTCACCTCGTCCTGCTGTATGCTGAACGAGTTGCCGGGCACTACCGCTATCTTGTATTCCTGGACTGCCTTTCTGCAAAAGGCGTTCATATCGCAGCTCTCGGGGAGATCGCACCATACGAAGAGACCGCCCTGAGGCTTTATGTAATTTATCTGCTTTGAGAAGCCGTCGTCGATGTAGCCGCACATGAGATCGCACTTCTCCTTGTATATAGCACGAAGCTTTCTGAAATGCGCCTCTCTGTCAACGGTGGACATGAACCTGTGTGAGACAACCTGCGCCCACATATTCGAGTGAACGTCCGATACCTGCTTGCAGACCACCATTTTCTGTATGATAGGAGCGGGAGCGGAGCAGTAGCCCGTTCTGAAGCCCGAGGAAATGATCTTGGAGAAGGTGCTGGAATAGATAACTCTGCCCTCTGTGTCGAAGCTCTTGATACAGGGCACGTTCTCGCCCTCGAAGCGGAGCTCGCCGTAGGGGTCGTCCTCGAGTATTATGAAGTCGTACCTGCAAGCCAGCTCGTATACGGCCTTGCGCTTTGCAAGTGACATGGTCTTGCCCGTGGGGTTCTGGAAGTTGGGTATAACGTAGAGGAGCTTAACGTTCTTCTCTGTTCTGAGAGCGTTCTCCAGCTTTTCAAGGTCAATGCCGTCGTCCTCCATCTCAATGCCCCTGAGGTGCACGTTGTAGGAGCGGAAGGCGTTGAGGGAACCGATGAAGCTCGGGGACTCAACAAGGAGAGTATCTCCCTCGTTGAGGAGCACCTTGCAGGAGAGCTCGTTGGCCTGCTGGCCGCCGGAAGTGATGATGAGGTCGTCGAACTCCTTGTGGAAGCAGTTCTTTTCCGTCATCCAGCCCTTCAGATAGTCGCGGAGGGGAGTATAGCCCTCGGTAACGCTGTACTGGAGAGCGAGGATAGGATCGTCGCGGAGGAGCTCAGCCGAGATCTCGGCGATACGCTCCTTGGGGAAAGCCTCGGGAGCGGGATTGCCTGCCGCAAAGGAGATGACCTCGGGATCCGCAGTGAATTTAAGTATTTCTCTGATGGCAGAAGCCTGGAGCTTGCTGACCTTGTCCGAGAATTTATAATCCATGATAAAAACCAGCCTTTCTGAATGTCATGATAGCGGCAGCTGCAATACTGCCGCCCTTGATAAAGCCGGCAGACGGCGGAACGTCTGCGGGTATAATCAGTCTATCCTATATTATAACACATAATTACTGATTCTGCAACATATATTTTTGTGAAAGAGCGGCTGCTCTTATTTACTGCGGGAGGCGTTTGGCACTGAAAAAGCAGAATTTCATAAAGGGCTCCATAATACTCATGCTCTCGGCGGTTCTTGCGAAGCTGCTGGGAGCTCTTTTCCGCATACCCCTTACGAATATGCTGGGGGGAGTGGGCATGAGTTATTTCAGCTGCGCCTACAGTATTTTCATGCCTGTGTACGCCCTGACGGCTGCGGGTCTCACCTCGGCCTGCGCAAGGCTCACAGCACAGAGCGCCGCCCTGGGGATGTATGACAATGCACGGAAGATAAGGCGTACAGCCGCGCTGATATTTTCTGCTGCGGGAACTGTGGGCAGCCTGCTCATATGGCTGCTGGCAAAGCCATTCAGCGTACATATACTCGGCAGTTCCGAGGCAGCTGCAGCAGTTGCCATGATAGCGCCGGCAGTCCTTTTAGGCTGCATAACGGCTGTGGAGAGGGGCTACTACGAGGGCATGAGCAATATGTACCCCACAGCTTTTTCGCAGCTGGCAGAGGGCATAGTCAGGGCCGGGGCGGGACTGTATCTCTGCGCCCTTGTCATGGAGCGCCCCGGCATAGTGACGAAATTCTTTCCCTCCGTCACCGATACCCGCGGAGCTGCCGCTGCTGCGGGCATAGGGGGGGTTACCCTGTCCATGGCGGGAGCAGTGCTGTTCTTCCTTGTAATGAGGCTCTTTGCGAGACCTGTCCGCGGGGGAGAGTCTCATGTAATGAGCCGCAGGGCAATAGCCCGGGAGCTCGCTGCCACAGCTCTCCCCGTGGGAGCGGGCTCCCTTGTCACCAACCTCACCGCCTTTATCGATATGTGGACCATAATGGGCTGTATATCCCGTTTCGGCTGTAATGCAGCTGTCCCGGGGGTATCCGCGGAGGAGCTCCCGGAGTTCGTATACGGCTCCTTTTCGGGGATAGCTCTTACGGTGTTCAACCTTGTGCCCTCGGTGACGAATATGCTGGGCAAGGGAGCTCTCACCTGCATTACCTCCGCCCGTGAGAGCGGCGACCGCTCCGCACTGGAGCACGGCACTGTGCAGGCTCTCCTCACCTCGGCGGTGATAGCCGTCCCCGCAGCCGTGGGGCTGGGGATATTTGCTCCCGAGGTGCTGAAATTGCTTTTTCCCCGCCAGTCTGATGAAGCGGCCGTATGCGTCAGTGCTCTGCGGTATCTTATGGCGGGAATGGTATGCCTCTGCATTTCGGCTCCGCTTTTCAGTATGCTTCAGGCAGTGGGGAGAGCCTCTGCTCCCCTGAGGATAATGCTCCTCGGCACAGCGGTGAAGCTTGGACTGAACCTGCTGCTGATACCCTTTATGGGAGCGGACGGAGCGGCAGCTTCCACGTCCGTAAGCTATATGCTGATACTTGGGGTGTCCCTGCGTGTATACATAAAGGAAACAGGAGCCGCTGTGCCTGCGGCTCCCTTCGGAAAGGTGATATATTCGGGAGCTGTATGCGGCGCCGCAGCTCTTTTCGTTCACGGAGCCGTCAGCCGCAGCGGAGCTCCGCCCGTCATAGTCCTCGCAGCGGCAGCCGCCGCAGGGGGCGTGATATACGGGGTGCTGATATACGCCCTTATCGGAAGAAGGGCGGCAGGGAACGTTCTCAGCCGTTAGTACTTGGCTCATGGATGGCTGATGCCCGTCAAAAAAGGGGCGATGTTTTACATCGCCCCTTACTATCAATGGCCTGATACTTATTATGATTTCCTGTCGAGGAGATCTGCGGAGGGCTTCTGAATATCGCTCTCAGCAACATCGATCCTGATGACCTTTTCCTTATTCCGCGGATCGTCTCCGGTGGGGAAGAAGCATACAGTGAAATCGTTTATATCCTTGTTGATTATGAAGCCGCCGATAACTCCGCTGAACTGTCCGTTGGACGGTATGTCGAAGGGATCGGGGAAGTATTTCTTATCGGAGAAGGTGCTCCTTGCATAGAGGAGAGTGCGTATGCTTGAATACTCCTCAGAGCCGTCGGGGAGCACGAGGTAGAAGTTATTGAGGGTGCTGAGGGTGTAGGCCTTGCTCGTATTGTTCTTGATGGTAATATCAAAGAAGATGAATTTGTTTCCGTCCTCGATGTAATCTGCGTCGATAACTGAATTGAGCTTGAACACCATGTCGTTCTCATTGAATTCATCGCCTATATTTCCCTTGAGCTGTATGGTGCCTATGGGAGTAGTCGAGATCTCTCCCTCCACAAGGCCTGCGTCGTTACCGCTTGAAACGGCGGGTGACGGAGCCTTTGAGCTTGTATCCGTATTATCAAGACAGCCTGTGGCTGTGCCTGCGAAAAGCGCTGATGCGAGCAGGAGCGCAGTAAGTTTTGTTGTTTTCATTTTTCTATCCTCCGGGTCTTATGCCTTGCGGCATATATTTACAGCAATAATAGTATATCACAACCGGGTACGGCTTGTCAAGGAAAATCGGTATACCGTCCGGGGAAAGATACTGCGGGAGCGCTGCTTTCTTCCCGTTATTTACTTTGTACAAACAGGAGCAGCTTCTCTTGTGCATTCATACGAAGATAACGGGATATTCGTCTTTTTTGCCTCTGAGATTCACTATATAATAAAACTTGGCGGAGGTGATAAAGCAGATATTGGCTTCAGGATCTGACATCAGCGGCATATGACATTCCGGCAGATACCCGCATGAATTTTAATCCTCTCATAAGGCTGTCAGCCTTAAATATTATGTAAAGAAGGTAAAATCAATGAAAAATGTATTCAGAAAGGCCGTAGCAGCGGTCGTGGCATTCACCCTCCTCGGCGCAGGAACAGCATTCACAAATACGGTTTCTTCAAAGCAAAGCTCTGTTACGGCAACTGCCGCAAGTATTTCCCCAAGTCAGTGTACTTCTCATGGACAGTTTGTTAAACATGATAAAGCAATATATAGAAGGTATGAATGGCGTGATAAAGATTATGATTATGAGTGTAACAAAGTAACGCAGGAAGAATACTATGTTGTTAATGTATATGATGTATCATATTGCAAAGCTTGTGGATATATAGTAAAAAGTCAAAAAAATGTTTCTGAATCTTCTGTAAGGCGTACTGGAAAAACAAGAAAACTTAAGATAATTTGGCGATAAGTAGATAAAGGAAGTGGAAAAAATGAAAAATGTATTCAGAAAACTCACAGCGACCGCTATGGCATTCACCCTCCTCGGCGCGGGAACAACATTCGCAAATACGGTCTCTCCCAAGACAGATGCATTAACAGCGTCCGCTGCAACAGTTGAGCCCAATTCTCCTCACAATCACGGACAGTTTGTTTATCACACAAAAGAAGTAAGTGAATACTCAGTGCCTGTTAAAGGTCAGTATTGGTTCACGACAGTGACTTATGGCCGCAGATATTATCACAATGAATATGATGTGGTACGCTGTCAGGCCTGCGGCGGTGTGGTGAAGAAGACGCTTACATCTTCTTCTACCCGGTATGAGGATTATTCATATCTATTCAGAAGCCAAAAACCATACATAGTTTAAGGAAGTGGAAAAATGAAAAATGTATTCAGAAAGCTCACAGCGGCGGTCATGGCATTCACCCTCCTCGGCGCAGGAACGACATTCACAAATACGGTTTCTCCTAAGACAAACGCATTAACAGCGTCAGCTGCAACAGTTGATCCCAATACTCCTCACAATCACGGACAGTGTGTTTATCACACAAGAGAAGTAAGTGAATACTCAGTGCCTGTTAAAGGAACGTTTATGTTCAGGACAGTGGTTTATGGCCGCACATATTATTTCAATGTATATGATGTGGTCCGCTGTCAGGCCTGCGGCGGTGTGGTGAAGAGGACGCTTACATATACTGATTCCTGGTATGAGGATTATTCAGCTTTCTATACATATAGAAGATATTAATGATCTAAAGAGAGGTGTAAAATGAAAAACTTATTCAAAAAGGCCGCTGCGGCGGTCATGGCATTCACCCTCCTCGGCGCGGTAACGACATTCACAAATAAGGTTTCTTCAAAGCCGGGCGTACTTACAGCAGCGGCCGCTGACACCGCCAAAGTCAAATGTACCTGTCATGGACAGTACGTCTGGCATAAACCATTGCCGTTCAGTTATGATAAAAAAGTAAAAGAAGTAGTCATTGGCGCCCATTATCGCTATGAGACGTACTACACGGTGCACGTTGAATCCAAATACGATGTGACATACTGTCGGGCTTGCGGAGAAATAGTAAATAAAACGGAAATCTATTATCGTGAATACAGAATATGAATTAATGTAACGGAGGAATAAAAATGAAAAACGTAATTAAAAAGATCGCAAGCATTGCTATGGCATTTATTCTTCTCGGCACAGGAACAGCTCTGACAAAAAAGATCTCGCCCGGCATACAGACTATACTGACCGCAAGCGCTGCAACATGTACGAAATGCCACGGCGGCAGTTATTGGGTGACCTCTACATCCCAGCAGGTAGGATCGCATGTGACGGTGTATCATTACACCTGCGGACTTTGCGGCAATGAATGGACATCAGCCTGCTGCAATCACGGAAAAGAAAGAAGATATACATCTGACTGGGAGTACGTCGGTGCGCCGGAATGCAAAAGCTGGTATCTGTGGTCGTATAATTATTCAAAGAGTTACGAGAATTACTGTCCTTACTGCAATAAGGTATTAGCGTACGGCAAACGTTACAAGCATGTCAAATGGAACACATTCCTCGGAGTAAGCACTCAATATGAAGATGATAAGCCAAGTGCTTACTGATCTTTCACAGAATTGATCAAAATCTCCCCTCAACGCGAGGGGAGATTTTATTTTCAGAGCACAGTTTTGAAAAAGCACTTGCAAACCTACTAAACCTATGGTATAATAAGATAAACAAGCTGCGTGAAAGGACGTGCGGAAATGAAGATCTCAACAAAAGGAAGATATGCTCTGAGGATGCTGTATGACCTTGCACTTCATCAGGAGGAGGGTTATGTGTCCCTTAAGGATATAGCCGAGAGGCAGAGTATTTCCAAGAAATATCTCGAACAGATAGTCCCCCTGCTGAACAAGACGGGGCTTCTCAGGACAAACCGCGGAAACAAGGGCGGATATATGCTGGCGGGCAAAGCAGACGAGATAAGCGTGGCCGATGTGCTCATGGCTACCGAGGGCAGCCTTGCACCTGTTTCCTGTCTCGAATACGAGCCCAACGAATGTCCCCGTGCAGGGGAATGCTCCACCCTGTACATATGGGAGGGACTTTACGATGTGATAAAGGAATACCTCGGCGGCGTGACCATTCAGGACATCATTGACAGGAACGTGGGAAACGGCGGCGATTACTGCATATAAAAACAAATACAGCCTCTGCTTTGAGCGGAGGCTGTATTTGCTGTAAATGGCATATTTTAATATAATTATTCAAACATGGGAGTTGAGAGGTAACGCTCGCCCGTATCGGGAAGAAGAGCAACAATGGTCTTGCCCTTGTTCTCGGGACGCTTTGCCAGCTGGATAGCAGCCCATACAGCCGCACCCGAGGAAATACCCACGAGTACGCCCTCGTTCCTTACGATAGCCTTGCCTGTTTCAAAGGCGTCTTCGTTGGCTACGGTGATTATCTCGTCGTAAATGCCGGTATCGAGAGTCTCGGGCACAAAACCTGCGCCGATACCCTGTATCTTGTGGGGACCTGCCTTGCCCTCGGAGAGGACAGGCGAGCTCTGAGGCTCAACAGCAACTATCTTTACATTCGGGTTCTTTGACTTCAGGTATCTGCCCGTACCGCTGAGTGTACCGCCGGTGCCGACGCCTGCAACGAATATATCCACCTTGCCGTCGGTATCGTTCCATATCTCAACGCCTGTGGTCTTTTCATGTATAGCGGGATTTGCGGGGTTTGTGAACTGAGAGGGGATAAAGCTGCCCTTGATCTCGTGAGCGAGCTCCTCAGCCTTCTCGATAGCGCCCTTCATTCCCTTTGTGCCCTCTGTGAGCACCAGCTCTGCACCGTAGGCCTTCATAAGGTTGCGGCGCTCGATGCTCATGGTCTCGGGCATGGTGATTATAAGGCGGTAGCCTCTTGCAGCAGCCACGGAAGCGAGACCGATACCGGTATTGCCGCTGGTGGGCTCGATAATAACGCTGCCCTCCTTGAGGATGCCCTTTGCCTCGGCGTCGTCGATCATTGCCTTGGCTATCCTGTCCTTAACGCTGCCTGCGGGATTGAAGTATTCCAGCTTTGCGAGAACGGTAGCGTTCAGCTCGTTGCTCTTTTCGAGGCCTGTGAGCTCCAGCAGGGGGGTATTTCCGATGAGGTCCGTGATCTTTTTGTAAACGTTCATAAATAATCTCTCCTTTATAGTTATTAACGGTAAGCTTTGGTATTGTATGACGTGGACGCTGTTATGCAGCCGTCAACATCGTTTGTGCGTGATAAGTAACATTATCATCATCTCCATGATTAAACTATATCACCTATATGTTTGGTATGATTATATTATAACAGCAGGATTTACATTTGTCAACCCTTTTTTGAAAATTTTTTCGTATAAGCAAAAAAAGGCTCCCGTCAAGGGAGCCTTCAGTTATTTTAGTTGGGTTTCTTGCCGATGTCGGCAGAGCCGTTTGAAGCCTCTGCGAATTCGCCTGCGGGCATGAGCTTTACGACCTCCATAGCGTTTGCGTCGTAGTATACCCAGACGAGGATAGCTGCGAGACCGGGGTTGTTCTTGAGGTTGATGTAGTAATCAACTGTATCGCCGGCCTTGGCGGAAACGTTGTCGCCGTAAGCCACGAAGCCTGTCTCCGAGGAAACGTTCTGAGCCTCGATTGAGCCGCCTACTCTGATGTTACCCTGGATAACCTTGTCGGGAGGAGTGGAAACGCCTGTCACGCTGGAGAAATCAGGAGTAAATCTTACGGGATAATCCTTGTCGGGGATATTGTCCTTGAGCTTGAAGGTGATCTTGATGAACTTGTCATTGAAGATGTAGTCGGAATCCTTTGATATATCCACCCAGAGGCAGTATCTGCTCTCCATCTTGCTCTTGTAGCCGGAAGCGTCGGAAGCCTGAGTGGGCTTGGTAACGATCTGTGTTACCACCTTGCCGTTGGCGTCGGTAGCCTTTTCGCCGTTTGCCTCGGTCACCTCAACGATCTCTGTAGCGGGCTCCTTTGAAACGGGATCCGCAGAATTGAGATCCACGTCCGGATCGGGAGGAGTCAGACCGCTGTTGGCGAGATCCTCGGGAGAGCCTGTCTGGAATGGGGTGCCGACGATATTTCCGTCCTCGTTGACGATATGATCGAGGTTATCGTCCATATTATTACCCGCAGATGCGGATGACTGACCGCCCTTGCCGCTGTTGCCGCTGTTCGAGCCCGAGCATGAAGCAACGGAGGAAACAGCCACACAGGCAACTGCTGTCAGAGCTATAATTCTTTTCCTTATATTACTCATAGTTTTGCATCCTTTCATTTTTTTGTACATACAAATGCGAAGCAGTGCTCTTCGCTCAGCTTATACTCATTATACACAAGCCGCAAGGATTTGTCAAGACGCGGGGCGAAATGTAATAAATTCTCGGAAAAGAGACACCTTTTTACCACTTTTATTTCACCGTTTTGTCATTTTTGAGTTTGTGCACCTCTCTCATATATGGGAAGATTATTAAATATAAATAAGATTTGGAGTTGATATTAGTCAAAATCATGTATTGAAAAGAAAGCCGCGGCGTGTTATAATTATATAGTGTGTTTTGAAAATGTTTTTGATCTCAGGATCAACACTGATGAGGGAAGGACATTAAAAATGAATAAAAAGGCGATAGCGCTGATAACATCTGCGGTCATGCTGCTGACGGGTGTATCATGCGCCAAGAAAGGCGGGACTTCTGCGCGGTCGGAAAGAAAAAAAGACAGTGCCACGCAGACAAGTACGACCGCTGTGACCGAGGAGGAAACTACACAGATGGCGACCGAGCACATCAGCCCAGTTGAGACCGTTTCGGCGTCCCTCGGCTCTCAGATAACCGCAGACAGGACTATCGGAAGAGCCCAGGGAAGCAATACTATCAAATTTCCCCTTGCCGACCTTATCGAGGACGGCGACAGGGTAAATTCGTTCACCTTTACGATCTATTCGGGCAATGGCG
Source organism: Ruminococcus sp. (assembly GCA_017519415.1). Classification (GTDB taxonomy): domain Bacteria; phylum Bacillota; class Clostridia; order Oscillospirales; family Ruminococcaceae; genus Ruminococcus. The sequence goes on from JAFWSI010000063.1 coordinate 60,069, forward strand.
GCGATATAGGCGAATATAAGGGGGGCTGCGGCATATCCGTTGACGCGGACTGCGCAGCAGCGACCAACGAGGGCTGGTATCAGTCCCCGGATTTCACAGCACCCACTCAGGGCTCCTACGGGGAGATAACATGGAACGTTCCCGAGGAGCTGAAGGATCATATCCATGCGGCAGGCGAGGTGCTTTTCGGGTACTGGTGGGGCAACTGTGACAGTATAAGGATAGAGAACGTGATATGCTCATTCGAGAGGAAGCGGGAAGTGCCCGTTGACGGAATGGGCATAGCAAAGGCGGAAAAGAGCGTAGAGTATTCCGCAGCCGACAATAAGATAAAGGTACCTCTCGACTTCATACCCGCAGGCACGGTGCCCGAGGTAGTGACCTTCAGCGTCAGGTCGTCGGGTCCCTTCGGAAAGTATACGGGAGCCTTCGGCATAAGCTCCTCGGCGGGAGAGTATATGTCGGGGGATACGGCAGTATTCACCGAAAGCTCCGAGCTTGAGCTCACATGGTTCGTGCCGGACGCAGCCAAGGGCTACATGGCCGAGAACAATGAGCTGGTGCTGGGCTACTGGTGGAGCAGACAGCCCTCCGTCGAGCTGGATACGGTCTCCGTAAAGTACAGCCTCGGCACAGGGGACTATCCGAAGCCCAGACCCGTTCAGGACACAACTGTTGCCACAGAGCCCGCCACAAAGGACGGCGGCTTCCGCAGCGCAAAAGAGATAGTGTCACAGATAAAAATAGGCTGGAATCTGGGTAATACCCTTGAGAGCTACGATACGGGCAGCACAGGGCTCCAGACCGAGACGGGCTGGGGCAACCCGAAGACTACGGGAGACATTGTAAAGTCCGTAAAGGCAGCCGGCTTCAACGCGATAAGGATACCCGTAACGTGGAGCGAGCATACCACCGGCGACAGCATCAGCAAGGCATGGCTCGACCGCGTTCAGGAGGTCGTTGACTATGCATACCGCGAGGGACTTTTCGTAGTGCTGAATATGCACCACGACGATTATATATGGTTCAGGCCTCAGCAGAGCGAGTATGAAAGCATAAGCTCGAGGTATACTAAGATATGGTCGCAGATATGCGAACGCTTTGCGGACTATGACGACAGGCTCATATTCGAGGGAATGAACGAGCCGAGGACAGTGGGCTCCGCAATGGAATGGATGGGCGGCACTCACGAGGAGCGCGAGGTGCTCAACAAATACATCAGGGACTTTGTTGATACAGTCCGCGGAACAGGCGGAAAGAACGCCGAAAGAACGCTGATAGTCACATCCTATGCGGCGTCGGCCGACAGCATAGCTCTCAACGAGGTATCCGTACCAGGCGGCGGAAACATCGTATTCTCGGTGCATTATTACGCTCCTTGGAGCTTTGCCGAGGGCAAGCAGACAGTATTCGACAACAACAGCAGAACGGAGCTCGACGGCAAATTCGACGAGCTCAAGCGAAAGTTCATAGACAAGGGAATACCCGTTCTCATAGACGAATTCGGCTGCGTTCACGGAGCCGACGAGGAGACCCGCTGCGCATACTACACCTACTATATAAGCTCTGCCAAGGCCCGGGGCATCAAGTGCTTCGTATGGGACAACAGCAAGATGAGCGGCGATTCCAGCTTCGGTATCTTCAACAGGAACGGAATGACATGGGACGGGAACATACTGGCCGCCATAATGGAGGGTGCAAGGTAAACACGCCCGGAACCGTTAAAACGGAACATTATACACTACACTCGGCTGCATGAGCGGCCGAAAAGGAGGAACTTTATGAAAAAACTGGTATCTGTGCTGCTTTCAGCAGCTGTCGGCATCTCCGCGCTTTCATATATGTCGTGCGGAGCAGCTTCCGAGAAGAAGACTGCCGACGGAAACAAAACGGGCATGGTGCTGCTTGGCGACAGTATCGCCGCAGGCTATGTGAGAAACGGCAGCATCGAACACAATTACGGTGAGATATGCGGCGATTATCTTGGCTGCAAGGTAGCCAACTACGCAGTTGTGGGCGACACCACCGACGATATGCTCAGGCTCATCGACAGCTTCAGCGCCGAGCAGAGACAGAGCACCGCAGATGCGGACTACATCGTGATCTCTGCGGGCGGAAACGACATAATGGGCTATATCTCGAAGAAGGTGCTTGATTTCGCTGCGGAGAAGGGCTTCCTCAAGGAAGGCTACACCAAGGACAATCTTCCAGCCGATCCTTCCATAACGGATCTTACCGGACTTATAAACATGAACGGCGAGGGCGGAATGATGGAGTACGCAAAGAAGGATCCCATCAACTTCCTCAAGCTTCTTTCCAACATATCGGGAAATCTCCGCTTCAAGAACTCCACCTACGAGGGCTACATCGAGACTCACATCAAGCCCAATCTCCAGTCGGCTGCGGACAAGCTCCACGCGATAAATCCCGACGCGGAGATCATAGTGCAGACCATTTACCAGCCGCTCCAGTTCCAGCCGGAATACATCGCAAAGACCTACGGCTCGGGCTCCGATTACGAGGACGTTATAAGGCAGCTGAGATACAATCTCGAGCAGGTAATGTCCGTATATTCCGATCAGGTAAACGAGCTCAGCGGCGTTGAGGTAGCAGATGTAAGGACTCAGTTCACCGCTATGGAGGGCTCTGTATCCGCGGATAATCCGGGATATGGCTACTACTTCGTAGATATACAGACAGGCGACCTCAAGTCTGCCGACATACACCCCAATCAGAAGGGACACCTTGCCATCGCAGCGACCATACTCGAGAAGATAGGCAAGCTCCATGTAGATAACGGACTTCTCACGAAGGTATTCGACGGCCTGAAGGACAAGGCGGATTACCCCGCTGTGGCACTGAAGACCTACGAGAAGGTAGCTGGCAAGCCGGCCGTTCTCACAACGACCGCCACCACTACAAAGGCGACCACGACTACCACAAAGGCCACCACTACTACCACCAAGGCCACCACGACTACCACCAAGGCGACTACAACAACTACCGCAAAGAAGACCACGACCACTGTTACCACTACCAAGGCGGTAACGACCACCACCCAGCCCGCAAAGCTCGTATCTCTCGGAGATATAAACGAGGACGGCTACGTTGACGCAGTAGACGCCTCCGGCGTTCTTGCCGAGTACGCAAGGCTTTCCAGCAACGAGGGCAAGGGCGGCTTCACCGACGCACAGAAAAAGCTTGCCGACGTGGACAAGAACGGCTATATAGACGCAGTTGACGCATCGTCGATACTTGCGTACTATGCATACCTTTCAAATTCCGAAAATCAGAAGAAGTCCATAGAGAGCTTCCTCAAATCGGCATAAACCGAAAACAGAGCGGACAGCCTCAGCGCTGTCCGCTGACTTGTATAGGGGGACATTGTTATGGAAAGAATGTATTTCATCGCCAATCTCATATCGGGAAAGGCTACCATAAGCAAGAAGCTGGGAGCCATTGTGAACGAGTTCGTAAAGGCGGGCTACGAGGTGACGGTCCATACCACCCAGAGCGCCGGCGACGCTGTTGAAAAGGCTGAGTACGCCTGCAACAGCGGCTATGATCTGCTGGTTGTAGCAGGGGGCGACGGCACTCTCAGCCAGTGTCTTCAGGGAGTAATGAGCTGTAAAAAGCGTATCCCCATAGGCTATATCCCCGCAGGCTCCACCAACGACTTTGCCAAGAGCCTCGGAATACCCTCGGATCAGATGAAGGCAGCGCTCTTCATTGCCCGCGGCGAGCCCGCACTCTGCGACGTGGGCTGCTTCAACGACGGCTATTTTTCCTATGTTGCAGCCTTCGGAGCCTTTACCAATATCACCTACGAGACTCCCCAGAACCTGAAGAATATTTTCGGCCATGCAGCCTATATCGCCGACGGAGCCACACAGCTCAGCAGCATAAAGGCCAGGCCGCTCCGCATAGAGTACGAGGATATGATAATAGAGGGCGAATTCGTATACGGCATGATAACGAATGCAGCCTCTATCGGAGGCATTATAAACGTGAGGAATTTCAGACTGGATGACGGCGTGTTCGAGGTAACGCTGATAAGGAAGCCGAGGAACCCCGCCGAGCTGGGAAAGACCGCCATTGCCCTCCTGAAAATGGATACCACCGACAAAAACATTGTTTTCTTCCGCACGGACGAGCTGACGATCACGAACCTTTCCGACGAGCCCTTCTCATGGACGAGGGACGGCGAATACGGCGGCGAGGAAAAGGTCAATCACCTGCGCTGCTGCAAAAGGGCGGTGCCCTTCATGGTGTGCGGAAAGGAAAGACTTCCTCTTGAAAAGGACTTGTAATGAAAAAGATATACGGTAACAGACAGCTCCTTGACACTCTCTCGGGAATGGTCTCGGGAGGCAGGACAGCCCATTCCCTGCTGATATGCGGAGAAAAGGGCAGCGGCAGGAAGCTGATCGCAAAATACTACACACAGGCGCTCATGTGCGAACACCCGGAGAACGGAAGGCCCTGCGGCGGGTGTACTGCCTGCATGAACGTGGAAAAGGACATACACCCCGATGTGATTTATCCCGAAAAGTCGGGAAAGCTGGGCAATTACAGCGTCGGAACGGCAAGGGACGTCATAGCCGACGCCTATGTGAGACCCAACAACAGCAGCGGCTGCAAGGTCTATATATTTGCGGACTGTCACAATGTTGACGCAAGAACTCAGAACACTCTCCTGAAGCTCATCGAGGAGCCCCCCGACTACGCATATTTCATATTCACCTGCCTTTCAAAGGAGGAGTTCCTCCCCACAATAATCTCCCGCTGCGTCTGCTTCAGCACCACGCTCTGTACGGAGGACGAGGCGGCGGAGGCACTGAGTGAGAACGGATACGGACCGCAGGAAACAGCGGAGGCAGTGAGCCGCTTCCACGGCAATATCGGTATGTGCGAGAGCTATATAAACGATGAGTCGCTGAGGAAACAGGTGGATTTGACAAAAGCCGCTGCCGATAGTATAATAAGGAAAGACGAGTACGCACTGAGCGCAGCTCTGTGCTCCGCAGGAAAGGAGCGCAGCGAGGTGAGGGCGGTGCTGTCCATGCTTGACAGTCTTGCCCGCGACGCGGCAGTGCTGGGAAAGGACGGGAACGCCCGTATCACAGGCTGTCTGCCCGATGAAGCACGGGAGCTCTCGCAGAACGTCACCGCATTTCAGGCGGCGCGTATACACTCATGCATAGAAAAGGCATGGAGCGCCGTCGAGAGCAATGTGAATCTTACCCTTGCGCTTACGGCACTGGGCGCGGAGATAATGGAGATAGTCGGATAGATCTCAGATAGGAGCATTTAATGAAGGAAATAGTCGGAGTACGCTTCAAGAGCGTAGGAAAAATATATTATTTCTCACCGGGAGAGATCAAGGCCCGGGTGGGCGATCACGCCATAGTTGAAACGGTAAGGGGCGTAGAGTGCGGAGAGGTAGTCATCGCCAACCGCGAGATAGAGGACGACCAGCTCACATCACCCCTCAAGCCCATAATAAGGCTTGCCACCGAGCACGACATGAAGACCGTGGAGAAGAACAAGCAGCGCGAGAAGGACGCATTCAGGATATGCGAGGAGAAAATAGCCTTCCGCAAGCTCAGCATGAAGCTGGTGGACGTGGAGTGCACCTTTGACAACAACAAGCTGCTCTTTTACTTCACAGCCGAGAACCGCGTGGATTTCCGCGAGCTGGTAAAGGATCTCGCAGCGGTTTTCAGAACAAGGATAGAGCTGCGTCAGATAGGCGTCCGCGACGAAGCCAAGATACTTGGCGGACTGGGCATATGCGGCAGGGAGTTCTGCTGCAAGGGCTACATGGGCGACTTCCAGCCCGTGTCCATAAAAATGGCCAAGGAGCAGGGACTTTCCCTGAATCCCACTAAGATCTCGGGTACCTGCGGCAGACTCATGTGCTGCCTGAAGAACGAGCAGAACGCCTATGAGGCGCTGCTGAAGATAACACCGAAGATTGGCGCTATCGTGGTAACTCCCGACGGCGACAGGGGCAAGGTGGAGGACGTCAATCTCATCACGGGCAAGCTCCGCGTAAAGACCGACAAGTCCGAGGTGCCCGTAACTCTCGACAGGAGCGAGGTAAAGCTGCTCAAGGACGTTGAGATAAAGGTCAACCGCGAGGAGCTCAAGGCTCTCAGGGAGCTTGAGGATCAGTAATGGAGGCAAGGCCGAAGACCAATTACGGTCTGCTTCTTGACAAGAAGCTCGGGGAGCTTGAACAGAGCGGCGAAAGGCCGTCGCTGCTGCTCCATGCCTGCTGTGCTCCGTGCAGCAGCCATACCCTTACGGTGCTGGAGAGATACTTCCGCATCACGCTGTATTTCTGCAATCCCAACATAGCTCCCGAGGAGGAGTTTGATTTCCGTTTTGCGGAGCTGAAAAGGCTGGTAAAGGAAATGGGAATGGACATACCGGTTATAGAGGAGCCCTACGATCCCGCGCCCTTTTACGAGCTGTCAAAGGGACTTGAAGACCTGCCCGAGCGGGGAGAGCGCTGCCGCAGGTGTATAGAATACCGCCTGAGAAAGGCTGGAGCAAAGGCAAAGGAGCTGGGCTGCGACTTCTTTACGACTACGCTGACCATAAGTCCCCATAAGGACTGTACATTCATCAACGAGTGCGGAGCGCGTTTGCAGGACGAGGTGGGCGTTGCCTATCTTTTCTCCGATTTCAAGAAGCACGACGGCTACAAGCATTCCATAGAGCTGTCAAGGCAGTACAATCTGTACAGACAGAACTACTGCGGCTGCGTTTTTAGTAAAAAGTGATTAGTGAATAGTGCTTAGTAGGGGAACCCGCCCTCGGGCTCCCGCGAGCAATTAGTCTGTAGGGGCGCCCTTTGGGCGCCTGCAAATTACGATGAAATAAAAATCAACGAATTGTAGGGGCTGCCGTCCTCGACGTCCCGTGCTGTACATATAATGTAACACGATTTCAAACTGTAGGGGCGGATATTATCCGCTTTATATTATCATGGCTGGTGCTGCATTTACTGTTTGTGTGGGGCGGCATTGAACTTGTAAAATGGGGCGGACCGGATTAATATAGTTTTAGGAGTGGTGCTAATGGGCAAAGAACTGAAAACCAACGCAATGCGTTTTCTTGATAAAAGCAAGATAGAGTACACCGTGCAGACCTACGAATGCGAGGAGTTCATCGACGGCATACACACCGCCGAGCAGTTGGGACAGCCCCTTGACGAGACCTTCAAGACCCTCGTGGCAAAGGGAAAGAGCGGCAGCTATTACTGCTTCCTTATCCCCGTTGCGCTGGAGCTCGACCTGAAAAAGGCTGCAAGGAGCGTTGACGAGAAGTCCGTGGAGCTTCTTCACGTAAAGGATATAACGGCAGTCACGGGCTATGTACGCGGCGGCTGTACGCCCATAGGCATGAAGAAGCAGTTCATGACGGTCGTACACAACAGTGCCGAAGCTATGCCGCAGTTCTACATAAGCGGCGGCCGCATAGGCACGCAGATACATCTTTCCCCGCAGGAGCTTGTCAGAGCGATACGCGGAAAATTTGAGGACATCATACTCTGAAAAAGCGGAGCGGTTGTGCAATACGCACTAAAAACCGTCTCCGCTTTTGTGCTGCCATACGAAACTGCTCCGGAAGTGCAGCAAAACTGCCTCCCCGTCACACTTATATATACAGAAACTGTTTTTTACGGGGTGATCATATGGAAAAGACATTGGCAGCATTATCTGCTGTTGTATTGCTGCTGGGGTGCTTTGCGGGCTGCGGCAGCAGCGAGAAGAAGCACAGGGCCATGCCACAGATAATATTTATGTATTCGGGGAGCTTTGAGGGCACGCGCAGGGCGCAGTTCTGCGACTGCGAGGGAAGGTACTACGAGGTGCTGTCCGACGACGTGAAGAAGATGAGCCTCAACGAGCTCATGGACAGCTATTCCGCAGGGCGGCTGGATAAGGACATAAGGCTCGACCGCACCTTTGACAGGGACGCCATAGAAAACGAGTATATCAAGCTTTGCAGGGCCTCGGACAGCGGCGAGACAAAGCTTGATTATCCTGAGGAGCTGCCTGCCGTGGAGGCTCCCGAGCACAACTGGTCGGGGATATGTTATAACGACAGGGGCGAGCTTGTGATAGTCCCCCTGCACAGGAACACCCGCATGACCAACATATATTCCGAAAGCGAGGACATAAACAGTATCTACAAATGGTTCGCAATGAAATGAAAATTAGCACTCTCGATATGAGAGTGCTAATTTTCATTATACTGTCACAGAATCTTGATATTCCTTTCAAAAACGGGCGTTAATATATAGACAATGAAAGGAAAGGGAGCGATACCGATGGAAAGTACATATTATGAGGAAAACTGCATAGGATAAATATGAAAGCCCGCAGATACGGCGGGCGGAATAAAATATCGTTTGGAGGTATGATTTATGTATGGACTTACACCTTTCGGCGGCACAGGCTTTGATCTGTGGAACGCATTCAATGACTTTGACAAGAGCTTTTTCGGCGGAAAGATGCCGCTGAACAACTGCAAGACAGACATCCGCGACGAGGGAGACAAATATGTTCTTGAATCGGAGCTGCCCGGCTTCGAGAAGGAGGACATAAAGCTCGATATTAACGGAACACAGCTGACTATCGCAGCTGAGCACAGCACAAACAATGACGAGAAGGACGACAAGGGCAATTATATCCGCCGCGAGCGCACCTTCGGTTCTTACAAAAGAAGCTTCGACATCGGCGATACGGATACGGAAGCTATCAGCGCAGAGTACAGGAACGGTATCCTGACAATAGAGCTGCCGAAGAAGGCTCCCGAAGCTCCCGTATCAAAGAGACTTGAGATAAAATAAGGCATCATGCCGTTTGAATATGCTCCCCCTATCCCCGCTTCGGCGGGGATTTTTGTTTATGCAGGATTAACATCCGGTGTGGTTTATTTCTGTAAAAATGCACAAAATCCGGAGCTGTTAAAAATTTGTCTTCACTTTTCCCGTAAAATATGTTATAATGTTCGTAACCGAACATTATAAATGATTTAAATGTCCTTGCGGATACGCAGATCGCGGATCTGCTCCCCGCAATCGGACGATTATAACATAACGCTTCGCTTATATGTTATAATGCTATTATGAGTACCTGTGCAAATACGGCGGAGATACCTCATACACTGACGATATTGACAGGCAGGGAACTGCCTGCTGCATAAATCAAGAAAGGAAAATACATAAAATGAAGAAACTTATGCTTGGAAACGAAGCCTTCGCAAGAGGCTTATACGAGGCAGGCTGCCGCGTAGTATCGAGCTATCCCGGAACTCCCTCCACGGAGATCACCGAGGAGGTGGCAAAGTACGACGAGGTCTACGCAGAGTGGGCGCCCAATGAGAAGGTAGCCATGGAGACAGCTCTCGGAGCTTCTATCGCAGGTGCAAGAAGCTTCTGCGGAATGAAGCACGTTGGTCTCAACGTAGCCGCAGATCCGCTCTATACGGCAGGATATACAGGCGTAAACGCAGGCATGGTCATTGCAGTTGCCGACGATCAGGGTATGCACTCCTCTCAGAACGAGCAGGACAGCCGTCACCACGCTATCGCTTCAAAGGTACCAATGATTGAGCCCTCGGACTCAACGGAATGTAAGGAGTTTGTCAAGCTCGCCTTCGAGCTTTCGGAGCAGTTCGACGCTCCATTTATAGTAAGAATGTCCACAAGAGTCGCTCATTCCCAGAGCATAGTTGAAATGGAGGACCGTCAGGAGCTCCCGCTCAGGGACTATGAAAAGACTCCCAGCAAGTTCGTTATGATGCCCGCATACGCAAAGGGCAGACACGTATTCGTTGAGGAGCGCACAAGAAAGCTCACTGAGTATGCCGAGACATCTCCCCTCAACCGTGTGGAGCTTTCCGACAAGGCTGAGTTCGGCGTTATCACCAACGGCGCCGCATATCAGTACGTAAAGGAGGCACTGGGCGACAGGGCTTCCGTGCTGAAGCTGGGCATGGTAAATCCTCTTCCCGTAAAGCTGATACAGGACTTCGCAAAGAAGTTTGAGCAGGTATACGTTATCGAGGAGCTTGACGGCATAATCGAGGCACACTGCCGCAATATCGGCGTAAACAACGTAAAGGGCAAGGAGATATTCGGCTACATAGGAGAGCTTCCCCAGTCCGTCATCGCAGAGAAGCTTTTCGGCGAGAAGAAGGACTTTGTTGCTCTCGAAGACGAGATACCCGTTCGTCCTCCTGTTATGTGCGCAGGATGTCCCCACAGAGGACTGTTCTACTGCCTGAAGAAGCTGGGCGTGACCGTATCGGGCGACATCGGCTGCTACACTCTCGGCGCAGCTGCTCCCCTGAACGCTATCGACACCACTATCTGCATGGGAGCTTCTATCTCAGGTCTCCACGGCTTCAACAAGGCAAGGGGAACGGAGTCCGAGCACAAGAGCGTTGCGGTTATCGGCGATTCCACCTTCATGCACAGCGGCATGACAGGACTTGTGAATATCGCCTACAATAATTCAAATTCCACAGTCATCATACTTGACAACTCCATCACGGGCATGACAGGCCACCAGCAGAACCCCACCACAGGCAAGAACCTCAAGGGCGATCCTGCTGCGGCAGTCAACCTCGAGGAGCTCTGCAAGGCTATCGGCATCAAGCGCGTAAGAGTTACAGACCCATACAAGCTTGCGGAGACAGAGGCAGCTATAAAGGAGGAGCTTGCTGCGGACGAGGCTTCGGTAATTATTTCCCGCCGTCCCTGCGCACTTCTCAAGTACGTAAAGCACAATCCGCCTCTCAAGGTAAATACTGACAAGTGCGTAGGCTGCAAGATGTGCATGAAGCTGGGATGTCCCGCTATATCCATGCGCGGCGGCAAGGCAGTCATCGACCACACTCTCTGCGTAGGCTGCGGCATCTGTCAGGAGCAGTGCAAGGTAGGAGCTATCCAGTAAGCACATTCAAGGCTTTGAATAAAAGCTCCTAAGACGGGGGGCGGAGGCTCTCCGCTCAGGAGCTATTCAGTAAGCAATCGAATAATTAGTAGGGGAGCCCGCCCTCGGGCTCCCGTGAGTGATCAGAGCTAAGTAGGGGACGGCGTCCTCGACGTCCCATATGCGTCGCCCTCGGCGTTCTATATGCGGCGTCCTTGACGTTACATACATACAAACAATATAACGGCGCACTAAAACGGGGTATAACTATGAAAATCAGAACTATATACTGTCCCTACTGCAATATACTCATGGAGTATACGGGGACTTACAGAATACAGCTTGGCGGAATCAACACTATTTTGCTTCATAGGCTTCCCACAAGTATTTACGAATGTCCGAGGTGCGGAAAGCTTGAATTTTTCAGATTTAAGAAAACAAAGAGGAAAAAAGATGATACAGTTACCCATATATGAGGAGTTCGCCCACTGGCTGGACTATCTTCTCGAAAACAACGATATGCCCGAGGAAACAAAGGCATTCTGCTTCAATCTCTATGAGGAGTCCGACGAGGATCACATCTACGGCATACAGCTCATAGCCGCAGGTGAGTTCGATCCGGAGGATAAAGAAGGCGAATGGGCCTGCGAAGAGGTATGGAGCAGCGGCGAGAACATCTTCACCGTTGACACCTCCGACGAGGAGGATACAGGCTGGGCACACGCCCGGGATCTGTTCAGGGAAATGGTCGAGGAGTACCTTGCCAACGGCAGCTATGCCGGTATATTAAAGGGGGTCAGGGGAATCGCTATAGGTTTTGTAGACGGTGACCTTGAAATTATATAATGGTATCAGGGAGGATATGAAAAATGGACGATCTTATGAATGACCTTTACGGAGCCTCCTCCGCCGGAGGAAATGCTCAGAACGGGAGCGAAGCTCCCGGGACAGGGCAGGGGACGGCTTCTTCAAACGCCGACGCCATGGGGTACAGCAGCGACGATTATACCTATGATCCGCGGCGTACATACGGCGGCAGTCCCGACCGCTATGCGGCTTCGCGCAGCAATTACGGACAGCAGTCCGCAAACTACGGCGGCTCGCAGAACGGCTACGGCCAGCAGTCCGCAAACTACGGCAGCTCGCAGAACGGCTACGGCCAGCAGTCCGCAAACTACGGCAGCTCGCAGAACGGCTACGGCCAGCAGTCCGCAAACTACGGCAGCTCGCAGAACGGCTACGGCCAGCAGCCCGCAAACTACGGCAATGCACAGAACAGCTACGGTCAGCGCTCCGCAGGCTACGGAGATACGCAGCCTTCAGACAGCGGCTACAGCACCACCCCCGATTTCTGGGGCACGGAGAGCACACTTGAAAGCAAGAACTCCGATTTCATGACATCAGTCCTCGGCGTTCTCGGAGCTGCAATAGGTGCTGTTCCGGGATTTTTCCTGATAATGGGACTTGCAAGGTTCGGAATTATCGCTTCCCTCTGCGGTGCGGCACTGGCAGCGGGTACCTTCTTCGGCTTCTATATAGCCACCCGCAACAGCAGACCCACGGATAAGCAGAAAACGGTGATATGTATCGCAGTCATGGCTCTTGCGGTATTCTTTGCGGTGAGAATATCATGGACCTACAAGCTCAGGGACGTGCTCATCATCTCAAGGAGCTACACCGATTCGATAATTGCGTCCAACGATCAGTATTCAAACGTTACCGCCGAGAGCATAGATCAGGGCTATAATATACTGTTCGGCTTTTCCGAGCCCACCTATTCCAACTGCTCGGCGAACTTCAGCAAGATACTTACCAACCTGAATCTAAAAGGGAAATTCGCCCTTTCGCTGCTGGAAAACTACGTCTTCTGCGCACTGGGAGGCTTCTGGCTGCTTTCAAAGTTTGGCAAGAGCAAATTCTGAGCAAAAACAACATTAAGGAGTAATATATAATGGAAACTAAATCAATTATGATAGTCGGAGTCGGCGGACAGGGTTCGTTGCTCGCTTCGAGACTTCTGGGTAATGTGCTTCTCGCACAGGGTTATGACGTAAAGGTCAGCGAGGTACACGGAATGTCACAGAGAGGCGGCTCTGTTGTAACATACGTAAAGTACGGCGAGAAGGTATATTCTCCCGTTATCGAGAAGGGAGAGGCTGACGCCGTTATTTCCTTCGAGCTGCTGGAGGCGGCAAGATGTCTCCCTTATCTGAAAAAGGGCGGCAAGCTCATCACCTCAACACAGCAGATAGACCCCATGCCTGTTATCACGGGAGCTGCAAAGTATCCCGAGAATCTCGTTGAGAAGCTTCAGGCTGCGGGAGCCGAGCTGGTGGCAGTTGATGCGCTTTCACTTGCCGAGCAGGCAGGTACTGCCAAGGCATCAAATGTAGTGCTCATGGGTGTACTTGCTTCACGCATGGACTATCCCGACGAGCTGTGGCAGAAAGCACTGGAGCAGTGCGTACCGCCCAAGTTCCTCGACCTCAACAGGAAGGCCTTCGAGCTGGGTAAAGCAGCTAAGTAATAGAGCTAAGAACTATGTAGGGGACGCCTCCTAACAGGAGCCGCGCCCCTCTGCCCTGCGGGCATCTCCCCACACTGTGGGGAGTCACCCTCGGCGTCCCGTTGGCACGGGTTTATTATATCGGACTTATGTGGGCATCAGCCCCTACACAAAGATATCGGACGATTATTCGGGCGGAGAATATCCGCCCCTACACGCGAACATTATATCATAACATAACAAATCCATAAATAAGGAGTCGAAGTCCAATGGAAAAGTATTGGAACAAAGAGATCGAATGTATGTCCCGTGAGGACATGAAAAAGCTTCAGGACGAGCGTCTCGTTGCACAGGTAAAGCACGTTTATGAAAACGTTAAGTACTACCGCGATCTCATGGACGAAAAGGGCGTAAAGCCCGAGGACATCAGGGGCACCGACGATCTTCACAAGCTGCCGTTTCTCAGCAAGGCCGATCTCAGAGAGGCTTATCCTTACGGACTTCTTGCAAAGCCGCTGAGCGACTGTGTAAGGATCCATTCTACCAGCGGCACCACAGGCAAAAGAGTAGTTGCGTTCTACACTCAGAACGACGTTGATATGTGGGAGGACTGCTGCGCAAGAGCGATCACCGCGGCAGGCGGCACAGAGGACGACATTGTTCAGGTAGCCTACGGCTACGGACTGTTCACGGGCGGTATGGGACTTCACGGCGGCTCCCACAAGGTAGGCTGTCTTACTCTTCCCATGAGCTCGGGAAATACCGAGAGGCAGATACAGTTCATGCGCGATCTGGGTGCTACCATACTCTGCTGTACTCCGTCATATGCTGCGTATATCGGCGAAACTCTCGGCGAAATGGGACTTACCCCCGACGATATCAAGCTCAAGGCAGGTATCTTCGGAGCAGAGCCCTGGACCGAGGAGATGCGCCGCTCCATCGAGAAGTCGCTGGGCATAAAGGCCTATGACATCTTCGGACTTACAGAGTCCAGCGGTCCCGGCGTGGCATTTGAATGCTCTGAGCAGAGCGGAATGCATATCAACGAGGACAACTTCATACCCGAGATAATCGATCCCGAAACGGGAGAGGTGCTTCCCGAGGGCGAGGTGGGAGAGCTGGTATTCACAAGCATAACCAAGGAAGCCTTTCCGCTTCTCCGCTACCGTACCCGCGACCTCTGCAAGCTCAGCAGGAAGAAGTGCTCCTGCGGACGTACTCTCATAAAAATGGCCAAGCCTATGGGCAGAAGCGACGATATGATGATAATCCGCGGAGTAAACGTATTCCCGTCACAGATAGAGACCGTTCTCATCGAGCAGGGCTATTCTCCCAACTATCTCATAGAGGTTGACCGCGTGAACAATTCGGATACTCTCGACATCAGCGTTGAGATGAATCCAGACCAGTTCTCGGATAAGGTAAAGGATATGCAGAAGCAGGAGAGAGAACTTGCGGGAGCTATGAAGACCATGCTCGGCATAAGCCCCAAGGTGCATCTCGTATCGCCGAAGTCCATAACAAGAAGCGAGGGCAAGGCGGTAAGAGTCATAGACAGAAGAAAGCTGCATGATTAAGGAGCTTCCCGGAGGGAAGCAGTTCAGAGGGGATAAACAGATTATTTTTAAGGAGGATCATTTATGAAGATCAAATTATTTTCCACAAACTATATGCCCGAGAAGGAGAAGTATCAGAGATTTGACGCCTTCGAGAACGAACTCAATCAGTTTATTTCAGGCGTTGACGTTATCGACATCAAGTTCAGTACCTCCTCGGGACTCTGTCACGATGCACAGACCCATGTAAACGAATACGTTGACGAGCTTTCTGTCCTTGTCATGTATGAGGACAAGCCCAAGGCTGCGGCAAAGAAGAAGGCCTGAGACCTTGCGGCATATCACAGGCACAGAGGAGGAATACAGTAATGTCAAATGTAAGACAGATCTCAGTTTTTGTAGATAACAAGCCACACCAGGCAGCAGGAGTAATGCGTATCATCAAGGAGAGCGGAGTTAACCTCAGAGCCCTCAGCCTTGCGGATACTGCCGATTTCGGCATAATCAGGCTCATCGCCAACGATACCGAAAAGACGGTGGATATACTCAAGGCGGCCTCGTACGCGGTAAACGTGACGGAGGTGCTGGCAATTTCAATACCCGATACTCCCGGACAGCTCAGCCGCGTTCTTGACGCGCTGGGTCAGGATAATGTAAATGTAGAGTATATGTACTCATTCCTCGGAACTTCCGACAGAGCTGTATCCTTTGTTATCCGCGTAGACGACAATGCCCAGGCTTCGGAAGCCCTGAACAGGTGCGGTATTATTCAGCTTACCGAAAATGATATTGCCGAAATGTGAGTTTTGTACAAATAAGTTCGCAGTTTTTAAATTTATTTTGAAAACGCTTGACAGAAATCCTGTTGGTGTTGTATAATGTGTATGTAATATTTAACGAGAAAATATTCGACGGGAGTGATGTTAAATGAGTATTCTCGATAAATTCAACGATGCGAGCCGCGGAGTTTCCGAGAAGGCAAAAAACATTTCGGAGGCCAATAACCTCAAGAGAAAGATACTCTATGAGGAAGAGCGTATCGTGGAGATCTTTACAGACATCGGCAAGAGGTACTACAAGAATCCCACCGAGGATCCGTCAGCTCTGAAGGTCCTGTGCGACGATATTGACACAAGGCGCAGAAGAATCAAGAAGATGAGGTATGAGCTCAACGGCATCAGGGGCTATAAGATATGTCCCAAGTGCGACGCCGAGGTAAATGAGCGCTTCCAGTTCTGCGGACGCTGCGGTGCGAGACTTCCCGACATCGAGGACGAGGATTTCATGTCCCTTGAGCCTAACGATTATTATACAGAAAGCAGCAATAATTTCTTTAATGCGGATTCTAACAAGAACTATTGATCACAGGGCTGTTCTGAGACAATCGGAACAGCCTTTTTATTTCCGAAGCGCCTGCTTATCCGCCTGCACAGGAAGCGTGCGGGTATGCACAGAACGAACCAGAAACAGGAAAAGGGTATGCATATCTGACCGAGGAAATTCAGCGGCATATCGGAATAATCCCATACCTGCCAGTCCATGATGAGGTTGTCGAATATGCCTACGGTGAGCTCTATGGCCGTTATCATAACAGTGCCGAGGAGACAGCTCCTTATGAGGGTCATGGTTCGGCGGCTGTTCAGGGCGTAGAGTACCGACAGGACGGCTCCTCCCGTCAGGGACATGGTCCAGTGGGTGTAGCCGCGCATGACTATCTCTATGAGACTGTAGCAGAAATAGCCCATGAGAAACGAGAACAAAAGCTGCGAAAGCTTCATATGCAGCACCTCCGTGTTAAGTATCGGCGCCTTCGCGGAAATTTATTCATCAGAAAGAGTATGAACATGATAATAGATTCACATCTGCACCTCCCCTGGGAGGCGGAAACAATGGAAATTAAAAAGGCTGCCCTCCTTGCGGAGCTTGAACGTAACAGTGTGGAAAAGGGCCTCGTTATAGCCGATTCCGTACCCGAAAGCGTCATCGGCTCGGTGAGGGAATGTGCGGAGCTTTTCAGAGGGAGCAGTATTATAAAGGTCGCTGCGGGGATAAGCCCGCTGAACGGCCTCGGGGAACAGCTCGCATATTGCAGGGAGCTCCTTGAAGCAGGGGATATTGCGGCAGTCAAGCTCTATACGGGGCATGAGAAATTCTTCTGCACGGACGCAGGGCTTGCTCCCGTATTCGATATGGCGGAGGACTTCGATGTGCCTGTGCTTTTCCATACGGGCTGGGACGATAATGAGTATTCCGCTCCCGAAAGAATGAGGGCGCTGGCGCTTTCACGCCCGCGCAGTAAATTCGTGTACTGCCACTGCTTCTATCCTCTTGCGGAGCGCTGCTTCGGGGTGCTTGGAGACTGCGGGAACGTATTCTTCGATACCTCCTCCGTAGCTGACGACGAGAGTCTGATACCCGCGCTGAAGCCCGTATTTGAAAGAGCTGTTTCGCTTATGCCCGAAAGAATGATTTTCGGCTCTGATTTCGGCAGCTGCTCTCAGGAGGCTCATATCCGCTTTGCGAAGGAACTGAAAATGAGCGGGAGTCAGCGGGAGCTTTTCATGCACGGGAACGCGGAAAGGCTCTACCGCTTTTAAGATGCGTACCCGATAAGCGCCGCCGGATACGGAAATAATGATATTATAATGAACGGAGTTGTTTTTTATGCGGAAAAGCTGCATACTTATGCATATTTCGAGCCTGCCGTCGGAGTACGGCATTGGCAAGCTGGGACGCCACGCCTTTGAATTCGTGGACTTTCTCAAGTCTGCCGAGGTGAAATGCTGGCAGATACTGCCCCTTTCACCTACGAGCTACGGCGATTCGCCCTATCAGTCCTTTTCCGTGAGGGCGGGCAATCCCTACTTCATAGATTTTGAGATACTTGAAGGGGACGGCCTTCTCGAACGCAGTGAATTCGAGCTTCCCGACTGGGACAGCGATCCCGGAAAGGTGGACTACAGCAGACTTTACGACAAATGCTACGATGTGCTGCGTGTGGCCTTTGACAGGTTCAGACCCGCTAAATTTCCCGATTACAGGAAGTTCTGCACTGATAATAAGGACTGGCTGGAGGAGTATGCCCTGTTCATGGCTCTTAAATTCAAGCACAACGGCAGACCGTGGTACGAATGGGAGGGGGATATTTCCGCCCATAAGGCAGCTGCGGTGGCGGAAGCAAAAAAAGAGCTGAAAAAGGACATCGCCTTCTATAAGTTCGTACAGTTCGAGTTCAGTCGCCAGTGGAGCGAGCTGAAGCGCTACGCCAACAGCAGCGGCATTGAGATAATAGGAGATATTCCCATATACTGCGCCCTTGACAGCGTTGAGGCATGGGCTTTGCCGAAGCTTTTCCAGTTCGACAGGAAGCGCCGTCCGACGGCTGTTGCTGGCTGTCCTCCCGACGGCTTCTCGCCGCTGGGACAGCTGTGGGGAAATCCCCTGTATAACTGGGAATATCACAAAAAGACGGGCTATGCATGGTGGATAGGCCGCATAAAGGCTGCCGCGGAGCTTTACGACATCGTCCGCATTGACCATTTCCGCGGCTTCGAGAGCTATTACTCCATTCCCTACGGCAACAAGGACGCAACGGTGGGAGAGTGGAAAAAAGGCCCCGATCATGAGCTCTTCCGGCTTGCGGAAAAGGAGCTGGGCAGACTGAATATCATTGCCGAGGACCTTGGCTTTATTACTCCCGAGGTCAGGAAAATGCTGGACAAATGCGGCTATCCCGGCATGAAGGTATTGCAGTTCGCCTTTTCGGGCAGCGACAACGAGTATCTCCCGCATAACTATAAAAGCACCAATTATTACGCCTATACGGGCACTCACGACAACGAGACCCTCATAGGCTGGGTGGAGACTCTTGACAAGAAATCCCTGAAATTCACCATGAAGTACCTTAACGTCAGGAAGAAAAAGGATATACCCGCGGCTGTTGTCCGCGCTGCATGGAGCAGCGTTGCGGAAGTCGCGGCGGCTCAGATACAGGACTTCCTCGGCAGTCCGAAGGAGGGGAGAATGAATACTCCTTCAACCCTCGGCGGCAACTGGCAGTTCCGCACAAAGGCCTCGGACTTCACTCCCGGGCTGGCAAAAAAGATACGCCGCCTTAACAGATTATATAACAGGTGAGACACCCTTTCCATAAGGGGGCAAAAAACGGGTCGGAATCAACCCGGAACGGTTGTATAACCGGAGAATTGTTTTCAACTTTGTATGAATGCACAGAATGAGGCAGTGATTTTTGTGCATATGAAATGATAAAGGTTACAAAAAAGCTCCTTAGGAATATTATCCGTCAGTCAAGGGATAATATGTCCGAAGGAGCTGATCATATGAATATTTCACCCGAAAAATACGGCATGATGACGAAGAAGGCTTCGCCGAAGTCCCATTATGTGAAAAATCTTGCCATGGCCTTTGCTGTCGGCGGAGCGATCTGCGCTTTCGGACAGGTCGTACTCTCATTTCTCGAGGCGTTCGGCCTTGACAGGACGGCTGCGGGTACGTGGACTTCCATAATACTTGTGGGACTAAGCGCTCTGTGTACGGGCTTCGGCTGGTATGAAAGACTTGCCAAGCACGCGGGAGCTGGTACCCTTGTGCCTGTTACGGGCTTTTCAAACGCCATAAGCTCCGCCGCCATAGAGGCTAAGTCCGAGGGTATGATACTTGGCGTGGGAGCAAAGATATTCACTATCGCGGGACCCGTACTGCTTTACGGCTGCTCGGCAGCGGCGGTATACGGTATGATATACTATTTTATCAGCCTTTAGCTTGTTAAGCCCTTAGGCCCCCTTAGCCCTTAGCCGTAAGCGATGTACGGGTATCGGCATTATTATAGAGTGAGCGAGCTTGCGAGCGTCAACGTGGCTGCGGTCGAGCTGGCTCAGCTAATATTTCTGATATAACAGCTTTATTCAAAGCGCTGTAAGCGATGTACGGGTATCGGCATTATTATAGAGCGAGCGAGCTTGCGAACGTCAACGTGGCTGCGGTCGAGCTGGCTCAGCTAATATTTCTGATATAACAGCTTTATTCAAAGCGCCGTAAGCGATGTACGGGTATCGGCATTATTATAGAGTGAGCGAGCTTGCGAGCGTCAACGTGGTCAGGGAGCGCAGGCTCTGCGCAAAAAATAAGCAGGGCAAAAGCCCTGCTTGTCTTAGATAAACAGATGAAAATAAATATGTGTAGAACAAAAGAAAGGAGACAACAAAACGAGTGTTAATAATTCAGAATTATTTAACACTGTAGTTATTATACCGTATTTCACTCTTTACGTCAAGCAAATCAACGCACTTTTGTTAAATTGCACAAGTTTTATATGACTAATCGCCGCATTTTTCACAACAGCGATATGCAAAAAACTGACAGCTGTACAAATTTATGGAAGCTTATCTCGCGTAAATGACTGCCAAGTGCGAAATATGGGCAAATTGCTAAAAAAACGCTTGACAAATTTGTAACAGGAGAGCAAAAAAAGTGTTTACAAAGGGGCTGATTTGTGGTATAATTATTCTCAGTAGTTATACATGGTTAACGTATCACCCGCTAACCACTTCTATAACCTAATCAATACTATATTTAGGAGGTCATTCCTATGGCAATCAAAAGAAAAATGAAAACAATGGACGGTAATAATGCCGCTGCATATGTTTCTTATGCCTTCACGGAAGTTGCCGGTATCTACCCGATCACACCTTCCAGCCCGATGGCAGACTATGTTGATCAGTGGTCTGCTCAGGGTGTAAAGAACATTTTCGGCACTACCGTTAAGGTTGAGGAGATGCAGTCCGAAGCCGGTGCAGCAGGTACTGTTCACGGTTCTCTCAACGCCGGTGCTCTTACCACAACCTATACTGCTTCTCAGGGACTTCTCCTCATGATCCCGAATATGTACAAGATCGCAGGTGAGCTGCTTCCCTGCGTATTCCATGTTTCTGCTCGCTGCGTTGCTTCTCACGCACTGAACATCTTCGGTGACCACTCTGACGTTTATGCTTGCCGTCAGACAGGTTTTGCAATGCTGGCTGAGACAAACCCGCAGGAAGTTATGGATCTGGCTGCTGTTGCACATCTCGCTTCCATCAAGAGCCGTGTTCCTTTCATCAACTTCTTCGACGGTTTCCGTACATCTCACGAGATCCAGAAGATCGCCGTATGGGATTACGAGGATCTGAAGGAAATGTGCGATATGGATTCTGTAAAGGCATTCCGTAACCGCGCTCTTAATCCTGAGAATCCTACAATGCGCGGCTCTCACGAAAACGGAGATATCTTCTTCCAGCACCGTGAGGCTTGCAACTCCTACTACAATGCTGTTCCCGGAATCGTTGAGGAGTACATGAACAAGGTAAACGCAAAGCTCGGCACAGACTACAAGCTCTTCAACTACTATGGCGCTGCTGATGCAGAGCGTGTAATCGTTGCAATGGGTTCTATCTGCGACGTTGCTGAGGAAGTTATCGACTACCTTAACAAGAAGGGTGAGAAGGTCGGTATCGTTAAGGTTCGTCTGTTCCGTCCTTTCTCTGCTGAAAAGCTCGTTGAAGCAATCCCTGCATCTGCAAAGACAATCGCTGTTCTCGACAGAACAAAGGAGCCCGGCTCTCTCGGTGAGCCTCTCTACCTCGATGTAGTTGCAGCTCTTAATGCTACAGGCAGAACAGGTATCAAGGTAATCGGCGGCCGTTACGGTCTCGGTTCCAAGGATACTCCTCCTGCATCTGTATTCGCTGTATATGCTGAGCTCGCTAAGGCTGATCCCAAGCC
>JAFWSI010000064.1 GCA_017519415.1 Ruminococcus sp.
CGTGATAACGCCCATCATAAATGCAAGAACAACGCCGAGTTTTGCGCCCTTTGCGACGAGTGCTTCTGCAATGGGGATACACCCGAATATATCTGCATACATCGGTATTCCGCATATCGTGGCAATGATAACGCCGAACGGATTGCCAGTACCGAGCAGCTTTATCACCCATTCTTCGGGTATCCAGTTATGGATAACTGCACCGATACCTACACCAACTATGACATAGGGAAAGACCTTTTTTACCGTTCCCGTGACCTGTTCCCATGAGTATTTCAGCCTGTCACGCTTTGTCAGCTCGTTCTGCGGAGTGTCAATGCTCTTGCCGTTGCGGATAAACTCCTCGACCTCACTTTCAAGGTGCAGCTTTTCGATCAGCGTACCGCCGGCGACTGCGATCACAAGCCCGACGATCACATAAACCACAGCGACCTTCCAGCCGAATATGCTCATCAGAAGAATAAGAGAGCCGAGGTCAACCATTGGCGATGAAATAAGGAACGAGAATGTCACACCAAGCGGCAGTCCTGCACTTGTAAATCCCATAAACAGCGGTATTGATGAGCATGAGCAGAACGGTGTGACCGTACCAAGCAAGGCGGCAATGCAGTTCGCACCGATGCCGTGAAACCGTCCGAGTATCTTCTTTGTCCTCTCAGGCGGAAAGTAGCTCTGAATGTAGGATATAAGGAATATCAGCACTCCGAGCAGCACCATGATCTTGATCACATCATAGATGAAAAACTGCACACTTCCGCCGATTTTTTCGCTTGTATCAAGACCGCAGGCATTCAGCAACGAGCCGATAAGCCTGTTCAGCCATTTCATACCGAGAATCTCGTCTTGTATGAAGTCCCAAATTCCCATAAAGCACCGCCTTCCATAGATAAATTGAAATCAGTCGATTTATTTACGGGATAAAAAGCCGTATTTTTCATACGGCAGAATTATTCGTTTATCAGCTTTTCTGCGATCAGCACGGCACTCTCTATCATCTTCGGACATTCTGTTGCATACAAACCATTTGCCCTTGCATAAGCCTTGCCCTCATCAGTGGAAATATCGCAGTCAAGCAGCTCACGGCAGATATAAGAGCCGTTTTGTTTCGCAAATTCATCAAGAAAACGCACGGCATAGCTGTTTGCTCTCTCTTTGCTTTCTAAGTCACCGTCTTCGCACATACCGTATTTTAGCCCTAAAGCCATAAGCGCACCCGTACACGCTCCGCAGACCTCAGCCTTGCACATACCGCCGCCGAAGCAAGCGCCGACTTTCAATGCCTGTTCCTTCGTCATTCCAAGCTCCTCGGCAAATGCCGCAAGCACCGCCTGAGAGCAGTAATACCGCTTTGAGAAAAGCTCACTTGCAATTTCTGTGTGTTTCATAGTTTACCTCCAATAAATATATTTGAATTTATCTATACATACTGCAAATAAAAATTCCGAGGTACCACGGACATTTTATTTACAGCAGCATTCTCCGCTGTCAGACACTTTTGTCAGCTCACGCAGAGCTTTCACGGCTTCTTCCATACCTTCCGCAGAAATGGAGTAGTACATCCACTTGCCCTCTTTTCTGCCGTTCACAAGACCACTGTCGCAGAGTATCTTCATGTGATGCGAAAGCGTAGGTTGGGTACACTGCATTGCTTCAAGCAGCTTGCAGGCACATTTCTCGCCGTTTTGCAGAAGCCTGAATATCTGCACCCTGTTCTCATCGCACAGAGCCTTGAAAATTACGGTGATCTGCTTGTTTGTCAGTTCCATTTGCTCACCTCATATTGATGATTTTCTATATTATAGCATACAGATCGAGATTTGTCAATATGTTTTTTGAAATTTGATGTTCTGTATAAAAGAAACCCTCATCGCTGAGGGCTTCTCATTGCAATTATGCCGTTTCAAACAGGCTCTTGAAATTCTTTTTGGAGAACGAGGTCAGCCTACCATTGCTCACCCATTCTATGAATACATTGTCGAGATCGTCGATGTATAAGACCGTGGCGATGCTGCCGACGGGAACGCTATCACTTATCTTCTCTCTGAGCTTGACCTTTGCTCCGGCTATTACTTCATCTATCATTGCTATGACCTCCTAAAAACACGCTTGTATTATTATACAACAGCGGAACAGGAGTGTCAAGCTCTGCTATTCTTTTATCAATAGTTTCTTATAACTCCTGTCGATCCCTATCGCCCCAAGCGGAGCTGTGATCAGTATCGCAAGCACCGCCACCGATAGCACGATCTTTCCGCATGGCAGACCAAGCGACAGCGGCACCGAGCCGATAGCCGCCTGCACCGTCGCTTTCGGAAGATAGGCTATCACGCAGAAGATACGCTCCCTTGCGTTCAGCTCCGTACCGAGCAGACACAGACACACGCCCACAGCCCTGAAAGCAAGGGCTATGAATATCATCAGCACCGCCATTCCGCCTGCCGACAAGGTATAACGCACATCTACCGCCGCACCCACAAGTATGAACAGCATGACCTCAGCAGCTATCCACAGCTTGCCGAACTTCTCGGACAGCCGTGAGGATACTTTGCTGTCCGTTTTCAGCTTGACAACGCAAGCCATAGCCACAACAGCAAGCAGTCCCGATAATGCAATATAGGGCTTTACAAGCGATTCAATGCTCATCAGCAGAAACGCAGTACCAAGCAGGATAATGACCTTCGTGCTGTTCCTTATCTTGTGCTTGTGCTGATATGACCGATCAAACAGCAGATACAGTCCGCTCCCGACCACCGCACCGAGCAGAACGCCAAGCACAATGGATATGGGGATATTCAGGAAGTCCGTGACCTTTGCCGAGCCGCCCTGTGCCATAGTTACAAATGTGGAGAACAGCACGATCACAAAAATATCATCGCAGGACGCTCCGGCAAGTATCATCTGGGGTATGCTTTTTTTCGTACCCCATTTATCCTCAATCAGCTTCACCATTCGTGGTACGACCACCGCAGGAGACACCGCACTCAGCACTGCCCCCATGACGGCTGCTTCGATACGATCTACCCCAAGCAAGATAGGTGCAAAAACAACATACCCGACTATCTCACAGCAGGCAGGCACAAAGGACATCAACACCGCAGGTCTGCCGACTTTTTTCAGGTCAGACAAATACAGCGAAAGCCCTGCCTTTATCAGTATGATGATGAGGGCTATCTGCCGAAGCTCAGAGGATATACCGAGTATTTTCGGATCGAGCAGATCAAGCACATAGGGGCTTGCCACGATACCCACACCGAGCATACCGATGATACGGGGCAAGCCTATCCTTTCAAAGATCGCAGCGGCAGACAGCCCAACAAGAAAAATGATCGCAAGTGATAACAGCATTAAAATTCCTCCATAAAATAAAAAAGCCGACAACTATTGCGTAAAACGCAGAAGTCATCAGCTTATGATAAGCGGTTTCGTAGGCTCAGTACGAGCCGTCCGTGGGAGAACATCATTCCCGATATTCAGTTTGTGTTATAATTATACCACAGATCTATCCATAAGTCAATCTTTTTTTCAAAACTCAGGATAAGCACCGAGCATCTTCCTGACCTCAGCAAGATACTCGTCCCGAACATTTGCAGGAGAAATCAGTTCAATTCCGTCACCGCAGCTCATTACCCAAAGATAGAATCTCTGGTTGACACCAACATGAACGGTAATAGTAACGCTATCGTCAGTTTCAGAGTATGGGGAAATTGAAGCATAGTCTCCGAAATGTTCAAGCATATCGTCAAGCAGATAGCACTTGACTCTGAGCGTGACATACTCAAAGTATTCCGTCTCAAACATATCGGTCACAAAGCCTTCGGACTTTTTCTCTTTTGGCAGCAGAGTGTGTGAAACATCACCGCCTACGATATTTCTCATACGGTCAACACGGTAGATACGCCAGCGTTCATCTGCTTCGTTATAGCATTTCAGATAGATACGCTCATTGAAATATACCACCCTCACAGGCAGAAGGTCACGCTTCTTCTTGTAATGCTTTATACCCTTGTCGGTATCATACCTCCCATACTCAAAGTTTATCTTCCTGCGGTCAGCGATCAGCCTGTGAATCTTCATCCCTTTGTTGCAGAGAAAAGTTATAAGCCATGCCTTGCTCGTTACCCTGCCGTTCTGAGTAAGTGCAGAACGGAGTTTGCCTATTTCGATCCAGCAATTGGAACAATTAATTATCTATCGGCAAATATTGAATTAAATTCCAAATAATGATATTGTCAGGATTTTGATATGGTGCGGAAACAATTCAGCCCGCCTTGCCTTTTTAGCAAACCAGGCTGATGTGTTATTCGGTTACGCCGGCTTGCCCTCGGCAAGCACCTTGACTTCCTCGACTGTAAGTCCGGAGTATAGAGCAATCTTTTCAAAGGATAATTCGCCGTCTTTGATCATCGTCAAAGCAACTTCGATCTGTCTGTTTCTATCGGCTTCTCTCGCTGCCTTTTCGCTTAGCTTATTCATTATCTCACACATAGTCTCACGACCTCATTCTGTGTTCTTTATCGTTTCTACACGACTGGCTAACTGTGAATAGTACATTTCGTCGGGATTCTTGCATTTGAAATCGTGCATCAGCTTGCTGAGAGGGGTGTCCTCGCTGTCGATATTTCGTTTTTATTATACCACAGTTCTAATCAAAAATCAATAGTCCTTGAGCGAGGTGTTTCACAGAATTCCAGCAAATCTTGGATACTGACCTGTTCCTCAACTTGTTCTGCGGAACAAGTTGTTAGTGCTTCGTCAAGAGCAACCGTTACCGACCGCACTGTTCTTTTATTCTGCCGACCTCAGCAGCTCCCGATGCCACTCATTCTTCTTCGTTATCCTCATTCCCTTGCCGCAGAGAAAGTCTATAAGCCATGCCTTACTCGTTACCCTGCCGGTCTGTGTGAGCGCGGAACGAAGGGTTCCTTTGTCAAGCCAACGATTCACAGAGGTGTCGGAGTAGCAGGTCAGCCTGCTGACGGTCACAGGAACAAGGATATCGGGGATGCTGTACCACTCGTCCTCCAGCGCAAGTCGGAGGGCTTCGGTATCGACCTTCGGGGTGATGCAAGGCTTTGAGTTGAACTGCCCTGCCGGAGCAGCAAAGCTGTCGGGAGAGCGCTCGTACTCTTTGATGAATCTGATAGCATCTTCAAGGCGGATAGTGTAACGTCTGGTCCTGGCGCCGTTGTCGGTGTGAGGTATGTAATTCTGCATCAGCCAGACGCATCTGCGTTTGCTGACGTGAAGCAAGATGCGGAGCTGCTCACTTGATATGATCGGCGGGTAGGCATGCCAAATAGCTTCGGGATCAGTCATCGGAGCCACCTGCCTTGAAACGGCTGCCGCTGCTGTCCTCGCAATGCTCCGCGAGGTAGTCGATGAGGTCAGCCCTGCTGATGATGTATCCGCCCTGATATTTGAACGATCTTAGCTCTCCGCTTTTCAGAAGCTCATATATCCTGTTCTTTCCGAGGGGCGACCATCTGGCTGCCTTTGCCGGGGTGAGGATGTCGGGGCATTTCCTTAGCAGGTGTTCCAGCTGCTGACGGTAGTATTCTGATCTGGTATCAAATTCTTCGTTCATAGTCGAACATTCCTTTCGATATTCTGTCCAAAGATTTGGTCAGTTGTTCCACTATGTTTCTCGCACTTTTCTCGCAAATTTCTCGCAGATTTCCAAAAAAGGCGTTAAATACCGTTAAATTTCGCCGTTTTGAGGGTTCAGAAATGACGCCCGGGGACGAAACGGGACGAAGTCCGAAGGGCTCGAAATGCGTTAGCCCTTAAACGGGCTCGTGAGTTCGAATCTCACCGTCTCCGCCAGCGGCAGCGGCCGCGCGCAATTCCCTCGCCATTTACTTTGGCGAGGGCTTTTCATTTTGTTTGGCTCGGGGTCGGGCTTTGTGCAGAGCTGAACATTATAAGCCCTATGATTTTTCAACTTCCCTGTCCTATCGGCAGGGATTTTTGCTGCCCTATATAATAGTATAGTCTATGCTCACCCCTTCCTCGGCTCGTTTTCAGCCAGCGCCAGCTCTATTGCCTTTGCGGACATCTTCTTGCTCTCACTGTCAACGTGGGAATAGACATTGCTCGTCGTTGAGATGTCACTATGTCCTAACCACTCCTGTATCAGCTTCATCTGCACGCCGTTGGCAAGGAGCAGGCTGGCACACGAATGTCGCAGATCATGGAACCGTATCTTTCGCAAGCCGTTCTGTTTGAGTATCACCTTGAAATGATCGGTCACATAGTTCGGCTTGATAAGCTCCCCTACCGCATCAACGCAGATGTATTCTTCATAATTGCGGTTGTAGCTCATCCCGAAGACACGCTTCATCTCGGCCTGCCGCTCACGCTCTGCTATCAGCTCCTGCTCGACTATGGGAATCAGCGGCAGGGTTCTGTATGACGACTTAGTTTTCATCACATCGAAGCCTTTGAGGTCGGATCTGTCCTGCAAGACTTTGTGCTTGATGTTCACCGTCCGTCCGCTGAAATCTATTGCCGACCATTTCAGCCCCACAACCTCGCTCCGGCGCAATCCGTAGTATGCGGCTATCAGTATGACGATGTGCAGAGGGTCATTCTTTGTGCAGTCAAACAGAGCCTTGATCTCGTCAGCGTTGTAAAAGCTCCCGCACTTTCAGCATCATCGGCTTGAAAAACGGTATCATGTGGACGTTGATATACATCTGATAGCTCTCGTAGGTCGAGTCGGTGACGCTGCCCTTGTAGCCTGCGAGCTACTCGGTCAGGTAGTCTTCTATTTTCAGATCGGCTATCCGGTTTCGCTCACGCTCCGCGTGGGTCATCGTCTCGCGGAGGTAAAGGTCGCCGCTGTTGTAGCGCTCCAGTATCTGATTGAGGCGGTGGTTGGCCTCGGTCTTGGTGCCTTTCTTTGCAGCGAGATCGAGGCTCTGCCATTTCTCGATGCGTAGCTCCTTTGCCGCCTCCGGCACCGACATCATATCGGGTGTATGCCGGAACATTGCATCTGTTTTTATCATCGTTTTCCTCTCTTTCATAATCCGTTTTAAGCGCCCACAAACCCTCACAACCGCCCCTACACCCCCTCCGACCCGTTCCCCGTCAACGCGTTCGGCTCGGAGCATCGGCGGCACACAGGGCGCTGTGGGGCTTACATCGTCTGCTCATCCATTTGCTGTTCCTGTTCTTGTTCTTCGGTTTCTTCTGTCCGTTCTTCCTGCTCCGGCTCGGTTTCAGGCTCCGGCTTAGCC
Source organism: Ruminococcus sp. (assembly GCA_017519415.1). Classification (GTDB taxonomy): domain Bacteria; phylum Bacillota; class Clostridia; order Oscillospirales; family Ruminococcaceae; genus Ruminococcus. The sequence continues at coordinate 7,242 of JAFWSI010000064.1, forward strand.
TCCCGCTCCGATTCATTACGCACCTCATCTGGAAAGGACTGCGCCGTTCTCCGCTCGTCTATCTCGTTGAGTTTCTCCAACAGCTTTACGATAATATCCATAACGAATTTAAGATTCTGCGATGCGAGATATGCTTCATACCTCCGGCGCTGTTCCTCGGGATCGTTGGAAGAGTCTAACTCAGCCAGTGCAACGGCGACGTGGGTAAGCATTGGCTTGCGCTCTACACCACCAAGGATAAGGCAGCAGGCGTACAAGAATAAAATGAAAAGCAGCCGGGCTGAAATAGTCCGGCTGTTGCTATATGAAAATATGAAACTTAAATCTGTGGGGGTAATACAGGGCTTTCCGACCAAATGAAAGTGAGTTTTTCAAAAACAGTGCCCTAATAGTGCCCTGAAACAGAAAAATGGACAAAAAACACGCTGCTTAAGATGCCTCAAACAGCGTATTTGCGTGGTTGCGGGGGCAGGATTTGGACCTACGACCTTCGGGTTATGCACTTTTCGAGGCCTTTTTGTGCTATTCTATTTTATCACAAACACATTCCCGTTCTGATGTAATGCCCTTCCTGAACAGCTGCAAAAGTCGCCACTGTACATACCGTAATCGCTGAATATTTCAGTTGTACTATCGAAAATGTCAACGGTAGTATAAAAAGCAATATCCCTGTCACCTTATTCATTATTGAATGAACAGCCACCAGCTTTCTTTGTGCATTGAATCCTGAAATGATGTTGACTATCTTTATCAGCGCTATCAATACGATCCATACATATAGCCATGTAGGGATATTAAAGACAGGGAGCAGCTTTATCAGGCAACAGACTACAAAAATAAAATCAGCAGCAGTATCAAGTTTCGATCCAAGTGCACTGACGGTACCTGTTTTCCTTGCAACCGTACCGTCTATCATGTCGCTGATCCCCGCTGCAATGTACAGAGTATAAAACGGCGGTGAAAATGCGGGAAAGAGCAGCAAAGCTATACTGCAAACAATTCTGATAGCGGTAATAATATTCGCCATTTTAAACAGGTGTTCCCACTTCGATAAGATTGCCGTCAGGGTCATAAAATCGTATCACCTTCTGTCCCCAGCTGTGCGTCATGAGGCGGTTCACATTCCGAAGAAAGTACCTTCCTTAGGCATACTGTAAATTCTCGTTTCTTTTTGTATGAAATCATTGATGTTTTCATCAAAAACATATGTAAGAAGACCACGATTATCGACTCGCGAGCGAAGCCTGTATATTTTCACTTTTTCAAATAATTCTTTTATCATCACATTCAATCACATTAACAGAATTTATGTCATTTGTGTATTTTACTCTCAATACGCAAACTTGCTTCTATATGCATAATCCAATGTCTTGAAAACGGCATCTGTATCAAACCGCGAATATCTTTGCCGCACCAATAATCAATAAGCCACACAGCATTCTCGTTACTGCTTACAACATTCAATTTCTGCAGGATTTCTTTGCGTTCCGCCGATATTCTTTGTTTAAGCATTTCATAAGACAATTCACGCAGAATTGCTTCGGTACTTTCTTTGACCTCCGAAATATATGAATATAGTTCATTTATATCTAATTGCTTTGAAAAATCAAATATTTCATTTTTTACAAGCTCGTTACCTGTTGTGATGATAGGGGAATTAATGCGCTCTTTGTAATTGCCTGAAAAGAATATCTGTTCATCACAATTTATCAGTGTGTGTGCGACAATATCCTCAATTCTGAAAATATGCCATAAAGAATATGCGATCGTCTTACTATGGTAGCCGTCTGCATTTATGAAAGGAATCGCATTAAATTCCTCTCTGTGAAGATTATTCTTGAATGATATGATTGTCCGCATAAGACTATTACGCAATTCAAATAAGGTGCTTATTCCGTCAATATAAGTATCTTTCTTTTTCATTTGAGCTTGCATTGTTTTGTTAAGTTCAGACAATTCTTTATTCATATTTTTCACCTGCATGCTTGATATAATTGATCTGCATATTCTCTGTCACAGCCCAGTCGATAGCCTGATTGATCCGATCAATGATCTTTCTGTAATTCTTAGTAATATCATTTTGAATGTCAATGATGACGAGTGCTTTATTATTCATTTCTATCACTCCCATAAGTTTTGATAAAATGCCGGCTGAATGCTTTGATCTGTGATATAGCCTCAGCCGCTTTTCCAGGCTCACGGTCACAAAGATGTATCAGTGAAGAAACAGGCGCAGTATAGGCAAACGCAAGCATTTTGGGGTCATCGTTCCTCAGCAAGCCTTTATTCATCATGCCGTCAAAAATATATGTGAACATCTCGGTCAGTCCCGTCAGGAAGTGCTTCGTTGCGAGCTGCCTTGCACGGTCGTCACGGTACTGCTCAATAGACAGCAGCTTTCTTGTCATCACTATTCTTTCATCATGCACCGTAATATCGACCATTCGCATTGTCATTGCAACAAGTTCATCAAGAGTATCGGGTACAGGCGGCAGATTCTCCGCCGAACCGAAGCGTTCATTGTAATATACGATCATTCTGTCCAGCAAAGAGTTCCATATCTCCTCCTTGCTCTTATAATGCTTATACATTGATGACTTCACAAGCCCCAGCGATGCGGTCAGCTCACGGATATTCGTACCGTCATATCCCTTCTGCGAAAACTGCCTGAGTGCTTCATCGAGTATTCTTTCCTTTGTATCCTTTGCCATAATTTCCTCCGATAATAAAGAGTGACCTATCGTTCACTTACTATCTATATTATAGCGAACGATAGGTCACTTGTCAATAGGCATTTATATATTTGCGCATATCAAACAACCAATCCGATGATCTTTTAGTGTTAATGGCGAAAAACACTTGGGATGCCCTTTATGATATCGTTGGCGACGAGGAAGTAGAAGTTATCATCACTCTTAACGACTATGATGTAACTACTCCCGATGAGTCCGAGCCTAAGGAGACCGAGAGCAAGGCTGACGAGAAGAAGTCCGATAACCCCAAGACCGGTGCTGTTGCAGCTGTTATCGCTGTTACCGCTCTTGCCGGTGCTGCAGTAGTTATCACCAAGAAGAGAAGCTGATCAAGCCTTAAATAGACCTGACAGTTTTATCTGAATAATAATTATGCGCCTCTGCGGAACGCTCCGCGGAGGCGTTTTTCTGTCCCGGGGGAAAGGCGGCAGGAAATTGGTTTGATATGACCCGCAAACACTTGAAGAATAACAGCAGTTGTATTATAGTATTATTCGGAGATCAAACGAAAGGAAGTTCCGGTCGATGAATTCCATAAGGACGAAAACAACGCTGATAACCGTTGCGTCCATAGTTCTTGCGGTCACGGTGACTGCTGTGCTGGCTATCAATGCGATCATAGATATAGGCAAGAAAAGCTCGGATCAGATCCTCCGTCTGCTCTGCGAGACAGGCGAGAAGAACCTGGACGCATATTTTGACAGCGTGGAACACGCTGTTGCCACCGTGTCCTCCTATGCGGAGACCGACCTTGAAGAGACCGATTCTCTTGAGCTGGAGAGCCACATGGAGCGCTTCAACACCTTTTTCAGAAAGGTGGCTTCACAGACCAACGGCGTTCTTACATACTACTATCGTATAGACCCCGCCTTTTCCAAGGAAAGCAAGGGCTTCTGGTATGTGAATGAGGAGGGCACCGGCTTCGTTGAGCACGAGGTCACGGATATAACCTCCTATGACACCACCGACACCTCCGCTCTTGTGTGGTTCACGGTGCCGAAAATGACCGGTAAATCGGTATGGCTTCAGCCTTATTTCACGGAGAACCTGGATGTGCTGGTGCTTTCCTATAACGTTCCGATATATCAGTTCGGCAGGTTCGTGGGGGTCATCGGCATAGAGACAGATTACAACATTATCTCCGAGATCGTGAACAGCATAGAGCTCTACGACAACGGCTATGCCTTCATCAACGAAGACAACGGAGATATAATCTGCCACCCGAATATCAATGTTGAGACCATTACCGGGCCGAACAAGCCGAAGGTGCCGGAGGGGCTTTTGAGCAGCGAATCAGTGATAACCTACACCTTCGAGGACGTCGAAAAGCAGGCGGTGTGGTTAAGGCAGGGCAACGGAATGCGGCTGAACGTTACGGTGCCGGTGTCGGAGGATAAACGGAGATTGGGAGAGCATCGTGTGGAAGATAGCTATTGTCTCTGTGGTGCTGCTTATCGTGTTCATCCTTATCACTACCCATTTTTCAGGGCATATCACCAAGCCGCTGCGGGAGCTTACCAAGGCTGCGGCACAGGTTACTGAGGGCAATTACGATGTCAAGCTCGACTACCACGGCAGCGACGAGGTGGGAGTGCTTTCCCAGAGCTTCGGGCAGCTGGTGGGGAATATCAAGACCTACATTGGCGAGCTCAACGAGCTGAACGATCAGCTTAAGGAGGACAACCTTACTCTTGAAGCCGCCACGCTCCGGGACTCTCTGACCGGTGTACGGAACCGCTTTGCGCTGCGCCGGGACTACAATTTCTACGGCGAACAGCACATTCATCTTATGATGCTGGATATAGACGATTTCAAGGGAGTCAACGACAATTTCGGTCATTCGGTGGGAGACTATCTGCTGAAAAAGACCGGAGATGCACTGATAGACATTTTCGGCTCGGAGTACAGCTATCGCTACGGCGGCGACGAGTTCACGGTTATTCTTCCGGACTATGCGGAGGAAGATTTCCAGAGTGCTGTAGAGGTGCTGAAAGATAGGCTGGAGTCTATCCGCCTTGAAGACAAAAAGCTGCCTGTGCATTTCTCGGCGGGTTATGTTTACGGGAGGACGGACTTAGGCGACGACCTGCGGCTCATGCTCCGGCAGGCGGATGAGCTGCTTTACAAGTCCAAGGGCAGCGGCAAGAGCACCTTCAAGGGGGAGCCCTACGACAGGGAATACGCTGCCGACAACTCTGGTACGGCAGCCCATATAAGCGATCTCGCTGTTGGGGTCGCCCTTTTTATAATAGTGCAGGTTGTATGGAGCGTCGATGAAGGAGAAGTTGGGGAAAAGTCTCTTTGCCGATACGCGGCAGGCCAGCTTGAAGAGGTCGTAGTTGCTGTGCTTTTTGCAAGTTTTTCTGCAAGCAAATAGTCAGTATTGAATATCTTTCTTCTCGATATGCGGCTGAACTCATGCAATTCAACACACGAGTGAAGTGTCTTCTTTGTGCGCTCGGGCGGAAAGAAGCTCTGGATATACGAAACAATAAATATCAGCAGACAAAGCAGCAGCATTATCTTTATGATATCATAGATAAAGAATTGCAGGCTTCCGCCAACCTTGCCCCCGGTATCAAGACCGCAGGCGTTCAGCAGCGAGCCTATGAGCCTGTTCAGCCATTTCATTCCGAATATATCGTCTTGTATGAAGTCCCACATTACCGATCCTCTCTCCCGAGCATTTCGGCAACGATCTCGGCGGCTGCCCTTACCATTTCAGGGCACAGGGAACGGAAAAGACCGTTAGCTCGTGCGCAGCTTTTGCCCTCATTGTTGGAGATATCACAGTCAAGCAGCTCCCGGCAGATATACGAGCCCTTACGTTTTTTGAACTCCTCAAGGAACTGAGCTGCTTTTGCCCCCTGAGCGGCGCGGCTGTCGGTATCGTTCAGATCGAACTGACCGTATTTCATTCCGAGCACCATCAGCGCACCGGTACACGCACCGCAGACCTCTGCCTTGCTCATACCGCCGCCGAAGCAAGCACCTATCAGAAGCGCCTGTTTTTCAGTTATCCCGAACTGATCCGCAAATGCGGCAAACACCGCCTGTGAACATATAAATCCGTTTTTGTAGTACTGTACTGCTTTCGTTGCAGTATCCATTTTCTTACGCTCCTATCGTTATATTTAGATATATCTATATAAAGCCGTTTTTATAAGCCGTATCAGGGATACGGCTCGTTATTTATTACAGCATTTACTTTCTGTGTCTTTAACAGCGGTGATATCTTTCAGGCAATCCATAGCGATCTCAGCGCCCTCGGAAGAAATGGAATAGTGCATCCACTTGCCCTCTTTCCTGCCCACCACAAGACCGCTGTCGCAGAGGACTTTCATATGGTGAGAAAGCGTGGGCTGGCTCAGGTGCAGTTCTTCAAGAAGATGACAGGCACACAGCTCACCTTTTTGCAGGATCCTGATTATCTGCACTCTGTTTTCATCGCACAGGGCTTTGAAGATAACTGTTATCTGCTTGTTGGAAAGCTCCATTCAATCACCTCATATTGAAGATTTTCTATATTATAGCACACATATAGAAAGTTGTCAATGTGTTTTTGAAAGATTTTTCGGAATAATATAACGGAGCTGCTGCGTACAGCTGCTCCGTTGTTATTCATAGGATCCCGCTCACTGTTTCCCCGCTGTGCAGAGCGCGGAGCTTATCTCCCATGACCGTTTTCATCAAGTCAAATGCGGGGATGCCCGTGCAGTGGCCACTGTAAAAGACGGTGTTCAGCTGCACAAGCTCACGGGCTGTTTCGAGGATGACTGATTTTTCTTCGACGGTATGTTCACCGTCTTTTTTCATCATATGGAAACCACTAAGGACATAGTCCGGCTCACTGCCGAACACCTCGCGGTAGCGGTCGAGGATGTTCAGTATGCCGTTGTGGGCGCAGCCGGACAGCAGCAAGCGCTTTCCGTTCTGCGTGATGACAAGGCACTGCTCATGTCTGAAATCGTCGGGGACTTTCCCGCCGTTTTCTATACGCGAGAGCTTACAGTTGCCCTGGGGATAGCACCGTCTGCCGGTGATGCCGCTGAACAGGAAAAGCTCATCGTCGAGGCGCAGATCACCGTCGATAAGCCGGACATTCGGCAAATCGAGGATATCCTTGTCGATGCCGATATAACGCTCACCGTTATAGTGCGGTTCTGCTGCCCGGCGCTGCATGATTATATGCGCTTTACTGTTTATCTTTGATAACGGGACGATCCCGCCCGAGTGATCGTAATGCCCGTGGCTGAGTATCACGGTATCAACTGCTGAAAGGTCAACGCCCACAGCCTCGGCATTCTTCACAACAGCGTCCGTCTGTCCCGCATCGAGAAGGAGCCTGTGCTTTTCGGTCTCGATGTAGAGCGAGAGGCCGTGCTCGGCGATGCAGTCCTCCCGGCCGCAGGTGTTCTCCACAAGTGTGATAATTTTCATCAGTGCTTACCGCAGCCGTGGTCGCCGCAGGAGTGCCCCTCGCCGTGATCGTGGTGGTGATCGCAGGTGGGGTTGGAATTCTGAACAAGGGTCTGTGCGAGGAAGGCTTTTACTGCGTCGTCGGCGCTGCCGGAGTTACCGCCGTAGAGGGTGATGCCCGCTTCCTGCATAGCCATCTGAGCGCCTCCGCCGATGCCTCCGCAGATAAGCACATCGGCTCCCGCGTTTTTCAAGAATCCCGCAAGTGCGCCGTGGCCTGCGCCCATTGTTCCGACCACCTGCTCGCTGATTATCTTGCCGTCGGCGACGTCATAGAGCTTGAAATGCTCCGTTCTGCCGAAGTGCTGGAAGATCTGTCCGTTTTCATAAGTTACTGCTATTCTCATAATCGTGCTTCCTTTCCGTGCGATCTCCTCCGAGACCGTGTTATCGAGAGTGTAATTTCCGCCCGAAATGACGATGCGCCTGCCCTCCACCAAAGCCTGTGCCAGCTTTTTCCGGGCACTGTCGTATATCGCCGTAACGGTGGTCCGGGCAACGTTCATCTCGCCCGCGCACTGCTCCTGGGTCTTGCCGGCGTAGTCGATAAGGCGTATGGTCTCAAACTCGTCCAGCGACATTGTCACCGTATCGTTTGCCGTGTCCTGATCCGGGGCAAAGCTCCAGTAATCGGGGTAACAGCAGATACGGCGGGATTTCTGAGGTCTTGGCATGGTCACATCTCCTTTCTGACTTATGTCGATTATAACACAGTTTTCGACGTATGTCAAGTATTAACACAAAATTCATTGACTGTATTCTTTGCCTGTGATATAATGACCTTGACGGAGGTGACGGCATGAAAAAGAGCATAGAACTGTTCCTGACCTTTATGAAGATCGGGGCATTCACTTTCGGAGGCGGGTATGCCATGATCCCGCTGATACAGAAAGAGGTCTGCGAGAACAAGAAATGGCTGAGCGAGAAGGATATCTCCGATATCGTTGCGATCTCCGAATCCACCCCCGGCCCCATAGCCATAAACGCCGCCACATTCATCGGATACCGCAGAGCAGGGCTTTTCGGAGCCTGTATGGCTACCCTCGGAGTTGTGCTGCCGTCGTTTCTGATAATATCCCTGATCTCTCTGATGCTCACGGAGTTCCAGAACTATAAGCCTGTCCGCTATGCTTTTATGGGCATCCGAGCGGCGGTGCTGGCTCTTATACTTAAAGCCCTGTGGATGATGTTCAGGTCCTCAAAGAAAAATGTGATCTCCTATTGCATTATGGGCGTTTCTCTTGTCCTTACCGCGTTTCTGAAGATCGACGCTGTCTTTGTCATTATCGGCTGCGGGCTCTTCGGGCTGCTGTGGTCGCTGACGGCGGGAAAGGAGCAGAGCAATGATACTGACTGAGCTGTTCCTTATCTTTATGAAGATCGGCGCCTTCACCTTCGGCGGCGGGTATGCCATGATCGCCATGATCCAAGCCGAGGCAGAGCAAAACGGCTGGCTGACACAGGAGCAGCTTGTGGATTTTGTGGCTCTGAGCGAGAGCACTCCCGGGCCTCTTGCCTTAAATATGGCCACTTTCGTGGGTCTGAAAACAGGAGGCATACTCGGTGCTATGATCGCCACGGCGGGCATCGTTCTGCCCTCATTCATTATAATACTTATCATAGCCAAGTGCTTTGAAAAGTTCAGAAAGAGCAAGGCCTTGGACGGGATAATGTCTGGCTTGAAGCCTGCCGTTGTGGGACTCATCGGAGCCGCATTTATCTCCGTTGCAAGGACAGTCTTCTTTCCCTCGGGGGTCAGCTTCGCTGCTTTGTCCGAAGCGAGCTTCTGGGTATTCCTCAGCATATTTGCGCTGACCGCAGTGCTGGCATTCAAAAAGATACACCCCATCCGCATTATCCTGCTCTCGGCTGCAATAGGCATCGGGGCAGGGTACGGCTTGGAACTATAAAATTATTAGGAGAATAGGAATGACAGAAGTTCAGCTCATCCCCCTCGACCCCTCTGACCGGGAGCAGTTCATCAGGGACAATCAGGAGGCCTTCAAGTACGGTGCTTTGGAGGAGTTCGGGCAGCGTGACGATCACTTTGAGGAAGACGGCGCCACAATCCCCGTAGATGTGCGATCTACGGGGGATTTTTTTTGCTTGTGTAACGGTAAATAATGACCAAGAATATTGTTCTGCTGAAACGATTCAAAATGCATCATCGGTTTTGCCTGAACAAAAAACCAGACCGCCTTTTCAGACGGTCTGATCGGATTGCTTGGGTCTTAGGCTCATTTGATTCTGCATATAATCTTCTTCGGTTTGATTCTTTATGTATTCACGTATGACTTTTTCGTTTCGTCCTACAGTGATGACATACTTTCCTTCCGGTCTTGCCTTGAGCTCATTCACGGCGATGCGTTTATCACAGTCATAGTCCTCTCTGCCGAGGATCACAAGATCATCAAGTTCAAAATATTCATCACATAGAATGTGGATCCCGTTTGATGTTATCGCATTTTCCAGTTCGCTGTCAGAGTAGGTCCTGCCGCCCACGTCATCACTGTGGTTCTGACGGTCATGATTGCCGTAGGTAAAATAGGTGGGGATACCCAGCGAGCCGATCAGCTCATAGATATACTCCATATCCTCTTTCGTCGTGAACTCATCGGTGATATCGCCGCCCAGCACCAATAGTTCCGGCTGCTCGTTTTTGATCTCGTTAAACACCTTTTCGACTGTTCCCTTGGTCTGGGTATTTCCATAGTGCAGATCTGAGATATAGACCAGCTTATGATCGCGCATGAGTTTGTCTGAGGTATAAGTATGGATCTTCGGAGTGACGACCTGCGAATTGATCACCATTTACGCAAGATACGCAAGGGTCACTGTCATGCCTGCGATAAAACGGAGGAGCATTTTCATGCCGTTCTTTTTAAACAGTTTAATAAGGAGGAATACCAGCTCTGTCACGGCATCCGCCAGCAGCGCTGTATAGAGCATAGCAAGGAAGCACTGGAGCAGACGCGGCAAAAGTGCTGCGGACGCGATATCAAGATAAGCGCACACGACAGCAAGCAGTGTTTCCGAAACGATACCTATAACACTGATCCACCGTCTGTCTTTCTGAGAGGTATCCACGCCGCGAACAACGCGCCGTAAACCGCCGCAGTCAATATGAACCAAAGGATGAATTTGAATACTGTCATATTATCACCGCCATTAGCTTTCTCTGATATAATCGGTAATGTAATGCATGCTTACTGCAAAAAGGAAACGCTGAACCTATCCTGCATTTCATGTCCGGTCACTATTCAGTCTGACCATCTGCTCATTATGAGCAACGCTCTGAACAAGTGAATCTGAACAACGCCCTGGGCAAGACCTCGGCTCCCACCTGTGGCAGAATATTGCTCACCGCGTTGCACGCACCCGCCGCTGAACCTGATCACACATATAAACAAAGGCCGACCCGGACTAACGTTCAGGTCGGCTTTGATGTTTTCATTGCAGCGGGTGCAGGTCTTTATGTTTATTTCAGAATGACCCACTCCCCCAGCTCGGGCGGGCATTTATGTGTGATCCTGCTCTAGGGATGGGCGTGCCCTCCCGGGGAGATCACTTTGTATTTGTTTTGACAGCGTGGCACTTACCGTGCATAGCACAGTTCGCACAGCCGCATCCGCAGCCGCCCTTGCCGGACTTTTTGTCCTTTATCATCGAACGAACCGCAAGAGCGATCACCGCCGCCAATACGAGGATAACGATAATAGTTCCGATGTTTGCGCTTAACCATGCTGCCATACTTACATCTCCTTTATGCCTTGCTGTTTGCGAGCCTTGCGCTCAGTTTTGTTGCTTCCTTATAGGGCCTGAAAAGCATATAGATCATACCGGCGAGTATCAGCACAGCGGCGATAAGGCCGATGACGTTGACACCGCTCGTAAAGAGCAGGCCAAACTGGTTTATCATCAGCGCGATGCAGTACGCAAAGCCGCACTGATAGCCTACTGCGAACAGCGTCCACTTGGGGCTGTTCATCTCGCGCTTGATAGCGCCGATAGCCGCAAAGCAGGGTGCGCAGAGCAGGTTGAACACCAGGAATGAGAAGCCTGCAATTCCGGTGAAGGAGACGGCAAGGTTCTGCCAGGTGGTGAGCTCTCCGCCGCCGTAGAGGATACCCATTGTGCCGACGATGTTTTCCTTTGCCACTAGACCAGTGAAGGAGGCCACAGCTGCCTGCCAGTTGCCCCAGCCGAGAGGCGAGAAGATCCATGCGATGCCGTTTCCGATCTTCGCAAGGATAGACGCATCAAGCTGATCCTTCTCAAGCATTGAGAAGCTGCCGTCAACAAAGCCGAAGCGGCTGGTGAACCATACAAAGATAGTTGAGATCAGGATGACAGTACCTGCTTTCTTGATGAAAGACCAGCCGCGCTCCCACATTGAGCGGAGCACGTTGCCCGCGGTGGGCAGGTGGTAGGCCGGCAGCTCCATAACGAAGGGAGCAGGGTCGCCGGCAAACATCCTGGTCTTTTTCAGCATAATGCCGGAGATGATTATTGCCGCCATACCGATGAAATATGCCGAGGTGGATACCCAGGCCGAGCCGCCGAAAAGGGCTCCTGCTATCATTGCGATGAACGGCACCTTTGCTCCGCAGGGGATGAAGGTGGTGGTAATTATGGTCATACGGCGGTCACGTTCATTCTCGATGGTACGGGAAGCCATGATACCGGGAACTCCGCAGCCCACGCCTACCAGCATAGGTATGAAGCTCTTGCCCGAAAGACCGAACTTGCGGAAGATCCTGTCAAGGACGAAGGCGATACGAGCCATATAGCCGCAGGCTTCAAGGAAGGCCAGCAGCAGGAACAGCACAAGCATCTGCGGAACAAATCCGAGAACTGCGCCCACACCTGCGATGATGCCGTCAAGGATCAGTCCCTTGAGCCATTCGGCAGCGCCTGCATTGTCGAGACCTTTCTCAGCAAGCGCAGGCAGTGAGGGTACGAACACGCCGTAATCCTCCATAGCGGGGGCATCATAATGGGGCTTGTATTCGGTATTGAGATACTGGGCAGCCGCATCCTCCAGAGCTGCTTTGTCAGCGGTCTCGGTGGAGGTCTCCAGAGTTTCCTCATCTTCAAGGGTGTACTCCACGCTCGCATCAGCCGGCGTTGCTGCGATCAGCCCGTCAAGAGCCGCCTTTGCGGCTGCCTCGTCGAAATCCTCAGCCTCGGTGTCGAGAGTTGCGGAAAAAGCCTCGACGTCGCCGTACTGCTCCGCAAAGGCGAGGAGTATGTCATTGGTGTCTCCGTATTTTTCCTCCGCCTCTTCAAAGTCTCCGGAGCCGATACCCAGCAGGTGCCAACCGTCACCGAAGACGCCGTCGTTGACCCAATCGGTCATGGGAGTTCCCACGGCTACCATTGAGATCCAGTAGACCGCGAACATTATCACCGCGAAGATCGGCAGACCCAGCCAGCGGTTAGTAACTACCCTATCGATCTTATCAGATGTGGAGAGTGACGCGGTGCTCTGCTTCTTGTAGCAGGACTTTATCACATCAGATATGTAGATATAGCGCTCGTTGGTGATGATGCTCTCGGCATCGTCATCAAGCTCCTTTTCTGCGGCGGCGATGTCCTTCTCGATGTGGGAGAGGGTCTGCTCCGGGAGGTTAAGCTGTTCAAGGACTTTTTCGTCACGCTCGAATATCTTTAAGGCGTACCAGCGCTGCTGCTCCTCCGGCAGATCGTGAACGACAGCCTCCTCGATGTGGGCAATGGCGTGCTCCACTACGCCGTTAAAGGTGTGCATGGGAACAGTCTTTTCGTTCTGCGCCGCGTCGATGGCTGCCTCGGCGGCCTCGGTGATGCCCGTACCCTTTAGAGCGGAGATCTCCACTGCCCGACATCCGAGGCGCAGACCCAGCTCTGCGGTGTCGATCTTATCTCCGTTCTTCTTCACCACATCCATCATATTTACTGCAAGCACCACCGGGATGCCCAGCTCGGTGAGCTGTGTGGTGAGGTAGAGGTTTCGCTCCAGGTTCGTGCCGTCGATGATGTTCAGTATGGCATCTGGGCGCTCACCGATGAGGTAATTCCTCGCCACCACTTCTTCAAGGGTGTAGGGCGAGAGCGAATAAATGCCCGGCAAGTCAACAATAGTGACGTCCTCGTGCTTTTTGAGCTTGCCCTCTTTTTTCTCCACAGTTACTCCCGGCCAGTTCCCGACAAACTGATTTGAACCTGTAAGCGCATTGAAAAGCGTGGTCTTTCCACAGTTCGGATTACCCGCAAGCGCTATTTTAATACTCATATCTCTTTCCTCCATGTTGTTAGCCTTAGCTAACCCTGCATCAAAAATTTATCGCCCCAGGCGATACCTGAATCATCAACTGTCAATTAACCTCGACCATTTCCGCATCGGCCTTACGGATCGACAGCTCGTAGCCGCGGACGGTTATCTCCACCGGGTCCCCGAGGGGTGCTACCTTGCGGACGGTGACATCCGTACCCTTGGTCATTCCCATATCCATAATGCGCCTTCTTACCGCGCCCTCGCCGTGTATCTTGACTATCTTAGCCGTCTGCCCTATGGGTATATCTCTGAGTGTTTTCATTCTTTCACCTCATATCATTATCTTTCTTGCAAGCTCTTCGCTGACTGCGATACGCGACTCCTTGACCTTGACTATCACATTGCCGCCCAGCTTTGAAACCACGCTGACCGTGCCTCCCGCATGGAAGCCCAGATCCTCAAGGTGTTTCTTAACCTCGGGAGTCCCGCCTATCCTGCGGATGACGAATTCCTTTTCCATATCAGCCATTACCAAAGGCATCATTGTTTCACCTCTTATCCCTGTATTCTGAAAACAGCTCCCTGAGCGCACTGACACTTGAACTGTGCAGGTGTCTAACAGGCGTTCCCGACCTTTCGGAATGCTTCTTGACCCCTCCCGGCATCTTGTGCGAACACATTTGATTTGAAGCCCCTTGCGGTGCATATATCCTTATACCGGCCTGCCATGCGGTCGTTTCCGCCTACGATCACTACACTCATTTTCGCCTCCGTTACTATGTTAGTCAAAGCTAACCGATAAGCATTAAATACGATTAGCTCTCGCTAACCTACATTTATAATATCACCTTATCTGACGGCTGTCAAGAACGAACCGCCGGATCAATAAGAATTTGTAGATTTGTATAAATAATTAGCCTAACCTAATCGATTTTTATAGAATATTGAGAACTGATCTCAACATACTGCAGACTTATCACCGGTTTCCGACTTGTGTCAGGTATTTACACAAAGCACATAAAACAATTTATAAAAGCTAAATCCGTAAGACACGCCGCCCGCGCATCTTCCGGCTTTTCACAAACTCAGTAATATACAGGCAATACCGCACAATGCACACTAAAAACGAGATATATCCCACCTGTTTCAGTTCCGCAGGGCGCACTTTATCAAGCCAACAAGTTTTTCTTGTCAGCCAGATAAAGATTCGCCAGTGCGAATGTGATATTGAATTTGGCCTGCTGTTTTCTCCGAGAGTCGTGCTGACGAACCATGCGAACTGCCGCTCGGAAAAATCGGGCAGCTCAGACGCATCGCAGTTATTGGCATCTATGCCCAGCTTGTAAAGCACATCGGTCTCCAGACAGGCCATAGCGGAGTATGCCCAGCAGTTATTCGCCTGGTGCTGATTTTTAACGGGAGTTACATAATTCTTCCCGTCAACATCACGCAGATCTAACTTTCTCTGTGCAGGAGCGGGAACTGGTATTTCCGGGTCATCAACGGTATAGTTAAAAATTGTATCGACCATTGACCTTGCACAGACCGTTACAAGGTCATTGAACTTCTCCTCATAGCTTTTATTCCCTTCGGGAGCGCCGTCATCGGCGAATGAGGTAAAGGCAGCTGACTGTGCCGTATAGGCCAGCATCATCACGTATCACGATTGACTATGCAAGGGACATATGATATAATAATAATCAACAGTTCAGGCCATAAACAGGATCAAACCTTAAGTCTGTATTACATATCCGGGTCAGGGACAGGCGGATACAGCAAGATTGTTTTTGTAAGTCGTGCACAAATCGCAGCCTCGCTATTTGTGCATTACATAGAAAGAAAAATGTTTTTCAGTTTTTTTCAGACCAAAGGAGCTGTTTCAGTCATACTGAGATGCAAGGGCTGATACAGCAGACCTTATGTCGGAAAAACGAAAGGAAGTTAAACAATGAACGATGAGAAATGGCGGGAACTCACCAGACGGGCGTTAAAGGGCGACAGCTCTGCCTTCGGGGAGCTTTACGAAGCGTCGAAGAAGTCGGTGTACTTCATCTGCCTCAAGATGATCGGCAATGAGAATGACGCCAAGGACGCGATGCAGAACACCTACCTGACGGCCTATCAGAAGCTCGGCGAGCTTGACGACGGCGCTAACTTCGTAAAATGGGTCAACGGTATCGCTGCCAACAAGTGCCGGGAGATGTTCCGCATCCGCAGCGATGACTCTCTGGACGAGAAGGTCGAGGAGGGTGTAGAGTTCCGGGACGAGGAATTCATCCCCGAGGACTACATCACCGACAAGGCAAAGCGCAGGATCATAATGCAGATCATCGAGCGGGAGCTCACGGACGTTCAGCGCCAGACTGTGATACTCTACTATTACAATCAGCTGACCGTCACGCAGATAAGCCAGATAATGGGCTGCACCGACAGCGCCGTAAAATACCGCCTGTGTACCGCCAGAGACAAGATCCGGGAGGCGGTGCTTATCTACGAAAAGGAACACGACGACAGGCTCCACGCTATCATACCCACACCTGTCCTCACCAAGATATTCCGCGCAGAAGCGGAAGAACTGATCGTACCCGACATACGATCAGCTGCCGTGAATGCTGTATCGAAGTCCTCTGCAAATTCTATTACTGAAGAATTAGGAGGAAATCAAATGAAAAACGCAGTTATCGGAAAGGTAGTCGCAGGAGTTGCAGCAGGAGCATTGGCAGTAGGAGGTCTGGTATTCGTACTGACCCGAAACAGTGAGCCGGAGAAGGTAAAGGAAGTTCCCTCTGTTGAGAGCACTGCTGTGAGCGACACAGTCACAAGCGCCCCGGCCTTTGTCCCGGAGGATGTATCCTCACAGGAGGTCTCGGAGGCTTCTTCCACTGAGGGATCCCAGGCAGCGCAGTTCTCCTTTGAGGGGATGGACTCGTTCAGAGTATCTCTGCCGGAATACAAGGCTATCGTGGTCTACTTTGACAAGGAGACCTGGACAAAGAGCGGAGAGTCTGCCGGCAAGAAATGTACTCTGCACAATAATGAGCTGGACTTCGATGTCGAGCTCCGCAACGAGACCTGGAAGCTCGCCGATTTCAGCGGTATGGGCGCCGAGGAGGTCTACATAGGCGGCAGCTTCAAGACCCACGTTGAGTATCGCTCCGAGGAATTCGCTACTCAGTACCATTGGGAGCTTGCCGAAAAGGAGACCCGGGAGATCAACGACTACACTGTTCCCTCAGCCGCGTCAACACAGGGAGACCGGTACAAGAAGGCATACTACTTCATCATCGGAGAGAACCAGGTGCTGGTATATGAATTCATCTGCAATTCAGCCGATAAGGATAACGCAGTCAAGGCTGTGGAGACCCTCTTTGAGCACTTTTATTATCCGCCCCTCGGGAATTAAGGCAACACCGCACGACCCGCGGCTGACGCCTCTGCACGCCATCTGCTTGCCAGCTTTCCGTCATATTACCCAAATTCTCCTTGCCGGGCGCCAGCCCGCCTGCGTCGAATTTATGCACTCTGACGGAAAAATTGACTGCGTATCTGACGCACAGGGGTTGTGCGGTATTGCCTAAATGCAGCGTTGAGCAATACGGGCTGCTCACCACGACAAAGAGAGCAGAAAAAGTCGGGACAAAAGCATCCCTGTATGATATAATGATACTGCACCGGATTCCTTTAAGCAGGGCATCAAAGCGGTGAAACAATACTAGAACGATCATTCAAAAGGAGAATCTCAGGGTATGAAGAATATGAAAAAAGCCATCACAGTATTTCTTCTTGCAGGTATGCTGCTCCAGAGCGGCTGTGCAGGCACGGAGAGCAGCTCAGAGACGGAAACTACGGCCGCCGCTGCGGTTAGCAACTCGGCAGCTCCGGTCAATTACGACTACGTCCACGGCGACGACGGATACTATAACCTCGCCGATGAACTCACATATCTGAAAATGCCTTTGCAGACTTCCGGTACCTGCTGGCTGCACGCCGCAAGGGCGAGCATAGAGACCGCCTATGAAAAAAGCACAGGCAAGGAGATCAAGCTTACCATTGATGAGCTTCTGGAGGATATCTACGGCAGCGAAAAGCAGGACGGCATTTTTATCAAAGAGGGTATAGCCAGAGACGCTATCGGCGGCTATCAGGGATTTGTCACCGAAAGGCTGTCAAGAGACTGTAAATACGGCGTCACCCTGGACAGCTCAATGCTGATCGACCCCTCCGACCGGGAGGCTGTCAAAAACGCCGTAAAAACAAGGGGCGGCGTTGCGGTTTCCATCTGCGAAAAAAATGTTAACAACGGAACGTTCGGAAAATACGTGACTTTAAACTACGATCAGCCCGAAGAATATGACCACTATGTTACTATCATCGGCTGGGACGACCACTTTCCTAAGGAGTATTTCAAATTACCCGCAGCGGAAGACGGTGCATGGATAACCTACAATTCAAACGTTGCCAGCGGGACCTATTACTACATCTCCTACTGCTCGCCCATCGACCACATGGTGAGCCATACGGTCAGCGATGAATATTCAGAGGTGCTAAGCTACGATGCCGGCAACGAAATAGATGCCTACATCACAACAGGCGACTCCGCCAGGGCCGCAAATGTTTTCCATAAAAAAGGCAAGCTTGCAGCCGTCGGTACCTTCAACGATTTCGACAGTCAGGACATAAAGATCGAGATCATGTCCGCCGACTTCAAGGATCTGTTATACTCTCAGGACGCTTCCCTTGACTGGCACGGCTACCAGACGGTCAAGCTGACTACGCCCGTTGATGTCGAGGACTTCGCTGTCGTTATCACCTACTCAAAGGGCGCACCTGTTGAGGGCGAGAGCATTGATACCGCTGCGGCCTGCTACAAGACCTCCATAGAAAAAGGCCAGTCCTTCGTATTTGTTGACGGCAAATGGAAGGATATGTCCGACAGCGACATAAAGACGGCGGTCAGGGCCGAAAAAGGCAAGCCGGTCTTCTTCAACGAGAAGGGTGCCTGGAGGAACTTCCTGAGCGACAGTGATATGGAGGCGCTGCTCAAAGCGGATTTTGCCCCGGGCAACTGCTGCATCAAGGCGCTGTTCCTGTGATCGGATAAAGAATAAAGGCTATACATCGCCGGGATGGGATGGATAGCCTTTTTGTTTCATTTGATAAGATACTATGCCGCCGGCCGGAACGCGCTGCGGCAGCGCACAACGTATCAGCTTTTTTGCCGGACGCCGCTTTCTATGCCCTCTTTCTGTTTATCAGCTTACGTATCATTAACAGCATGGGCTTGATGTTCAATAAGATCAGTACCGCACCCGGTATCAGCGTGATGAGGAAGTACTCCTCCTGCGCCGCTATCACACACCCGCACATCACGAACAGCAAAAAGGTGTTGAGTATCAGCTTGCCCTTTGAGTAGGAAAAAGGCTCAAAGCGCTGAATGTCCTGCATTCGTATGATAAAGCAGATGATGTAGCTGCAGCAGGTCGCCAGAGACGCCCCCTGTATCCCGATAAGAGGGATGAACACGGCGTTCATCGTAAGGTTCGAGCAAAGCGCCGCTGCTACTGTATAGAATGCGTTACGGCTGTGTTTCGTCGCGGTATATATGCCGTATTCAAAATGATTGAGACACACAAATACCGCCGCCGTAATAAGAAGCGGAGTGTAGAGGTATGCCCTGCCGTATTCCGGGAAGGTATTTATGTTTATCAGCAGCATGGATACCGGCTTCACCAGCAGTATCAGCCCTGCTGCTCCCAGGAACAGCACAGATTGGTAGGCATCGAATACGTTGGAATAGAATACGTGCTTGTCCTTTGACCTGTTCTCCGTGATAGCCGACATATTCCACGCCATGGAAAAAATGGTAGCCACCATTGAAAGCAGGTTCGGCACCTTTGTTGCCGCTGAGTATATACCCGCTGCGGCTTCACCCAGCTGCACCCGGCTGCTGTGCATATTGGATATGAATATCTGGTCGGAAAAGCCTGTCAGCGTCCACATTACCGTGGTGGGTATCAGCGGCACCGCAAAGCGGAGCATCTTCTCTCCGAGGCGGCGGTCTATACACCGCAGATCAAAATATTTCCTGATGCTCGCCGCAAGGAACAGGAACATCGCCGAAAAGCTGTCCGAGAGTATGGTGGCAAGCATAAAGCCCTTTACGCCCAGATCCATATAGCTGATGAAGATCAGGCTGAATATGAACAGCGTCACCGTGGTGGCTATGCCGTCGAAGGAGAAAATCTTTACAAGATTCCGGGACCTTGCGAACTGCGAACACAGCGCCCTCATCGACGAGGCAAACACATATATGCAGAGCAGCCCCGAATAGCCGCTGATCTGCCTGAGTACCGGGATGAAATGCAAAAACGGGACTATCGCCGCCATCAGAGCCATTCCGAAGGCTATGATGCAAGTGGCGGTGGTAAAGACCTTTTTCTTGTTATATGCGTCGTCGAGGCCGAAGCGGATCACAGCCTCGGTCATCGAGAAGGTGAACACCGGGATCAGGAACAGGGCTAGGGTCTCAATAAGCGACTTGGTATAGAATGAGGCAGGGTCGATCCGCTTGGTATAGAGGTTGTTGAGGATAAGAGCGAATATCTTGGAGGAAAAGCTGCCCACCGCGAAAATGAATATATTGAGTATCAGGCGCTTGTATTTATTCATCTTATCCCCCTCACATCATCTTACTCGGCCGGAAAACCGCGGGAGTTGTATATCCAGTAAAAATCCGACGATCTGTGTTTTGACAACAATAAACAGTATATCACACTTTTCTGCATTTGTCACTATTTTCTGCGTTTTTTATATGCAGATTTACATAAAGCGCCAAAATACGGCGAAAGCCCTTGACGCAGGTATGCGTTTGTGATACAATTCTATTTGTCGAATTATTGATTTTTGTAGATGTATGGGAATTAGTAAACTGAGGGTGATAAATATGAAGAATACCCCTGAGCTTATAGTTATGCTCACTTATAACGACAAGACCGCCGCGAACGCGCCCGAGATATTCGAGAGCTGCCGCAGCTGCAAGGCTGACTACTTCGGCTTCAAGGAAGAGGACCTTCCACTGCCCGAGATGAAGAAGCTGTTTGCCGAGATAAAGAAATGCGGCAAAAAGACTGCTCTTGAGGTAGTTGCCTACGACGAGGAGCACTGCCTTGCAGGAGCGCAGATGGCAGTTGACTGCGGCTGCGATTTCCTTATGGGAACGATGTTCTACGACTCGGTCCTTGAGCTGTGCAAAAAGCACGGGATGAGATATATGCCCTATGTGGGGAAGGTCTATGACAGACCTTCGGTGCTGGGCGGAACGATAGACGGTATGATCGCCGAGGCAAACAGCCTTATCGAAAAGGGTGCCGACGGCTTCGACCTTCTTGCTTACAGATACACCGGCGATGCTCACGAGCTTATCCGCAGGTTCGTTTCCGAGGTAAAGGCTCCTGTATGCCTTGCCGGAAGCGTGGACAGCTACGAAAAGCTGGACGAGATACTTGAAGTATCTCCCTGGTCGTTCACCATTGGCAGCGCGTTTTTTGACAATCAGTTTGACGGCACCTTTGCCGAGCAGATCGACAAGGTCTGCGATCATCTTACCAAGACGGCTGTGGCAGTATAAGGAGCAGATATGCTTAAGATGTTTTATCCCTGGGAATACGCACAAAGCGTGTTTGCCATAGATTACGAAAAGCTATACGAATACGGCTTCCGCGGGCTTATCTTCGATGTGGACAACACCCTTGTCCACCACAACGACGACTCGACGCCGGAGGTTGACGAGCTTTTCCGGAGGCTTCACAGGATAGGGTTCAGGACCGTACTGCTCTCAGACAATGAGAAAAGCCGGATGGAGCGATTCATCAGAAACATAGACACGCCCTATATCTGCGATGCTGACAAGCCTTCGCCGGAGGGCTACAAAAAAGCCCTTGCGATGCTTAAAATGAAGAAAGCCAAGACCGTTTGCATAGGCGACCAGATGTTTGTTGATATTATCGGTGCGAACAGGCTGGCTATCCCGAATATCCTTGTCCACTACATCACAGTGCCCGGCGAGACCAGGATAGGCAAGAAGCGCTACATCGAAAAGCTGATACTTAAAATATACAGTCACAGGAAGAAATACACTCACCGCCTGGGTGAGGGCGTTGCAAAGTAAATACCGCTTTGGGTATCCTGCGCTCCCGCTGACGGCGAGGGCAAGAAAACACAAAAAGGAGAACATTCCATGATCTTTCTGAAAGGCAAGAATTTCTGCGACCTCGGCCCCATACCCTATGCTATCTCTGAGAAGAAGGAGATATTAAAGCACAAGGCCAGGGACATAAAGAACGGAGTTAAGTTTGCTAAAGACAGGAAAAACAAGAAGCTCCCATGCCTTGTATCCTCCCACGTGGGCACGATAGTCAAGACGGGGCCGGGTATCGACCCTGTGCTCCAGGAGAACAAGGCGGTGAACATAAGGCTTGCAGGCGGAAGGATGAACGGGCTTATCATACATCCCGGCGAGGAATTCTCCTTCTGGAAGACAGTAGGCAGCATCACCAAGAAGAAGGGCTACAAGGACGGAAGGATCATATTCCAAAACAAGCTGATCCCGGGGCCGGGCGGCGGGCTCTGCAATCTGAGCAACACCGTCCACCTCTTAGTGCTGGACAGCCCGCTGGAGGTAACCGAATTCCACACTCACTCAGACGCACTTGCGCCTGACGGTGAGAAGAGAGTCCCCATGAGCGCCGGGACATCCGTATATTACAACTACATAGATTTCAGGTTCAAGAACAACACGGATCAGGACGTTCAGCTCTGCATCTGGACTAAAGACGGCAAGCTCTACGGAGAGCTCCGCAGCGAGAGGCCCTTCCCCTACACCTTCGGCATCTCGGAGGAGGGGCATCATTTCCGCAAAGAGGGAGATAAATACTTCCGGGTATCCAGGATCTACAAGGACACATACGACAAAGAGACCGGAGAGCTGATAGACAAACAGCTGATCTGGGACAATCACTCGGAGGTAATGTTTGATTACAGCCTTATCCCGGCGGATCAGATTAGAGAAGACTGAATAAGACAGCCTCCCGATCTGCGGGGGACGAACTAAGAGATATTGATATTGACGCTTTCGCCAGATTACTGACGAAAGCGTCTTTGCGTTTTATTTGATATGGAGCTGTTTTCTCGTTTCATTAAATGGGCGGCTGATCTATGCCGATTCCCCGATGCGGCGGTAAGCGAATTCGAGAAGACCGATATTCAGCACCGCAAAGACCGCAAGGTAAACCGGCATTATCCCAATGCCGACGGCCTGCTGCAAAAGGCCGAAGACCATAGGCATGAACGTGCTTCCGATATAGGCCGAGGCCATTTGCAGACCTATCACCGCGGCGCTGTTCTTCCTACCGAAATTGGCAGGTGCCATATGCTGTATGGCGGGGTATACAGGCCCCATTCCTGTTCCGATGATGACAAAGGCAATTGCCGCGAAAACATATCCTGGCAGCGGCAGGAACAGCAGCAGTATGCCGAAAGTCTCGACTGCGATGCCGATCCGTATGAGCAGCTTGTCCCCAAGCCGGTTTGACACGAATGCGGAGATGAGCCTCCCCAGCATAAGTCCTCCGAATATCAGCGAGCCGAAGGCCGCCGCGAGCTTGGCGCTCACACCCTCCTTCGTTCCGGCGAAGTAGCTCGAAGTCCAGAGAAAGCAGGTCGCTTCACCCGCACAGTAGGCAAAGAACGCGCTCAGCGTCGGGATCACTCCCCTGATCCTCAAAGCTTCCAAAATGCCAGTGCTGTCGCTCTCATCGTCCTCCTCCGACTCTGAATTCTTTCTCCACAGCGGAACGGAAAGCAGGCACACAAGCATTATCCCCGACTGTATGTAAGCCGTCCAGCGGTAGCCCTCGTTCCAATGTGCGCGGGCAAGTGCCAGGGACATTATATAGGGGCTTATCATAGCGCCCACGCCGTAAAAACAGTGAAGGAAATTCATCACCGAGGAGGAATAGTGCTTAGCGACATAATTGTTGAGGGCAGAGTCAACTGTCCCCGCGCCGAAGCCGTAGGGAACGACGAACAGGAAAAGCATCCCGTAGCTTGTGGAGAATGAAAAGCCGATGAGTCCTATCACGGTCAGGAGTATCGAGA
This sequence comes from Ruminococcus sp., assembly GCA_017519415.1. GTDB lineage: Bacteria > Bacillota > Clostridia > Oscillospirales > Ruminococcaceae > Ruminococcus. The sequence goes on from JAFWSI010000064.1 coordinate 30,885, forward strand.
AGACGACCAGCCATTGGGTCCTGACCTTCCGGATAAGCGTAGGTGCCAACAGAGCTGACAGTATGGTCATAAAGGAGATGGACATCGAAACATATCCCGCATAGGACGAGGGCACGCCGAAATCGGTCTGCATCGCAGGCCATCCCGAACCGAGCAGCGAATCCGGCAGCCCGAGGCTGACAAATGCAAGATATATTACTGCAAGGAGCAGGCCGGTCATAGTATCACTTCTTTCGGTTATTCATTTGGCCTCGACCGGATCAAGCAGAAGATCAGCCTTTTGAACGCCGATCATCATATCTCCGCTGCCGCATCCAAAGCAATAAGCAGCTTACCGATGCTGTGGTTTGCCTCGTGGAGGCCTTCGGTCTCGTAGCCGCTCTCCGCGAGGACATCCCCCGCTTCAAGGAATGCATAGAGCTCCAGGCCGAAGGAATCACAAACTGCCTGCACTCCCGCCAGCTCCATTTCAACGGCTATGCAGCCTTCTTCCTTCCGCTTTGCGACAAGTCCCCTGGTCTCGCGCAGCATAGAATCCGTCGTCCATACTCTGCCCTTGACATAAGGGATGCTATGCCTGTCAAATATTACAGCCAGCTTATGGGAGTTTCGTATCTTTATGTAATCGGCAGGGGGAGCGTAATAGTACGAGGTCCCTTCACCACGATAGCTCTCGGTGGGGATGATGAATCTGCCCGTGGTCTTTTCTCTGTCAAGACTTCCGCAGGAGCCGAACAGGATGAACTTATCAGCCCCCACCACCCAGTGAGCTTCATAGCACATACCGGATGCAACAGCAGAGCCCAGCCTCGACAGATAAAAGGCTATCTTCTCACCCTTATACTCCATAGCATAGATCGGGATATTGCCGTTGCACGAGCCTATCATCCCTATCAGCTCACAGTCATGATTATCGAGCAGATGATCGTGTATCTGCGCCGAAAATATGATCAGACATTTTTCGGCGATATGCTTCTGCTCGCCGTAAAAGCTCTCGACGTTTGTCAAAGGTTCGGTTTCATCATAGCATTCGGTTATCATAGTTATCTCCCGGAGTCGTCATCATCAAGTCCGTAATTGAGCACGTTGTTATATACTGTATTCGCCCTCTCGCACTCTTTCTTCTCGCGCCACCTGTCAATATCGCTTTTGATCGCCAGCATCTCGTCAACGATGAGCTCAACGCGCTCGGGGCGGACATAGCAAAGATATGAGATCATCCGCTCCATACCCTTGGGGCTGCCGATATGCTCGGCGATGACATTTCCCAGCTCCGCAGGATATCCGAGGGATACCAGCGCGGATATAAGCCTGTCGCGGGTCTGCGACCAGATAGTTCTGCTGTCCATACCCTCTCACTTTCCTTCGATCATTCCGGTGATAACAAGGCTGTCGGGCTCAACGCGGCAGGGAAAGAACAGCACCTTAACCCCGGCCTTTTTCGCATCCTCAAGAGCGGAGGCGAATTCCGGGTGAGTGGCGGTGTTCCCTCGGACTTCGCTGACGCCCTCCATCTGTATCACAAAGGCGATAGCGGCGTTGTACCCCTCAGAATTCGCCTTTATCAGTTCCCGGATATGCTTGATCCCCCGCTCCGTCGGCGCATCGGGGAAATAACCTATGCCGTCGAATTCAAGAGTGCAGCCCTTGACCTCCATAAGATAGTTCTCGCCGCTGCGCTCCATATAAAAATCTATCCGCGAATCGCCGTAGGTGTACTCGGGGATGACCTTATCAAAGCCCTGCTCTGCCAGCCATTCTCCCATGACCTTGTTGGGGGCCTGGCTGTCGATATTGAAAACCGTCCCCGTGGCTTTTCTGACGGAAATAAGATCGTACTTCGTTTTCCTGCCGGGCGATCCGGGAGCCGTGAGCCAGACCTCGCAGCCGGGGATAAGCAACTCTTTGCACCTGCCCGTATTCTTAACGTGAACGGTCTCCTCTTTACCGTCTGTCTCCACCACGGCTATAAAGCGGTTGGGGCGGGAGATAAACTTCCCTTTGATGAAGTTATCGTATCTCACAAATATCACCTGCTGCCGGATGTTCTTAACTGTCCGATTTTATGGACAGTAATTCATTGTTCTGCAACGAGCCTGCGGTCCTCTATCCTGTAGACCTTATCCGTCAGGTCAAGGATACGGGTATCGTGGGTCACCATTATCGCTGCCTTATTGCGCTTCTTGACCTCGGCCTTAATCATTTCCGCCACAGCTCTGCCCCTCTCGGCGTCAAGGCTGGCAGTGGGCTCATCGGCAAGGATGATATCGGGGTCATTGATAAACGCTCTTGCGATGGCCGTCCGCTGTCTTTCTCCGCCGGACATTTTTGCAGGGTATGAGCTTCTGCAGCTCTCGATGCCAAGCTCCCGCAGGAGCTCGTCGATCTTGCTTTTATCCTTAACGCCCCTGTCCTGCACGAAGGAGAGCTGATCCTCGGTCTTCAGGAAGGGCAAAAGATTGTGGTTCTGAAAAACAAATCCTATCTGCCTGCGCCTGATGCCTGTACGCTCCCTCTTGGAAGCGGACGTCACATCCTTGCCGGCGATAAGTATGCTCCCGCTGTCGGGAGTGAGAAGAAGCCCTGCAACGGAGAGCAGCGTGCTCTTGCCCGAGCCCGAGGGGCCGACTACCGCCGCGAATTCTCCCGCCTCAACGGAGAGGGATATGTTTTCGAGTATCAGTCGTTTCTCCGAACCGTCCTGATAGGCTTTGCAGATGTCTTTAAGCTCCAGCAATACTTTACTCATTGTCCCCGCCTCCTATCGCTATGATCGGATCAATACGCGAAATGTTTATCACCGAAAGCAAACTGCTCAGCACCGAGATCACCACAAAGGCCGCCGTTACTGTGACCGCATTGGACACCTCAAGATAGAAGGGCATCTTCTCAGGCATTGCCGCAGCCATACCGAAGGTCAGCCCGAGTGAAACGATACCCGCAAAGACCGACACGATGCATACCTCGCATATCAGCATACCCGCCAGTTCTCCGCCGCTTAGACCTATGGCTTTCATCACGCCGAACTGCCGGCGCTTCTGCAGGGTCATGATGTAGTTGAATATCCCTATGATCACCGCCGAAATGATCACCAGCACCCAGACGATCATAGTAATGGTCATATTCTCCGCGGTATATGAGGGGATGTTTTTGATGATCTCCTTTTTGCTGACGCTCTCCAGGATATCGGGGTCAAGCCCAAGATCCTTATCGCCCTTTACGGCGATAGCGTGATACTCTGGGACGTACATAGGGCTGAGGGCCTGACGCAGCTTTGTGTAGCTGTCCGTGGTGATATATCCCACGGAGGTATGCCCGTACATCCTGTCCTTGACAAATCCCGCCACGGTGAACTCGGTCCCTGCGGCAGCATCGACCACCTTATCACCTACGGAGATGCCCTCGACTCTGAAGTCGTCGTCAAGCAGGATAGTAGCCTCGCCGTCTGAATGTGAGAGCCCCTTGCCCTCAATGACCTCCGGCTCGATAAAGCTGCCGGCTTCTATGGCAAAATAGGTGATGTTCAGCTTCTCGTCATCGTCCTGCTTTCTGATATGCATTCTATGGATATCGAGGGGCGCTGCCTCAACGCCCTTGGCTCTCAGCTCATCGAGGAGGCCGGTCTCCACCTTGGATACGGTGATCATCTTTTCGGCGGATTCATCCACCACAAAGCTGTCAGCGTCCATAGTTTCTATTGCCGAAGTCACCGCCCGACCGAGACCCGAAGCCAGTCCCGACAGGAAAAGCACCATAAACATCAGCAGTATCAGGAGCAGCTCGATCAGTATGTATTTTTTCTTTTCAAAAGCTATTTCTTTCAAGGCATATCGCATTGTCAGACCTCCCCTGTCATGAGATGAATAATACAACGGCCTGCCTACCGAACCTTTTCACCGTTCACAAGGACAACGTTCATAACTTCGACCTCGGTCTTCACCCATACGCCCTCGGTGACATAGGGCTCCTCAGCCAGGTATTTATCCACAGCGGCACGGTCGGGGAGATCGACTACCAGCAGCGAGCCCTTCATCCTGCCTTCATCGTCAAGGAGGCCGCCTGCACAGATCACCTGCCTGCCGAGCTTAGCCATACCCTCCAGATGCCTCGGACGTACTTGCATCCTCTTTTCCAGCATATCCTCGCCGTCAAGCGCTTTTATCATAAACTGCATATTATCCACCTATCACCTTTCCCGCAAACTCTGCTGCGGCTTTGATATATTCTTCGTTGGGGATGCCCACCTTTTCTGCTTCCGTTATTATACCATATTCCCGAATGCTTTTCAACCACATTTTCCAACATCCTGACGTTCCCCGAGCATTTTGTATAAACGGTAATAAGCGATAAGCCCCGGAAGCGGCCTTGAACGGCTTCCGGAGCTTTTCTTATACGATAGATATCCTTATCCTGCCGCTCACTTTTGGCAAAGCTATGCGGTATTTGTCCGCAAGCCTGGGGCCGCAGGCTGCCGATCCTACCCCTGCCATAGCGAAGTCGGCACAGATGACGCTGTGGCCGCACTTTTCAAGCTCAAAGTTGTGCCCTTTGGAGGCAAGCTCCTCCTGGGTGTACTCCGAGGCATTGAAGGAGAAGCCCTCCGGGTCCGTGAAAGTAAGTATGCTGCTGCCGTCGGTGACGGACATCCTTGTGCAGCCGAAATGAGAGCTGTTCTCCTGGGGACGGATGTAGTCCTCGTGCATTTCCTCGATCGAAGCTGCGAAGCTCCCGACATAGGATGCCTGATGCTTGTCGATATAGCTCTCGCAGGGGCCGAAGCCATAGTAGGAGACTTTATCGAACTCTCCGGGCATAAAGAACCTCAGCCCGAATCTCGGCAGGAGCTCCACCTTGTTGGAGAACTCAGCCTCACATTCAACCTCCAGCTCTCCCCTGCCGTCTATGCGGTAAACGGCGGTGAGCCTCGCAAACGGCTGGTGGATGCTCCACCCGAAGCTTTGCTCCGCTTTTATCACGGCGCAGCCCATTTCTTCGGATATCTCCGTGCGGTAGACCTTGACCTCCGGCTCGTTAAGGTGTGCGGAATACCAATCCCACTTCATCGTGTCATTATCCACGGGGGCGCGGAAGAAGTTGTACTCAACGGGCTTTGACAGAAGCTCTCTGCCGTTTGCGGAGATGCCGGTGAACTGTGCTGTGCGCCTGCTGAACGTGTAAGATACGCCCCCCGCCTCAATGCGGTACTCCAGAGGCGTCTCGGTACATTTCGGAGCTTCGCCTGAGTACGGAACAGCCTTCTTCTCCGCAGTATGGAGCTTTATCTGATCGAAGCAGACCTCCTCGCCCTCGGCAAATGTGCTGTAACCGTTCTTTGCGGTGAAGATAAAGCGGATGTAGGTATCCTGCTCAAAAGCCTTCCCTGCATCGGGAACAGTTATCTCCCTGCTTCCCATAGGCTGGACGGAGAACGTAAACTCACCTGATGCATCCACACCTCCGTCGTGGGTGATCTCCCACTTGCAAGCAAGGTGTTCGCCGGCGTCGATAAAGCGCAGGAAGCTGTCTATCGCAAAGCGGTCGGGAGCCGTGCGCCTTACCCTTACCGGGCGGTAGACCTGCTTGACCTCCAGCAGCCCCGTGTGAGGTCTGCGGTCGGGATAGCAGAGGGCATCCATGCAGAAATTGCCGTCGTGGTGACGCTCACCGCTGTCGCCGCCGTAGCCGTACTTTGGTTTGCCGTCCTCGGTGTATCCGAGGATGACCGCGTGATCAGCCCACTCCCAGACAAGACCTCCGATTAGCCTGTCGCTTTGCATAAACAGCTCCCGGTAGTCCTCCAGGTCGCCGGGGCCGTTGCCCATGGCGTGGCAGTATTCGCAGAGGACAAAGGGGCGCTTTTCGTCCTCCCGGGCAAGGAACCTGCGGATATCCTCAGGGGAGGTATACATCTCCGAGACCAGATCCAGCACATCGTCCGGGGTATCGTCAAGCTTGTGGGTGCTTTCGTAATGAACGGGACGGGTGCTGTCGAGGGTCTTTATCAGCTTAGCTCCCTCGCGCAGATTTTCACCCCAGCCTGACTCGTTGCCCAGTGACCAGAAGATAACGCAGGGTCGGTTGATATCCCTGGTCACCAGCAGACGCTCCCGGTCAAGTATCGCCTCGGAAAACTGCGGATCGCCGGCGATCATAGCTATGCCGTTATAGGAGTCAGGCTTTGACCATTTCAGGTCGTTATAGACCGCTACGCAGCCGTGGCTCTCGAAGTCGGCCTCGTCGATGACATAGAGCCCCAGCTCGTCGCAAAGCCTGTAAAACTCCGGAGCATTGGGGTAGTGGGATGTCCTCACCGAGTTTATGTTATGCCGCTTCATGAGCGTCAGGTCGCGGAGGAGCTTTTCTCTGTCGGCGTAATAGCCGCTGTCGGGATAGCTGTCGTGACGGTTGACCCCCAGCAGCTTGATATGTCTGCCGTTGAGCATAAAGACTCCGTCCCTGATCTCAACGGTGCGGAAGCCTACGAGCTCACCGATCAGCTCGGTATCGGTCTCTATTTCCAATCGGTAGAGATAAGGTCTCTCTGCCGACCAAAGCTTTGCATCGGGTATGGTGCGCTCAAAGGGGATATCCTCAGAGACCTTGCCGGAGCAGACGAGACCATCGCCGTCGTAAAGGCGCAGCTCGGCAGCGGAGCCCTTTACCGTCACACAGAACCGTCCGTCAGCGGACGCTGTTATTCGGTAGTTTTCAAGGCGCTTTTCGGGGCGGCTGAGCACATACACATCCCTGAATATCCCCGAGAGCCGGATCTTGTCCTGATCCTCCAGGTAGGTGCCGTCGCACCATTTGAGAACAGCTGCGGTAATGCGGTTGCTGCCCTCGGTAAGCAGGTCTGTGATATCGAATTCCGAGGTGTGGTGGGAGACCTGGGAATACCCTGCAAACTGCCCGTTGACATAGAGATACAGGCAGCTGTCCACACCCTCGAAGCAGATTATGCGCCGCAGTCCGTCAGGGGAATAGTCATAGTCTCTGCCGTAAACTCCCACAGGGATATCGTCCGGCACAAAGGGCGGGTCGTAGGGTATGGGGTAATTGATATTGGTGTACTGCGGCTTGTCATAGCCGTGGAACTGCCAGTTTGAGGGGACGGGTATCCTTGCGGAGCCATTCATATCAATATAGTCATCGGGCATATCTATGATGCTCTCGTAATAGCAGAAGTCCCACTCCCCGTTCAGCAGTTCAAAGCGCCCGGAGGTCTCCCGCAGCCCGAAGGGATCCTGCCCCTTTTCAAAGGGAATGAAATAGGCGTGATCCGGCAGGGTGCCGATGTGCAGCGCCTTGGTATCCTCATGGTATGTCATAAAGCTCCTGGGCGAGCCTTTCTTTGCAATAGCTGAAATGTTCATATCTTCTCCTCCTTACGGTACAGCCCGGCGTATCGACGTTTGTATTAAGGCAACACCGCACAACCACCGGCTAACGCCTTTGTACATCATCCGCTTGCATATTTTCCATCATATTACCCAAATTCTCCTTGCCTTGCGTTAAAAACGGCGTCCTCAAGAGTACCGCTTCTGCGGGCACCGATATACTGTTCACGGTCATCTTCTTCTCTCAGGATGACGGCTGTAAAACACTTCACTGTCGGTCAAACGGAAAGCACCCGTTTGCCTTACAATATATATTATAACACAGCATTTATCATTTTTCAAGGACGGGATTGAAAAAAACGGGATCCTGTCATTCCTTGACCGCCCCGGAGACTAGGCCGCTGATAAGACCGTGCCTGTTTTCATAATAATTCCTCCATTCCATTTGATTAAGGCAATACCGCACAACCCCTGTGCGTCAGATCGCGCGCAAGCTCAATAAAGTTGAGCTGAGATTTTTCGTCAGAGTGCATAAATTTGACGCAGGCGGGCTGACGCTCGGCAAGGAAAATTTGTGTGCTATGACGGAAAATATGCAAGCAGATGACGTGCAGAGGCGCAAGCCGCGGGTTGTGCGGTGTTGCCTTAAGTTTATCCATCCAGTTAAACTCAACCTGTGTGAAGAATAACTCTGGACTTTTAGGTCATACCGTGGTATAATGAGATTATCAACGATAACCGATACCGCTTTCAAGGAGTTTTCGCTGGTGCTTGCCGATGTGCTCACGCCGGTTTATCGCGGCGGTGAGTTGATGCTGCGGTTTCTCGGTGAGACCGTGTCCTCTGCGAGGATGTACCCTGCCGATACACAGGTGAAGCACATAACCTAGGGCATCACAGGCACGCTTTACACACTTAACGGAATAGAGGTGAGCTTTGATGAATGATATACTTGCAGCGATAGGCGAGGCGCTTATCGACTTCATCCCCGACCGAAGCGGCTGCGGATTTGATGAGGTTGAGGCATTCGCGCCGAAGGTAGGCGGTGCGCCGGCGAACGTCTGCGCCGCATTCTCGCGGCTCGGAGGGAAATCAAGGCTGCTGACCCAGCTTGGCGACGACCCCTTCGGGCACAGGATAATCCACAGGCTGGAAAGCGTCGGAGTGGATACAAGCTGCATCTCCCTGACCGACAGGGCCAACACCGCTCTCGCTTTTGTATCCCTTGCCGAGAACGGCGACCGCACATTCTCCTTCTACCGCAAGCCCTCGGCGGATATGCTTTACAGCGCCGAAAGCATCCGCGAGAATTACTTCGACGGTGTCTTCTGCCTGCACTTCTGCAGCGTATCCATCGGGGATTTCCCCATGAAGGACGCCCACAGGCGAGCCATAGATATCCTGAAGCGCCGCGGCGGCATCGTGAGCTTCGACCCCAATCTGCGGTTCAACCTCTGGGAGAGCCTCGAAGCGCTGAAAACCGCCGTCCGGGAATTCATACCTTTCAGCGATATCGTAAAGCTTTCTGAGGAGGAGCTGGAGTTCATCACGGGCTGCACCGCCCCGGAGGAGGGTGCAAAATGGCTGTTTGATCAGGGCGTGAAGCTGATGCTCTATACTCTCGGCAGCAAGGGGGCTTATGCCTTTACCGAAAACACCAAGGCCTTCTCCCCTGCATACAAAGTCTGTGCAGTTGATACCACAGGTGCCGGGGACGGCTTCACAGGGGCTTTTCTCTACAGGCTGCACGAGCTCGGCGCAGAGGCCGGGAGCCTTGGGGCGCTGTCGGCAAAAACGCTTACGGAGTGCCTCGATTTCTCCAACAGGTTCTGCGCGTTGAGCGTTACAAAAAAAGGAGCTATCGCATCCTATCCCGACGCAGAGGAGCTGCGCAGCCTTGAACTGAAATAATGAGCCAGCCCCGGTACGGATTATCTGCACCGGGGCTTTCTTATCTTGGAATATGGATGATCCGGTCATAGGATTTGCAATTGAAATCCGATCAGGGCTGTGGTATAATATACATCAAGCAATTATTCTTACAGACAGGAGGTCGTTCAAATGATATTCTATGTTGATGCAAACGCAGGCAGAGGCGGCAACGGCTCCAAAGAGATGCCCTTCAAGCGTATCGGCGAGGCGGCTGCTGCAGCGAGAGCCGGTGATGAAGTCCTGGTTATGCCCGGAGTTTACCGGGAGTATGTTGACCCCCGCTTCGGGGGCAGCAAGGACGCCAGGATCGTTTACCGGAGCGCCGAGCCCCTCGGTGCCGAGATCACGGGAGCCGAGCTGCTGACAGGCTGGGAGCCCTATGAGGGCACCGTCTGGACCGCAAGCGTGGACAGCAGCATCTTCGGGGATTACGACCCATATACCACCTTCGTTTACGGCGATTGGTACTTTGCCGGCAAGAGCAAGCACACCGGTGCCGTGTACCTCAACGACCGGGCTCTCTACGAGGCTTCAAGCATTGAGGAATGTGTGAAAGGCGAGAGATCGGTCTACTCATGGGAGCCGGAGAACTCGGTATATAAATGGTATGCCGAAAAACAGGGCAGCAGGACGGTTTTCTACTGCAATTTCCAGGATAAGGATCCCAACAGGGAAAAGGTGGAGATAAACGTCCGCAGAAGATGCTTTATGCCCTCTCATAAAGGCGTGGGGTATATAACCGTCAGCGGGTTCAGGATCAGCAAGGCTGCTACCACCTGGGCGCCTCCCGCTGCCTATCAGGACGGAATGATCGGCCCCCACTGGTCAAAGGGCTGGATCATCGAGGACTGCGATATCAGCAACAGCAAGTGCGCGGGGATCAGCGTCGGGAAATACTATGACCCCGACAACGACCACTACTTCACAAACAAGCACGTCAAGAACGCCACCCAGATGGAGCGCGACGCCGTCTGCCGCGGACAGTACCACGGCTGGCTCAAAGAAAAGGTGGGCAGCCATATCATCAGGCGCAACAACATCCACCACTGTGAGCAGGGCGGCATCATCGGCAGAATGGGCGGCGTGTTCTCGGTCATCGAGGATAACCACATCCACCACATCAACAATATGATGGAGCTGGGCGGCGCCGAGATCGCAGGCATCAAGATGCACGCTGCTATCGACGTAACAATGCGCCGCAACCACATCCACCACTGCACTATGGGCATCTGGTGCGACTGGGAGGCTCAGGGCACCCGCCTCTCCCAAAACCTTCTCCACGACAATCAGCGCCCCGGCTTTGCCAAGCCTCTGCCCGGCGGTATGATGAGCCAGGATATATTCGTTGAGGTCAGCCACGGCCCCACCATCATTGACAATAACATCCTGCTCTCCGAGGCCTCACTGCGTATGCCCTCAGAGGGCATCGCCGTGGTGCATAACCTGATATGCGGCGCTTTCACCTCTATCGACGCCGGATGCGACAATGTGGTGGAGGGCAGGCTCCGTCAGCGCTACACTCCTTACCATATGCCCCACCGCACCGAGGTCATGGGCTTTATGACTATCCTCCACGGTGACGACAGGATCTATAACAACATCTTTGTCCAGAGGCAGAGCCAAGAGGGTCACGACGACCGGGACAACCATGAGGTCGGCACCCGGGTCTTCGATGCCTTCCCCACCTACGACGAGTGGATCGTCAATTTCGATATGGACTCCGACACTCCCGATATGGGCAAGCTGGACAAGTTCCACCACCGCTATCTTCCGGTATGGTGCGCAGGCAACGTTTATCTGAACGGAGCTAAGTCCTGGAAGAACGAGACCGCGAACCTCGTTGACGACGGCGCTGTATCCGTTGAGCTGGAGGATATGGACGGCCAGCCTGTACTGAAGACAGATATCTACGGCAAGCTCTCCGGCTTCACTGCCGGGCTTATTCAGACCGGAATGCTGGGGGCGGCTTTTGAGCCGGAGCAGAGATTTGAAGCCCCCGACGGCCGAGATATCGTCTTTGACCAGGATTACCGCGGCGACCATCGGGGCACAGTGATCCTCCCCGGACCCTTTGCCGCCCCCTCGGACACCTTCGACGGGCTGTTTGCTCTGTAATAACATTAAGGCAACACCGCACGACCCGCGGCTAACGCCTCTGCACATCATCTGCTTGCCAGCTTTCCGTCATATTACCCAAATTCTCCTTGACTTGCGTCAGCAAGCCTGCGTCGAATTTAGGCAATCTGACGAAAATCTGGA
>JAFWSI010000065.1 GCA_017519415.1 Ruminococcus sp.
GTTTACGATGTTACCAAAGCAGACTGAATATAAAGTGGGAATGTACCTCCGCTTGTCCCGTGATGATGAGCGTGTGGGAGAATCCCTTTCGATTGAAAACCAGCGAACCATTCTGACGAAATATATTGAGGAACAGCACGGGTGGACGCTCTATGACGAGTACGTCGATGACGGAATTTCAGGCACTACGTTTGAACGTCCGGGCGTACAGAGATTGCTTGATGATGCGAAAAACGGCAAGATCAATCTTATCATCTGTAAAGACCTCTCACGTTTCGGAAGAAACTACATCCAGGTCGGGCAGTACACGGATTACATATTCCCGATGTACAATATCCGCTTCATAGCCCTGAACGATAATATCGACACAGCGAAATCGGACAGTGCTTCAATGGATATGATGCCGATCATGAATGTTTTTAATGAATGGCACGCAGCCAACACTTCAAAGAAGCTGAGAGCTGTATTTGAAGCTAATGCTAAGTCGGGAAAGTATAAGACCAACTATCCGCCTTACGGATATATGAAAGGCACAGACAAGAACTGTACGCCTATCGTTGATCCGTATTCCTCGGAGATCGTCCGCCGTATCTTTGAAATGAGGGCGGCAGGCTACAACGTGAAACGGATAGTCGATGTTCTCAACTGTGAACATATCCTTGTACCGTCCGATTACTACTATCACACTATCGGGAAACCGAATCCATACCGCACCTCACATCTGTGGGGAGTGTCTGCGGTAAAGCGTATTCTCCGCAATCCTATCTACCTCGGACACCTGATTCAGCTCCGCACCACAACCGTGAGCTATAAGAATCATAAGACCGTCCGCCGTGACGAAAATGATTGGGCGGTAACTGAGAATAATCATGAAGCGATCATCTCTCAGGAGCTGTGGGACAAGGTGCGTGAAGTTGATGATTCGGTAAGCAACGGAAAGTCCTCAAAGAACGGTATCACAATGCCGCTGTCGGGCTTGTGCTATTGCTCGGACTGCGGTTCCAAGATGAAGCAGAACAGCAATATCCACTGTAAGACAAAGCCTTGCTACACTTGCGGTAAGTATAGCCGTTTCGGAAAAGAATACTGCTCCTCGCACACGATAAGGCTTGAACTGATAGAGAGCCTTGTGTTGCAGGATATTCAGCATCAGATCGACTTTGTTATGAATGAGCCTGATGTGAGAGCAAAGCTCCTCGCTTACAAGCAGGGAGAGAACGCTGTGCAGGACAGCTCCGACAGGAAACGGCAGCACGATATTGTGAAGCGTATCGACGAGCTTGACGGTCTTATCCAGAGCGTCTACGAGGATAAGGTGGCAGGCAAAGTTCCCGAAAAGGTGTGTATCGGCTTGCTTGAAAAGTATCAGGCAGAGAAGGATAAGCTGACCGCCGAACAGGACGAGTTGAGAAAGCGTTCCGAAGCGACACGGCAGGACGAGCGTGATGTTGACGAGTATATCCGCCGTATGAAGTCCTACGCAGGAGCGAAGAAGCTCACCCGTGAAATGGCTCTGGAGCTTATCGAGTACATCAAGGTCGATGCTCACCCAGGTCACCGCAACCTTCCGAGAACGATCCATGTCTTTTATAAGCTGATCGACAAGCCGCTGACCAACAAAAGAAATGCCCTCGAATGATCGGGGGCATAAAAAACAACTATTGAACCTTCCATAATTGCTGTTGATATTA
>JAFWSI010000066.1 GCA_017519415.1 Ruminococcus sp.
AAATGTTATGTTTCAAGTAAGAGCGTGAAATTGAAAATATCTTATTCAATTTTGAGGCTGTAAGCCTTATGAAGTCCGTGACGATAGCGAAGAGGTACCACCTGTTCCCATGCCGAACACAGAAGTTAAGCTCATCTTCGCCAACGATACTTGGCTGGCGACGGCCCGGTAAAATAGGTTTCGCCGACACAAAAATCAGACAGAGAAAGACTACCTATATGTCTTTCTCTATCTGCATTTTGCCTCCTTAGCTCAGTCGGTAGAGCATGCGGCTGTTAACCGCAGGGTCGTTGGTTCGAGTCCAACAGGTGGCGCCAGTTTCTAAGCTCTGAGATAACGCAAATGCGTTGTTTCGGAGCTTTTTGTTATGCCTCAAAATGGCGTTTGACCGTTGTTTGGCCATTGCTTTGTGTGAGGGTCCATTTCTCCGAAAAGAATACCGCTCTGTCGGGGGGGCGGCAGAGCGGTTTGGTTTCATTTTTGAGGGTGGTTAGGAGTGTTACTCGACCACGGTCTGTTCGCATTCGGAGAGGGCAAACATTATCATGAACAGGGATTCCATATCGTCGGAGGCGGTCCAGAAGCGGTAGTACATACTGCCGACGGGGATCGTCAGCTTATGCTGGGCTTCTTCCTCCTCGTGGACATACTTGCTGCAGGACTCGATCCTTGCAAATGCGGAGCCGTTCTTGGTGACCTCATATGTCAGGTTCGGGAATTTGCTGTAAAGACTGGTGGACATACGAAATCCCTGCTTATGCAGGAGATCCCAGATCTTTTCGCCGTCGAACTTGAACCAGGACTTTACCGAGAAGAACTCGTCGTTATAGCTGGTGGTCATAACGTGACCCACCTCGTGCTGCTGGGTGTAGCCTGTTCTGTGGTCGGTGAATTCATAGCTGCGGGCACCCACCAGGGAGTTTTTGAGCATCTTTCCCTCGTAGAGGATATTCCTGGCGGCGTCCTCGATGACAAAGCCGGGCTTGGTCGGCTTGCCGTCCAGGCGGAAGTAATATTCGGTGACTCCGGGGGTGGTCTTGATGTTGTCAAGCTCTGCCTGAGCCTGGGCATCTGCGAGGGGAGCCATGCTGTCCAGCTCCTTGCTCTTTTTGAAGGCATCCACCGTTTTGTAGATACTGAAGAGCAGAGCCGCTGCGCCTACGCCGATAAAGGCTATGGGGACAGCCGAGCCCATTTTGCTGGGGGTATTCTTTTCGGGATCCTTGGGGTCGTAGTACACCTTGATATCGTCGCCGGTGCTGTAGCTGCCGCTCATACCTGTGAACTCGGTCTTGTATTCCTTTCCGTCAACAGAGAAGGTGAGCTCAAGGTCATACTGGGTCTGATCCTCCTGGTCGGAGGCGGCCTCGGTGACGGAGGTGATCTTTCCGGTGGTCTCCAGGTAATTATCCGATCTGAAGCCGAAGAGGATTATGCCCACAACGATCAGGATGAGACCGAAAGGCAGGAGTATCATTGCGGGGCCGGTGTTCCTCATAAATCTGGCATATTTGTTCTCGAAAGTCATGGCTTGGTCCTCCTTTATGTTGTGATATCAGCCGATCGTATAACAGTAAAAGCACATGATCGCGCAGTGGTTTTACGGCTTTGAAGTTTTGCTTTCCCGGCTGTTTTATACCCTCGCCGCCGTGTTTTTCAATCGGTCAGTTGGGATATGAAAAGGCTCAATGTTTTATATTACCAATTATATCACAATTATACCGCAAAATGCAAGACGGGGAGGACGATTTCCTGTTCTTGAAGGAAAAGATATGTAAATTTATATCGGATTTGTTAAATGATTTGCTAGCGAAAACGATTTATGAGACAGCCTGTCTGTCCGGAGAAAAAACGGGGCGGGGAGCTCCAGAAGTGCGGTTATACTACACTTTGACCCCAAATTGTCTATTGAAATGCGGGGGCAAACGTGGTATCATACTAATGTGTCCCTGTTCATCGGGGGCTTCGGGGCGGTTGACTTGACAATTGTGATATGTTATAATGTTTTCAACGATCATGCCCCGGAGGCATTAAGGCAACACCGCACAACCCGCGGCTGACGCCTCTGCACGCCATCTGCCGTGTCAAGCCTGCTTGACGACCGGCTTATCCGTCATATTACCCAAATTCTCCTTGCCGGGCGCCAGCCCGCCTGCGTCGAATTTAGGCA
>JAFWSI010000067.1 GCA_017519415.1 Ruminococcus sp.
AAGCCAATTGCAAACGCAACTATGAACACCGCCGAAACCACGCAGAACAGGGATAAATCAAAGTGCGGCAAGCTCAGAAACGACTATGTTTCGAGTCATGTCCGTTATGACCACTTCGATACCACTGCATAAAATCACTATGATATTATACCACATCGGCATTATAAAATCAAGAGCATTGTAAAAAAATAATGTTATAACTAAAAGGAGCAGTTCTTACTGCTCCTTTTTAATTTTTGTAAGCAGGAACATTCTGCCGCTGAAGGGGGGAATATCCATAGCGAGCCTGCCGTTCCCGCAGGAAAACTTCGTACTGCCGACGGGTGTCGTCCCGCTGTAGCGCTGCTCGTCGGAGTCAATGAGAAGCTCCGCATTATACTCCCCGCCAACAGTCACGGAACAGCCTGCCTGATACCAGTCCGAGAAATTGAACACTGCCAGTATATCGCCGTCAGCGGACTTCCTGCGAATGGCGTAAACGCACCTCTCAACGGAATTGCAGTCCGCCCATTCAAAGTTGGTGGGATCGTAGTCATAGTGCAGCGCATTGTATTCAAGGTAGATACGGTTCAGTTTTTTTATGTACTCGCGGAAGGAATCATGGAGGGGATATTTCAGCATATCCCAGTCCTGCTCTCTTTTTTCGTCCCACTCGCGGAGCTGAGCGAATTCGCTTCCCATAAAATTCAGCTTTTTCCCGGGGTGAACGATCATATACATATAAAGAGCTCTTGCCTGGGGAAACTTTGCATCATACTGCCCGTTCATCTTCTGTGCGACGGTAGCCTTTCCGTGCACGGCCTCGTCATGGGACAGGGGCAGAATGAATTTCTCGTTATAGAAATACAGCATGGAAAAGGTGAGCTTGTGGTAATCCCTTGAACGGTACATGGGGGCGCTCTGAAAGTACTCCAGCGTATCGTGCATCCAGCCCAGATCCCATTTATAATCGAAGCCCAGTCCTCCGTCGAAAACGGGAGCCGCTACCTTCGGATAGGCAGAGGAATCCTCGGCAGAGATCACAGCGGAGGGGTGCCTTGCTTTGAGGCCGCAGTTCATCGATCTCAGCAGCTCTATGGCCGGGCCGTTCTCTCCGCGGCGCTCGTCGCCGTTTATATATATCATATTTCTTATGGCGTCCATGCGCAGTCCGTCGAAGTGATACACGCTGAGCCACTGATCCGCGGCAGACTTTATAAAGGAGCGCACCTCGCCTCTGGTATGATCGAAATTACGGCTTCCCCACTCATTATAGCCGCGTTCGTCGTCGGGATACTCATAGAGCTTTGTGCCGTCATACTCTGTAAGTCCGTAGTGATCGACCGCAAAATGTACGGGAATGAAGTCCATTATGACTCCTATACCTCGTCTGTGGCACTTATCCACCAGCTCCATGAGCTCCTTGGGAGAACCGTATCTTGAAGTTGGAGCGAAGAAGCCGATACTCTGATAGCCCCATGATTCGTCGCAGGGGTGCTCGCTGAGAGGCATCAGCTCAATATAGTTATACCCGAACTCACACACATAGTCTATCAGCATATCCGCTATTTCGGAATAGCTGTACCAGCCGTTCTCATCCTCATCGGAGCGTCTTTTCCAGGACCCGAGGTGGACCTCGTAGATATTCATGGGCTTGTCGCGGCAGTCCGACCGATTTTCCAGCCACTCCCCGTCGCTGAAGCTGTAGCCCTTCACATCTCTTATCACCGAGCAGGTACCTGGGCGCACCTCCATGCCGTAGCCGTAGGGATCGCAGTGATCCGTGAAGCCGCCCTTCCTGTCAAAAACACGGTATTTGTACCGCATACCCTCTCCTGCCCCGGGCACGGATATTTCGTAAAACCTTCCGTCCTCCACAGGCTTCATGGGAAGCTCCTCCCAACCGCTGAAATCTCCTATAAGGGAAACCCCCGTAGCGTTGGGAGCATATGTGCGGAACACCGTTCCGCTGCCGCAGAGGTGTGCGCCGAGGTAATTGTAAGCCTCAAACTCATCGCCGCTGTAAAAATTCCTTATATCCATACTATCAACTCCGTAAAACCATCTCTCTGCACTGATTATATCACGACATACGGTCAAAGTCAACGCCGCAGGGCGCTGAAAAGCGGAAGCCCGCAGAGCACGGTGTGCTCTGCGGGCTTTTTTCGGACTTACTTAAAGTCATATCAGTTATTCCTTGCGGCCTGTTTTGCCGCACCGTTCTTGGGCGTCTTTTCGATAACGACCTTTGAGTCGATCTTTGAATCGTTTACCGCCCAGACGTTATTATGGGTCTTGCAGAAAATGACCACGTCGTATCTGAACTGATCCATAGAGGTATCAGCAGTAGCCAGATCCACCTCAACGTCCAGATCCGCAGCTGTAATATCATTGATGACGTCCTTCGGACCCACTATCTTTATGGGCAGTCTTTCGGTACGTATCGTATAGTCATAATCGTCGTTGGGAACGTTCATAAGGTCTATATTGCTGTTGGAGAGGGTCATCTCCCTTGAAGCGAGGTTCTCGTCGTTCAGCTTGACAATTACGGATTCGATACCCGACACGTTCATTATATCGTCCGACGGAAGCAGACTGCTTACAGAGACCTCCTTTGAATATCCTATATCCAGATCGCGGAGATTGATCTTAATATCCTTTTTATCGTCAAGATTGATCTCGGAGTTCTTGGAAGCAAGGATTATCTCCGGGGGAGTTATGGTAAAGCTGATAAAGTCCGTATCGAAATTGGATTTCGGCGGCACTGAGATATTCGGCTTCAGAGTTACCGTCTTCTGAGTGAGGACGGGTATATCTATACCCACGATCGTAGGCTCGAAGGATATGTAATCCTGATCTATCTCGGTACCCTCCGCATCATACAGCTGGAAGCTGCTGCTGTTGATGCCGACCACTGAGGAGTCAAGCTTCATTTCCTTGTCCGTTACCGCAAAGCACTCTGCTATCCTTGCCAGCTTTGAAGCGGGACCCGTGATAGTGATCTCCTCGGGATTGCACTTTGAATTCTCGCCGAGCATCCTGTCCTCGGCAGGGATTATATTGGGGTGCTTGGGCTTTATTGGGAAAACAGCAGACCTGAATTCATCAAGCTCAACCGTCACGGTCTGGGGCGTTACCCTGTAATTGGTGAAATCCACTCCGTTTGTAGACTCGACCTTGACGCTGAGGGTCTTCTTGCCCGCCGTGGAAACGCTGCTGAAATCCAGATAAGCCCTGAGGGTCTCGGCAGTCAGACGATTGTAATCCGTACGGCTGCAATCAAAGGTGACCTTGACGTGATCGGGGACCTGACTTATGGGCTTAAGGCCGTTTTCCGCAGCAAGGGTGCCGCTCATATCCACTACCAGCGGTATATTGCCAACCGTCTTTGTCTCCGCAGCATACTGCGTCATAGCCACTATGAACCATGCCGCCACCGCGCAGAAAAGGGATATTATCAGGAGGATGATATTACGTTTTGCGACATTTTTCTTCTTCCTGAGATTCTGGATCACGTTCATTCCTTCTCCCTCCTTCCGGAGTCTGAAGAAAAGAGCTTTCTCCTGCCTATTGAGATCTCGGTCCTGTCGTTGAAGATATTCTCCTCCAGGAGAGTTTTCAGCTTTTCGCGGGTATAGTCCCTTGTGAGCTCGCCGTTCAGGGCGACGGAGATCTGTCCTGTCTCCTCCGAAACAACTATTACTATCGCGTCGGAGTTCTCGCTCATTCCTATGGCAGCTCTGTGACGCGAGCCCAGCTTCTTGTTGATAAGAGCGTCCTTGGCAGGCTTCGGCAGGAAGCAGGCGGCTGCGAGGATTATACCGTCGCGCATTATGACCGCTCCGTCATGGAGGGGCGTTTTCGGATAGAAGATATTGCCGAAGACCTCCTTGCTGGGGACGGCGTTGAGAATGGTGCCCGTCTCGATCTGTTCGCCGAGGCGGACCTGCCGTTCAACAACGATAAGGGCGCCCGTACAGGTAGCTGAGAGCTCCACGCAGGAATCACATATGGCGTCGATAGCGGGAGTCCATTTCTGCTTCATCTCGTCGGTATCCTGACCGAGGCCGAAGAAGCGTATGCCGAACTTGCTTCGTCCCGCCTTTTCAAGAGCTCTCCTGAGCTCGGGCTGGAAGAGGACGATCATGGCGAGAACGCCCATGTTCAGAGTTTTTTTCAGCAGATAGCTCACTACCTTCAGCCCGATGAAATCGCTTATGAAGTATCCTGCCACGAGGAAGATAATGCCCTTTATCAGCTGACCCGCACGGGTCTCGCGGATAAGCTTCAGCAGCAGATATATTACATATGTAAGTATAAGAACATCGATAAGGTCGATGAACTTGAAGGTCTTGATGACGCTGAGGAAAGCTTCAAGGATCTCATGTGCAGAGGCCTTCGCCGAAGACTGTAAAAGCATTTATCTCACCTCCCGCTGATCGGATTTCTATTGGATATGTACGCTGCAAGGACTACTGTCCTCACAGCTGACTGCGCAATACCGCATAATAATATTGTACCACAAATTCAGATAATTTCAATAGTTTTTTACGAATTTGGTAAATTTTTCAAAGTTTTAACATTATTTATCAGTTTTTCCACCTCTCTTTCCGTATTGAAAACAGAAGGAGCAAAGCGGACGGTACCCTGTCTCGTACCGAGAGAGGCGTGAGCAAGAGCTGCACAGTGAAAACCCGCACGGAGACAGAAGCCTCTCTCCGCAAGGAGCTCCGCAGCCCTTTCCGACGGTATGCCGTCGATATTGAAAGACACCACGGGAGCGTAGCGGCAGCCGTCGCTGCGGTATACCATCACGCCTCCCATCTTTCTCAGCTCCGAAACGAACAGCCTGCACAGGCTCTCCTCATAGGCGCATATTCTCCCGATACCCGTACTGCGTATGAAGTCTATCCCCGCCCCCACGGTAACGGCTCCGATGATATTCGGCGTGCCGCTTTCGAGGCTGTCTGGCAGCACCTCGGGCTGGAATATATTCAGAGAAGAGCTCCCTGTACCTCCGTATATTATGGGCGGTATGGAATATTCACCATCTGTGAGGAGAAGTCCCGTCCCCGTAATGCCGTAAAGTCCCTTATGCCCGGAGGTACAGAGTATATTTATCCCGTGGGACAGCTTTATATCGAAATGTCCGCAGGCCTGGGCCCCGTCCGCGATAAAGCATATCCCGTATTCCCTGCAAAGCTCGCCTATCCTGCGGTAAGGCAGGAGCTGCCCCGTGACGTTTCCCGCCACAGTGCAGACCACAGCTCTTGTGTCGCTGCGGATAAGGCTCCTGAAGCTCTCCACAGTCTGTTCGTCGTCATCGAAGACCTCGGCAACGGACAGGCTTATCTGCTTGCCCGCAGCAAGTGCGGCTGCGGGACGGAGAACGGAATTATGCTCGATACCGCTTATAATGAGATGACCGCCACGGGACATTATCCCCTGAACGGCCATATTGAGAGCATATGTGCAGTTAAGCGTAAAAACGGTATTTTCGGGTTCTGCGCCAAAAAACTCCGCAGCAGTTTCCCGTGCGGAGTAAAGGGCCTCGGAGCTGCGCAGAGCCAGCTCGTGGCCGCCCCTGCCGGCATTCCCGCCGAAATGTCTTACGGCGTATTCGGCAGCGCGGCGGACTGCCGCAGGCTTAGGAAAGGTAGTTGCGGCGTTGTCAAAGTTGATCATGGCCGCCGCCTTCCTCTTCCTCAAAGGGTATGCCGTAATAACGAAGCATATCCGCCGCCGCACGGCCGTCTCCGTTTATGTGCAGCGAAAAGCCGCAGCCCCGCCCGCTGCTTTTTTCTGTCCTTTTTACGGTGCACGCCAGTCCCCTTGAGCGGAGAAGGCGCTGAGCCTTCACCGCATAGGTATAGGACGGCATGATAAAAACGCATTTGTTCAGAAGTATCACCCCTGACTGCTGCGTATCGCGCAGTCGGTCGTGATCTGCGGTACATCTTATTATATGTGGAGAGAGCCCTCATTGATATAAAAAGCTCACGCTTTCCTGACAGCCTCCTTCATTTCCCTTACGAACTCGCCCACATAGGGAGCCGCCTCCCTGCCGTATTTTTCCAGTATACGGATTATAGCCGAGCCCACGATAGCGCCGTCGGAGACCTCCGCCATAGCCCTTGCCTGCTCCGGCTTTGAGATACCGAAGCCCACGGCGCAGGGCACCTTTGTATTCTCACGGATCACCTTTACAATATCGCCGATATTGGTGTTTATCTCGCTTCTCACTCCCGTAACGCCGAGGCTTGAAACGATGTAGATGAAGCCCTCGGCTTCCTTTGCTATCATAGCGATGCGGTTTTCCGAGGTGGGAGCTATCAGCGAAATAAGATCCACTCCGTACTGCCTTGCCACAGCCGAGAACTCATCCTTCTCCTCGAAAGGCAGATCTGGGAGTATGATACCGTCCACTCCCGACTCGCAGCACCTTGCCATAAAGCGCTCCGCGTCATATGAATAGACCACATTTGCGTAGGTCATGAACACAAAGGGTATCTTCACGTCCCTGCGGAGCTCCTTTACCAGCCCGAATATCTTATCCGTAGTAACTCCCCCCGCAAGAGCGCGGATATTGGCTCCCTGTATAACGGGGCCCTCCGCCGTGGGATCGGAAAAGGGTATGCCCAGCTCTATGAGGTCGGCGCCGTTTTCCGCAGCCGCACGGACTACCTCCGCGGTAGTCTCAAGGTCTGGGTCGCCGCAGGTTATAAAGGGTATGAAGGCCTTTCCGTTCTCAAAGGCAGCTCTGATATTACTCATATATATCCTCCCCTCTATAGCGGGCTATAGCGGCGCAGTCCTTGTCGCCGCGTCCCGAAACGGTAACGATGATTATCCTGTCCCTGTCCATAGTCGGAGCCAGCTTCATGGCATAGGCTATGGCGTGAGCCGACTCGATAGCGGGGATTATGCCCTCTGTCCGTGAAAGGTACTCAAAGGCGTTCACCGCCTCCTCGTCGGTTACGGGAACATATTCCGCCCTGCCGATATCGTGGAGATAAGCGTGCTCGGGGCCCACTCCGGGGTAGTCCAGACCTGCGGATATGGAGTAAACGGGAGCTATCTGACCGTACTCGTCCTGACAGAAGTAGGACTTCATACCGTGGAAAATGCCTATTCTTCCCGTGTTCACGGTAGCGGCAGTCTCAAAGGTATCGATGCCCCTGCCAGCAGCCTCGCAGCCAATGAGCCTTACTCCCTCGTCGGGAATGAAGTGATGGAAGCTGCCGATAGCGTTGGAGCCGCCGCCCACGCAGGCGATAACGGCGTCGGGGAGCCTGCCCTCCGTCTCCAGTATCTGAGCCCTTGCCTCGCGGGAGATGACCGCCTGAAAATCACGGACTATAGTCGGGAATGGGTGGGGGCCCATTACGGAGCCGAGACAGTAGTGGGTGTCGTCGATACGGGAGGTCCACTCGCGCATGGCCTCGGAGACCGCGTCCTTTAGGGTAGCGGTGCCGCTCTTTACGGGGATAACGTCGGCGCCGAGGAGCTTCATGCGGTAAACGTTGAGAGCCTGACGCTTTGTGTCCTCCTCACCCATGAAAACCACGCACTCCATATCGAGAAGAGCCGCCGCCGTAGCCGTGGCAACTCCGTGCTGACCTGCGCCCGTTTCTGCGATAAGGCGGGTCTTGCCCATTTTCTTTGCAAGGAGAGCCTGACCGAGCACGTTGTTGATCTTATGGGAGCCCGTGTGATTGAGATCCTCTCTCTTAAGATATATCTTAGCGCCGCCCAGCTCCCTTGTGAGCTTGTCGGCGCGGTAGAGCAGAGAGGGTCTGCCGGCATAGTTATTGAGGAGCTCGGTGAGCTCACGGTTGAATCCGGGATCGTTTTTATAATGGTCGTAGGCCTTTTCCAGCTCTATGACCGCATTCATAAGCGTTTCGGGGATATACTGACCGCCGTGAACGCCGAACCGTCCTTTTGACTGTGACATAACATCTATCCTTTCGTCATGTATTTCTTACCGCCTCCGCAAAGGCTTTCATCTTTTCAAAGTCCTTGAAGCCCTCTGTTTCAAGGCAGGAGCTTGCGTCCACACCATAAGGCCTCATTTTTTTTATGGCTTCGCCGACATTTTCCGCCGTCAGACCGCCTGCAAGAAAGTACGGTCTTTTGACGCCGACTATCAGACTGTGATCGAAGGTCTTTCCCGTACCGGTACCCGAATCAAGCAGGATATAGTCCGCAGTGCTTTTTTCTGCCGCTATGACATCCTCCGCCGAGTGTATTTTGAATGCCTTTATCACAGGCTTTCCCGTACGGCGCCTGAGCTCGGCAATGTATCTGTCATCCTCATTTCCGTGGAGCTGTATCACATCAAGCATTTCGGCGTAGTATCCGCAGATATTGTCTATGGGCTCATTCACGAACACCCCGGCCTTCCGCACATCATAGCCGTGAGCATAGCTTTCCAGCTCGCAGAATGTACCGAGACCGACCGTGCGCCGGAAGCCCTCACTCAGTATGAACCCGATATAATCCACGCCAAGCTCGCAGGCATTTATAACGTCCTTCGGCTTCATCATTCCGCACATCTTTATCTTAGTCATATTATCCTTTCAGCTCTCTGAGCTTTGCCTTTTTGTCTTCAGCCCTCATAAGCGTCTCACCTATGAGCACCGCATTCACTCCCGCCTCACGGAGCAGTCTTATATCCTCCGCCGTTTTCACACCGCTTTCGGAAACGAAGCTCACATCTGCGGGAGCAAGCTCCCGCAGTCGGCGGCTGTTGCCCGTATCCACGGAAAAATCCTTCAGGTTCCTGTTATTTACGCCTATGATACGGGCTCCCGCGGCAACAGCCGCCCGAAGCTCCGCTTCGTCGTGAGCTTCGACGAGGGCAGATAAGCCGAGCTCATCGCATACTGCGATATATTCGCTTATCTGCTGCTGCGAGAGTATTGAGCAGATAAGCAGGACTGCCTTTGCTCCGAGGAGCTTCGCCTCGTAGATCATATACCCGTCCACTGTAAAGTCCTTGCGCAGGCAGGGTATGCTCACCCTTTCCGCGATCTCCCGCAGGTATTCGTCACTGCCGAGAAACCATTTCGGCTCCGTGAGGACCGAGATGCAGTCCGCCCCGGCAGCCTCGTACTCCTCCGCTATCCTGAGATAGGGGAAATCCTCCGCTATCACGCCCTTGGAGGGGGAAGCCTTCTTGCACTCGCATATAAAGGCAATGTCATCTTTTTTAAGGGCCCTTTCAAACTCAAAGCCGCCTTTGGGGAGCTCGGAAGCCAGCCTTTTTACATCCTCCGCGGATATATTTTTCTTTGCCGCAGCCACCCGCTCACGGGCATGGTCTGCAAGCCTGTCGAGAATGGTCATAAGTCTCAGCTCCTCGACTCTGCGATGAATTTTTCCATAACAGCCAGTGCGGAGCCGTCGTCTATGAGCTCTGCCGCCCTGATGATACCGTCAGCCATAGACTCAGCCTTTCCGCCTATATAGATAGCCGCGCCGGCGTTCATCAGCACCGCGTTTCTCTTGTGTCCCTTGATGCTGCCGTCGAGTATGCCTCTTGTGATAGCCGCATTCTCCCCGGGAGTACCGCCCTTCAGATCCTCCCTCGTGCAACGCTCGAAGCCGAACTGCTCGGGAATGATCTCGTAATTCTTCATCCAGCCGTTCCTGTACTCGCATACGGCTGTGGGAGCGCTCATTGAGATCTCGTCCAGCTTATCCTTGCCGAATACCACCATACCGTTCTGCGAACCCAGCTTCATAAGCACCTCCGCAACGGGCTCCAGGAGCACGCTGTCATATACTCCGAGGAGGTGGTGCCTGGGGCAGGCGGGATTGGTCAGCGGTCCCAGGATATTGAACACCGTGCGGAAGCCCAGCTCCTTGCGGATAGGTCCCACATACTTCATGGAGGTGTGGTACTTCTGAGCGAAGAAGAAGCAGAATCCCACATTCTCGAGGAGCTCCCTGCACTTGTCGGGCTCGAGGATGATATTGGCACCGAGAGCCTCGAGGCAGTCGGCAGTACCCGAAAGTGAGGAAGCTGCCCGGTTGCCGTGCTTTGACACCTTTATACCCGAAGCCGCGATGACGAATGCCGAGGTAGTGGAGATGTTGAAGCTCTGGGCGTTATCGCCGCCTGTTCCCACTATCTCCAGCAGGTCCATATCGTTCTCGAATTTTACGGCTGCGTCGCGCATAGCCGCCGCGCAGCCCGTTATCTCGTCAATGGTCTCGGCCTTGGTGCTCTTGGTAGAGAGAGCCGAAAGGAAGGCCGCATTCTGCGTAGCCGTTGTCTCTCCCGCCATTATCTCGGATATTACCTTATATGCCTCGTCGTAGGTGAGGTCCTCCTTGTTCACTATCTTTACTATTGCTTCCTTGATCATAATAACAACTCCTTACAATTCTATAAAATTCCTGAGCATTGTTCTGCCGTCGGGAGTCATTATGGACTCCGGGTGGAACTGTACTCCGTATATTGGATATTCCTTATGCTGAACAGCCATTATCTCTCCGTCGTCCGCAAGGGCGGTCACCTCAAAGCAGTCGGGAAGAGTATCCGCGTCCGCCGCAAGGGAGTGATACCTTGCCACGGGAGCTCCCTCGTCAATGCCCCTGAAAATGGGACTTCCGTTCATAAAGCTGATGACGGACTGCTTTCCGTGCATGAGCTCCTTTGCGTAGGTTATCCTTGCGCCGTAGGCCGCACATATTGCCTGATGACCGAGACACACCCCGAGGGTAGGTATCTTCCTGCACACCGTTCCCGCCGCCTCTATAATTATTCCCGCGTCCTCGGGACGTCCGGGGCCGGGAGAGATTATTATCCTGTCGGGAGCAAGCTTCTCTATCTCCTCCACAGTCATCTCGTCGTTGCGTATCACCCTTATATCGGGGCATATCTCTCCGATGAGCTGATACAGGTTATATGAAAAGCTGTCGTAATTATCTATAAGAAGGATCATTCGTCCGCCTCCTCTGCCATTTTAAGCGCATTCACCACAGCCGCCGCCTTGTTGATGCACTCCTGATATTCCTTTTCGGGGACCGAATCCGCAACGATACCCGCTCCGCTCCTTACAAAGACCTTGCCGTTCTTCTTGTAGGCGATGCGGATGGCGATACAGGTATCGAGGTTTCCCGTGAAGTCGATATAACCGATAGCGCCGCCGTATATCCCGCGCTTGTTGTTTTCCAGCTCCGCTATCAGCTGACAGGCGCGTATCTTGGGAGCACCCGACAGTGTACCCGCAGGCAGCACCGCGCTGACCGCGTCAAGTCCGTCGAACTCCTCCCTTATCTCTCCCCTTACGGTGGAGCCTATATGCATAACGTGGGAGTACCTTTCTATACTGTGGAGCTTTTCCACCTGAACGCTTCCGAATTTACTTATCTTGCCGAGGTCGTTCCGTCCGAGGTCGACCAGCATATTGTGCTCTGCAAGCTCCTTTTCGTCTGCAAGCAGGTCAGCTTCAAGAGCTTTGTCCTCCTTCTCCGTCTTTCCGCGGGGACGGGTACCTGCAAGAGGAAATGTATGGAGTACTCCGTCCTCCAGCTTCACCAGGGTCTCGGGAGAAGCGCCTGCTATCTCCACATCGGTGCCCGAGAAATAGAACATATAGGGGGACGGGTTTATGGTCCTGAGAACGCGGTAGGTATTGAGCAGACTTCCCTCAAATCCTGCGCTGAGGCGGTTTGAGAGCACTATCTGGAAAATATCGCCCTCGCGGATATGCCTCTTTGCCTTTTCCACCATCCCACAGTACTGCTCCTTGTCGAAAAGAGCGGTGACCTCAGTGGTCAGGCGGCCTGAGGGCTCCTTTTTCCTCTCGCCGTTCCTCAGGAGCTCCGCCATCTGTCTGAGCTCCATTTTTGCCTTGTTGTAGCCCGCCTCGCCCTCGCTGAGCCTCATATTTGCAATGAGTATGAGCTTCTGACGGAAGTTGTCGAAGGCTATGACCTTGTCGAAGAGCATGAGGTCAACGTCCTTGAAGCTCTCGGTATCCTGCACATCGGTGCGGAGCGTCTTTTCGGCATAGGCAAGGAAATCGTAGGAGAAGTATCCTGCAAGTCCTCCTGTGAAGGGCGGAAGATAATCAAATCTCGGACTTCTGTAATTTGAGAGTATCTGTCTTATCTGTACCGATGGATCATCTGTTTTCATCTTAACGTCGCCGATAGTGAGCTCGCTTCCCACAGCGGTTATCAGGAGCTTAGGGTCGTATCCGAGGAAGGTATAGCGTCCCCACTTTTCCTTCTCCGCCACCGATTCCAGCATATAGCAGTGGGAGGAAACGTTTTTCAGTGTCATAATGGCTTCGATAGGCGTGCATATATCGGACATTATCTCGCAGCTCACGGGAAGAATGTCGTATCTGCCGCTTTCGGCAAGCTCTCTGACTGTTTCGTATTCGGGTAAAAATCTCATAGTAAGCACCTCCGCAGTCTGCCGGGAAAATAAAAAAGCCCCTGACAGACCTCTTTGATCTGTCAAGGACGAATAATACTATCCGCGGTACCACCTTGATTCACGGCTGAGCCGTGCGCTTTGCAGGATACTGACATATCCCTGATGATTAACGCACATCCTTACGTTGCAGAATACTCTGACCACGGCATATTTTCCGAAGCACATACTCTCACATATGAAAGCCGCACCTGTTTCCAGGCTCGCGCCCGTCCATGTTTCCAAGCTCGCACCCGTTCACACCCAAGCACACGCCCTTCATATCAAAGCGCACACTCTTATACGAAAGCCGCACCTGTTTCCAGGCTCACACCCGTTCATGTTCCCAAGTCCGCACCCGTTCATGTTCGCAGGCTCGCACCCTTTCATGCCGCACCCATTTGACTGCACCCTCGGCGGTCCATTTGCTAATCTGTTTTTCACCCGACTCTCAGCAGCGCGGGCTCTCTGTGGAAGCATAATTAGCTTTATCTCCGCTTCAACGGTTTTATTAAGAGCATTATATCACTAAATTTTTTAAATGTCAAGTAGTGATTAATGTTTTTTTATTTAAATTTCTAAAGCGTAAAATCAGAGCTGATCCGCCAGCTCAAACACCAGTTTTTCCGTTTTTGCCCAGCCGAGACAGGGATCTGTTATGGATTTTCCGTAGACATTCTCGCCTATCTTCTGTGCGCCGTCCTCTATATAGCTCTCGATCATAAGCCCCTTTACCAGCTTCTTGATCTCGTCGCTGTGGCGCATACTGTGGAGTATCTCCTTTGATATGCGTATCTGCTCCTCATAGCGCTTTCCCGAGTTGGAGTGATTGGTGTCCACGATAAGCGCGGGATTTTTCAGGTCCTTTTCCGCGTACACCCTTGCAAGGCTTGCAAGACTCTCGAAGTGATAGTTTGGGAAGGACTGTCCCCTGTCGTTGACATAGCCGCGGAGTATGGCATGGGCATAGGGATTGCCGTCGCTCCTTACCTCGCAGCCTCTGTAGATGAAGGCATGCTTATGCTGTGCGGCGGTTATGGAGTTCATCATTACGGATATATCTCCGCCTGTGGGATTTTTCATGCCCACGGGAATGTCAACGCCGCTGGAAACGAGCCTGTGCTGCTGATTTTCCACGGAACGGGCTCCGATAGCGATATAGGACAACAGATCGTCAAGGTAGCTGAAATTCTCGGGATACAGCATCTCGTCCGCAGAGCTGAAGCCCGTTTCCGCAAGCACTCTCATGTGGAGGTTTCTCACGGCGATGATACCGCTTTTCAGGTCGGGCATAGCCGTCGGGTCGGGCTGGTGGAGCATTCCCTTGTAGCCGTCGCCGGTGGTACGGGGCTTGCCGGTGTATATCCTCGGTATCATGAGTATCTTGTCGCTGACCTTTTCCTGCAGCTCCCTGAGCCTTGTGATATAGTCGATAACGCTGTCCTCGCTGTCTGCCGAGCAGGGACCGATGACCAGCAGGAACTTATCCGACTCCCCGCGGAATATCTTCTTGATCTCCTCGTCACGGGCAGCCTTTATATCTTTCAGTTCCTGAGAGAGCGGATGAGCAGCCTTCAGCTCCGAGGGGTGAGGCAGCTCACGTATGATATTAAGTGCCATATAAGTATTTCCTTTCAGAACGGATTTTTATACCGCAGCAGCGGCGTCATGCTCTCAGCCAGTCCGTACCGAAGCGCAGAGCGAGCTGGTCGCAGAGTACAAGAGCGGTAATGCTGTCTGCCACTACTCTCGCACGGTGTACTATAGCGGGATCGTGGCGTCCCTTTATCTGAAGCGTTGTGTTTTCCATGGTGTTCATATCGACAGTCTGCTGTTCCGTGAATATTGACGGAGTAGGCTTTACTGCGATCCTGAAAAGCAGTGGCATACCTGTGGATATACCTCCCAGGATACCTCCGTTGTTATTGGTATCGGCAGTTATCACGCCGTCTTTGCTGCGAAAGCAGTCGTTGCACTGACTTCCCCGCATATCGGCAGTTCCGAAGCCTGCGCCGAACTCAACGCCCTTTACGGCAGGGATAGAGAAAAGAGCATGAGAGAGCACGCCCTCGAGGGTATCGAACCAGGGCTCGCCCACTCCCGCGGGAAATCCCGTGACAATGGTCTCCAGTCTTCCACCCACGCTGTCGCCCTCCTGCCTTGCAGCAGCTATGGCAGCCTGCATCTCCTCTGATCTCTCGTCGTCCAGGACCGCAAATTCCAGTCCGCCGATCTTATCCATATCAGCGTCTGTGTCCGAGAAACCGCGGTCAAAGATACCTCCGCAGGAAAGGATATGGGTAGCTATCCTTATATTTTTTTCACGCAGAGCTCCGATGGCCACAGCTCCCGCAGCCACAATGCCCGCGGTTATCCTGCCCGAGAAATGCCCGCCGCCTCTGAAGTCCTGAAAGCCGTGGTACTTCATCTGCGCCGAAAAGTCTGCATGACCGGGACGGGCTTTGTAAGCAAGCTCTCCGTAGTCCCCGCTCCTCGTGTCGCTGTTCTCTATAATGAAGGTAATGGGAGTACCCGTAGTTCTGCCGTTGAATACTCCGCTGACAATCCTCACCCTGTCGGGCTCGCGCCTTGCAGTTGAAAGAGCTCCCACTGAGCGGCGAAGATCCATCTGATGTGCGATGAACTCCGGATCCACGGGTATTCCGGGAGCCATACCGTCCAGTACCGCACCTATAGCGTCTCCGTGGCTCTCGCCGAATACCGTGACGGAAACGCCGGAGCCGAATGTATTCTTCATAGCAGATCCTCTCCTTCCTGCCGCAGCCGCACTGATACACCGGCCGCGGATATGTCTAAATTATATCATCTCCGCACTTTCCTGTCAACTCTGCAATTTAACGATTTGCAGGTTCAAAGCAATAAAGTAAAATGTCAATATTGTACAATTCCCGCTTTTCTCCGTGTCAGCGTGATGAACTGCTCCTGTTCCCGCAGTCCGTCATTTTGTTGTCACTATATACAAATGTTTCATAACATGGTAATTACTTTTACCAAATTCTTACTATTATTAACAAGGTGTTAACAATTCTGTGAACAGAGTATGATATAATGTACCTGTACAATTTTTTGCACGCTATTTAATTTTTATGATCTGAAAGGATGATAAGCAATGAAAAACAATCTCTCAAAAAGGGTCAGGGCTTCCGTGCTGAGCCTTGCAATGGCGGTAACTGCTATCCCGGCGTACGCATACGCTCCCGTTACCGCAGCTACTCTCAATCCCGTAGCTGAGACCTCCCTCAAGGGACTCTCCAAGACCATGAAGGTAGACTCGGTATACGAAGGCACCTTCCCCGAAGACGGCGCCACCTCGGTCACCATTACTCTCAGCACCAGCTATTCCGGTCAGAGCTTCTCCTACGGCTTCGGCTGCTCCACTGCCGAATCCCCCTACTGGCTCGAGCTTGACAAGAGCGGCAAATGGATGGAGGGCGGCGCAGGCTCCAAGGTAGAGGGCACAGCCTGCAAGCTTGACAAGGCCACCAGCACCATTACCATAGACCTTCCCAAGGAAGGCGTAAAGCCCGGCGGAACCTTCGAGTTCAGGTGCTACTACTCCGCACACTGGGACAACTCCAAGGCTGACATGGTCGACAACTCCGTGACGCTTACGGGAGTTGAGTTCAAGGGCGGCGGAAGCTCCTCGTCGTCCTCGTCTTCATCGGGCGTTTCCTCAAAGAACAAGAAGAGCGGCTCATGGAGCTTCAAGGACAACAAGGACGGAACGGCCACCGTATCCTCAACAGTAACCAAGCAGCTTGACGATCTGGATTACAAGCTCACCGTAGGCTACGACGAGGATTACTACACCTCCAAGGGCGAGACCATAGATGAGAGCACTCCCATAAACAGCCACAAGTTCAAGTACGGCGACTTCGGCATCAACGATCCCGAGGGCGTTACCATAGAGTCTCTCTACGTTGTTGTAGAGACCGATTTCGACGTTGACAAGTTCATGTACGGCTGCGGCACCAATGTAGAGCTGGGCTCGGCAGCAGATACCGAGTACGCAAAGCGGGGCAAGGTAGACGGCAAGGATGACGCAGGCTACTGGTACAACGAAATGGGCGAGGACTCCAGGGAGGAGTTCGAGGACGCCGGCGTTGAATTCGGCATCAAGGACATCGGCGAGGGAACCACTCTCGAGGGCGCAGGCAAGTACATCGAGTGTCTCTGGGACGTTCCCTCGGAGGTACAGAAGTGTCAGACCGCAGGCTCCGGCGACTCCATAGGCTTCCAGTTCTGGTACGGCACCAAGGACGCTTCAAAGTACACCGAGATCGACGAGGACGACGATGTTGTAATCACAAGCGCAGCCCTCACCTACACTGTTACCAAGACCATACCCTACACCAAGTCCATAAAGACCGCCATCAAGAAGACTCTCGACTGCACAGCCTCCTCCGACTCCAAGAAGAACCTTGAGGTAGCCTACTCCGATCTCGGAATAGAGCCGGATATGGACGTATACGCTATCCGCTTCGACGTTTCCGCAAAGAAGGACATAAAGAAGCTGGTCTACGGCACAGGCACAGGCACAACCAGCGAAGTTGACAAATACTGGTATCAGGAGCCCGTCAACTCCGTGGTTCTCGAGGCAGGCAAGTCCGCCGAGATCATGTGGATACTTCCCGCAGAGGTAGTAGGCTCCGAGCC
The DNA here is from genome assembly GCA_017519415.1 of Ruminococcus sp. Lineage (GTDB taxonomy): Bacteria > Bacillota > Clostridia > Oscillospirales > Ruminococcaceae > Ruminococcus. The sequence continues at coordinate 17,093 of JAFWSI010000067.1, forward strand.
TGCAAAGCACATAGTCAATCCCGACGGAAACGTGGTATTCGGCTATTACTACGGCGAAGCCGACACCATAACCGTTGACAATATCGAGGTATACTACGCTGTACCCGAGACAACGACCACGACCACAACTACTACCACTACCACAACTACCACCACCCTTGCTCAGCCCAAGGTAACAAAGTGGGGCGACGTAAACTGTGACGATACCGTTGATCTCAGCGACGCGGTGCTCATCATGCAGTCCATCTCCAACCCCAACAAGTACGGCATAAACGGAAGCCACAGCTCACACATCACAGAGCAGGGCAAGATCAACGGCGACGTTAACGCCAATGGCTCCGGAATAACCTCCGCAGACGCAACAACGCTTCAGAGATACCTCCTCGGAGCTATCAGCACGTTACCCGAATCATACAAATAACGTTGATTTAACGTTAATTTTCTTCAAGAGCCGCCCCGTTTGGGCGGCTCTTTTTTATTGAAAATCCCGAAAATCAACGAAATATTAGTATTTTTTTGCTCAACGGCTTTCATTTTTTGCGCTTTTATGATATAATTGTTTTCACTGACCGACCTGTGCGAAACTTTATTCGATCGGCAGTATTGCGTGGGGGTACGCAATATAAAAAAAGAAGGAGAAAGAAATGAGGGCAAATAAACTGATCGCAGCTGCGCTGTCATTGGTGCTATGTGCGGGCACTCTGCCTGCGCTTGACGCTTCCCCGGCAAAGGGAGCCGAAGCCGGCGCTGTTCCGGCCGCAACGTCAGAAAAGACGGCAGCAGCCAATGACGCAGCAATACCAGACACTGAAACCGTCGTTAACGCGCCTTCGGTCATAACCATAAAATTAGGCGATGTGAACGGCGACAGCTTCATCGACGCAACGGACGCTTCCGCCATACTCGCGGAATACGCTCTTCTTTCGGGCGGAAAGTCCTCGGGCTTTACCGCAGCGCAGACTCTTGCCGCCGATGTGAACAAGGACGGACTTGTTGACGCGGTGGACGCGTCAGACGTGCTTTCCTACTATGCTTACCTGTCCACCAGCGGCTCGCTGTCACTGGAAAACTATCTTGCACATGAACAGGCAGCCCGGACAACAACAACAACA
>JAFWSI010000068.1 GCA_017519415.1 Ruminococcus sp.
AACACCGCACAACCATTGTGCGTCAGACGCGCAGTCAGATTTTTCGTCAGATTGCCTAAATTCGACGCCGCCTTGCTGGCGCAAGGCAAGGAGAATTTGGGTAATATGACGGAAAATATGCAAGCGGATGATGTACAAAGGGGTTAGCCGGTGGTTGTGCGGTGTTGCCTTAAACAACATAATACTACACACATACCGATCCTTGCAAAGAAATTGCAAAGGTCGGTATGTTATTATATATACAGAAAAGGAGAAAACAGCAAAACCAATACCAACGAAAGGGAGGGAATGAAATGCTCGTATGCTGCTCAACGGTAGTCCTGCCCGGGATCGGAGCAGTCACCGTTTGTATCTGCAGCTAAACAGTATCAACAGACCGAAAGGGGAAATAGAATGGTAACAGGGCTTTTGATAGCAACAGGCATTGTTATCATCGTTTCGATGATCTATATATTCGGATGATCGGCGTAAAACAATAAAAGCCAATGGTTAACTCGTCAGCCGCACCGTTCACTAACCCGATACGTCAGTACCAAAGCATATTAAACCGCGAAAACACGTAAAAAACAGGCAGACGCACAAGCTGTACCTTGCGCATCTGCCTCAACTGTTTATATGGATGAAAAATAATAGAGCAAAAGAAGGGGCTGTTGCACGAGATGAAAATTCGGTAAAAAAAGCATATGAGGCTGCTGCAGTGTGCAACAGCCTTTTGATCTTTTATCTGCTCCGCCCTGTCAGATCCCTGACCACCTCTCCGGCGATAAGCAGCCCCGCCACTGCGGGGACAAATGCAGTGCTGCCGGGGATATCTCTGCGCTCGGTGCATTTGTGTTTGGCATCAGGGGGGCAGATACAGTGCGTTCGGCAGCTTATGGTCATATCCTCTATGGGACGGGTGGGGACCTCGTCTGAATACACCACCTTCAGCTTTTTCACGCCCTTTTTTCTCAGCTCGTACCGCATAACTCTCGCAAGAGGACAGACCTTTGTTTCGTATATATCCGCGACGCGGAGCCTGCCCGCATCCAGCTTGTTGCCTGCACCCATAGCGCTTATCACGGGGACGCCCTTCGCCTTCGCCCGGAGTATTATCTCCAGCTTTGCGGTAACTGTATCTACTGCGTCAACTATGTAGTTGTATTTCTCGAAAGGAAAATCATCGGCGTTTTCGGGCAGGAAAAAGCACTTGTGTATATTGATCTCGACGTTCGGATTTATTTCTTTCATTCGCTCTGCCATGACCTCGGCTTTGTATCTGCCCACGGTCTTTCTTGTGGCAAGTATCTGTCTGTTGAGGTTGGTGAGACATACCCTGTCATCGTCTATAAGGTCGAAAGCACCCACTCCGCTGCGCACAAGCGCCTCGCAGACATACCCTCCTACTCCGCCTATACCGAACACTGCGACCCTCGATCCCGAAAGCCTTTCGATGCCCTCCTTGCCGAGAAGCAGCTGTGTTCTTGAAAACTGATCGAGCATTTTTGTTCCTCCTTTATCTGTACATATCATTCCGCCGAGTCTCGATATACGGACGGTTACGGCGCGATTTGATTGCCGCAGACAGATCTATCTCAGCCGTGCACAGCTGCTCGGTACCGTCAGCCCTGAAGATCACATCGCCGTCGGGAGATATGATAAGTGACCCGCCGCAGAAATCCATTTTATCTTCATGTCCGACACGGTTGCACATCGCTGTAAAAACGTTGTTCTGAAAAGACTGCACACGAAGCTCCCACTCAAACATTTCTGTAGGCTCGGAGCTTGTATTGGCGGTCGGAATAATTATGAGCTGTGCGCCGTTCAAAGCGCAGGTGCGAATGCTTTCGGGAAGATGCCTGTCAAAGCAGATAACGATCCCGACCTTACCGAATGGCGTATCAAACAACTTGAAGCCGTCATCCGAGGGAGTGTAGTAATCCTTCTCGTAAAACTTCTCCGCTTGCATTATATGCACCATTTTTGAGATGCCCGCAAGCTCACCGCCCGGAGTTATCCACAGCGAGGCATCATAAGGCATTCCTTCAGACATCAGGTAAATATTCGGAGAAACATACAGCGCTGCCTTTTTTGCCGCCGCTTTTAATGATGCTATATACGGACTGTCAACGCCGAGCAGGTAAGCCGCAGCGTCACGGTTTTTATACTGCGGGAAGAACGGCGAAAGCTGAATCTCGGGAAAGAATATCAGATCACAGCCTTCGGCTTTTTCTATGTATTTCAGAGCCTTTTTCAGGTTATCTTCCATGTCCTCTGACATTGACATCTGTGCCATAGCGAGCTTCAAAACGGACCCTTCCTCCCGTACTTTACATATCAGTACGACTATTATATCACCTATATCATAGTTAGTCAATAGATTTAATAGGTTATTAACATCATCGAATTGAAATGCGGCATTTTTACGGGTATAATTGTTAAAAACGGAGGTATCATACCATGGAGGAAACTATCATCAAAAGAATATCTGCCGGGGATTTTCTCGCGCTTGACAGGGAAAACGTGACTGTGCTTGATCTGCGGGAAAGCGATGAGGTACTGGTGAAAAAACTGGGCGTCGGGGTCAATATACCCTTTTCAAAATTCACATCAAGGATCGACGAGCTCGACAAAAGCAAGCCCGTATATGTCCTTTGCAGGACGGGAGACCTGAGCGAAGAAGTCACCGAGATACTTACCGACAGAGGCTATGACGCCTGCAACATCGAGGGCGGATACGACGCTCTGACCGAGCAGATAAAGAACGCTCCCGCAAAGGAGATAGATCTCCGGGGTATGCGCTGCCCGGGGCCTGTGGTGAAGACTGCCGACGAGCTGAACAGGATGTTCTACGGTCAGCGCCTGCATATCAGAGCCGATGAGGATGCCTTTTCCTCGGATATCGCTGTATGGTGCGAAAGGACAGGCAACAGGCTCGTGAAGCTGGAACGCTTCGCAAATGAATTCAGCATACTTGTGGAGAAGCAGTACTCAGAAAAGGCAGAGGTCAAGCGCCCCGACGGAAAGACCTTCGTGCTGTTCAGCGGTGATCTGGACAAGACAATCGCAGCATTCATAATGGCAAACGCCGCAGCCGCAATGGGCAGGCGCGTGACGCTGTTCTTTACCTTCTGGGGACTGAATATATTGAGAAATCCCAAGAAGGTGAAGGTCAAGAAATCTTTCGTGGAGAAGATGTTCGGCTTTATGATGCCGAGAGGCACCAAAAAGCTGGGGCTTTCAAGGATGAATATGGGCGGTATGGGTGCTAAGATGATCCGCTCGGTGATGAAAAGCAAGAACGTAAACTCCCTCGAAGAACTTATCGACTCGGCAAGAGCCCACGGAGTACGCATCGTTGCCTGCCAGATGTCCATGGATATTATGGGCATCAGGCAGGAGGAGCTTATCGAGGGCGTTGAGCTCGGCGGCGCGGCGACTTTCATCGGCTCCGGCGAGCAGAGCGATATGAGCTTGTTTATCTGACAGGAGGAATAACTATGGTCACAAGGGATGAAGCCTTTGAGCTTCTGAAAAAATACAACAAGGATCACTTTCATCTGCGTCACGCCCTGACAGTCGAGGCGGTGATGAAATGGTATGCTGAAGAGCTGGGCTACGGCGCTGATGCTGAATACTGGGGCATTGTCGGGCTGCTGCACGATATTGACTTTGAGCTTTATCCCGAGGAGCATTGTCTTAAAGCCCCTGAACTTCTCAGAGAGGGCGGTGTCGGCGAGGATATCATACACGCGGTCTGCTCACACGGCTACGGTATAACCGTCGGATGCGGGGCAACAATAGATGTGGAGCCCGTACACGAAATGGAAAAGGTGCTTTTTGCCGCCGACGAGCTTACTGGGCTTATCTATGCTGCGGCTCTTATGCGGCCCTCCAAAAGCACAAAGGATATGGAGCTGAAATCCCTGAAAAAGAAATACAAGAGCAAGGGCTTCGCGGCAGGCTGTTCGAGGGAAGTCATCGAGCGCGGTGCGAAGCAGCTCGGCTGGGAGCTTGATAAGCTCCTTGAGCAGACACTTAAAGCCATGGCGGAGACCGAAGACCTTATCGAAAAAGAAACAGGAGAGCTTTAAAATGGATTCTATACTGATAAAGGACACCACCCGCGAACAGCGCGAGGAGATCATCCGCAAGTCGATGGACTGCGGAGGCGGATGTGAGAACTGTTCTTCCTGTTGGCTTGGAGGCGGTTCGCCGTGGGATATGTACAAGGACTATATCGAAGGAAAGAAAGAGATCGCAGAGATCAATATGGAATACAATGCAAGATATCTGCACGGATAAGACACAATAACAGAAAGGCCGCAGGGGTCATGAGCCGCTGCGGTCGTTTTATTTAGTATCAGATAAATGTGCCGGAAATGTATATCTTCCTGTAAGTTACAAAGCTGAGCCACTTGCCGAACAAGTCGGGGAGCGAGTCCTTGTCGGAGGCTTCATACTCGGCTATGAACTGCTTGACCTCTGCGTCGTTCCTGGCAAGCACTCCGAAGCCTCTTCCGTTTACCAGAGGGACCGTGCCGTCGTATTCGTAGCTGTCAAAGCTCAAAAGTGCAGCTACCTTTCTGTTGCGTATCTTCACCGCGACTTTGTCACGAAGAACGATCACATCAAGATCATCGGGATAGGTATAGCTTTTTCCGTGCGAAGGTATCTCATCACCGATGCCGAAGGTGTGAGTGACAGTCTGTGCGTGGAAAACATTATAGCTGTTCACATCATAATAGAACTCCTCAAAAAGATCGCCGCTTGCTTTCAGAACACCGTCTGTAAAGGCGGCTTTGTCCTCGCCGGATACGCTCTTTTCATACAGCTCCTCGACAACTCCGCAGGCTGCGGTCATATTGCTCACTCTGTCAATAAGGATGAATTCTCCGAGTGTCTTGTGAACAGAAAATCTGTCCGCAGTCACGGGCTCTGAGAGCTTCACCGTGCATCTTGCTATACCGTTTTTGGATAGCCTGTCCGCAGGGGTATGTTCACCGCTGTTCACATCTACGGCATACTTTATCTGTGTTACGACTGCCGGTATCAGCTTTGTGCCGAGCTTCACAAGGAAGTCTCTGCCGGGCTCAAGAGGAACGTCATCCGTCCAGAGCAGCGAAGCATCAAGCGTGCCGTAGGCTGCTATCCCGTCGTCCTTTGTGATAACACAGCCTCTGGACACATCCACCTCGCGGTCAAGAGTGACCGTTACAGGCTGACCCTTGACGGCAGAATCTGTCTGCCTGTCTCCGACGAAAATACTCTTTACGTTTGCCGTTTCTCCGCTCGGAAGCGTTCTGACGGTATCGCCGGCATTAAGGCTCCCCGCCTCGATCTGTCCCTGAAAGCCTCTGAACGTGCGGTCGGGGCGGCATACTCGCTGAACGGGCATATAGAACTTTTCGTCACTGCTGTCGGCTGCCACATCCACGGTCTCAAGGTATTCAAGCAAGGGCTCGCCCGTGTACCAGGGCATATTGGACGAGCGTTTTGTAACATTGTCTCCGGCTGTTGCAGAGAGAGGGATGATCTTCACGCTGTCAAGTGAAAGCTCGGAAGCAAGCGCTTCTATCTGTGCGGTGATCTCGGCAAAACGGTTCTCACTGTACTGCACGAGATCCATTTTATTTACGGCAAACACATAATGCCTTATGCCCATGAGCTTACAGATCCGTGCGTGACGGCGGGTCTGGACAAGCACTCCCTGCGAAGCATCCACAAGTATCACGGAAAGATCTGCAAAGGAGGCTCCAACCGCCATATTTCGTGTGTATTCCTCGTGGCCGGGAGTATCTGCAACTATAAAGCTGCGGGCATCAGTCGTGAAATATCTGTATGCCACATCTATCGTTATGCCCTGCTCGCGTTCAGCCATAAGGCCGTCAAGCAGCAGCGAATAATCTATCGTACCGCCTGTGCTGCCCACCTTGCTGTCGAGTTCAAGGGCTTTTTCCTGATCCGTGTAGATCAGCTTTGCGTCATACAGGATATGTCCGATCAGCGTGGATTTGCCGTCGTCAACACTTCCGCAGGTAATAAATTTCAATAGACCGATCTTTGATTTCTGCATCAGAAATATCCCTCTCTCTTTCTGCGTTCCATACTTCCCGCAGCTTCGTTGTCGATAACACGCGAGGTGCGTTCGGATTCAACGCTTGCAAGCGTTTCCTCGATTATCTCGTCGATCGTGGAGGCGGTGGACTCTATGCCGCCCGTCAGCGGATAGCACCCGAGCGTCCTGAATCTGACTGACTTTATCTGCGGCACTTCTCCCTCTCTGAGAGGGAAACGTTCGTCATCCACCATTATGATATTTCCGTCTCTTTCAACGACAGGACGCTTTGCGGCAAAATACAGCGGAACGATATCTATTTTCTCGCGGCGGATATATTGCCAGATGTCCTTCTCGGTCCAGTTGGATATGGGAAAGACACGGATGCTCTCGCCCTTGTTTATCTTAGTGTTATAGAGCGTCCACATTTCGGGACGCTGATTTTTCGGGTCCCAGGCATGGGAAGCGTTGCGGAAGGAGAATATCCTTTCCTTGGCGCGGGATTTTTCCTCGTCGCGCCTTCCTCCGCCGAATGCCGCAGTAAAACCGTACTTGTCAAGCGCCTGTTTGAGCGCCTGCGTTTTCATTATATCGGTATATGCGGCACCGTGATCGAAGGGATTTATCCCGCGTCTGACGCCGTCCTCGTTGATGTATTCAAGCATTTCGATGCCGAGCTTTTTTGCAGTCTCGTCCCGGAACTTTATCATTTCCTTGAACTTCCAGGTCGTATTTACGTGCAGGAACGGAAACGGAGGCTTCTCGGGATAAAAGGCTTTGAGTGCCAGATGCAGCATGACAGAGCTGTCCTTGCCGATAGAGTAAAGCATTACAGGCTTTTCACATTCAGCCGCTACCTCTCTGATAATGTATATCGCCTCGGCTTCAAGCTCGTCAAGGTGTGACAATACAGGCATAGTTTCATCTCCTAATATTTATTTGATTCGCGGGTATCGACCTCTGTAACGGTGACGCTCCCGTCGGGCCTTTCGATCATCCATTTCAGAATATCGCCTTCTTTTTCTGTGTGGAGCCTTCCGCCCATACCTCCGATATCTGCTCCGAGGAAAAAGCTGATCGCATAAACGGGACATTCTTTAAGACAGCTCGTGCAGCCCCAGCAGTCGCGGGGGTATCTGATGAACGCTTTTCCGTCCCTGCCGAGAGCGATAAGCGTGCCGGGGCATACATCGCGGCATTTTCCGCAGCCGACACATTTCTGACTGTTTATCTCGATGCTCACCCCTTGCTCACGCTCCTTAAAATGATCTCTGTCCTGCCGTTTTCAAAACGGGAATTCACAAACACATTCCAATGCTCGTCGTCGCGTTCGGGATGATCAGTATTCCCGGCAAAGCCCGCCCAGCGGGTCTCCTTTCTCGCCCTCAGATGAGCGATCACCGTTTTGCAGACGGTAAGGCGCTCCCGCAGCTCATAGATATACATAAGCTCCTGCGGATCTTTTGCGCGAAGGCTGTCTGAAAGGCCTTCAAGCTGTATGATGCGTTTTTCGGCTATGCCGAGACTTTTTTCGGAAAAGCGGTAGTTCGTTTTTATGCCGCCCGCATAGCTGTCCATAACTGTCTGCATAGCTTCTTCAAGCTGTTCTGCCGAATACGGACTGTCGGAGCCGTCAAGGAAACGCTCGGCTTCGCTCAGGTGTCGTACTGCGCTTTCTTCGCTGATGCCCGCAGGCTTGTTTCCGTCAAGATAACGCAGCATTGCCTGTGCCGCTATCTCACCCTCTGCGAGAGCTCCCGTGACATACTTCTGCGGGGCTCCGCCAGCGACATCCCCAGCGGCGTACAGCCCTTGAATAGTGGTGGCGCGGTCGGTATCCACCCAGAAGCCGCTTGCCGTATGTCCTCCGACGATATAAGGCTCTGTTCCCTCGATCTCAACATTGCTTTTTCCCGGAAGCTCTCCGCTTTCAAGCCATTTGAGGGTCTGCGAGGGAGCCATGTTCAGGTATGCTTTGAGAAGCGACTGCTCCTGCTGTTCCGATATCCCCTCGGTACGCAGGAAGCAGGGGCCTCTGCCCGCAGAATTTTCGGCAGTCGTGCCGTACACACGCTCCGAAGTCGTAAGACCGTATTTATGCTCATAGACCTCTCCAAGTGCGTTTATCTGCTTTGCACCGACGCCCTGTGCGAGAGTTCCCGTGGGCGCTATCGTGTCCTTGCAGCGCAGTGCGATAAAGCGCATCTCGAATGTTGTCATCTCGGCGCCGTGACGTATGCCCATAGCATATCCTGCCCCGGTGTTGAACGGACAGTACCACATCTTATGCCGTGAAAATCCGGGATTGTTGGGCTTATAAAGTCCTGCCGCGCCACCCGTTGCGATAAGTACGGCAGATGCCTCGATGATGTAGAACGTTCCGTCATCGATGCCTATCCCGAATGCACCGTTGATCCTATTTCCGGTGACGTCGATGTCCGTGATGTTCACCCGATTGAGTACCCTCACATTCGGGTGACGCTGTGCCATTCCCGCAAGCAGAGGCTTGATGTTCTCGCCGTTTATCTTGATGTTTCGGTTTCCTCGTGCGACGTATTTCCCCTGCTCATCCTTGAGGATGACGAGGCCCTCACGGTCAAGCCTTTCAGTAACTGCGTTCAGACGCTGCGACATTGTCAGCAGAAGATCCTCGCGTGCGATACCGTGAGCATCCTTTACGCAGTAATCGACGTAATCCTGCGGCGTCCTTCCCTCTGTGATATACGCATTGAGCGCATTGACTCCTGCGGCAAGACAGCCGCTCCGCTTTATGTGTGCTTTTTCACAGATAAGTATCTGCTTATCCGAGTTTTCGGCGGCGGTGACAGCCGTATAACAGCCCGCCGTTCCGCCTCCTATGATAAGGATATCCGTTTTTATTCTTTCAGACTTCATTTGTTGATCGCCTCAAGTATAACCTTATCGAACTCCTCGCGCCCTACTCTGTCAAGAGTAAAGCGGAAGCGTTCACTCGGCTTGGCATTTGCCTCAAAGAAACCGATAGCTGCATCGCAGACACGCAGCAGAGCATCGTGATCCTCGATAAAAGGCACGGTCGGCTCACCCTTGGCGATACTGTTGCCGAAAAGCCCTCCGAAAGACACGATATATCCGCTGACCGTATCCCATGCATCGGTCGGGCAGACCTTGACGCATCTGCCGCAGTAATTGCATTTTTTGTTATCTACTGTGATCCTGCCGTTTTCTCTGCTTATCGCTTTGCTCCGGCAGATCTTCTCGCAGAGCCCGCAGTTTATGCAGTCGCTTTCTTTCCAGCTGACTTTCAGTCCGCCCTTTATGCCGAGGTCGTTTTCCTCTGCTTTGAGGCAGTTGTTCTGACATCCCGTGATGCCGAACTTGAACTTGTGCGGCAGCTCTCTTGCAAAGTAGCGCTCGTCAAGCTCCTTAGCCAGCGCGTAAGTATCAATGCATCCGCTGGGACAGATCGCATTTCCCTGGCAGGCGGTAATGGTCCTTACCCTCGGTCCGCAGACACCGGGCTCGACGCCGCCTTCTGCAAGCGCATCCTTTACCTCGTCGATCTTATCGAGCTTGATGAACGGTATCTCGATGCTCTGCCGGGAGGTCAGATGCACATGACCGTCACCGTATTTCTCGGACACCTCCGCGATCTTTGCGAGCTGTCCCGCCGTGACATTTCCCCCGACGATACGAAGTCTGAGAGAGAAATTGTTTTTCTGCTTCTGCTGCATGAAGCCGCCTTTTTTTAAAGTCGAGTAATCCGCTGCCATTTCAATTCTCCTTCGGTTTATAGTTTTCAATGATCTGCGCCGTGAGTGCGATATCCTGGTCGCTGTGAGCATAGGATATGAACATCGCCTCGAACTGTGAGGGTGCTGTGTAGATGCCGTTTTTCAGCAGATAACGGAAATAATCTGCATAAGCCCCTCTGTCAGCAGTCTGTGCCGACTCGTAGTCTGTGACCTTGTTATCGGTGAAAAACACCGTCATCAGCGAGCCGCACCTGTTCACGTTCAGCCCCGCTTTCTTGGCGGCATTTTCCAGCACAGCCGCCTTTCGGTCAAGGGCTTCATAGAGGTCTGGGGTCTGCTCGAGCTGAGTTATCTGAGCTATGCCCGCAGCCGTCGCTATGGGGTTGCCCGAGAGCGTTCCTGCCTGATAAACTGCCCCCAGGGGAGCGATCTGCTCCATTATCTCACGCCACCCGCCGTAGGCTGCAAGAGGCATACCGCCTCCTACTATCTTCCCGAGAACCGTCAGGTCGGGGGTGATGCCGTAATACTGCTGTGCGCCGCCTATTGAAAGCCTGAACCCTGTTATGACCTCGTCGAAGATCAGCAGCGCACCGTACTGCGAGGTTATCTCCCGAAGCTCTCCGAGAAAGCCGTCCCCTGGAGTGACTACTCCCATGTTCGCGGCGCAGGGCTCGACTATAACAGCGGCGATGCTGTCGGGGGATCTCTCAAACAGCTCCCGCACCGAGTCGGCATTGTTGTACCTTGCGGAGAGTGTGTTGTCGGTGAAGCCCGAGGGCACTCCCGCGCTGTCGGGTATGGAATCCGTCAGCAGTCCCGAGCCGCTCTTGACCAGCAGTCCGTCGGAATGGCCGTGATAGCAGCCGTCGAATTTGATGATCCTGCTGCGCTTTGTAAAGCCCCTTGCGGCGCGGACTGCGCTCATGACCGCCTCGGTGCCGGAGCTGACAAGGCGGATAAGCTCCATAGAGGGGAAGTGCGCCTTGATTTTCTCAGCAAGGATGATCTCCCCCTCGTGACAGGCTCCGAAGGTAAGACCCCGCTCACAGGCTTTTGTGACCGCTCCGATAACAGCGGGATGTGCGTGCCCGAGAATATCGGGTCCCCAGGAGCAGACGTAGTCGATGTATTCATTTCCGTCGGCGTCGGTTATCCTGTCGCCCTGCGCCTTCGAGATAAAAAGCGGCTCTGCGCCCACGCTCCCGAAAGCCCTGACAGGGCTGTTCACGCCTCCCGGCATCAGCCCCAGGGCTTTTTTGAACAGCGCCGATGATCTTTGTGTGTTCATGTTTCCTCCAGCCAGCGTACTGCATCAAGGGCGTGGTAGGTTATGATGATATCCGCTCCTGCACGCTTTATCGCAGTAAGATTTTCAAGTACTATCCGCCTCTCGTCTATCCAGCCCTTTGCCGCCGCAGCCTTGACCATGCTGTATTCCCCGCTGACATTGTAGGCGGCGAGGGGCAGATCAAAACGCTGCTTTGCGCGGCTGATAATATCAAGATAGGCAAGGGCGGGCTTTACCATAACGATATCCGCGCCCTCATCAATGTCGTCCGCCACCTCACGGAGAGCCTCATTCCCGTTTGAAGGCTCCATCTGATAGGTGCGTCTGTCCCCGAAGGAGGGCGCTGAATGTGCGGCGTCCCGGAAGGGCGAATAGTATCCCGAGGCGAACTTGGCGCTGTATGACATTATGGGCGTGTTGATATGCCCCGCCCCGTCAAGAGCCTCCCTTATGGCTGCGACCCGCCCGTCCATCATATCCGAGGGGGCGATGATATCCGCACCCGCACTGGCAAGGCTGACGGACATTTTCGCAAGCAGGGGCAGCGTTTCGTCGTTTTGTATCTCGCCCTCATGCACCAGTCCGCAATGCCCGTGAGAGGTGTACTCGCAGAGACAAACATCTGCGATAACAAGTATTTTGGGATAGTTCTCCTTGATGAAACGAACCGCCCGCTGAGTTATCCCTTCGTCATTGTATGCCTCGCTGCCGACCTCGTCCTTGTGCTTTGGTATGCCGAACAACAGCACACCCCCTATCCCGCTTTCACGCACACGGTCAAGCTCCTCGTCCAGCCTGTCGAGAGACCACTGATATATCCCCGGCATAGACTCCACCGGGTTCTTGATATTCTCCCCCTCGGCAATGAATATGGGGTATATCAGAGAGCTTTTGTCCACTCTCGTTTCACGCACCAGCGATCTCAGATTTTCAGTCGATCTGAGCCGTCTGAATCTTTTCATTTTCAATTTCTCCTGTCATTTATTATCGAATCAAGTATGCCCTGTGCTGTCTGCTGTCCGGCGGTGAGGATCCTGCTGCCGAAATGCTTTGATGCCGTATCTGCGGTCTTTGAGCCGATGCAGACCACGGCTGTGTTTTCAGATATGCTGCTGCCGTTTTCAAAGAAACTGCGCACTCCGAAAGAGCTGCCGAAAACCACATAGTCAGTATCGAAATGTATAGGCGGCAGCCCGCGGCTCACGGTGTCGTATATCTTCACGTCATCGTAAGCAACGCCCTTTCTTTCAAGTATCTCCCCAAGCTCGTCGGAGCCCAGGGCAGCCCGGAGTATCAGCACTCTGCCGACCCCCTCCGAGGCGAGCTTTTCAGCCAGGTCTTTGACATAAAAGCTCTCCGGGATGATATCTGGTATCAGACCGAAGGAGGAAAGAGCCTCGGCTGTCCCGCTGCCGACTGCGGCGATCTTCACTCCCGCAAGGGAGCGCAGGTCTATACGGTTTTCCCTGCAATGGTCGATGAACATTTCCGCACCGTAAGAGCTTGTAAAGGCGATACAGTCATAGCCTTCAAGTGCCGGGATAACGCCCTTTCTCACCGTCTGAACATGGGGGTATCTCTGCACCCCCGCTCCGTTTTTTTCGAGCAGCGAAGAAGTCTTCCCAACAAATTTTCCGCTGCCCGTCACGGTGACTGAAACGCCGTCCAAAGCGCCTTTTGAGATGCCGCACGAAAAGTCAAAGGCCGCTGCCTCCCCGACGACTATCACCGCAGGAGCGGTAAGCCCGGCTTTTTCGGCAGCGTCCGCAATATCTGCCAGGGCAGCCCGGACAGTCCGCTGCTTGGCGGTGCCGCCCTCGGAAATGACCGCCGCAGGGGTGAAGTTTCTTCTTTCTCCCCGGATGAGCCCCTCCGCGATCTCCCGAAGCGCCGCATATCCCATGAGGAACACGAGAGTTCCGTCAAGAGCTGCATACTTGGTAAAATCCCGGGAGCCCTCCGCCGTGTGCGCGGTTATAACGTGGAATGCGCGGCTCACGTTCCTGTGGGTCACTGGTATGCCCGCTAGTTCGGGAACAGCCACCGAGGATGAGATCCCCGGCACGACCTCAAAAGCTATGCCCTGTTTTTTCAGCTCTGCGATCTCCTCGCCGCCCCGCCCGAATACAAAGGGGTCTCCGCCCTTGAGCCTTGCGACTGTGCGGCCTTCAAGGGCTTTTCGGGCGATCAGAGAATTGATATCCTCCTGCGAAGCGCTGTGTTTTCCCGAGCGTTTCCCGACGCAGATCAGTTCCGCATTTTCATCTGCATATCCGAGCAGAGCGGGGTCGATAAGCGCGTCGTAGATCACCGCATCGCATTTTTTCAGCGCATTCAGTCCGCGAACGGTCATAAGGTCATAGGCTCCGCAGCCCGCACCGATGATGTAAACATACCCGCTCATAGCTCTGAGACCAGCCTTTTCACAAGCTCAAAACGCTCCTCTGCGGGGGCGCTGTCGGTCAGAATGGCGTGCTGATCCTTTGTGACGGTAAGGGTCATGATGCCGTCCTTTATCTCTGCCAGCGCCCCCACAGGGGATGAACAGCCAGCGTTCAGCAGCTCCAGCACAGCCCGCTCGGTCTCGAAGCATTTATAGGTGTCGCTGTCATTTACGCCCGACAGCAGTTCTGCGATATCGTCCCTGCCCGACTGGATCGCGATTATCCCCTGACAGGGCGCAGGAACGAGAGACTTCGTGGAAATAAACGTGTAATCGAACCGCTTGTCCCCCAGCGCACCGAGCCTTGAAAGCCCCGCCGCCGCAAGGATGATACCGTCATACTGTCCCTCCGCCAGCTTGTTCAGGCGGGTATCGACGTTTCCTCTGATATCGACTGTCTTTGTGTAGGGGAACAGCTTTTTTACTCCGTCGGCGCGGCGTGTGCTGCTCGTTCCGATGACGCTGCCTTTAAGCACTTCGTTTCGCCTTGTGACCAGCACATCGTTGGGGAAGGAGCGCCTGAGCACCGCACTTATCCGAGTACCCTCCGCAAGCTCCAGAGGCAGGTCTTTTGCGCTGTGAACTGCAATATCTATCTCACCGCTTTGGAGCGCCTGCTCTATCTCGGAGATGAACACGCCCTTGCCCCCCAGCTTTTCCAGAGGCTTGTCAAGTATCACATCGCCCTTTGTGGTATAGTATATCAGCTCGGTCTCCGCATCGGGATAAGCCTGTTTTATCGCATCAGCCGCAAGCTCCGACTGTATCAGCGCCAGCTTGCTTTTGCGCGTCCCTATCCTGACTTTCATAGTTATCTCTTATCCTTTCAAGACTTGAAGTTGTATCAAAATCACCGGCGTCATCACATTCGTAAAACAGCCTTATCAGCTCCGCTGCTGCCTGCGCACGCCGACTGTCCGTTTTGAACAGCCGGTGTATTTCCGGCCTTGCGGATGCGAGAGCCTCAAAGAGCCGCATCTCTTTTTCATCGAGAAGCTCCTCTATCTGTTTGCGCAGATGCTTTGCATAAGCGGGAGCGTTCCCGCCGGTGTTTATGCTGACGGTGACGCCGTCCTTATTCACAAGTGCGGGAAAGATGAACCCGCAGTTTTCGGGATCGTCCACCGTGTTCACGAGTAACTTGTTCTGCTCCTTGCACAGGCGGTAGATACGGGAGTTGAGCTCCCTGTCGTCCGTGGCTGCGATAACCGCAAATGCGCCTTCAAGATCGCTGTCCTCGAATCTCCGGTGTATCAGCGTTATGCCGAAAAGCTTATCAAATTCGCTGTCTGTCTCAGGTGCTACGACTTTGAGCTTCGCTCCGAATGGCATGAGCTTTTCGGCTTTCCTGAGTGCGACCTTCCCGCCGCCCGCTATCAGGACAGTCCTGCCTGCAAGGTCGATGCAGAAGGGAAAATATGCCACCTTTATTCCTCCAGTTTTCCGATGATGTCAAGCACAGCCGAGAACTGCTCGCTGTTGAGCCCGTCCCGGAGCTTGTAAAGCAGCTTTTCAAAGGTGAGCTTTCCTGCGGCGCGTTTGGCCTCTGCCAGCCCCGGCAGGAACCGGCTGAAGGTGAGCTTTTTCAGCAGCTCGTCAAGCTCCTCCTCGATAATGGATTCCGCCTGCTCCGCTGCCGACATTTTCAGCTCGCAGCCCCGCTGTGCAGCTGCACCGATGTCGTCGATATCAATGAGCCTTACCCCGTCAAGCTCAGATACACCCCGCTCTATATCGTGGGGAACGGCAAGGTCTATCAGCAGCCGGGGCTTGCGGGTGTGCAGGGCTTCTCTCAGCCGCTTTGCAGTGAGAGTAAAATGGGGGCTGGAGGTGGAGCTTATTATGCAGTCCGCTTCGTCGGCGTATTTGTATCTGTCATCGTAAGCCACCGTCCTGACGTTCTTCCGGTCAAGGGCTACCCCCGAATGGGAGCGGGATGTACGGGTTATATGCACATTCGGATGGCAGAGCAGATTTTTCAGCGTGGATGAGCCTATCTTCCCCGATGAACCTATCATCAGGATGTTCACGGCTTCGCCCGAGCCTGTGGCTTCATTGGCTGCAACTGTGGCTGCCGAAGCGGGAGTTTTTGAAAGTGCAGTCTCGGTCTTGACCCTCTTTGCCGCCGTGACAGCCGCCTGAAATACGGTGTTGAGCTCGGTGCTTGTAGTGCCGTCCTCTGCGGCTTCGGAGTATGCCTCCTTGACCTGCCGCAGTATCTCGTCCTCGCCGATTATCATTGAGTCCAGCCCGCTTGCCACCCGGAACAGATGCCTCACAGCACCGTTTCCCTCGTAGGAATAAACCAGCTCTGCAGTATCCTCAACTCCCGACAGCTTAGACAGCAGAGCTGCCGCCCTGTCGGGGTCGCTGTCCGAAAAGAACAGCTCCGTCCGGTTGCAGGTGCAAAGCACGACTGAGCTTCCCAGAGCATGACGCAGCTTTGAACGCTTCTCCTTATCGAAGGCAAACCGCTCACGCACCGAGGCGTCGGCTTTTCGGTAATTTATACTCAGGCACAGCATGATTCAGATGACCACGGTCTCTTCGCGGACAGCGTTGTTTTTCAGAAGTGTGACGGTATTGCCCTGAGTTATGAAGATGCGGAAGATAAATACATCCACTTTCTCGCCGATCTCGACAGCGGGCTCATCGAGGCCGCGTCTTGCGCTGAACCTGCTGTTGTTGCAGTCCACAGTGAGCTCAAAGCTGTTGCCTCTGAACTGCAGGTCTGTGACCGTACCTTCCACCGCAGATCTCTTGTATTTCTGCTGCTCGTTCTTCTTTGTGATCTTTACGAACTCCGGCCTGATGATCGCCTTGTCATATTCGCCAATGTCGTCAAAGTTCTCAAAAGCCTTGTAGTCGGTCAGCTCCGAGGTCGCCCCGAAGAAGGACGAGGTGAATGCAGTCGTAGGATTGATATAGATCTCCGCCGGAGTGCCTGTCTGCTCGATGCGGCCCTGATTGGTAACGATTATCTCGTCGGAGACCTCTATCGCTTCGTCCTGGTCGTGAGTTACGAAAATACCCGTCACTCCCAGCTGATGTATCATATCTCTCAGCCACTTGCGAAGCTCGGAACGCACCTTGGCGTCTATCGCCGCAAAGGGCTCATCGAGGAGAAGCACCTGCGGATTGGGCGCAAGGGCCCTTGCAAATGCCACTCTCTGGCGCTGACCTCCCGAAAGCTGAGAGGGGTAACGCTTCTCGAAGCCCTCGAGCCCGATGAGCTTTATCAGCTCGGTGACACGCTCTTTGATCTCTTTTTTGTTCTGCTTGCGGACGGTCAGTCCGAAGGCTATGTTGTCATACACCGTCATATAACGAAACAGCGCATAGCTCTGGAAAACGAAGCCGATCCCGCGTTCGCTTGCGGGAACATTGTTGACGACTTTTCCGTCAATGATTATCTCGCCGCTGTCGGGTCTTTCAAGCCCTGCTATCATACGCAGGATAGTCGTCTTTCCGCTTCCGGAAGGACCCAGCAGAGCCACCAGCTTGCCCTTTTCTATCCCGAATCCCACATTGTCCGAGGCTTTGAAGCTGCCGTAGGATTTATTTATGTTTTTCAGTTCGATATACATTATTCTTCACCTTTTCGTCTGCCGATAAATTCGACAATGCTTCTGACTATCAGTATCACGACAGCCATTATCATAAGAATAGAGGACACTGCAAATGCAGGCATATACTTGTTATCGCCGAACAGTATCTCTACCTGGAGCGGGAGTGTTACGGTCTGACCTCTCAGATGTCCGGAAA
Organism: Ruminococcus sp.; assembly: GCA_017519415.1. GTDB lineage: Bacteria > Bacillota > Clostridia > Oscillospirales > Ruminococcaceae > Ruminococcus. The sequence continues at coordinate 17,271 of JAFWSI010000068.1, forward strand.
GTACCGAGACCGCTCCGAATTCACCCATTGCACGGGCAGCGCAGAGTACGATGCCGTAGATCAGAGCCCACTTGATATGAGGAAGTGTGATCTTTCTGAATATCGTGAAGCTGCGTGCTCCCATAAGCGCAGCAGCCTCTTCTTCATCGGTACCCTGTGCCTCAAGGACGGGTAGTATCTCTCTCGAAATGAACGGGAACGTCACGAACACCGTAGCAAGGATGATACCCGGCACCGCATAAACTATCATAAAATCTATCTCTTCGAGATAGGAATAGAGAAAGCTTTGTCTTCCGAAAGTGAGAACAAAGATAAGTCCGGCGATTATCGGAGATACGGTTACGGGAAGGTCGATAAGCGTAACAAGGAACTTTTTGCCCCTGAATCTGAACTTGGAGATCGCCCACGCCGCAAACAATCCGAACACGGTGTTTATGATCACAGCGATGACCGTTGCTTCAAGTGTCAGAAGCAAGGCACCGACAGTCTCATCATCAGTGACAGCTTTCAGATATTCACCGAAGCCCTTTCGGAAAGACTCATATATAACGGTGATAAGGGGCATAACAAGCATAATGAACAGGAACAGCACGCTCAGCGTAATAAGAATGATCCTGACCGCCTTTGAGCCTTTGGTATCGGCATGGATCTCCGTGCTGCCCTCGCGAGGCATTACACGTTCGGTCTTTTCGGCTGCCATTTCAGTTTCCCCCTTTCAGTATCTTTGTGTTGCGTATCTGTATCAGGTTCACAAGAAACAGGATGATAAACGCAGCCAGCAGCATAACAAGAGCTATCGCGGTCGCGCTGGAATAATCGTATTCCTGAAGCTCCGACATTATTATCAGAGGAGTGATCTCGGTCTCGTAGGGCTGATTTCCTGCGATGAACACAACGCTGCCGTATTCACCGAGACATCTTCCGAAGGCAAGCCCGAAGCCCGTGAATATCGCCGGATAAAGCTCGGGAAGTATCACCTTGCGAAATGTTCTGGCTCTGCTTGCACCGAGTATGCCTGCGGCTTCTTCGTACAATGGGTCTATCTTCTCAAGCACGGGCTGAACGGCGCGTACAACGAACGGTATGCCTATGAATATCAGGGCTATCGTGATCCCGACGCGAGTATAAGCGATCTTTATTCCGAATTTTGCGAAAATGCTCCCTATCCAGCCCGAATCGGAATAGAGAGATGTGAGTGCTATTCCAGCGACTGCCGTGGGCAGAGCAAACGGAAGCTCTATCATGCCGTCAAGGATGCGCTTGCCGGGGAATTTGTACCTCACCAGCACCCAGGCAAGTATCACGCCCATAACGGCGTTTATAAGCGATGCTATCAGCGCAGTTATCAGGCTGACGCGAAAACTCGCCAGAACACGGGGGCGTGTAATGACGTTCCATATCTCCGAAAAGCTCATTTTTGAAGTGAATACCACCAGAGACGCAAGAGGAATGAGCACCATCAGACTCAGAAGTGTAAGCGTAACTCCCATAGATATGCCGAATCCCGGGATGATCCTTTTCTTTCTTTTCATACAAACACCTTTTTATAGTATTTATCCCCGCCGGGAGGGACGGGGATATACTTTTTCAGCGAGATATATTTCCTGTATCAATCCTGTTTATAGATCTGGTCGAAGAGACCGCCGTCTGCAAAATGTTTCTTGAAGGCTTCGTCCCAGCCGCCGAAATCGTTGATGGTAACAAGGTTGATCTTAAGATCAAAGGTGTCGGCGAACTCGGCAAGGATCTTCTCGTTTGAAGGACGGTAGAAGTTCTTTCCTGCGATCCTCTGAGCTTCCTCGGAGTAGAGATAGTTGAGATACTCGGTAGCTACCTCGCGGGTGCCGTTCTTGTCTACCACCTTATCTACAACTGCAACGGAGGGCTGTGCAAGGATGCTTATGCTCGGTGTAACGATCTCATAATCGTTGGGGTATTCCTTGAGGGAGAGGAATGCTTCGTTCTCCCAAGCAAGAAGGACATCGCCCTGCTTGTTCTCAACGAAGGAGTTGGTAGCTCCTCTTGCGCCGGAATCAAGCACCAGCACATTTCCGTAGAGCTTCTTGATGTAGTCGATTATCTTGCTCTCGTCGTTATTGTATTCCCTCTGCGCCCATGCCCAGGCAGCGAGATGGTTCCAACGCGCACCGCCCGAGGTCTTGGGATTGGGAGTGATAACGCCCACGCCGTCTCTTGCAAGGTCGCCCCAGTCCTTGATGTTCTTGGGATTTCCCTTGCGTACAAGGAATACGATAGTCGAAGTGTAGGGCGAGGAGTCCAGCTGGAACTCGTTTACCCAGCCTTCATCTATAAGTCCGGCGTCCTGAACAGCCTTTACATCGTATTCAAGTGCGAGAGTTACTACGTCTGCGGGGTTGCCGTTGGCGACCTCAAGTGCCTGCTTGCCCGAACCGCCGTGAGACTGGTTTATCTCCACCTTGGAATCGTGTTCAGCTTCCCAGTGCTTCTTGAATGCCTCGTTGTACTCGGCGTAAAGCTCTCTTGTGGGGTCATAAGAAACATTGACTATGGAATAGCTCTTTGTATCGGCGCCCTCTGCCTTTGCGCAGGAGGCCGCAGTTACCATAGCTGTTACAAGTGCGAGTGAAAGTGCCGTTAATCTTAAAAATCTGCTTTTCATATTGAATACCTCATTTCAGTTTCTTTGATTATTTGCTTTTTTCGGAATGCGTATTCAACAGCGTATTACTCCTCCTGCGGCATTGAAATTCTTTTTCATAAGATCACCTTTCCTTACCGGAGCTGTCTGCTGCCGGTGATAATCTTTCTTTGGTTGGTATGCTGATATTATAGCCCATAATACTTTCGCTGTCCAATACGCTTTTTTGAGAGCAGGCTATAAAAAATGTCTATATCCCGAGAAAATTTACAATTACATCTCAAAATAATATAGAAACATTTGGATAAAATAATATATAATCATAGTTAGTCCATAGATTATATATGAAATTCATACGGTATAGGGCTAAAATAATAACAATTATTTTTCAAGGTGATACAATGACATTACAGCAAATGAACTATTTACTGACCATCGCAGAGTCCGGCTCCATGAACAAGGCTGCCGAAAAGCTGTTTATCGCGCAGCCCACTCTGACGGGCGTAGTCAGAGACGTGGAAAGCGAGATAGGCATATCGCTATTCCACAGAACGCCGAAGGGCGTTATCCCCACCTCCGAGGGCGAGGATTTTCTCGTCCGTATAAGAAAGGTCTATCAGCAGTACGAGGAGGTGCTGAAGACCTACGAAAAGGGCGGTAAGATCAGGAGGAAATTCGCAGTCTCCATGCAGCACTATTCTTTTGCCGTAAAAGCCTTTATCGAAATGGCAAAGCATTACGACTCGAGCCAGTTCGACCTCGTGCTCAGAGAAACAAAAACTGCCGACGTCATAAAGGACGTCAGCAGTCTGAAAAGCGAGATAGGCATTATTTTTATCTGTGAGATCAATCAGAAAATGATAGGGAAGATACTCCGAGACAACGATCTTGAATTTACTCCTCTTATAAAATGTCCTGCAAAGGTCTATCTATCAAAGGATCATCCGCTTGCTTCGGAAAAGGAGCTGACCTTTGAGCAGCTGGAGCCGTACCCTTGTATGTCCTTTGAACAGGGGAACGAGACCGAGATATATTATGCCGAGGAAATGCACATAGAACACGCCTATCAGAAAACCGTGAAAGCCACCGACCGCGCAACGATAATGAACCTTATGGCAGGACTGAACGGCTATACGCTGTGCTCGAGCATTTTTTCTGACGACCTCAGCGGAGGCCAGTTCATCATGATCCCCTATAAGACCGAAAACAACGCAGAGAACACAATGACCATAGGCTGCATCACCAAGAAGAACTGGGAGCTCAGCAGTATGGGACAGCAGTTCCTTGATGAGATCCACAATGAGCTCAGGTCGGTGTGATACTGAATAAAACCGACTGTTCGGCGCAGCTCAGCGGCAGACCGAACACAGCAGGCTCTGTACCGCCTCATAGATCCGGTGAGCCACATACGGATCGTTCATAGTGTAAAGATGTATCCCGTCAGCACCTTCGGCAGTAAGATCGGTTATCTGATCCACGGCATAAGCTATGCCTGCGTCACGAAGGGCGACGGGGTCGTTTTCGTAACGGTCAAGTATATGCCTGAATTTTGAGGGGAGCTCGACTCCGCAGAGCTTGACCATGCGCTCTATCTGTTTCTTGTTGGTGACAGGCATTATCCCTGCCTCTATCGGCACATCTATCCGGGCAAGCCGCGTTCTGTCGCGGAATTCGTAGAAATGCCTGTTATCGAGAAACAGCTGCGTTATCAGATGATCCACCCCGCACTCCACCTTGTGCTTCAGGTGCAGGATATCAGCGACGGCATTTGGGCTCTCGGGGTGGACTTCCGGATAGCAGGCGCCCAGGATGTTGAAGTCGTAGTTCTCGCGGATGAAGGTCACCAGCTCGTCGGCATGACGGAAATCGCCGTGATGCTCCCGGCCTTCGGGAAGATCACCCCGCAGAGCCAGCACATTTTCAATTCCGTGCTGCTCCATGCTGTCAAGTATCTCCCGCGCCTGTTCCTTTGTCAGATCGATGCAGGGCAGATGCGCCACGCCTGTGGTGCCGTATTTCGAGATTATATCCGAGGCGATGCTTATGGTCTTGCTGCCGTTCTTTCCGCCCCCTGCACCGTAGGTCACGCTGATGAAATCGGGGCGGATATCAGTCAGGTGATCGAGGGTATCGTAGATAACACTTTCGTCAGCACTCGGCTTGGGAGGAAATATCTCCAGCGAGAAGACGGTCTTTTCCTTGAATATATCAGCTGTTCTCATTTCGCACCTCTTTCGCCGCGCCTACAAGATTTTTCAGGCTCGGCACAGTCTCTTCGATGCCCCTCGTTTTAAGTCCGCAGTCCGGATTGACCCAGAGCTTGTTTTTTTCGATGCGTCCCAGCATTCTGGAGAGCGCAGTTTTTATTTCCTCCCTGGAGGGTACTCTCGGCGAGTGGATGTCGTAAACGCCGGGACCCACCTCGGTGCGGAAGTTGTTCTCTTTGAGTACATCGAGTATGGTCAGATCGGAGCGTGAAGCCTCAAAGGTGATAACGTCGGCATCCATAGCGTCGATATCCCTGATGATGTCGGCAAACTCGCTGTAACACATATGAGTGTGTATCTGCGTCTCGGGGCGCACTCCGCTGTGAACGTATCTGAATGCGGGGATAGCCCAGTCAAGATAATCCTCTCTCCAGTCAGACTTTCTGAGGGGCAGCTTTTCACGCAGGGCGGCCTCGTCCACCTGGATGATCTTTATGCCGTTGGCCTCCAGGTCAAGGACTTCCTCACGGATAGCCAGCGCGATCTGGAAGGCGCTTTCTTTAAGGGAGATATCCTCTCTCGGGAAGGACCAGTTAAGTATGGTAACAGGTCCCGTCAGCATACCCTTCACAGGCTTGTCGGTGAGGCTCTGAGCATAACTCGACCACCTTACGGTCATGGGCTTCGCCCTCGAGATATCTCCCCATATTACCGGAGGCTTTACGCAGCGTGTCCCGTAGGACTGCACCCAGGCCTTCTCGGTAAAGATGAATCCGTCAAGGCACTCACCGAAGTATTCCACCATGTCGTTGCGCTCGAACTCGCCGTGAACCAGCACGTCGAGACCAATCTCCTCCTGCAATGCGATACACTCAGCGATCTTCTGCTCCGTGAACCTCTCATACTCCGCCTCGGAGAGCTCGCCCTTGCGGAATGCGGAACGGTTGGCCTTGACCTCTGCGGTCTGGGGGAAGGAGCCGATGGTCGTGGTCGGGAACAGCGGCAGCTTGAAGCGCTCTTTCTGTATCCTCTCCCGCTCCGCAAATGCCGGCAGACGGACAAAGTCCTTCTCGGTGAGGGAGGCCACCTTTGTCTGTACGGCGGCGTTGCGCTCTGTTCTCCTGCCGCTGTGAAGCTCTGCGTTACGCTTGAATCCCTCGGTGGAGGCGGGGTCGTCAGCCTCGAATATCTTTCTCAGCTCTGCAAGCTCGGAGAGCTTTTCCTCGGCGTATGCGAAGTGCTTTCTCACGCTCTCCGGCAGCTTGGTCTCGTTTGAAAGTGTGCAGGGAACGTGCAGCAGAGAGCAGGAGGTGTTGAGCACGATGTCATCGGCATTGTTTTTCAGCTCGTTTATGATATCGGCTGTGAGCCGGTAGTTGTTGCGCCAGATGTTCTTGCCGTTGACAACGCCTGCGAAGAGCACCTTGCCCTTGGGGAAGTCGTTAGCCTTAACGAGTTCAAGGGACTTCTTGCCATCGATGAAATCAAGGCCGATGCCGTCGAAGTCAAGGGAGCAAAGCTCCTTATAGCAGTCCCGGACGTCCCCGAAGTAGGTCTGTGCGATGACCTTAACGCCGTGCTTGTCCGTGAGGATCTTCTTGTAAAGCGAAACGAACAGGCTGATATCCTCATCGGTCAGATCCTTGACAAGAGAGGGCTCGTCGAACTGCACCCACTCTGCACCGAGCTGTGCCAGCTTTTTCAGAAGATCGATGTATGCCCCTGCAGCAGCGTCGATGAAGTCCTCGGCTGTGCGCTTTCCCGTGTATCTTGCCAGCTTTAAGAACGTGTATGCGCCGATGATGACGGGCTTGGTCCTGACGCCCTCGGCAAGCGCCTCGCTGAAAAGCTCAAAGGGCTTCGTGCCCACGAGTTTCAGCTCTGTGCTGTCGTCTATCTCCGGCACCATATAGTGATAGTTGGTGTTGTACCATTTCTTCATTGCCAGCGCCTTGACGTCGCCCTTCTCGCCCTGATAGCCTCTTGCAGCGGCAAAGTAGGTGTCGAGCTCCGACAGTCCGAGAGCCGTGTATCTCTCCGGTACTGCGCCCAGCAGGAACGCGGTGTCCAGCACGCCGTCATAGAACGAGAAATCGTTAGAGGGGATGAAGTCGAGCCCTGCCTTGACTTGCAGCTCAAGGTTCCTGCTCCTGATAGCCTTGGCAGTCTTTTCAAGGTCTTCCGCTCCTATCTCGCCTCTGAAATATTTTTCGCTGGCGAATTTCAGTTCACGGAGCTCCCCTATCCTGGGGTAGCCGATAATAGATGTTTTCATTTCCTATTCCTCCGATATGTTTAGTCGATGCTCTAATTATACCACAGGCTTCGGAAATGTGTTAATACTTATATTTCATAGACTGCCATAGCTAAAAGCTATATCAGGAATTGTATCTTTCGATGTAAGCAGTCAAGTGTTCAAGATATCTGCGGGTCATAAAGCTAAGAGGTCTGTCCGTCACGGTGATGTAACCTATGTCCATCCGCTCGTCGCTTTCGAGGGGTATCGACACGATGTTGCTGCCGTTGAGGTCGGAGCTCAGTATGCCCGAGGAAATGGTATATCCGTCAAGCCCGATCAGCAGATTGAACAGCGTCGCTCTGTCGGACACGATGATGTTTTTGGGGCTGTCCTCGGTGATGTGCAGCTCCTCCGCAAAGTAGAAAGAATTCTTAACCCCCTGATCGTAGGTCAGGCGGGGGAACTCCCGCAGGTCATTCAGGGTCACGCTCTTTCTCCCGACGAGGGGGTTATCCTTGCTGACGAAAACGTGCGGACTGGCAGTAAACAGCTTCTCAAAACGGATATCCTCACTTTGCAGGATGTGCCTCATCACCTCACGGTTGAAATTGCTGAGAAACAGTATCCCGATGTCGCTGCGGTGAGTGCGGACGTCCTCTATTATCTCCGCGGTTTTCAGCTCGCGCAGGGTGAATTCGTATTTGCTCTTTCCGTACTCCTTCACCAGCTCCACAAAGGCGTTCACCACAAATGCGTAATGCTGAGCCGACACAGCAAAGACCCGTCTCGGCGGCGGTGCGGACTTGTATTCGTTCTCGAGAAGCTCCGTCTGCTCCACTATCTGTCTTGCATAGGAGAGGAACTTCGTGCCGTCCTCCGAAAGATAAACCCCCCGGTTGCTGCGGTTGAAGATAGTGATCCCCATTTCCTTTTCAAGCTCCGCTACCGACTTTGAAAGGCTGGGCTGTGCGATGAAAAGCCTTTCCGCTGCCATAGTTATAGAGCCCGTCTCGGCTATCTCGATGATGTATTTTAATTGCTGTAAGGTCATATAAAAATCTCCCTTGTTTTTGGACAGCTTATCTGTCCGTCAGCTCCCTCAGCTTTGCCAGCCTGTTAAGCGCCTCGTCAAGGACATCCTTGCCCCTGGCAAAATGCAGCCTTATCAGGTTGTTTACCGGCTCCCGGAAGAAGCTCGATCCCGGCACCGCTGCAACGCCGATCTCCCTTATCATCCACTCGCAGAATTCAAGATCGGTGAAGTTTCTGAACTGATCTAATTCAAGGAAATCACTAATGTCGATCATCACGAAATACGTTCCTTGTGGGACATTGTGTTTTAAGCCTATCCTGTCAAGCCCTGCGATGAAATGATCCCGCTTTTCTGTGTACAGCCTGTTGAGATCAGCGTAGTAATCGTCGCCGAAATTCAGTCCTGCCACCGCCGCCTCCTGTAAGGGTGCAGGCGCTCCCACCGTCAGAAAATCGTGTACCTTCTTTGCCGCCTCGATGACCTCGGTGCTGCTGATAAGATAACCGAGCCTCCAGCCGGTAATTGAAAAAGTCTTGGAAAGACTGCTGCAGGTGATCGTCCTTTCCGACATTCCGGGGAGGCTTGCCATTACCGTGTGGACATTTGGCGCATAGACCATGTGCTCATAGACCTCATCAGTCACCACATAAGCGTCGTATTTTACGGCAAGCTCAGCTATCGAAGTCAGCTCGGCGCGGGTAAAGACCTTCCCGCAGGGATTGGAGGGATTGCAGATTATGATAGCCTTCGCACCGTCAATAAAGCCCTTTTCTATGGCGGAGAGATCGAAGTCATACTCCGGCGGGACCAAAGGAACATATATCGGCTCGGCTCCCGAGAGGATCGCGTCGGCGCCGTAGTTCTCATAAAACGGCGAGAACACCATGACCTTGTCCCCGGGATTGCAGACCGTCATCATGGCGCACATCATAGCCTCGGTCCCGCCGCAGGTGACGATTACCTGAGTATTCGGATCAACATTAAGCCCCGAGGTCTTGTTGAACTTCGCAGCCAGAACCTCCCGCAGATTCTGCGCCCCGAAGGTTATGGAATACTGATGCGGCCCCTCATAAGCCGCCTTGGCAAGCGCATCGAGCATAGGCTTAGGCGGGTCAAAATCGGGAAACCCCTGTGAAAGATTGATAGCACCGTATTTATTGCTGATCCGAGTCATCCGTCTGATAACAGAATCCGTGAAAGTACCGACCCTGTCTGAAAGTGGTCTCATAGGTCATTCTCCTTTGAAAAAGCGTTCAAATTGATTTTACCTTTTTTTAGGGGAAATGTCAAGGCTCAGTGATCGCTGACGTTCATCCATTTTTATTTCAAGTTGAGTTCTGTCATAGTCGTTTTGCAGTTTAGAATAAGAATGTGAATAATGAGTATCTATGCCTAATCCCAAATCTTTCTGAATTCTCCGAATACCAAAGGACTGGCTGAAAAAGAAGCCGATTCCCCTGTTCCTTGTAACCAAGCAAGTATTCACGCATCTCCGCAACGCCCTCCTTGTCAAGCCCATTGAACGGCTCGTCAAGTATGAGTATCTTCGGGTTTTCCATTATCGCCTGCGCAAGTCCGAGCCGCTGACGCATACCGAGGGAATACTTTCTAACGTGCCGTCTGAGGTCGGGGTCAAGCCCGACTTGTTTCATGCTGTTACGGACTTTCTCCTTGCCGATCTTGTTGTTGAGCCCCGCAAGTAATTTGAGATTTTTGTACCCCGAATAATAGGGTATGAACCCCGGCGTCTCGATGATGATACCCATATCTTTGGGGAAGTCAACGTCCTTGCCCACACGCTTGCCGTCAACAGTTATCTCACCGCGGGTGGGCTTGATGAACCCGCAGATGCATTTCATCAGCATAGTCTTGCCGGAGCCATTGCGCCCGATAAGACCGTGTATTTTTCCAGCCTCGAAACTCACGTTTATATGCTTCAGGATATCTGTCTTTCCGAGGGTGAGGCCGAGGTCTTTTACTTCAATTATGTTCATCACTCAGTACCTCCCGTTATGTGGAACGAGCAGCGTTTTGTTATCCTCCAGAGCAGCAGGAGCATTACCCCGATGACCGCCCCGAAATAGATGTACGAAGCCGTTATCGGCATATTCGTTTCGTTGAAGGTGCCGTCATAGTGCCAGCCGAAAACGGCGTTTGAGATCGGAAACAGCCACTTGACTTTGATATCCACGATCAGCAGGATAAGCCCCGCCGCCACTGCCGAGAGGTTAACGAATACGCTGATTATCTTCTTCTGCAAGAGGGCAAATAATAGCTGTACGCACCCCACCGCAACGATGAAAAGCAGTATCAGCAGGATGCCGTGAAGCACTGCCTCAAATGGTCTCGCCTGACGCAGGACGGAGTTGTCCATCCGAGCAAAGGGGTACAGCCCCGTGAGCGTTCGCGCCTGTTCGGTGCCGAGATTGAGAGTTTTCTGTACCAAACTCCACGCATTAAGAAAATAAGCATTGTTCATCACGAACAGCATTGACGAGCCGAGGATAAAGCCGATATAGGTCACACCCGCCATAAGCAGGAACATTGCCTGCCCCATTAGCCACGCCGTCCGCCCCGTTCGGAAAAGCGAGAAGGTTGCAAAATCATTGAGCCGCGGAAAGTCGGAGATCAGCACCATAAATCCGAGGACGATCAGCGGCAGAGCGTAGCGGTCATTTGCCATAGCAGAAAAAGGCTCAAAGATGTTTATGGGTGTGTTCAGACGTTGGGTGAGGTCGTTCATCGGCTTGATGAAGTAGGTGAACTCGAACATGAACACGAACCCGAATATCAGCAGGCGAGGGCTTATAAGCCAATCGGTGTAGGTGGTGCGGGCAGAGAAAAAAGCCCTGCGCATCATACGTTCACCCTCCTTTTCATCAGCCGATAAAACAGCACTCCGAGCAGAAGCAGTACGGCTATCGGATAGACATAGAACCACGCTGTCGTCAGGTGCATTATCTCCTCAAACTGTGTCTCGCCGTACATAAAACGCTCTCTGACCTCAAAGAACCACAGCTTCGGGAGATCACGCATCTCCTCGTAGGCGCTCTGCACCGCAGACACCGCAAGCTGTCTTACTGCAAAATAAAGCATTACAGGCACCGACAGCGACACGAACTTGTTGAGCGTAAGCGCACCCATAATCATAGCAAGCATACAGGGCACCGCCGAGTAGAGCGATAGAGTTATCAGCCGGGAGAGGACAACGAGCGCTCTGCTCCGTGAGCCAAACAGCGCGTTCAGCGGATACTCCGAGAATGACAGGCTGTTCCTCACAGCTTCAAGCTGCTTGCCCTCAAGCCCCGAGAGATATTCCCGGGGAGAAGGAAAAGTGATAAGGCAGAACAGCCCGAAGATCAGCGCCGCCGTGACGATCATCAGCACCGCAGTTATAAGCGAAGCGGTCAGCTTTGAGAGGATATACCTGCGCCGTCCCGAACGTGTCACGCAGAGGCGGAAGTTGTTTGAGTTGACCTCATCGCAGATCATCGGCACACAGGCAAGCCCGGTGAGCATCGGCAGGAACACCGCTGTCCACTCGCCGCCGAAGCCTCGGATGAACATATGGATATCACTGTAAAGATAGGTACTCATCATCTCGTCACGATCGGCGTAGATAAGGAACTGTATGTAGTTGTAATTAGGCTGGTCGGCATTGCCGTTAAATACGGTGCAGGAGGTCATAAGCATAAGCAGGAACAGCGCCCCCGTGCCGAGCAGAAAGGGCGCTGAAAGGATATTCTTTTTCAGGTCGAAGCAAAGTGCAGCACCCATTTCATTACCTCAGAAAATGTATAATTCTCCGGTCAGCGCATCTACACAGAAAAGACCGCCCCAAACAGAGTATTCAGGGTTGCTTTTGCTGCTGTCCCGGAATATCCAAAACGGACGAAGCTCCATTTTAGCTTCGGAGTTCATATAATAATGCAGATAATCAAATATCGTTTTTTCTCCAAGCTCATCTTCTTCAACAAGGCCGTCGGCAGGCGGTATAACGGCAATATATGCAAGAGCCGCATCAAGCTCATAGGCTGCGGAGGCAGCAAGTCTGCCGCTGAGTATATCCATAGCGCCTTTAAGAGATATCAGCTTATCGCCGGGCTCCTTTATTTCCCCTTCGGATGGGGTGATATTCGTATACGCATAAGGGTGAAGCTGTGAATCTAAAAAGAATCCGTATGCTACTCTCTGAAACGGATAGAACGTTTCCTTTCTGTCAAAAGCTTTGACATCTATCACCGGGTTAAGATTGCCGATAAGAATGTTGCCGTCCTTATCATAAGTATCCATATAATATAAAAAGCCGTGCTTTCCATCTGGATATTTATAAACATCAAGCCTGTTTATCTTATATGAAATACCATCATCTTCACCAAGAATGAAATATGCGTTGAATAATCTTTCGGCTTCCTTGGCTGCATCTCCGACCGAAAGCTCTTTGTCATCGGTCATAATATAGGTATCGCCCAGTGCCTGCTCGTCCTCTGTGAACAGATATGTCTTTACAAGATTACTTTCTGTCCCGTAAGCAGATGGATTTCCGTACTGCTCAAAAAACTCATAGGTGATACCCATTGATCCTTTCCGAGATACTGAGACTCCGTTATCTATACTCTTTCCCTCAGGTGCATAGAATATCATTCCGAAATCTTCGTCTGTTGTTATACTGCCCTTCATTTCGGACGAAAGGTCATCTCCGAATATTTCGCTGACAGCTTTCCCGATCCTTTCTTTATAATCAGGGTAATCCCGAACCGTATCATAAACAGGCATCGTGTTACCATCGCCGATGCGCACATTTTTAATAACGATATTCGTATTGCTGCTGCTGATATCGCCCTTTGCTCTCGAACGTATCTCGTCAAGAGTAAGATATTCGAGATCGGGGCGTTGCTCCGTTTGGGAAATCGTCTGAACATTATCGAGAATACTGTTCTCGCGCTTGATTTCTTCGGGTGCTTCGGCGCAGGAGCTCACCGACAGCATCAATATTGTGATTACAGCTATAAAGTGTTTTCGCATCAACAAGACCTCCTTATTCATATATTAGCAGTATATTCAAAACAGATGCTGCCTCTTTATAAAAGCTACCTAACGTATATCTCACCCGTAAGAGCATCCACTAGATACACCCCGCCCCACACGCTTTCACCGAGGTTTTCGGGATTCTTCTCAAAGTCACGGAACACCCAATACGGGCGGGCTTCATAGTGTGTTTCGGGGATGTGAGTGTAAAGCTCCTTGAAGAACTGCTTTGACACATCTCCGTTCTCATCAGTCATATATTCGATGTATTTCTCCGAGTAGGGTGCTGTAATTACATATTCAAGCGAAGCACATCCGAACTCATACGCTGACGATGCCGCAAGACGTTTTGAGAGAGCGTTTACCGCACCGCCGAAGCTCAGCAGCTTATCTCCGCTTTCAGTCACTTCACCGACAGCAGGCACGGCATTGGCTGTTATCATCGGAGGCTTGCCGCTCTCGTTAACGCAGAGCATCAGGTTCACTGTCGGAATAAGCGGAGCGTTCTTGTTTAAGAAAGCGTCTGTATCCATAACTACTCTGTCGTTGGTAAGAAACAGATTTCCTTCCGAGTCGCGGTATTCCGCCAGCATAGCATATCCGCAGCCTCCAAGCTCTCTTTTATATACTTCTACACGATAGACCTTTACCGTCGTTTTGTCGGTATAGAGCAGAGAGATATATTTGTTTGCATATTCTTCCGCTTGTTTTACGCCATCGGAAACGGAGAGGGGCCTGCCGTCGGTCATAGTATAGCTTTCAATGGGGAAGCTCTCACCGTGACGCAGATCGTAAGCCGCAATAAGCTCGCCCGAATAGGGCTCCACAAGGCTTGCACCCGTGTTTGCGGCGGTGAAATATCCGCAGCCGCTCGACGAGATGCGGTTGGTCGGATTTGCGGGATCGGTATAGGACAGGCTGCCCTTGCAGCCGTCAAGATCCAGTGTCAGATCCTCTGTCAGCTCAAAGACCGAATGGAAACGTGTGAGCAGCGAGAGCCTGTCCCTGTGAGCGGAAAGCTCCGTGCCGAAATAGTCACGCACGATATCATCTATCTTATCAAAATTATCAAAGCTCTTTTGCAGCTTGAACACGGGCATAGCGCTGCTTTCCGGCACACGGACGGTCTTTGCCGAAACATTAGTCTTATTCCCTTTGATATCGCTTTCAAGAGATGCACGTATCTCGTCGAGAGTGCAAAGCGCAAGTCCGTTCTCACTGCCGGAGGTGCCCGTTTCGGAGCTGTCACCCCCCAGACTGTCTGCGGGGGTGTTATCAGACCTTGAAGCGATTTCTGCATTATCGAGGATGCTGTTCTCACGCTGCACTTCTTCTGGTGCCTCGGCACAGGCTGTGAGGATAAGCAGCGACAGCAGCGTTATCAGATGTTTTTTCATACAAAAAACTCCCTTCGCACTTTATCCTGTATGTGCAAAAAGGGAGCTTTTTTGTTGTTAAGAAATTATTAACTTTCAGAGATTGAAGCTGACTGCTATCCGATATGGATAGGCTGTATCGGACTGACCGCTGCGGCCGCCGGTGTTAAAGTCTATGACCGCTCTGACGGATAAAATGTCATCACCGCTGCCGGCGCTGCTGTCAAGGGTCAGCAGCTTATCCTGCAAAGTATATTCGCCGGAGCGGTAACGGGGGTGATCTGCATCGTCAGCTGCGGCTGTCTTCGCAGTCAGATACACGCTGCTGCCGGTGATGCTGACACCCTCGGGCAGCTCGATGCCGTCGATGCTCACCTGCGGCAGCTGCTCTCCTTGGCTTAGGGTCATAGTTATCCTTATCCTGTCCTCGGCGTCGCTGACGGTGACTGTCCTGCTTTTTTCCGAGAGCGGCGTTCCGTGTCCCTCGCGGATGCGGTAGTCGGAATAATTCTGCGACCATTCCCCCTCTGTGTATTGCAGGATGCCGTTTTTATACAGCGGCGGGTCTCCGGCTCTCACCTTGAAATAGCAGCTTGCTGCACCCACCGGCTTATCCTTATCGGGCAGCACAAATTCCGCCCAGACCTCGCCCTCGCTGCAAAAATAGACAAGGCTTCCGAAAAACTCTGCGCTGCGTGACCCGCTGACGCTGATGCTGTCAAGTCCCTGCCGGAAAAACAGCGGATCGGCCTCGTACTCACTTACGGGTTCAAGCTCCGCTGACCTGAAATAGCGGGCTATCTCTGCCACATCAGCGGGAATGTTCTCACGGTATTTATTTACCTCGCTGTCGTTTTCGCCTGTGTCCGAACAGGTACACAGTGTCGCAGTGTAGGCGCCTGTCCGCTCCATATCCTCCAGCAGGGAATCTATTTTCTGCTTGATATCGGGGGAGACAGCGGGCGCTGTTTTGTCCGGCGCTGACTGCGCGGTATCAGTCCTTGAAGCTGCGGGAGAGGATATCTCATCGGCTGTTTCTATCCCTCTGTGCTTCACAGCAAACACCAGTCCGACGGCCACAGCTGCGGCGATAAAGGCGGCGGCGATATATCTCACCGCGCTGCTTCTGACATATCCCTTGCTCCGGCTGCGCTCCAGCACCTGAAATGAAGTCTGCTCTGTAGGCAGAGAGGTGTTGTGCTTCATCATCTGTGTAAAGAGTTCTCTGTTTGTCATTCTCCGCTGCTCCTTCCGTATTTCCGTTTCAGCATCCTCACCGTTTTGTATAACAGCTGCTTGACCCTGCTCTCGGTGATGCCCAGTGCCTCGGCAGTTTCGGTCAGCGAAAGCTCCATAAGATAGTGCAGATAAAATATCTTCTGAACCTCGGGAGAACAGCGGCAGACATCGTCAAAGAGTCTGCGGCAAAGCTCCCTGTCGGCAACGAGATCCTCCACATTATCATGATCCGAGAACTCCCTTTCGTCTCCAACGAAACCGGAGCGAAAACGCATTTTAAGCTTTTGCAGCAGGGAGTAATAATGCGAAACACAGTGCTTGGCGATGCCCATCACAAATGCCTCCGGATCGTCGGGACGCTTTTCCTGATGCAGAGCCTCATAGACCCGCAGATACACTTCCTGATAGATGTCCTCGATGTCCGTTATGCAGGCGCATCTCGGCGCTATATATTTCAGCACGCTGTGCTTGGTAGCTTCATAAAGCCTGTCAAAATCCTCGTTAATACTGTCCGTCGCACTCACCCCCGTTCAATACTATTGTGCATTGATGTGCGCAGCGAGTTGTTTCACACGGGTGAATATTATGTTAACATTTCGGGATACAGAGCGTGAAATAAACACTGGTCTCATCAGCTTTTTTATTTAAGGCAACACCGCACGACCCGCGGCTAACGCCTCTGCACATCATCTGCCGTGTCAAGCCTGCTTGACGACCGGCTTATCCGTCATATTACCCAAATTCTCCTTGACGTTGCGTAAAGCGAAGTGAACTTCGCTTGCAA
>JAFWSI010000012.1 GCA_017519415.1 Ruminococcus sp.
ACACTAAAAACCATAGTCGTTACCGGCGGTCCAAGAATACCTCACAACGCTTTTGAAGGCATGACAAGTCTTACGGAGGTAGTTCTTCCCGATACGATAACCACTATCGAGAATAACGCTTTCAGCGGCTGCACAGGACTTGAAACAATCAAATTCCCCAAAACAATCACAAGCATAGATTCCACCGCTCTTTATCAGGCAAAGGTCAAGAACGTTTATTTCTACAACAACAATCTGACAATCCCCGCTGTTCCTGAAGGAGCAACAATTTACGGATATTCATCAAGCACCGCAAAGGAATACGCCGACAAGAACGGTTATAAATTCGTCCCCCTTGACAGCGGCTCAACCACAGGTACAACAACAGTAACAAAACAGACAACAACCACTAATACACTTACAACTACTACAACCTCTTCCAAAACGTCCACAAGTACTTCAAAAGCAACTTCAACCACGTCTCAGTCTGCTACAACATCGGTAACCACATCTGTCAGCACCGATACCGGACTCGTTCAGATGGTCATGCTGGGCGACGGTATCACTGCCAAGGTTTTAGATGACGGAACTCTCAATATATCCGGTGAAGGCCAGATGTATGACAGTCAGTCAAGTCCGTTCAAGGAGCCTGAGAGCATAAAGAATGTTCAGTTCCAAGGCAATATAACCAGCATAGGCGATAATACATTTGCAGGTATGAGCACTCTAAGCAGTATAGTTATACCAGAAACAGTGAAGTCTGTCGGCGAGGATGCGTTCAGCGACTGCAAGGAGCTCGTTGATGTCGGTTACGAAGGAAGCGAGAGCGAATGGAAGGATGTATCAGTTGGCAAGGGCAATGAAGCTGCACTTGAAAAGGTTCATTTCAACGAAAAGCCACAGGAAATCATCGTTCTTATCGTACTTACCGGTGACTCAAACTGTGACGGCAGGATAAGCAAAGCAGACGGTATGCTTCTTGCCCGTTATATTGCAGGCTGGGAAGGAATAACTCTTGATGTTGATTCGGCTGATATAAATAAAGACGGTCAGATCAGCAAGGCTGACGGAATGATCCTTTCACGCTATATCGCAGGCTGGGAAGGCTACGACAAATACTTTCAGTGATAATACATAATAATATTACTCTTAAAAAAACAGGATCAACAATAAGTAAAGCACAAATAATTTTTCATCATGAGAAAAGCTCCGTATCCGGAGCTTTTCTCTTTGTCAAGGCTAAAAACCGGTCATTATTTTACAATTATGGTGCAAAAAAGCAAAACCAGCAGTTTCTAAAAGCAATTTTTGACTTGATATCGTTATATATTGAAAGTATATTAAGGGGAATTCAAATGAGAACAAGCATCAAAAAAGCCATTGCATTTACTCTGACACTCTGCGCTACTTCAGCAGGTACCATTGAAGGAAAGTTCACTCTTTCCCCCACTCCCATCGCTGCGGAAACAGCAGAAACAGTTAAAATCAGCAATTACAAATACATATGCCGTTCGTATAAAGTCAATCCCGCATATATGCAAAAAGCCCCTCCGACATAAAAAAGTCTTACGTCAGAGGGGATAATGCTTTTATTCAGTTTTGTTGAAGGGCTCCACAGGTGCCGTAATATATAGAATCCACAATGATTAACCGTATACAATACGCTCATAAGGTACGGCATAGATTTTTTTAAAGATATTTGTACTCCAGCTCAGGGTTTTTGGCAAGATCACCCGGAAATCTGCAATATGAATTTGTTTATCTGCTCGCTCATTACGGCGACCTTGCCGCTTATTATCTCGGGACTGCCCTCGACGACCACCATACTCTGTATTTCCTCATTCGTAATGCTTCCGCTGCACATTTCCTTCCAGTTGATGTCCAAATATCCGTAATTTGCAAGATAGGAATCAAGAATAAACAGTACGGGAATATCAGGGGATATGCTCTGCTCCTTTAATGCACGGCAGTTCCCGTAAAGCGAAGACCTTTCGTTAAGAACGGCCTTGTTCCCGGAATTGGCTATGAAGTGCTCCATAATAAGCGGAGAAGCCTTGCTTGTAATATCCATGTACCTTATAAGCCCCGTGCTGCTGAGGATACGGTAAACGAGCCTTTCCTTGCGTGCTGACTTTTCATACTCCCATGCAAACTGCTCGTCAGAAAGGCCGATGTCTCCGCGAATTGCTTCGGCGAGCTGGTAGCCGTAACTGTCAACGAGCACCATTTTTTCCACGGAGTCTTTATACCTGCCGGCATATTCACGGCAATAGATGCAGGACGCTCTGTCGCCGAGAAGTATGACCCTGTCGGTCTTGGCAAGAGTGCCGAGAGCCTCATGTATCTCTTCTGCGATATTTGCGGAAGTTCTTTCCCTGTCGGTATCATCGCTGAATCCTCTGCCCAGCAGATCAAGCACTATCACGCTGTTTTCAGCCGAAAGCTCGTCTGCAAGGCCTTTCAGGGCAATAGTAGGAGCCATATCGTCCTCAGAGCTGAGGATCACTATAGTATGTTCCCCTTTTCCCGTACAGTAGGCAGCCATTTTCCTGCCGTCCGCCTCTGCAAAGGTGATGTTCTCATTCCTGTACTGCTCAAGCTTAGGAGCGTTTTTACTGATCTGTATACGGCTGCTTATAAAGCTGAAAGCAAGTACGATCACGCCCGCACAGCAAACCACGATCGCCATTCTCTTTATCACTTTTGCCGCAAATTTAAAGTAATCTGACTTTTTAAGGAAGGGCAGGAACAGCTCTCCTGCCTTTTTCAGCAGGAATGCTGCAGGTATAGATACGGCAATAACTGCGAGGGTATAAAGAAATATATTGCTGATATAGAAATATCTGCGGCTGCTGCCGTTTATGAAGCAGTAGCCGAAAAGCTCCACAAAGATACCGTGGACAAGATATATCTCAAGAGTCATCGTGCCAAGGAATGAAAGCGCCTTGCTTCCGATCTTCAGCTTCATGGACGCAAGAACTGTGAAAACACAGAAGATTCCTCCGCAGAGTATCTCGCACAGGAGCTGTAGCTCCTTAATATTTTTGTACGATATACGCTCGCCGAACAAGTGATATACTCCGTCCGCATTGTTGCCCGCAAGAAAAAGAAGAGCCGTTAATGCCGCCGTCAGACACAGCAGCGGGATATAGGCCTTTTTGAAGGCAGATGTGATCTTCTGCTCGAATCGTGCGAAAACAGCTCCGAGTAAAATACAGGGCACGGTATTTATCCAGTAATCATCAAATATCAGCAGGTGAAGCACAAGACAGTAGAGCAGCACAAATACCGCAAATGCAGCCAGCGAATGCTTTTTCAGCTTCCCGAAGCACAGATAAAAGCCAAGGTACATAACGATTATGGCGTAAACATACCACGCATAGGGGTGAGTCGGAAAGCTCCAGCCGTCACGCAGCAGGAAAAAGGCTGCACTTGTCAGTACAAAGGGTATAAGCAGAGGGAGGATACGGCGTGAAAAGAAGCCGCTGAAATAATCCTTCTTGGCAGCTGCGCTTTTTGTCAGTCCGAAGCCCGAACAGAACATGAAAAACGCAACGAAGAGATAGCCCGCTCCCACAAATGGTTCAAGGCCGCTCTGAGTATATTTTTCGGGGAGCCACGGCGCACAGGTCTTCTGCGAAACATGGTGGAAGATTATGCAGACCGCAAAAAAGCCGAGGATATTTTTCGTCTGTTCACGGCTCAGGAATCCTTCGTTCCATTTTTCCTTCCCGAAGGGCTTGCAGCCGAACAGCAAAAGTATCAGTAAAAGAGGATAAAAAACGTAGATCATAAAAAACTCCTTCTGAGATAAACACTTCATGTTATATATAGTCTGTTCACATATGGTATAATGCTTCCCGAAAGACGTCTGTCGCGGGATACTTACATTGTATCATACACAATCCGGTCAGTCAAGAGGATATTTCTTTTATGGCAGTCAATTCTGCACGGTATATCGGCAAAAATTTTTTATGCTTGCATTATAATGGATTTTGTGTTATAATCATAAGGACGTGCCACATTACCAAGGAGGTAGATATATTGAAGTTCAGAAGCCTTGCGGCGCTGCTTATATGCTCTCTTACGGCACTTTGCTCATGCGGAAGCACTATCCCGAATTCAAATGCGGTGATACCTGATATTACCGCATCCGGAACTACAGTTACTTCCACAGGCACCGCAATAACAAGAAATACCACCACAGTCGGAGGCACCGGCAAAACAAGTGCAAAGCCGACTTCTTCTGCTAATACCGTCATCACCACTTCAGCTTCTTCAAAGGAACACGGCATTGTAAGAGACCCTGTTGAGTCTGCTGCAAAGCTTACAGGCTCGGCTATATCGCAGACGGCGGTACAGACCGCCCCGCCAAAGGTGATACAGGAGAAGAAGGAGCTGCATATCGACTCTCCCTCATGCAGGGCAGCCGCCTTTTACAGCGTTGACGAGCAGAAGCTCCTGTACTCAGACAATATAAACGAAAAGACTGCTCCCGCCAGCATAACAAAGCTGCTGACAGCGGCAACGGCATTAAAGGTCATAAGTCCGGATACTCCGTGCACGGTAGGTTCAGAGATAGGCCTTGTGAATTACGACTCAAGCCTTGCATACATATCACCCGGACAGGAGATAACTCTCTACGGGCTTATCACGGGAATGCTGCTTGCGTCGGGCAACGACGCCGCTTACACCATAGCTGTGACGGCTGCAAGAGCAGCCTCTCCCGATAAGGAGCTAACCGATCAGGAGGCAGCGGATAAATTCTGCGGCATGATGAACGATCTCGCCGGAGAGATAGGCATGAAGAACAGCCGCTTTGTCAATCCCGACGGCTGGGACGAAAGCAAACAGTATACCACTGTGGCAGATATTATCAAGCTTTCGGAGTATGCGCTCTCTGTGCCTGAGATACGAAAGACTTCGTCCTGTCACGAAAAGACGGTAACCTACCTTTCTGGCGGCACCTCTACCTGGAAGAACTCCAATTATCTTCTGGATCCCGAAAGCGAATTCTACTGCGAGTACGCCGTAGGGCTCAAAACAGGGACCACCCTCAACGCTGGCAACTGCCTGTCGGCGGCATTCCAGAAGGACGGAAAGACATATATATCAGTAGTTGTGGGCTGTGATACCGACGAGGACAGGTTTGTGCTCAGCAAAAAGCTGTTTGAAAGCATTGTTAAATGATACCATATTTACAGATGAAAAAATTTAAAATACGCTCTTCGTGCATGAAGAGCGTGTTTTTTTATATAAAAGTTGATCGGTCGGCTGGGCGTTTTTTGCTCTACTGACCAAATATTGCCTAATACACAAAAACATATAACTATCGTGCTAAGCAAACTTGACATGATAATGCTAATATGTTATAATAAGCCGAAAACAATTTAGGAGGTCGCTAATTTTGAAGATAGACGAGATCGGCTACAACCACAGACACCGCAAAAATTTCTGCATAGATAAGCCATACGGCTCGGGAAGCTGGTTAATGCTCGTAGTCAAGACTCCAGCTCATTTCCGTCTCAAAGGCAAAGAAATCCGCACCCCCGCACATTCTGTAATCATATTCAGACCTGACACTCCGCAATATTACTATCCTGCCAGCAACGAATACTTCGATGACTGGATGTTTTTCCATCCCGATGAAAATGACCAGAAGCTCATGTCGGATCTTAATATCCCCATTGACCGACCCGCAGAAGTCTTTGACAGCACTGAGCTTTCCGCTTTTATCCGTAATATGTGCTTTGAGCACTACTCAGCCAATCCCTACAGGAAAAAGGCTATCGACCTTTATTTCCAGCTTCTCATGTTCAAACTCTCAGAAAGGCTGAGCTCAAGGCAGCGGTCAACCGAAAGACCTGAGAATATCTATTCGGAAAAGCTGATGTGGATAAGAAAATCTATTTACCGCTGGCCAAACCGCGATTATTCCATAGACGATATGGCGAAGGAGGTCTCTCTCAGCCGTTCACGCTTCCAGCATCTCTATACCGAGACCTTCGGCGTGAGCGTAAACAGGGACGTTATCACCAGCCGTCTGAATAAGGCCGCGGAGCTCCTCAGGACCACCGACCTTTCCGTAAAGGACGTCGGCGTCAATGTGGGCTACAGCAATACCTCCTATTTCGTTAAGCTTTTCGGAAATTTCTATAATCTGACGCCTCTTCAGTTCAGGCAGTCGGAAGATTAAAAAATATGCCCCGGATCCTTTTGCTCACCATGAGCAGGATCAGGGGCTTTTTTATTTTTCAAGACCTGCAAGGACCATTACCGTAACGATCAGCATCACTACTATCAATGCTGTCGCCGCAAAGGAATGGAATTTGACTGCAAGTATTATCAATACAGTGAATATCACAGCCGCATATATCAGGAACCGCTGGCGGATACTCTGCTTTTTCTGTTCTGCGGCGATTTTCTTTTCCTCCTCGGCTTCATGGCGGCGGCGAAGCTCGTCCAGCTCCGCTTTTTCCTCCTCTCCGATCTTCTCCTGTTCCATGGAGAAAACCGCGTCGCGGACTCCGCTGAGGAATCTCTCATACAGCGTACGGAGCTTCATGCCCTCATCGCCAGATGAGTATTTCAGCGCACTTCCGAGAGAGCTGCCGAGGATCTCATTCATATTCACACGAAAGAATTCGTCGTCCGTGAGATCGTAGCCGAAGCGTTCGGCATAATCCGCAGCAAAGCTTCCGAGCACCTCTTCACTGAGAAGATCGCTTCCGCTGCGGCAGCCGTTATACGCGAGAAATTTTCCGTAATGTGCCTGCCAGCAGTCGGGAACAGCGTCAAGTATCAGGCCGCTGTACTCCTCCGCAGCCTCAAAGTCCTCCTCCGCAAGGAATATATTGAGCCTTCGCAGAAGCTTTTCGGGAGAATTCCTTACAGTTCCATTTCCTGCGTTCATTTTCTCTGAATGATCGTTCTTTCCGACACAAGCCCTTATCTCCCGTATGACCTCGGGCATAAATCCAATATCAGATGCGTCCCTGACCTGAAACGGCCTCAGCTCTGCGGGCAGAGCTTCCGCATCCGTATCCTTAAGGCAGATTATGAGCCTTTTTCCACTGTCTTTTCGGACAGCAGCTATGCATCTGCTCCACTCGCCCTTTACGCGCGGAACGGAAAGGCTTTCCTTTTCCGCAGCAGCTATCAGCATGATTTTTGCAGTTGCAATTGCCGCGCTTATATACGCCTCCGCTTCGTCGGCGGAGCTCTCCTCAATTGTCTCGGGAGCGTAGAACACGCTGAACCCCTCGTTTATGAGCTGGAGGTATATCTTCGCTGCAAGAGCGCTGTCGGCGGTGATTCTGCCCGTTTCATCACTTATACGGCAGCATATGAAAACATCGTAGTCCTCTCCCGTGCCCTCCTGCTCTATCTTATCGCGGCGCTGCATTTCCAGAGCGGCCGCTTCACGGCGGTATATAGTCTCCTGCTCATCGTTTGCAAGTCTCAGGGCGGCAAGATAATCCTTATCCGCGGTAATATCTCCGCAGCCCGTCCTTCCGCAGACCGCCGTTTTCATTCCCGAAAGGGGATCGTCCCTGTATTCCGCACCGCAGCGGCACAGTATCATTCCCCAGTAGCCCTCGGGCTCGTCGGGTATCTCTTCGGCAAGCTTTGAAAATATATTTTCCGCTCCGTCAAAAACCCCGTCAAGGAAGAGACCGCAGGCTCTGTTGTATTCCTCGGCATAAACGCCCGAATAGCGCAGCGGCACCGTCTGACGGGAGCCGCAGTGCTCGCATTCGCACACTCCCGTATCTTCATCTGATGTGATAGTCTGACCGCACATCTTACAGGTAAATCCCACTGATCTCACTCCTTTCTTTTATAACGTCCTTTTAAAGCTATTATATCATAATTCACAGCTCATTGCAACAAAAGGATAAAAACCTCAGCTGCAATGTATGAAAAGCCGCAGATCACTCTGCGGCTTTTTTCTGCTGTTAATCAAGGGTGAATTTTCCGAGGAGGTACTCCTGTATGCGGAGGGCGTCCCTTGAGGTTATGCCCTTGCTGCTGTCGTCAACGTCGCCGTTGAGCTGACCCTGCTCCGTAATCCTGTTGCTTTCCGAACCGTTTATGCCGTACCTGTTGGGATTTGAAATAGACTGCATTATAAGTACCGCATCAGCCATATCGACCGTATTATCACAGTTCGCGTCGCCCCATACAGTTTTATCTTTTGTAAGGAACAGCTCATATATGTATGTATTGGAATCATTATCATACTCGGATCTGATACCGCCATGATTGATGTCAAAGGTATAGCCGTCAGCTGTAACATTTATTTGCATGAAGCTTACATAATCGGACACCATGTACTTGGTAAAATCATGTATTATCGGATTGCCGTCAGCAGTATCATACTCAAATTCAGGGCCGTGAGGGTGCGAAAGCTCTTCGTAAATATCCTGCAAGAATTTTACCTTTGCATTATTGATAAGCTCACCTGTCTGAGAATCCTTTACGGTAATGACCATCGAATTTTCAGGCAGCGCATTGGGATCCTTTACGGTTATCTGGTATTTGAAGTTCTCAAAATCTATCGTTCTGCCGTCGGAGCTATACTGTCCGCTATAAGCTACGGTATAGGTTCCTGCCTTCAGCTGATTTGCCTGAGTGCCCCACCAGTTTCCGTCTGAGTTGCTTATCCTTGCCCCCTCGGGATCAAGGGTGATATTTTCTGCCACAAAGGGCTCCCCGAAAAAGGTACCTGCCTCCGAGGTGTTAAGGCTCTCCCAGTGTGTGACGGAGCGTACCTTTACGGATACTCCCGAAAGATCAAGGCTCTCACCCTCGGTATAGGTCGTCTTTGTGGGATAGGAGATCACCTCCATGATCTCGTATCTCGGGATATTGGTTATAGTCACAGGGATAACGGTCGTAGTTGTGGTGGTGGTAGTTACTTCCTGCTGCTCCTTTACGAAGACAGTATAGTTTATAACGTTGCCGGTCATGCCGTTGGTGCCGAGAACTACCTTCTGATCCGCATCAAAGCTCTTTTTGTATGCGGCAAAGGTCACTCCGTTGCTGGTCTGAGCGGTGAGGTCGGTCCTTGTGTAGCCGCTGAGCCATGAGGGCACCGAATTCGCGTCCTCTTCCCTTGTGTCCACAAGAACATAGACATCTGTCTTTCCGCCTGTGGTGAATTCGGCAAGGTCGCTGTCGGTGTTCTTGGAGTTGCAGGCCGTCATTATGTACTCGCAGCCCTGAAGCTCGTTTGCAAGGGCGGTATAGGTAAAGTCCCTGTCACCGTAGACCGCTCCGCCCACCGTATTTGACTCCATGAGCTTCCATGAACCCGAGTTACTGTAATCCTTAACGAGGAGGTTCTTTACCAGCTTTCCGTTTATCGGCTCGGGAGGAGTATTGTTCAGCTTCACATCGGGTCTTGCGGGAAGCTGGTACCCTGTGCCGAGATAGAAGCTTGGATGTGGCGGCTGATTGTAAGAGGACTGCTGACAGCCGCACTGCATACGATACTGCATATCGTGCATTAGAGTTGTGATACGGTACTGTGTCTCGGTATTGGTACACCATATGCGGAGCTTGGAATTATCCTCCGTTCTGAGTACGAGCTCCTCGCGCCAGTCGCCGAAGATGTCGGCTGTAAGGCAGGGAACCGCCTTTGTGTCGTTATTGGAAGCACAGCCCGAAGCTGTGAAGATAGTCTGTATATCGGAGGCTGACTTCATCTTGGTGATATAGATATTGTCAAGGAGCTCGCGTTCAAGATCGCCGTCCCAGTAGATAAGGAAGTTCATGGCAGGCTGCTTGCTGCCTATCTGTCTGCCCGATACGTCGTATACCGCACCGGCAGGTCTTGAGCCCCAGAACTCCGCACCGCTGTTCCCTGCGAGAACATTGTCCGCGCAGCAGCGTCCGGTATCCTTATCGCCGTCAAAGTGCCATATTATCTGACCGTTTCTGCCGTCAACGAGAGAAATTCCGTAATTTCCGCTCTCATGACAGAGGAATACCTCTATTCCCTCATGGTTCGGATCAAGATCGCCCACATGCATGGCGTCGCCGTGTCCCTTTCCCGTGGACCAGAGCAGACGGCCGTTGTCGTCGATAACACAGGCTCCCATGCAGACCTCCTGTCTGCCGTCGTTGTCGAAGTCAGCGACCATTACGTTGTGGTTGCCGTTTCCGTAGGCAGGATCGCTGGAATTGAAGCCTGTATCGTATACCCACTTCTTGACCAGCTTGCCGTCCCTTACGTCAACAGCAGAAAGAGTAAGCCTTGTATAGTAGCCTCTGCCGTAAACAGCCGAAGGGTGGACTCCGTCAAGATAAGCAATAGCACAGTTATAGCGCTCGCAGCGGTTTCCGTAGTTATCTCCCCATGTATCCCTTGCAGTATTGCCCGTAGCAACACCTCTCGGCACAGGGAACTCGATGGTATCGAGAGCCGCGCCTGTTGCGCCTTCAAAAAGGGTCATGTACTCGGGACCCTGAAGAACAGTACCGTTGCTGTCGACATAATTTGCGTTTCCGTTGCCTATGACCTGTCCCCTGCCGTCAACTGTTCCGTCGCAGGTCTTTGTTATGAGCTCCGCTTTTCCGTCGCAGTCAAAGTCGGCAACCGCCATCTGCGTATAGTGCTGACCTGCACGGATATTCTTTCCCATATCTATACGCCACAGCTTCTGACCGCTGAGGGTATAACAGTCTATGTACACATTGCCCGTGAAATAATCGGGCCCTGCTTTTGAGTTATCCTGCGCATTGCTCGGATCCCACTTTACGAATATCTCATACTGTCCGTCGCCGTCAACGTCGCCTACACAGCAGTCATTAGGCGAATACGTATAATTCTGCCCGCTGAGATAGCCGCCTCTCGGTACGTCGAGAGGAATGTCGAAGTAATTTGCTCCCGAGGTAAAACGGCAGCCCTCCGATGATACAAGATTACCGTTCACGAGAGTGTCAACGCGGTACTTTGAGCTTGAATTGCCGCTTGCGTCCCAGTAGTTGGTGGCTTCGCCCGCCTTACTGGTATAGATGAGCTGATCGTCGCGGAAGAGCTGAAATTCCGCGTTGTCATCGTCATTTGCGTTGAAGCGCCAGCTGACGAACATGCCGTTTCCCGACTTTATGGCATATATGCCGCGGTCGAGGTACTCCATGATTGCCGAGCCGTTGCCGCCCGCTCCGTAAGCTGCGTCGGCTTTAAGCCCTGCGCTCATGTTCGGGCTGAGTGCAACTGCGAGAGAAGCAGCCGCTGCGGTGATCCTTTTGAATTTTAGGTTCATTGTTATTCCCCCTGTATATTATTTTCACGATCCCGGGACATAAGTCCCCTATCTTTATTATTATACTATTTTATTCATGCAATTGCAATGATTTATTGTATCATTTTTAGCATTTTATTATGCACAATTATGCTTTTTATATAAAATAGTGCTCTTATTTTTATTTTCAGACGATACTATATGAAATAAAAAGGCGGAGATCAATCTCCGCCTTTTTCTCAGCCGCAGTAAGCTTCTATGGCAGCTGCGGCAAATTCAGCCGTGCCTTTGCCGCCGACCTTGTCGATATTTTCGGATATCTCTCCGCCGCCTGCGTACATTTTGCCGAGACCCGAGAGTATCTTATCGGTACAGGTATAGAGATGCTCGGTTATGAAGTCCTGTAACTTCTTTACCATAGCCTGTGCCTCTTTGCTGTCGGGACTGCCGCTTTTCAGCTCGCCGAACTCCGCAAACAGCGACATAAAGCGCTCCATAAGCTGCTTCTCTTCCTCGGGAGTGCGATGGCTCTCTTTCTCCTTCAGTTCTTTATATTCGGGAGTATCGCCCCACTGTTCCTTTGCGCGTTTTGCGTATTCATCAAGCTTAGATCTGTCAAATGCAGAAAAATCCACTGCTCTCACTCCTATTAGTTTTATTCCACGAGCAAATGCGATCAGATATTCAAGCCGCTGCTTTTTCAGCTCCAGCAGCTCTATCTGCTGCTCCAGAGCCTTTTTGCGGTCGAAATCGGGACTGCTCACTATGCGCACTATATCTTTGAGCGGAAACTCCAGTTCGCGAAACAGCAATATCTGCTGGAGCCGTTCCAGCGCCGTATCGTCATACAGCCTGTAGCCGCCCTCGGTATGTGACGCAGGGGGCAGAAGCCCTATCTCGTCGTAATATCGGAGAGTGCGTATACTCACTCCCGTAAGCTCGCTGACCTTTTTTACCGTCATCATTCTATGACCTCCTCTCCCGTGATTACAGTATAAACCATGACGCAGCGTAATAGTCAAGTACTTTCCTGATTATTGTAGGAATGCACAAAAACAGCATATGAAATTTATAAAAAGCGCACTCCGCCTTGACGGAGTGCGCTGCTTTTATGGAAAAAACTATCTTGAAAAGCTGTGTTATCATCTCCGGCCGCCGGAAGAGCCGTGATGTCAGTTACAGTAAGCCCTGTACATCAATAATTATAGTAATCCATGTACATCTTTACGTTATCCTGACGAAGTCTTGCTTCATTGGGGATAACGTAGGGTCTCCACTCCTGAAGGATATAAGCGCGGCCTGCCTTTGTGCTCCAGATAGTGCGTCCGTTTACTGTGGCAAGGTTGTTTGCGCCCTTAAAGGAGCTTACTCTGAATCCGTCAGCCATAGTATCATAGGTCGCTGTGATGTCATAGAGAGCATTGCAGCCGCTGAAAGCCTCCTTGCCCATATTCCATGTACCGAGAAGCTCAACCTGTGAAAGTCTCCAGCAGTTCTGGAAAGCATACTGACCGAGCCAGTGCAGTCCCGAAGTATTGGGATACTGGATGATGAACTTCTTGAGGCCGCTGTTTCTGAAAGCGCCCTGCTCTACATAATGGATATTCAGTGAACCGCTTACTGTCTCGAGGTTGCTGTCGTTCTCAAAAGAGAATGAGCCGATACGGTCGAGTGAAGGCGGAAGAGTAACTGTTCTGAGATTAGAGCAGTTTCTGAATGTATAGCTCGGGAGCGAGCTTACGCCCTTGGGTATGGATACGCTTCTGATAAAGCTGTTGCCCTCAAAAGCGCCGTTGCCGAAAGCGCTTACGGTATGTCCGTTTATAGCTATCGGAGGAATAACCGTCTGCTCTCTGCCGTTATACTTTGTGATCTTGCATGTGCCGTCATTCAGCACGGTGTACTGCCAGTTCCCCCATACAGCAGCTGAAGCGGATAAAGTGTTTGTTGGTATGATCTTGCTTGCAATGCCTGTTCCTGCGGCAGCTGTTGAAGCTGTTACCATGGAAAGAGCCATAAATGCCGATAAGATCTTTTTGGATTTGATAGTAAATCTCATTATTGTATTCTCCTTATTAAAAATTAGTAAGATTATTGTCGCGACAATAGGTAGTATAACATAATTGCTGTGATTTGTCAATAAAAAATAACGGGAAGTATCTATTTTAACACAAAATTTACAATTTCAAGTTTCTGTTCATTATTTGTTTAAATAAGAAGAAGGGTTACAGAAAAGCGCATTCCCATACTGCGGAATGCGCTTTCTGCTTTTTATATCAATCATGTTTTCTTGCTGAATTATATATTCTGTTGTCCTTTTCAGCAACATAATCATTTTACCACACTGGTTGTAATTTGTCAAGTGTTTTTTACAAAAAGTATATGAGATTATTATTTGTATTTTCGGCTATCGCCTATAAACTGTCATTTTCACGAATTATTTTTTTCTGAATAAAAAACAGATCCCCGTTATCCACTTCTACTTGAAACCTTTTCTGCTGTATGATATAATTGACTAAAGAGCCGTTCCAGGATGAGAACGGCAGAAGTCCGCAATAAGGAGAATAACATGGATACTGTCAATCAGAACAAACAGAAGCTCACACAGGCTGCGGCCGCCGCAGACAGCGATATGAACGAGAATGATTTTCTGAGGTATATCGAGGCAAACCTCACGCCCGTGCAGCAGTTCTTTACATACTATAAATGCGCCATAATGGAGATAGAGACCAAGTTCCGCGTGCTAAACGAGCAGTTTTCACTGAACGGCGAGAGCAATCCCATTGAATTCATACAGTCAAGGATAAAAAGCTACGGCAGCATATTCCGAAAAGTCATGAAAAAGAACATCTCCCCCAGCCTTGAAGCCATAGAAATGGAAGTAACCGATGTTGCGGGCATACGCGTGGTGTGCTCCTTCGTTCAGGACATATACCGCCTTGCAGACTGCTTCCTTCAGCAGGACGATATAACGCTCATAGAGAAAAAGGACTATATCAAGTCTCCGAAGCCCAACGGCTACAGGAGCCTGCACCTGATCGTTGCGGTCCCTATTTTCCTTGAGAACGAAAAGCGCCTCGTAAAAGCCGAGGTGCAGCTCCGGACTATCGCTATGGACTTCTGGGCGAGCCTCGAACACAAGCTCAGGTACAAAAAGGATATCCCTCAGCATATGCTCGACCTGCTCACCGACGATCTGAAAAAATGCGCAGATCAGAGCGCGGAATGGGATATGCGTATGCAGAACATCAGAAATATACTTGAGATCGGCTTTGCTGACAGCTCCTCCGTTTAAGCGGAGGAGCTTTTTTAGTAACTTCAAGTACAAAATATGATTATTCCCCAGTTTTTTTACCATATATTTATTTTATAGGTTGAAAAAAGCCGCACCGTATGTTATATTATACATAACGGCAGGCTCAAATCATGAATATATTATCCATGACTCACAACAGCCTGCAAATAAATATAATGCGGTCAGTACCGCAGGGGGAATTTACAATAAGGAGGAAAACTTATGAAACGCTTGGTATCGGCAGCTGTTGCTGCCGCTGCGGCTGTCATGTGTACTGCGGGGTATATCCCGCCAAGGACGAGGGCAGCCGAGGTAAGCTTCACCCACAACGAATGGACGGGCAGGAACGGTGCGGAGGACGTATTTGCCGTGAACCGCGAGTCCGCGTCCGTAAATGCTATCCCGTACCACAGCACCGAGGCGGCTGTAAACGCAGTATGGGACTACAATGCAAGGGAAAGCTCGGAATATCTCCAGATGCTAACAGGCAGGAACGAGGACTGGGTGCTTACGGTAGTGCAGAACGCTGAACAGGCAAAACAACATCTTGACTACGCGCTTAGCCACAATGATATCGCTCCCGCTCAGGGCAATTCATGGAAGACCGTGCAGCTTCCCAAGAGCTGGACATGTCAGGGCTTCGACTTTCCTATCTATACGAATATAGGCGAGCCGTGGCAGGCAAAATACGACAGCAATGTACCCGCTCCGCAGGCTCCCACCAACTATAATCCCGTGGGTATCTATCAGAAGAACTTCACAGCGGACAGCTCCATGCTCGGTTCCGGAAGACGCATCTATATCGAATTCGACGGCGTTGAATCCGCATACTATGTCTACCTGAACGGCAAGGCCGTGGGCTACAGCGAGGACAGCTTCAGTCCGCACCGCTTCGATATAACCGACTACCTCATCAGCGGGAAAAACAGCCTTGTTGTCAAGGTACATAAATTCTGCGACGGAACATGGTTCGAGGATCAGGATATGATCTACGACGGCGGTATCTTCCGCGACGTGTTCCTCGTAAGCGCTCCCGATGTGCAGATAAGGGACTACACCGTCCGCACAGACGTCAGACAGGGAAACAACACTGCCGGTCTCTCGGTAGACATTGAACTGAGCAATTTCTCGGGCAACGACATTTCCGGCTGGACAGTGACCGCACAGGCCTTCGACGAGGCCAATAACTCCTGTCTGAACGAATCAGTCCCCGTATCCGCAAAGGACTTCGGCAATGGCAGCTTCAGAATCGAGGCAGCTGTCACCGATCCCCTCCTCTGGTCAGCGGAGGACCCGAATCTCTATGCACTCGTCCTCACCCTTAAAGACGGCAGTGGCAATACCCGCGAGATACTTTCATCTCAGCTGGGATTCAGGACCGTAGGCTTCACCTCCGCACAGACCGACTGGTCCGGCAAGCCGACCAATTCTTCATGGGATCCCATAACAATCAACGGCAAGCGCCTGCTGCTCAAGGGCGTGAACCGTCACGATACAGACCCCTTCAACGGCAAGGCAGTTCCTCAGGAGACCATGCTGGAGGACATCAGGCTGATGAAGAGCAACAACATCAACGCGCTCAGGACCTCTCACTACAGCAACGATTCCTATTTATACTGGCTGTGCAACAAGTACGGAATATACGTCATGGGTGAGACAAACATGGAGTGTCACGCTCTCCAGGACGGCAGCAACAACGACACCAAGGCACTT
Source organism: Ruminococcus sp. (assembly GCA_017519415.1). GTDB lineage: Bacteria > Bacillota > Clostridia > Oscillospirales > Ruminococcaceae > Ruminococcus. The sequence continues at coordinate 16,240 of JAFWSI010000012.1, forward strand.
TTTTACGAACTGGCCATGGACAGGACAGAGACTGCCTACAAGCGTCTCAAAAACAATCCTTCGATCATCGCCTGGTCCATAGGAAACGAAATGGGCTACACAGGCAATCCCGGCGACGCAGGCGGAATGTTCCGCGATATGATACGTTACTTCAAGGATAACGACCCCACCCGTCCCGTACACAGCGAGGGTCAGGGCAGCAATATGGGAGTGGATATGGGAAGTAATATGTATCCCAACTCGGACAGTATCGGCTACAATGCAGGCAGAGGCAAAATGCCATATGTAATGTGTGAATACGATCACGCCATGGGTAATTCCGTAGGTGCTCTCAAGGAGTACTGGGACGTTATCAGGAGCGCTGACAATATGCTGGGCGGCTTCATCTGGGACTGGGTGGATCAGTCAAGAGCAGTCCCCCTCCCCAACGGCGGCTGGGATTACTATTCCGAGTCATATGCAAGGAAAAACCTCTACGCCGATGAGATCAAGGGAAAATACTACGGCTACGGCGGCGACTGGGGCGACTGGCCCAACGACAACAGCTTCTGCGAGAACGGACTTATCAGTCCCGACAGAAATCCACAGCCCGAACTCTCGGAGGTAAAGTACCAGTATCAGAGCTTCTGGTTCTCCGCAAACGCTCTTGACATTGAAAACAGGACCGTCCGCGTATATAACGAGAACAACTTCCTGCGTCTAAGCGACTTTGACCTGACATGGAAGCTTCTCAGGAACGGTATCACAGAGCAGAGCGGAAAAATAACAGGCGCAGAGGCTGAGCCACTCTCCGACGGCAGCTTCGAGGTACCCTTCAGCATACCGAAGAATCTCCTTGCCGGCGACGACCTTATACTGGAGCTTTCTGTATGCACCAAGAAGGCGACAGATCTTCTCCCCGCAGGCTCTGAGGTCGCATACGAGCAGATACCCGTCACAGGCGGCGGCAAGGCAATAAGCTTCGACCGCAGCGGCAGCAACGGAGTGACCGTAGTCGATACTCCCGATTCCTATGTCCCCACAGGACTGGGCTTCAGCTTACAGATAGACAAGTCCACAGGTCTTATGAACAAGTACAGCTACAATGGCGATACTCTTGTGGACGAGGGACCCGCTCCCAATTTCTGGCGCGGCAACGTAGAAAACGATACAGGCTGGAACTCAAAAGGCACATTCGATGAAAACTGGCGGGGAGCCATGAGCGGCGCGCGCTGCGACGGCATTGACGTCACGAACGGCGACGGCGATTCAAAGGTTATAATCTCTCACCTCACCCTCCCCTCCGCTGGAAATACAAAGGTGGACATCACCTATACCGTATTCGGCAACGGAAGCGTCGATATACAGTTCGACGTTGACGCTACCCGCGCCGGTCTCGGAAACTTCGTCCGTGTGGGCTCCATAATGAAGCTGCCCGCAGGCGCCGAAACGGTGAGCTGGTACGGAAACGGCCCCGCCGAGACCTTCAACGACAGAAAAACAGGCGGAAAGAAGGGCATATGGACAAGCTCTGTTTCGGAGATGTTCTACCCCTATATGAAAGCAGACGACTGCGGAAATCTCACCGATGTCAGGTGGATCTCCGTAATGAACAGCAGCAAGAACAACAGCCTCCTCGTAGCCGCAGACGGAACCGTTGAGGCAAGTGCTCTCCATTTTACTCCCGAGGATCTTACGAAAGCCGACCACCCCTATAAGCTCAGTCCCCGCAGCGAAACGATCCTCAGCGTGGATTACGGCTCAATGGGTACGGGAAGCGCTACCTGCGGTCAGGCGACCCTTGAAAAGTACCGTCTGCCCTCTTCAAGGCCCTACAGCTGGAAATATTCGCTGATACCTGTTACGACGGGAAGCACAGCCTCAGAGCTCTCCTCCGTCGCAGCAAAAATGCACTCCGACGGATCCATGATACAGGACAGGAGCCATAACGCCCTGACCGTTCCCGTAGGTCCTTCAGGCAAGCTCATACGCGGCAGCGGCGAGAACTACATGAGAGGCTCGGTGAGCATACCTCACAGCAGCGAGCTCGACTCAGCGCTTGAGGGCAGAAATTCCTTCACAGTTGAAGTAAATGTTGTTCCCACAGGCGTACAGCAGTTCAATATGTTCGCAGGCAAGGGCGATTACGCCTTCGGCTTCCGTGCGGGCAGCGGTACAATCGACTTCTTCATATATGCAGGCGGCGAATGGCGCAGCCTCTATGCCGATATGGATATGTCCTCGGGCTGGACAGGCAGAAAGCATCAGGTGGCAGGTATCTACGACGCAGAAAACAATATGCTCAGGGTATACGCTGACGGAAAGATGCTGGCTGAAAAGGCAGTGGGCACATCAGCGGGTCCCGCTCATTCTGACTATAACCTTACTCTCGGCGCCTGCCCCGACACGGGAAGGAATTCCGCTGCGGACTTCTATGAGATGAGAGTATACAGCAAGGCTCTCACAGCCTCAGAGCTGGCTTCGCAGAACACCTCCTCTCCCGCATACGCTCCGGACAGCAGATATGTTCAGCTGTGGCTGGACTTTGACGATATTGTCGAAGCAAGCGACGATCCGACTCCCGATATAAACTACGGTGACGTCGATCTTGACGGCACTGTCGCCATGAACGACGCAGTGCTCATCATGCAGTCAATCACCAATCCCAACAAGTACGGACTGAACGGCACCGACAGCAGCCATATCACCGAGCAGGGCAGACTTAACGCCGACGTCTACGAAAACAGCAGGAGCGGTGTAACCAATATGGACGCTCTCCAGATACAGAAATACCTCCTCGGACAGGTGAAATCCCTCGATCCAAAGGAAAACTGACATCATAAAGGCTCCCCCGCAGAAAGAGCTGCGGGAGAGCCTTTCCGCTTTACACGGAGCATTAAATATGATAGAATAGTACAGTGAGGTGATAGAATGACTGTCAGATATATCCACGAGCCCACCGACCTCCAGTGCGGTCAGGCCGTGCTGGCCATGGTACTGGACAAGACCACGGATTATATATGCGGTTTTCTCGGGAATACCCGCGAGACCGATCTTAAGGAAATGAAGCATACCCTCAGGGAACACGGCGTTGAGGTCTCCGATGAGAGGCGTCAGGCCGCTTCAAAGGAGGAGCTGCCTCCCCTGTGCCTGCTGAGCCTTGAAACACCCCGCTGCTGGCACTGGTCACTGTACTGCGAGGGTGTCTTCTACGATCCCGAGCACGGCGTAATGGACGATTTCCCTGTCTGCGCACGGAAATACTTCTGGGAGCTGAAAATTCACGCAAAAAAATAAAGTTGTAATAATATATTTATTGACACACTTTGTCAAAAGTGGTACAATTATTGTATATATATTATCAGGAGGCACCAACAGTGAAAACAAGGAAATCAGCGTTACTTCTCATATGTGCCGCCACTGCGGCAGCGGCAGCGGGCTGCTCGGATACCAAGACTGTACAGAGCTCGGAGATAAGTCTTCTTACAACAAATATGGCTCCGCAGGACGTGGTATTCGACTGGCAGGACGCATTTGAGGCTAAGATAAAGGAATTCAAGGGCACATCACAGTACGACAGGAACAAGTCAAGATTCGATATATGCGACATCACCGGCGACGGCTCTCCCGAGCTGATAATCTCGCCCAACGACGATATATCCACGGTATGTGACGTTTATATGCTGGCCGGCTCGACCGCTGCTCCTCTGACCTCCATAGGCTCCTTCGGAGAGTTCGACTATCTCCCCGAGCTGAATGCGGCAGGCTACAGCTATGAGGGCGACGGCTTCATCATCGGTGAATACAAAAAACAGGAGGAAGGCATATTCAATACCGCTGTTACCTTCTTCAATAATTCAGGCAGCGCCTCATCGGGTGCGGCCATACGCTACGAGATAAACAACGAGGACGTTACTCTCGGCAAATATGAGGAAATGCTGAGTCCCTACAGAGACGCAAAGGCCATAAAGGTAGGAAGGAAATTCGGCATGGGCGACGATGCGGTAAACTATGCTGTCCGCTGCAGCGAGAGCTGGGGCGCCGTTATGACCACCATGCAGAAGGAGCTCTTCAAGGAACACCTGTCCTCCATGGCGGCAAACGGAGATATGATCGACGCTGCATTTGAGATAATCGATCTCGACGGCAACGGAATCCCCGAGGTGGTAGTCTCGACAGGTATCCTCAGCTCGTCGGATGTCAAAGTGCTTTACATACAGGACGAGGCTCTTCAGGAGCTTACGGTCACCTGCAATACAGACGGATCCATAGACTATGACCCCAGCGCAAAGATATTCTACGCTACGGACTTCTACGGCAAGACCCAGGGCTGGTCGCTGGCCGGTCAGGATGTAAACGGCTTCAAGCCCTCCGACAGCAGCATACACTGCGGCAGAAAGTACGAGCTTACAGAAGAAAATATAAACGCAGCCTTTCTTTGATGAGGTAAAAAATGGCTAAATCAAAATATGTGTACACCTGTAATCAGTGCGGCTTTGAAAGCACTAAATGGAACGGAAAATGTCCCTCCTGCGGAGCCTGGAACAGCTTCGAGGAGGAGCTTGCAGACGCTCCCGCCGCAGGAGGAAGGCTCTCCTCTTCTCAGGGAGCCGCTCCCGACCTGTCCGAAAGCATACTTGAGCTCGAAGAGATAGGCACAGACAATGACGTCCGCTATGATACGGGTATCGGAGAGCTCAACAGAGTCCTCGGCGGAGGACTTGTCAAGGGCTCTCTTGTTCTACTCGGCGGCGAGCCGGGAATAGGCAAAAGTACCCTGCTGCTCCAGATATGCCAGTTTCTCGGTGAGGAACACTCGGTCCTTTATGTTTCGGGAGAGGAGTCCGCAAGGCAGATAAAGCTCCGCGCCCGGCGTCTCGGCGTAGATACCGAAAATCTGTATCTTCTTACCGCCACGGACGCTGAGGCTGTAGCTCAGACTATTGCTTCAAGTGCTCCCGACATCGCCATAATCGACTCCATACAGACCATGAGCATAGGCCGCATAGCCTCCAGCCCGGGCAGTCTCACACAGGTAAGGGAATGCACCAACCTGTTCATGCATACCGCCAAAAATCAAGAGATACCTATATTCATCGTCGGCCACGTCAACAAGGACGGCGCTATCGCAGGTCCAAAGGTAATGGAGCATATCGTGGACGCGGTATTGTATTTCGAGGGCGAAAGGCACCAGAGCTACCGTATACTCCGCGCAGTGAAGAACCGTTTCGGCTCCACCAACGAGATCGGAGTGTTCGAGATGCTGGACAAGGGGCTGAGAGAGGTGTCAAATCCTTCCCAGATGCTCCTCGAGGGTCGTCCGCACAATGTTTCGGGCACCTGTGTCGCCTGCGTCATGGAGGGCAGCAGACCCATACTGGCGGAGGTACAGGCTCTTGCGGCAAAGACCAGCTATTCCGCTCCGAGACGTATGGCTACAGGCTTCGACTTCAACAGACTGAGCATTATCATAGCCGTGCTTGAAAAGAGACTGGGCATATTCATGGGTACTCTCGACGTATATCTCAATATCGTGGGCGGCTTCCGATTGGACGAGCCTGCGGGTGACCTGCCCGTTGCAATGGCGCTATACTCGGGCATAATGGACAGGCAGATCGACGAGGATCTCATCGCCTTCGGCGAGATCGGTCTGGGCGGCGAGATACGCTCCGTATCCCATATCGTTCAGCGTATCCGCGAGGCAGAGCGCATGGGCTTCAGCAAATGTATAGTGCCGAAGCAATCCATGTCCTCCATAGACCCGAAGGAATACGACATAGAGATAATACCCGCAGCCACACTGAAACAGGCCTTTGCGGTGATAAAATAGAAAGGAAGCAGACTATGAGACTTGACGGCTTCGGATTATTCGTTGATGATATGGGCGCAATGATCCGCTTTTACCGCGATGTTCTCGGCTTTGAGATAAAGGAGGACGAGAACGCCTCCAATGTGTATCTTATCAAGGACGGCACACTGTTCCTCCTCTACGGACGGAAGGATTTTGAGAAGATGACAGACCGCAGCTACGAATATATCAAAGGCTTGAACGGTCACTCCGAGATAGCTTTGTACGTTGATACCTTTGAAGAGGTGGATATTGAATACGAAAAGGCGGTGGAAAAGGGTGCAGTACCCATACTTGAACCGACCACTGAGCCCTGGGGACAGCGCACCTGCTACATCGCCGATCCGGAGGGCAACCTGATCGAGATAGGTTCGTTCAACAGACCCTTTGATCGCTGAACTCAGATATAGTTTCAGCAGGATGCAATAAGGCTGACTTTAATTACCGAGTCCGAAAATACGGGCTCGGTTTTTTATACCTTGCATCATCTTTTTTGTTGCTATTTGCCGGGCATTGTGCTATAATTAGGTTGACAGCATCGTTATTTTATCAATATCATGGCAATAACTGCCTGACGGCGGTTATTGAGTACACATTATGTTATAAAGGAGGATCACCATGAAGATCGATACAAAAATACTCTCAGCCCTCACAGCCCTCTCTCTGCTGTTTTCGGCTGCTCCAATATCCGTTCCCGATATATCTGCGGCAGGTCAGAGCCCGTCGTCGTCCGTTTCCGACGAAGTCGGCCTTGCCGGAAACCTCTACACAATTTCCGACAGCGGAATGGCAGACCATGCGGAGCTGCAATGGGCGACTACCCTGTCTGCTCAGAGCTACGTGCTGTACCGGTCAACGGACAAAAGCAGCGGCTTTCTCCCCGTATACGAGGGAACAGGTACTTCCTGGCAGGACAATGATATGTCCCCCGGCCAGACCTACTACTATCAGCTTAAAGTAAAGGATAAGAAAGGAGAGAGCTTTTCTTCCGTGAAGGAACTCACACCATGCGCCCTGCCCTCTGGTCTGAGCACATACGACAACCAGAAAGGCAGCAATCTCGTCTATGAGACAAACGGCTACAAGGTGGGAGATACCTACTACAGCTACTCCCTGAAAAAGCATTCCGGCAAGGACGATATATATCTTGCAGAAACTACCTCCCGTGACGGAAAATGGTTCTCCAACGAGAGAAACGTTGCTGACAGCTCCCAGAATTCAGCTCTTGCAAGCTGCAAGATAGAGTCGGTTCATATAGAATACATTCCCGCCAGAAACAAAGTGGTAGTATGGGCTCACTGGGAAAAGCCCAGCGGCTACAGCGACGGAAAGGCTCTCGTTATAACGGGTACTCCAGGCGGACAGTTCACGGTGCATCATGTTTACAATCCGCTGGATATACAGGTGCGCGATATGGCCATATTCTTTGACGACGACGGCACGGGCTATCTTATAGCCGCTGCCAACAAGGAGGGGCAGGGTGCCAACGCCACAATGTACATTTTCCAAATGAACAGTGACTACAGTGATGTTACGCGAGTGGTAAAAACTCTCTTCGAGGATCAGTACAGGGAGTTCCCAAACCTTATCAAGAAGGACGGCTATTACTTTCTGTTCACTTCACAGGCGGCAGGCTGGTATCCCAGCAGCGGAGCCTACAGCGTCACAAGAGATATAGGCGGCACATGGAGCGAACTTCGCAGTATAGGCAATACCTCCACATTCTCATCACAGTCTGGCTGGATAGTGAATATGCAGGACAGGAACTACCTTATGCACGCCTACCGCTGGCTGAGAGCCTCAGACACCAGCGGGACAACGCTTTGTCCGCTGTACTTTGACAAGGGCTTCGCATTCTATAACTACTGCCCGTATTTCAAATACAACACCTCCACGGGAGACCTCTTCCCCGTACAGCAGGGCGAGCTTCTTTCACAGGACAGGCCTGCTTCATCATCACTGGCTGCAAAAAGCGGCAATTCCCCCGCGAAGGCTGTGGACGGCTCCTATCAGTCCTCCTTCTCGGCTATCGGAGATTATAAGAAATGGCCGTTCTATTTGCAGGTCGACCTTGAACAGGTCTGCGACCTTGCCAATATACAGATCTCATGGTATATCTGCAAGGGCTCCGAGGGCTATTATACATACACCGTCGAGGGCAGCACTGACGGTATCAGCTGGACGCAGTTCCTCGATCACACCAACAAGAGCAGCGAGGCTGTCAGCAAGACCTACGGCTTCAACAGCGATATGCTCAAGGGGCGGGCGCGATATGTAAGGCTTAATGTTAAGGGCGCAACACTTCAGAACAATCCCGACAACAACTGGTACAACCCGCAAATATATGAAATGAAGATATTCGGTACACCCGTAAGCGCTGCGGAAAAGCCTTCGCCCTATATTGACCTGGACTTTGAAGGCGATACGGGCAACCTGTATCTCGGCAGCGGAGCTTCCGTAAAACAGGACGCACAGAAGGGCGGAGTCCTTTACCTTGACGGAAGCGACAGCTCATATGCGGAGCTTCCCGCAGGTATGCTTGACGGCTGCCGCGACTACACCGTAAGTATGGATATAAAGTCAGAGTCCGAGGGAAATTTTTTCACCTTTGCATTGGGGCATAATGATGAGAAATATGTATTCTTCCGGGTCGCAAAGGATAGATTCAGATTTGCTGCCACCACCGATTCATGGCATGACGAGACCGTTATAGAGCGTGAAGCGGACGGCTCACAGTGGCACAGCTACACCATGGTATTCAGCGGCGCATTAACAAAGCTTTATATAGACGGAGAGTTCGTCACCGAAACTACCGAGACTCACGGTCAGCTTGCGGATATGGGCTCTGGTACGAGCTGTTATATAGGCAGATCCTACTACGGGGACGACAGCTGCTTCAAGGGCAGCATCGACAACCTGAAGATATACAAATGCGCTCTCACAGATGCAGAGATAACAGGCAGTTCCTCGCCTCAGCCGGTAAAGGGTGATGTCAACGGCGACGGCAGGCTGAATATTTCGGACCTCGTCGCCATGCAGAGCTTCCTCCTCGGAAAGAACAGCCTTGCCGCTCCCATGAACGGCGATTTCTGCAAGGACGGCGTCATAGACGTGTTCGATATGGCGGCAATGAGACAGTATATGCTCCGTATGAGCTGAACTATCAATAAGTTAACAGAACCGTAGTATTAAGTTCACTGACATTCTGTCTTCGTATGATATTCTTTTCCCAAAGCAATAAATCTTTCAAATAAAGGAGCACAGCATGAACAAGCGTAAAATATCAGACGTTGCCATAATTATCATTTTAGCTTTACCCATTATTTATTTTTTATTATGGATACAGGTTAACAAAACTCCCCTTCCCGCTGGGAACGCGGATAAAGTCGTTTTAATGCAAAAAGAATCAAATATTTTCACAGAGCAGGATTTTAATGACGCTGTAGAATGTATAAAGAAGTATTTTAAAAAATCATTTACAAACTGCGAACTCAGAGAACTTCGCTATGCAGGCGATGACCTATCACAGAGAGGTTTGGAACCCGACTCTGATTACGATATTATCTGGTTTTTTTCAAGTTTTTACGTTAAGCGCACTCCTTTCCTTCATCAAAATGACGACTGGCAAGAAGGAACAACTCATGATGGTTATCAATTTATTCTTGAACGTAGAAAAGGTACTGATGACTGGACGGTACGAAGTACAGGTTACGGCTGATAAATCCAGGCCGCATCTCAATAGAGATGCGGCTTGATTATATCATAACTTTACTATAAATCAGTCCATTTTGCTATAAATATTCAGAGTAAAAAGCTATAATAATGCCATAAGCTAACAAACGCACTGCCCATAAGGAGAAAAAACATGAAAAAACTGAAGGCTTTATCGATAGTTTCCGCACTTTCAATGCTCACCTGCACTGTTGGCTGCGGCGGAAATAATACATCGGGATCGGGAAAGGATCCCGAGACCACGACCGAGGCAGCGACAGAGGCTGTGGAGGTCCCCGAGCTGGACGGCTATTCCCTGCTCTGGAACGACGAGTTCAGCGGCAGCACTCTCGACGAGAGCAAGTGGAACTATGAACCCCACGAGCCCGGCTGGACAAATGAGGAATTACAGGAATACACCACCTCCACCGACAACGTTTTCCTGCGCGACGGTAAGCTGGTCATCAAGGCCATAAAGTCCGACAAGAACGGTAAGGATTACTATACCTCGGGTAAGGTTACAGGTCAGAACAAGACCGATTTCACCTACGGCAAGGTGGTAGTAAGCGCCAGGGTGCCTGTGGGACAGGGACTGTGGCCTGCTGTATGGATGATGCCCAAGGACGAGGGACACTACGGTCAGTGGCCAAAATGCGGCGAGATCGACATAATGGAGGTACTCGGAAATGATGTTTCCACCGCCTACGGCACCCTCCACTTCGGAGAACCCCACGGCGAGATACAGGGCACATGGGGTCTTAAAGGCCAGACCTATGCCGACAGCTTCCATGAATACTCGGTAGAATGGGAGCCCGGCGAGATACGCTGGTACATCGACGGCAACCTCTACAATACCGCAAACGACTGGTTCACAGCCGTTCAGGGCGAGGAGGAGAAGCCCTATCCCGCTCCCTTCGATCAGCCCTTCTTCGTACAGATGAATCTTGCAGTCGGAGGTACATGGCCCGGCAATCCCGACGCTTCCACCGATTTTGACAAAGCGGAATTTGAGGTTGACTATGTAAGAGTTTATCAGAAGCCCGCTTACGATACAAATGTAAAGAAGCCCGAAAAGGAGTTCCGTCAGGCTCAGGAGGACGGCAACTTCATATTCAACGGCGATTTCTCAGAGGCAGAGGATCTGACCGACGATGTTAACTGGAAGTTCCTGCTCTTCGACGGCGGCGAGGGAGCTGCCGAGATAAGGGACAACATGATCGTCATAACCTCTGAAAAGGAAGGTACCAAGGAATACTCAGTACAGCTGGTACAGCCCGATCTTCCAATGATAAAAGGTAAGAAATACCGTGTGACCTTCGACGCATACGCAGACGAGGAACGCGATATAGTGGTATGCGTTTCCGCACCCTCAGCAGGCTGGATACGCTATCTGAAGGACACAAAGCTCACTCTCACAACAGAGAAGCAGAGCTTCACATACGACTTTGAGATGAAGGACAAGGACGACAACAACGGCCGTCTTGAGTTCAATATGGGTAAACGCGGCTCAACTGCCACAGTTTACATCAGCAACGTAAGAGTCGAAGAAATAACCTGACAGCAATGTCTTTATCAAACTCTCCCCACCGAGATCAGCCGACACCCTCCGTCGGCTGATTTTTCTTTTTTGCTGCCATTTCGGCTCTTGAAAAAAGGGCATAAAAATGCTATAATAATCAAAAGCCCTTGCAGATACGCAGATCACAGATCTGCTCCCTGCAATCGGGAAATTATAGCATATCGCTTCGCTTATATGCTATAATGGAATGCAGCGCATTCATTACAGATAATCAAAACAAGCGGCTCTGTCTTTACGACAGGGCATAAAAAAGTCCCACTGAAAGGTCAGAAGGAACAATGATTATTATTAAGCACTGCGGTACGGTACCGCTGGAAACGGAAAGGCTGAGGCTCAGGCGCTATGAAAAAGCCGACGCAGTTCACGCCTACCGCAACTGGACAAACGATCCCGAGGTAACAAAATATCTGCGCTGGAACGCTCACCGCAGTCTCTCCGAAACGGAAGAGCTGGGCAGCTTCTGGCTCGGGAAATACAAGGATAAGCGCTGGTATCACTGGATCATCGCCTTAAAGGATACCGACGAACCCATAGGTACAATATCCGCTGCACGTACCGATGACCTGACAGGCACCGTGGAGATTGGCTACTGTATAGGAACTCGCTTCCGCAATACGGGCTATACCACCGAAGCCCTGAGAGAGGTCATACGCTTCTTTTTCCGTCAGGTGGGAGCAAACCGCATAGAAGCAAGACACGACCTGCGCAATACTGCGTCAGGCCGCGTCATGGAAAAATGCGGTATGACCTTCGAGGGAACTCTCCGCAGCGCCGAACTAACCGGTCAGGGGCTCTCGGACGTCTGCGTTTACAGTATCCTCGCAGATGAATTCAACGGTCAGAGCAGCGGAGCAAACATATTCAGCACCGCTCCCGCCGCTTTTTTGAAAACGGAACGTGAAGCGCAGTCCTCAGAGGTTATCAGCTGAGACTTTCTAAGAGTCCGTCTGAAATCCTTGACTATCTCGCCTATAACGGAGCATTCATACAGTACTGCTCCGCATTCAAAATGGAGATAGAAGCTGCGGTAATCGAAATTGATGGTCCCCACCACAGCAGTCTTACCGTCTGCAACACAGGTCTTGGCATGGATAAATCCCGGAGTGTACTCATATATCTTCACACCCATTTCAGTAAGTGCGGCATAGTTGTTCCACGCTATCATGTGGACATACCACTTATCGGGAATATGGGGAGTGATTATCCTCACGTCCACGCCTTTTTTGGCGGCAAAGCCCAGTGCGTTGGTCATTTCCTCGTCGAGTATGAGATAGGGAGTGGTTATGCATACGGAGCTGCGGGCATTGTTTATGAGTTCAAGATACACTCTCTTGCCCACAGGCTCTTCGTCAAGGGGCGAATCGGAAAAGGGCTGCACGAAGCCGTCCGTTGCAAGTATGGACTCAAGTCCGCGGGGCTCTGCGGCAAATTTAAGCAGCTCGCTGCTTTCCGCCTTTTCCCATAGCTGAAGGAACATGACCGTATAATTCCATACTGCCTGACCCCTTATCATAACTGCGGTGTCCTTCCAGTGTCCGAAGCGCTCCCTGCGGTTTATATACTCGTCGGCAAGATTGGTACCGCCGTTGAATACGGTATGTCCGTCGATAATAACTATCTTTCGGTGATCGCGGTTGTTCTGCACTGAGGAGATCATGGGACGGAAGGGATTGAATACCTTGCATTTCACTCCGTTAGCTTCAAGATTACGGAAGGGCTTTACGGAATTGAACATACCTGTTCCGATACCGTCATACATAAGACGCACATCTACCCCCGCCTTGGCCTTACGTATGAGGAGCTCCGACATAACGTCGAACATATAGCCTCTGGATATTATAAAGAATTCGAGGAAGATAAACCGCTCCGCTTTTTCAAGCTCGTCTACGAGCCTTTGGAACTGAAGCTCGCCGAGAGGAAAATACTCCGTAATGGAATTCCTGTAAACGGGATAAAGGCCGTACCCTGAAACATATCTTGCCAGATTCAGAGAATCGGGACAGCTCATTTCGAGCTCCTTCATGACCTGCCTGTCCTGCACAAGGAGCTCCCTGGTCTGCTTCTGGTTCCTCAGGTCTATAGACTTTGGGAATTGCTGCGAGACCTTGATGAAAAGGTAGGAAACTCCTCCCAGCAGAGGAAAGATACTTATAATGATTATCCATGTTACACGGTATGAAATAGGCTCGTTCTTGTTGGTAATATATATCGCAAGGATTATATCAAGGACGATGAGTGCGAAATAAATAAAGTAGAATCGCTCTCCGAGACTTGCCACCGCAAGCATGAGAAAGGCTATCTGGAGCAGCAGGAGTATGACAAATGCCGCATTTGTACTGAGAAGACTGCTGAGCAGCTTTTTGAGCTTCATGTTCCACCTCCGTTTTCAGGGATAAATACGTTATTAATGTATATAAGCTATTCGTTATGTTATAATCGTCCGGTTGCGGGGAGCAGAGCTGCGATCTGCGTATCCGCAAGAACATTATAACATATTTTCTGAAGGAAAGGAAGATTTTTTTGAATAATATCAGGCCGTACGAAAGAAAAGTATTCTACTATGAGACCGACAAAATGAATATCATGCACCATTCAAACTACATTCGCATATTCGAGGAGACCCGCGTCCACTTCATGTGCGAGGCAGGAATGCCCTTTGAGGAGATAGAAGCCATGGGCATTCTCATGCCTGTCCTTTCCGTGGAATGCAGCTACAAGCGCCCTCTCACCTTTGACGAGTCCTTTGCAGTCTACCCTAAGATAACAAAGTTCAACGGCACTACCCTTCACCTCTCCTACCGTATCATCAGCCGCAGAACAGGAGAAATATGCGTTGAGGGAAGCTCCTCCCACTGCTTCACGGATACGGAGCTGAAGCCGCTCCGCACAAGGCAAAGGTATCCCGCGGTATACAGTCTCTTCGCAGACTACCTCGGATACGAGATCAAGGACTGAGCTCATGCCCGCCTTGATTTCCTCCGGATTTTGTGATATAATTATCTGACAGAGATTACTGCTTACGGAGGTATCAGCTGCCAAATGATAAGAAACAGCAATAATATAGCGGAACAGAGCGGTATCATCGGTGATATGCAGCTCCCGCTGGCAAACAGCATCATACGGAGCAGCCTGTTTCTCAGGGAAATGGAAGCTATCCGCGAATATGAGGCAGAGCGCATTTTCTGCCGCCATGATATGGAGCACCTTCTTGCCGTGGCAAGGATAGCCCTTATCATGTGTCTTGAAAAGGGCATCGAGGCCTCACGCGATCTTATATACTCCGCAGCCCTGCTCCACGATATAGGCCGTGGGGAGCAGTACCGCAGCGGCGTCCCCCACGACAGAGCGGGAGTGGAAGTCGCAGAACGTATCCTTGACGGTACGGACTGCGATGATGACACAAGACAGGCGATACTCGGCATGATCTGCACCCACCGCAGCGGCTCTTCGGCAAATACCCCGCTGGAAGCGGTTTTTGCCGCAGCCGACAAAAGATCCCGCCTGTGCTTTGCCTGCAAGGCACAGAAGGAGTGCAACTGGCCTGCCGAAAAGCGCAATTCCGAACTGGAGGTGTGAGCCTTGATAATAGGCGGAAAGGATTTTGATACACAGAACAGCTGCTCAATAATGGGCATACTCAATGTCACTCCCGATTCCTTCTCTGACGGCGGAAAGTACAGCAGTATGGACGCTGCTCTTTTCCATGCCGGGCAAATGATAGCAGACGGAGCCGATATTATCGATATAGGCGGTGAGTCTACCCGCCCGAACTACACTCAGATAACCGACGACGAAGAGATACAGCGTACTGCTCCCGTCATCGAGGCGGTAAAGCAGCGCTTCGATGTCCCTGTTTCCGTTGATACCTACAAGCATAAGGTAGCCGCTGCTGCCATAGAGGCGGGAGCGGACATGATAAACGATATATGGGGACTTCAGTACGACGACGGCGAAATGGCAAGGCTCATCGCCGACAGCGGTCTTCCCTGCTGTCTCATGCACAACCGCAGAAACGTTTCCTACTCCGTATTCTTTGATGAAATGATCTCGGATATGCATAAGGTCATGCTCACCGCACTCAGCGCGGGCATTTCCTCGGATAATATAATTATCGACCCCGGTGTGGGTTTTGCAAAAAGCCTTGAAAACAACCTGGAAGCCATAGACCGTCTCGACGAATTCGGAAAGCTCCTGGGAGCCCCTGTGCTCCTCGGCACGTCACGGAAATCCGTCATCGGTCTCACCCTTGATCTCCCGGCTAAGGAAAGGCTGGAGGGCACCCTTGCCACTACCGTGATAGGAGTGATGAAGGGAGCCGCAATGGTAAGGGTACACGACGTAAAAGAAAACGCCCGCGCAGTAAAAATGACGCTGGCAGTAATGAAAGGATACAAGCTTGGATAAGATATATATTGACGAGCTGAAAATATTCGCCCGTCACGGCGTATTTGAGGACGAGAATATACAGGGACAGAACTTCTATGTGAACGCCGTCCTCTATGTCGATACCGAAAAGGCAGGGCTCCTTGACAGTCTCGGCTGCTCCGTGGATTACGGCAGCGTCTGTGCCCTTATCGGCAAGGTAATGACAGAAAATATATTCAGCCTTATCGAGACAGCAGCTCAGGCGATAGCTGAGGCTATACTCAGGGAATATCCCCTCGTAAGGCAGACTGACATAGAAGTGCGCAAGCCCGAGGCTCCCATAGATATGGAATTCCGCTCGGTATCGGTAAGGATAAGCCGCGGCTGGCATACCGCCGTTATAGCTCTCGGCTCAAATATGGGTGACAGTCAGAGCTATATCGACTGCGCCGTCAGCGAGCTGGAAAGCAGCAGGCATATCAGGAATATACGCTGCTCGGAGCTTATAGTCACAAAACCCTACGGCTTCACGGATCAGGAGGATTTTCTCAACGGCGCACTCATATGCGAGACCATGCTGTCCCCTCACGGACTGCTTTCACTTATGCAGTCCATAGAGAACAACGCTCACCGCACCCGCGAGATACACTGGGGACCCCGTACTCTTGACCTTGATCTTATATTCTACGATAACGACATTATTGATGATAAGGACCTGACGGTCCCGCACCCCGATATGCAGAACAGGGACTTCGTGCTCAGGCCGCTGGCCCAGATAGCTCCCTATTACAGACATCCGCTGCTTTCTCTCACTGTAAAGCAGCTTCTTGAAAGGCTTGAAAATGATAAACATAATTGCAGCAGCCGCTAAAAACGGCGTTATAGGAGCTCACGGCAGGATACCGTGGGATATTCCCGAGGACAGAAAATACTTCAGCAGACTCACCCGCGGAGGTGCAGTCATAATGGGACGCAGGACCTATGAGGAAATAGGCTCGCCGCTTCCCGACAGGTATAATATAGTGGTGTCCGCAAGCCGCAGCTTTTCGGGCAGAATGCTCTGCACCGCCCGCGACCTCAGCGAAGCTGTACAGCTGGCTGAGGAATATATCGCAGAAAATTCTCCCTCGGGAGAGATATTCCTCTGCGGCGGTTCGGGTATATACTCCAAAGGGCTCAAGCTCGCCGACCGCGTATACCTCACGGAGCTCGACGACGAAATAGAGGGAGATACCTTCTTCCCCGCCATAAGCGAAAAGGAGTTCCGTCTCGTCAGCCGCAGACGCCGCAAGGATCTCCGGCTCAGCTTCTGCATTTACGAACGCATAAAGCACAATGACAAATAACATAAAAAGCTCAGAGACACATTGTCTCCGAGCTTTTATTATTATGACTCAATAACTCCGAGGAGCATACGCTGTATCTCGAGAGCGTCGGACGAAGTAAGTCCGCCGCCGTTGATGTCGGCTACAGCTGCCCCCCTCTTTGAAAGCCTGTGAGGATCCGTTCCGTAGAGACCGTATTTGTTCGGGTTGGCTATGGACTGCATTATCAGCACCGCGTCCGCCATATCGACGTCGCCGTCATAGTTTGCGTCGCCTGCCTCGCCTCCGTATTTGAGTATCTCAATATCACCGCAGATTATATAATTCAGCTCACAATTCACTAAGAGCACACCGCTGATTATATCTCCCTTGTAGTAATTGTAATCTATATTATAACCTACATTCGCGACGGAATCAGCATTGAACGAAAAAACTCCCACGTCCTTGATTATGAAGTTATTGCCCGGCAAGGCTCCGGTATGCCAGAAGTCTTCGATCTCTGCATTATCTATACCAATGAACCTGCTGTCGCTGTCGGGAGAGTTTATGTATACCCTGAAGCTGAATGTATCGGTATCATATACTGTCTTTTTATATTCACTGCCGGCAACACTGAGCTCAGCCATTCCGTAATCCGCACCTATCCTTACCACATATGTATCATAGCCGGTAAGTCCGGTAAAATCCTTATCGACAGGCTCTCCGTACAATGTCTCGATCGTGATGTACTCAGGATCAATATCCGTGACCTCCCATTCATAATCGGTCCTTACGGATTCGACCCGTCCGAGATTGGAATATCTGTTGGCAAGGTGATAGGCTTTTACAACAAGGCCGCTGAGGTCGAGCTCCTCCCCCTCGTTATATATCACCTTGGTGGGCTTTGTCTTTATACTTGCAAAGTGGTCAACTCCTGTTCCCCACCTCCATACCTCCTCAACGCTGGTAGTCGTAGTGGAAACATCTGCCGCAGCGGCAGTCGTGGTGACTGTGGACGGGACAGGCAGTACAGTAGTCATGACAGGAGCAGTATCCTCAGGGGAAGCTTCGCCGTCTGCACTCACTGTTGTGACTGCTGCTTCAGCGGGCTGATCTGTCTGTGCGCTTGCTGTGATGAACGGCAGGCTGCTCAGGCATATGGCAGCTGACAGAAGCAATGATATAAGCTTTCCTTTTTTCATATTTTTTTCCTCCTTTTCAGGGCAGTATAATATCCCTTACATTCATTATACGCTAACAGATATTAAATTTTCTTGCCTTTCTTCCTAACTTTGTAGACATGCATAATGAGAAGCTGTCTTTTATGGACATATAGCACAATAGGTCAGAGACTTCCCCTTAGGAAAGGCAAAAGGCTCCCTCCAATGCTATAAGCAGGCATAATTTAAGCAACGAGCTTAAATTATGCTGTTTTTTCTACGTTTTGCCCTATCCATTAACTATTGACACTCCCTATAAAAGACGATATAATTGAAATAAAGAAATACAGGCACATAATTAAAAGGAGGAAAAAACATGAAAAACAAGCTTAAAAGAACCCTCTCTCTCACTGCTGCGGGCATAATGGCAGCTGTCCAGTGCAGCACCCCGGCTTTGTCAGGCTCATTCGCGGCAGGTGAAGACGCTGCAACCGCCTTTCCCTACGTTATCGAGGGTGAGGACATGAAGGACGCGGAGCTGTGGACAGACATCTATAATACGGAGATCCCGGGCTATTCGGGAAAGGGCTTTTTCTACTTCACGGCAAAGCCCGCTTCCTTTGAGATCACCGTACCCGAGGACGGTATGTACTCCATAGTTGTCCGCGGTGCGCAGATACTCAATCAGGAAGGCAGGCAGCAGGCCGTATCCATAAACGGAATAAAATACATCACTCAGGCCGCATATTCGGATGAGTGGGTGGATTACGACTTCGGTATGGTACGCATGAACAAGGGCGTAAACACCATAGAGTTCATCTGTGAATACGGCTACATGGCCATAGACAAGGTCACTGTTGACCATGCGGCATTCCCCGACCTTTCCAAGGCAAGCGGAACCCCTGTTGACAAGGACGCTACACCCGAAGCAAAGGCTCTCATGGCTTATCTCAAGAGCGTTTACGGAAAGAATATCCTCTCTGGCCAGCAGGAGATATACGGCGGCGGTCACAGCATTCAGACAACTATCCGCTATGACGCGAATGCGGACAAGTGCCTTGACTCCGAAGGTGTGGAGTATGTAATAGATCAGGAGAGCTGGGACAAGACCGAAAGCGGCGAGAAATTCCCGTGGCACTGTACAGGTCCCGACGGTCAGGTATATACCTACAGCACTCAGAACCGCAATTACACCTATAACGACTACGACTACGAGGTAAGATACATAAAGGAGCTCACAGGCGAAGAGCCTGCAATACGCGGATTTGACTTCGGAAGCTACTGTCCCTGCTACGCGTGGGACGACGGCGTTGCTCAGCGCATGATAGACTGGACAAAAAATAAGAACGGTATATGCACAGCTTCATGGCATATAAACGTTCCTAAACAAAAGTCAGATTATACCCTCGGCGAGCCTCTCGACTTCGGAAAAACCACCTATACCGAAAATACCGACTTCGTTACAAAGAACTGTATGGTAAAGGGCACTATGGAATACGATTACTTCCAGCTCTGCATGAAGAACCTTGCGGCAGAGATCAAAAAGCTCCAGGACGCAGGAGTACCTCTTATCTTCCGCCCCTTCCATGAGGCGGAAGGCAATCCCAGCAAAACGAGCGATCCCCTTGACGGCTCCGGCGCATGGTTCTGGTGGGCAAAGGAGGGCGCAGCCGTGTACAATCAGCTGTGGGCGTTCCTTCAGGATACTCTCACAAACGAGTACGGTCTCCATAACATCATATGGGAGCAGAACCTCTATGCGTGGTCCGAGAGCTCCGCAAAATGGTACTCCGGCGACGACAGGGTCGATATAGTCGGCTTCGACAAGTACAACTGCCAGTACAACCGCCACGACGGCAAGCAGCAGGGCGTTCCCAACGAGGACGCTGAGGCAGGTATATTCTACGCTCTCAACAAGTGGGTCAACGGCAGTAAAATGGTGTCCATGCCTGAGAACGATACCGTTCCCAGCCTTTCAAATATGACTGTGGAGCATGCTTACTGGCTTTACTTCTGTCCGTGGTACGATTCCGAACAGGCGGAGTTCCTCCGCGGCAAGGAGTATCAGGACCCCAAGACGCTGACGGAACTTTACAAGAGCGATTTCTGTATAACCCTCTCAGAGCTTCCAAAGGATCTGTTTACAAACGGCTCCTCAGAGGTAACCTCTACCACCACCAAGCCGACAGCAACTACGACCACCACTTCAAAGACAACGACAGCTTCCACCTCAAAGGCGACAACCACTACCTCCGCACAAAATATACTCTACGGCGACGCAAACTGCGACAAGGGAGTTGATATGGCAGACGCTGTACTTATAATGCAGTCACTTTCAAATCCGAATAAGTACGGTATAAACGGCAGCGACCCCCACCATATCACCGAACAGGGACGTATCAACGGCGACTGCTGCGGCACGCCAAACGGTTTAAGCAACAAGGACGCCCAGGCGATACAGATAATGCTTCTCGGCATAACCGAGCTTCCCATAAAGGAATAAATGAAAAAGCAGCTCATTTGAGCTGCTTTTCCTTATTTCAGAGCTATAGACAATAAAAAGCTCCGCATAAAGCGGAGCTTTGAAATTCTTAGAAAAGATCAAAATCGCCAAATGTATTGCCGTTAACAACGTAGTAAACCTTGTTAACCTCAGGCTTTACATAAACATCAACCTTCTTGACGTCCTTTACACCTGAAGCCTTCTTTGCCTTGGCAACGAGCTGATCTGTGTTCACAGCCGAACCAAGTGCCTGGATCTCTACCTTGATCTCTACGGAAGCTGCAGGCTTCTTGGGAGCAGCAGGCTTCTTTGCAGCCGGCTTCTTAGCAGCGGGCTTCTTTGCAGCAGTAGCCTTCTTTGCGGGAGCTGCCTTCTTTTCAGCGGGCTTCTTTGCAGGAGCTGCCTTCTTCTCGGCAGGCTTCTTTGCAGGAGCTGCCTTCTTCTCAGCAGGCTTCTTTGCGGGAGCTGCCTTCTTCTCAGCAGGCTTCTTTGCAGGAGCTGCCTTCTTTTCAGCGGGTTTCTTTGCAGGAGCAGCCTTCTTCTCCACAGCAGGAGCAGGAGCTGTTTCTGCTACCTTTTTCTCTGCAGTCTTGTTATCTGGCATGATATTATCCTCCTTAGAATTACTTGTTTACAGCGTTCTTGAGTGCCTGGCCAGCCTTGAAAGCGGGTGCCTTTGATGCAGGAGCAGTCATCTTCTTCTTTGTCTGAGGGTTGATTACCTGCTTAGCCTTACGATCACGAACCTCAAAAGTACCAAAGCCAACGATGGAAACCTTCTCACCGCCTGCAAGGGTCTCTGTGATAGTTGAGATGATTGCGTTTACAGCTGTCTCTGCATTCTTCTTTGTGAAGTCAGCCTTCTCAGCAACTGCACTGATTAATTCGGTCTTTGTCATAGTGATTATCCTCCATAAATAAGATTTTATAATTGAATTATATACCCTTTATTCCATTTTGTCAAGACAATCCCGAAAAAATGACATTTCGCCCTATATTTAGCGATTCGCACCCTGTTTTTTATTCAAAACAGCGATAGAATTTCCCTATTCTGCGTTAACAGCTTTTTTCAGCGGCAGCAAACGATTTACTATTTGTATATTATCACCGTTTTATTCCGAAATATAAAGGAAAACCCCGCCTTGAAATCTGATAAAAAATGTACTGCGGGAACAGCTTTCACACCGTCCCCGCAGAATGCTTCTTCATTGTTTTTCAGTCAGCCGAAAGCCTTCCGTTCTCGTCAAGATCGATGTCGATAACATCGCCTGCGGAGAGATTGCCGCCGATGATCCTCTTGGCAGCAAGGGTCTCCACGTTGCGCTGTATAAATCTTCTCAGCGGTCTTGCTCCGAAGTTTGGATCGTAACCGCAGTCAACGATATAATTCTTTGCTTTCTCACTTACATTTATGCGTATATGCTTGTCGTCAAGACGCTTCTGAAGGTCAGCCAGCATAAGGTCAACTATCTTCATTATATTATCCTTGGTGAGAGGCTTGTAGAAAATTATCTCATCAAGACGGTTCAGGAACTCGGGACGGAACTGTGTTTTGAGCAGTCCCTCAACCTGTGCGCGGGCTTCCTCTGTTATCTCGCCGTTGGAATCGATACCCTCAAGGATATAGGGCGAGCCCAGATTAGAAGTGAGTATGATTATAGTGTTCTTGAAGTCCACGGTCCTGCCCTGGGAATCGGTGATACGTCCGTCGTCCAGCACCTGTAATAGGATATTGAACACATCGGGATGAGCCTTTTCTATCTCGTCAAAGAGAACTACCGAGTAGGGCTTTCTGCGGACTGCCTCTGTGAGCTGACCGCCCTCGTCGTAGCCTACGTATCCGGGAGGCGCTCCTATCAGACGGCTTACGCTGAATTTCTCCATGTATTCGCTCATGTCGATACGGATAATATTTCTCTCGTCGTCGAAAAGTATCTCCGAAAGTGCCTTTGCAAGCTCGGTCTTGCCCACGCCTGTAGGTCCGAGGAAGAGGAACGAACCGATAGGTCTGTCGGGAGCCTGTATGCCCGCACGTGAACGAAGGATAGCCTCGCTTACCTTGGTAACTGCTTCGTCCTGACCGATGACTCTCTTGTGGAGCAGTCCTTCAAGTCCCAGTATCTTCTCCTTTTCGCCCTCCATGAGCTTTGAAACAGGGATACCGGTCCAGCGGCATACTATCTTTGCGATCTCGTCCTCAGTTACCTTGTCACGGAGCAGCCTGCCGTTCTCAACATCATGCTCGGCCTGCTTTTCAAGCTCCTCCAGCTCTTTCTGAAGCTGCGGCAGCTTTCCGTATTTCAGCTCTGCCGCCTTGTTGAGGTCATATTCACGTTCTGCCTTTTCTATCTCGCCGCCTGTGCGCTCTATCTCCTCACGGAGCTTCTGAACGGCGGAAATGTCGTTTTTCTCGTTCTCCCATTTTGCCTTCATGCTGCTGAACTTCTCACGGAGCTCCGCAAGCTCCTTCTGTATCTCTTCGAGGTGCTCCTGGGAGATATTGTCGCTTTCCTTTTTCAGAGCGGCTTCTTCAATTTCCAGCTGTACTATCTTACGGGAGATAACGTCCAGCTCCGTTGGCATCGAGTCCATTTCCGTGCGGATAGTAGCGCAGGCCTCGTCAATGAGGTCAATAGCCTTATCGGGGAGGAACCTGTCGGTGATGTATCTGTTGGACAGCACAGCCGCAGAAATAAGTGCGTTATCGCTTATCTTGACGCCGTGGAATACCTCATAACGCTCCTTCAGACCACGGAGGATAGAAATAGTGTCCTCAACGCTGGGCTCGTCAACCATAACAGGCTGGAAACGTCTTTCGAGTGCAGGGTCTTTCTCGATGTACTGACGGTACTCGTTGAGTGTGGTAGCGCCGATACAGTGGAGCTCGCCCCTTGCCAGCATAGGCTTGAGGAGGTTGCCTGCGTCCATAGCTCCGTCGGTCTTGCCTGCACCCACGATAGTGTGGAGCTCGTCTATGAACAGGAGTATCTGTCCGTTGCTGTTCTTTATCTCATTGAGGACAGCTTTCAGACGCTCCTCGAATTCGCCCCTGTACTTTGCTCCCGCGACGAGAGCTCCCATATCAAGGGAGAATACCTTGCGGTCTTTAAGACTGTCGGGGACATCTCCCGCCACGATACGAAGGGCAAGTCCCTCGGCAATGGCAGTTTTTCCGACGCCCGGCTCACCGATGAGCACAGGATTGTTTTTCGTCTTTCTTGAGAGTATGCGGATAACGTTGCGTATCTCGCTGTCACGTCCGATAACGGGGTCGAGCTTGTTCCTGCGGGCGAGCCCGACAAGCTCCTGACCGTATTTTGTAAGGACGTCATAGGTGTCCTCCGGATTTTCCGTGGTAACTCTTGTATTTCCCCTGACGGACATAAGAGCGCTGAGAAACCCGTCCCTTGTAATATTGAATGTGCCGAAAAGCTGAGATACCTCCCTGTCCTTGCAGTCAATGAGCGCAAGCATAAGGTGCTCAACAGACACGAACTCGTCCTTCATATTTGAAGCAATGCCCTCTGCATTGGTGAGAACGCGGTCGCACTCCGCAGAGATACCGAGATTGCTACTCCTGCCGCTTCCCGTTACCTTCGGGAGGCCGTTCAGTTTCTTCTCGATCTCACTGTCAAATATATCCTCATCTATATTCATTTTTTTCAGGAGCTGCGGTATCAGGCCGTTCTCCTGTCTTACAAGTCCTGCAAGGAGATGTATGGGCTCAATAACAGAGTTGGACTGCATAACAGCAATGCTCTGAGCCTTCCTTACAGCGTCAACAGACTTCTGAGTCAATTTCTCTGCATTCATAATAATATCCTCCGTTCTTTTACATATTTATCCTTACTTACGCTTTTCTGCTATATTATATAATGCTCCAGCAGGGTCCGGTAATTCTTTTCAAGTACGGGAGCATTTTCCCCGAAGCTTTCGGGAGCCGCAAAATAGGTCTTGACAGCGCGGTCAAGATCGTTTATATATCCGCCGATAGCTGCGCCTGCCTGTTCCCCGCTGAGCTCTCCGGTATTAAGCAGTTTCCTCGAAAAGCTTCCGTCGCCTATCTCACAGCTGTAGCCATCGATACCAAGCCTTGACAGGTAGGCATTCTCGAGCTTCGCCCTGTAGGCAAAGAAGCTGTGGAACATATCGATAAGAGTGCTGCTCTGCGTGCGTATACTCACTCTGAGGGTGCCGAGATACTCCGCAGGAGCTCTTTCAAGCTCAACCTTGTAGCTGATAGTGGGCCTGTACTTGTATTCAAGAGCCGTCCTCACGGTCATAAGAGACGGAGAGCGCTGCTCCTGTATGCGGAAGCTGCTGCTCATGAGCTCCGCAACCTGTTCAAATATCTCCCTCATGCGCATTTCGGGAGTAACACATGACAAATGCTCTGCAAGTATCTGATTTATAAGGTTGGACCTGCTGGTACCGAGCCGGTAAGCCTGCTGATCCACGGCCTTTATGACATCGTCCATAAGAACGAGACTGTAAACGCTTTTTTTCACTGCCGGATCACTTCCCTTCTATCTTTATATATATAATATCACTGATTATAGAATTTGTCAAGCATATTATATAATATTTCACGCAAATTTCATAATCCAAAAAAATTCCGCTCGCAAGGAGCGGATAATTCGACCCAAACGGCCTCAGCCGTTTAGCACTGTGGGTCGAGCCATAGACAATAAGTTAAAATAAGTTATTGAGAATAGAAAACATGAAAAAATTACAAATGAAAGGGGTTAGTTTTATTACTTGACAAAACTATTTCTATGGCGTGCAAGTGAACTAATACTCAATATCAAGCACATGAGAGGGGAGGGTACCTGACATTGACTATCATTTTTCTTCATTTGCTGTATTTATTATATTGCAAAACAGGCTTTTTTACAATATACAATTATACACTAAAATGAATTATTGTGTACTTTTGTCTCATTTTTCATGTTTTTTCAAGTTAATTTTATGTAAATTTGTTTTCTGATATTCTTTATTTACAACAGGTTACGAGAAGCTTCTTTTTTACTTAACTTTAAACTCGTTCATTCCGCTTCCCACGGTGAAATCATCACTGCGCTCACCGCCTACGACGGTATAGAAGCTGCTGCCGTTTGCTATATCAGGTGAGAGTACGAGCAGACAGCGGAAATTATTATGAGGCTCCATGGAAACAACACGTCCGCCGTTGAGGAAGATCTCCGCAGTGGTTCCCGCATCGTACGAATCTCCGAGATCTACTACTACAAAAGGATTATCGGAGTAAGTGGGAGGAGTTACCTTGTTTCCTGCCGCATAAAGATAACCTTTCTTGTAGCTGAATGAGCGTGCTGCAAATATTGAACTCTTTTCTTCCTTGGTTCCGCCGGAGATCTCGGTATAGCCGCCGTTGACATTGAGGGTGCCCTTGGACTTTATACCGTTGGTACCCGCCTTGATGCTTATTGTACCTTCGTTTATGGTAATATCATCGTTGGCGATGATACCCGATTTTCTGGAATTGATATTATATGTGCCGCTCTCGATGATAACGTCGTCGTCACTGTTGATTCCGTGAGAGGCGGTTGCCGTGATATTAAGCTCGCCGTTGCCCTTCAGTCTTATGGTATCATTGGAGAATATGGCTCCCGTGTCCGTGTTGCCCTTCTTCTCAACATCACTGCTGATATAGTTCACCGAGCCCTCCTTCGGCTTCACGGTACAGCGCTTGGCTTCGTCGATAAAGATAGCAGGTCCGCTGGTGTTGTTAATATCCACGCCGTTGAGAACGATCGTTACCTTATCCTCCGTTGCTGCTGCACCTGTTTTAACAACGATCTGGCCGTTGCTGAGAGTTCCGCTGAAGATAAAGTCTCCCGCACCCGTAACCGTAATGACAGAGCCGTTAACAGTCACGTTGCTGCCCTTTACAGTGGTGGAGCTTCCGAGAGTTACCTCTGCTGTGTACTCCTTGACCTCTTCGCCCGATGAGCCCTCACTGCTTCCGCCGCCGGAACTGCTGCTGTCTCCGGAGCTGTTTCCGCCGCCGGAACTGCTGCTGTCTCCGGAGCTGTTTCCGCCGGAGGAGTTCCCTCCTGATGAGCTTCCGCCTGAGGAGCCGTTCTTCGTGTCAGTTGTTGCAGCGGAAGTACTCTTGCTGTCCGCCTTGGTCGTGGTAGTATCCTTGCCGGACTTGTCCTTTTCCTTGGCAGTAGTGGTTTTGTCCTCCTTCTTGTCCGACTTGTCCTTGCTTTTTGTCGTATCGGCGCTTCCGCTCTCCGTGGTATCCTCAGTAACGATACCGCTGTCGGTCACTTCCGAAGCCTTCTTGTCCTCTTTGCCGCACGAAAAAGCTGTTGCCATCATTGCAAATGCAGCCGCTGCTGCCAATATCCTTCTATATCCCATAAAGCCATTTCTCCTTTTTTCCCCATATACGAAATTTGTCAGACTACGGGTAGTTAGTCTGACAATTTCGGAAAGTGAGGGTATATTTAATTAGAAGATGTCAAAAATTAATTCTCGTAGATCTTGTCGTCATACTTGAAGAAAACAAGATTTATCGTCATGTTGCCGTTGAGAGCACGGAGCTCGTCGACGAACTTCTTCTGATCGATATTTTCCATGACGTCTACGCTGTAGATAAGCTCAAACAATGTACCGAAATTGGTGGTCTTTACTCTTCTGAGCTTGTAGAAAGTGGTATACTTTCCGAGAACGGGCTCAAATAAGCCCTGATAATCAAGGTTCTCGGGAATAGCTATCTTGAGAGTCATATGTCTCTTCTTGCAGCCGCCGAAATCAGTTTCGCTGAGTATGAACATCACGATACCAAGGATCACGAAGAATACGATACCGAATCCGATATATCCGATACCGCAGGCAACGCCTGCCGCCATTGCAAAGAATATGTAAGCTATATCCTTCGGATCTCCCGCCACGCTTCGGAATCGAACCAGCGTGAACGCACCCGCGAGGCTCAGAGCGCCCGCTGTGGTATTGATAAGGAGAAGAATCAGTGAAACGATCGTGGGAAGCATTATCATAGTGAGCACATAGCTCTGTGAATAGCCCTCTTTTCTGTGAGTAACTATGTAGATGAGGCTTATGAGAAAGCCTATCACAAGTGCCGCACCCACGCAGAGGAAGAATTCACCGGGCTTTATGGTATCCAAAGCGCCTCCGCTGCTGTTGATCACCGAATCGCCCGAATCATAATACTTTGAAAGTACATTCCCGAAAAAACCGTGTTCAAACATAAAAATCATACGCTCCTGTTCATTAAGATGTTATGCTTCACCATCGATATACCCGATATGTAAATACGTCTGGCACCGGACGCCTGCTGAGCGTCCTCGACCTGAGTCCTTACGAAATTCTGGTAAGCTCTGCCGTACTTTGAGAAGCTGGTCTTGAATATGCCCAGCTCTGACAGCTTTTCAACCAGCCAGTCGGGTATAGCGTTGGAAACCTTTACTTCCATCAGCCTCTGATCAGCTCCGATAATGTAATTTCCGTAGCTCTCATAGTTGAGACCGAGATCGTAACGGCGTTCGGTGATCTTTCTGTCAAAGGTAAGACGGAAATCTCCGTCGTCCTTTCCGAAGAAAGCCTCACGCTGATAGCTTATATACTGTTTCGGAACAATAGGATAATGGTCGAGGAAAACATCAAGTTCCCTGAAGACCTGCTCGGTGATATACTTTGTGACCTCCGGCTTTGAGCGATTACGGAAATATTCATCGGATTCGGCAAGAGTCATTGAGACTCTCCTCTTTGTAACGATACCGCCGATCTTCTTTTTTATTTCCAAAAATACCGTATCATCAGGAGCTGCGGGAGAATAATAACTGCGAAGTCTGATCTTTTCTTTGTAGTAGGGCTTTGACAGCGACTCTCTGATAAGGTAGTCGTCAGGTGTATCATAGTAAATGTTGTAAATGCCGTACTCTTTACCGCCTACGCAGTATTTATCCGGGTTCATATACTGTGATATGACCTCCATGAGTCCGTGATACTGATCCATATTAAGGAGGAATTTGATTTCTTTACGAGCGAATGTATTAATTGCCATATCCGCCTCCGAAGCAGTTCCCTGCCCGGAGTCTCACACTCCTTTCGTACCATTTGATTATATTATATCGACACTTTCTTAAAATAGTCTTAATAAAGTTCAGAATTAACCATTTTTTGGTTTCATCTGAAAAAGCTGTGTCAATTGCTGTTTTTTGTCTGTAATACGTTGTTTCAAGAGTATACTGTCATCAGCTGTCTCACTTTCCTTTGATAAAGGGGCAAAGCACCTTTGTCATAATTATGTTATTATTGGCTGAATTATAACACTTTCATTACCTTTACTTCACCTTCTTATTAATTTTTAAAGTTAATTCAGCAATAATTGAACAATTTTGCGCAATAATTGCTAAATCCAACTGTTCTGAGCTTTTTTCATTGGATTTCCAGGATCGCGGGAGCCTTTTCTTCACTGTTGTCAATGAATCTCCATTCAATATCCTTCCAGTAATCCCCCGCATAGTCGATACCTACCCGCGGAGCTGTCCTCAGCTCCGGGCGGTAACCGTCGTCCTCAAACCATACATCGCGGCAGTCCTTCAGCCTTGCGCCGTTGAAGCTGCCGTCGATACGCATATTCTTTGTCAGCTTTGCAGGCCCGTCATAACGGACGCCTGCACGTATGAGCACTCCCTGAGGCTGTTCCCTATCACCGGTGATGATATTCATCAGCCAGTGCATACCGTAGCAGAGATATACATATATGACTCCGCTCTCTCCGTAAAGGAGCTCGGTACGCTTTGTCCTGCCCTTTGAAGCGTGGCAGCCCTTGTCCTCCTCGCCGCGGTAGGCCTCGGCCTCTGCAATGCGTTCCCTCAGCTCCGTACCGTCGGAAAGCCTGTGCACCATTATCTTCCCCACAAGGTCGGGAGCGACCTCAAGCACATCGCGGTGAAAGAAATCCGTATCAATCCTCTTCATAATACCCTCAGTTTCTGTTCAAGCTCGGCGTCGGGCTTCACAAATGCGGTCTTGTAATTCGTGAATATGACCTTGCCCGGCTTTGCACCCGCCGGCTTTTTCACAAATTTTGCAAGGCAGTAATCCACAGGCACAAGTCCCGAATTTCTTCCGCTGCTGTTCACCGCCGCAATAACGGCCGCCTCCTCTATGGTCCTGTCGGGAGGAGTCGCCCCGTCGGTGAGTATAAGCGTATGGGAACCAGTTATGAGCTGAGTGTGCAGCCATATGTCCGACTTCTCTGCAAACTTCAGTGTCAGCTGATCGTTCTGCTTGTTGTTCCTGCCCACCAGTATGGTGAAGCCGTCGCTGGATCTGTACTCCACAGGCGGCAGAGCCTTCGGAGGCTTAGCCTTTCCGCCCCCATACTTAACATAACCCTGCTCGCGGAGCTCAAGCCTGAGCTGGATAATATCGTTTTCAGAGGAAGCTCTTGTCAGCGAATCGAACACGCTGTCAAGATACTGGAGCTCCTCCTCGCCCCTTTCTATCTGTACCGCCAGCTTTTCCTCGGCGGTAACCGACTTCTTGTACTCATTATAATAATGCTGGGCGTTCTGTGCAGGAGTTTTTCTGACGTCAAGAGGTATAGTGATCTGCGGACAGCTCTCGTCGTAGAAGTTCTCCACCACAGCCGTGCTGTCGCCCTTCTGTATGCGGTACATATTGGCGGAGATAAGATCGCCGCAGAGCTTTGCGTGCTCCTTGTCCGCACAGGCAGCCAGCTCTTCGCGCTGCACCGCTATCCTTCTTGATGTACGCTCCGTAAGATTTACAAGCAGCTTGAAAATATCGTTGGCCCTCTGCTTTGTACGGGATGCGCGGTCACGCTCAGAATAGAAATGATCCAGCAGTTCCGAGGCGCTTGGCAGCTCCCTGGTGTACATAAGAGTGCCGAACTGGGAAAGCCGTATAAAGGAAAAATCCTTCAGCTGACCCTCCTTGTCGCTGACGACAGAAAAGCAGCACTCGCCGCCTTCAAGCTGCTCCTTCGTCCTCTTTATTATAAAGAGCAGACGATCCAGCTGATCGCCGCCTACAGTGTCGCTTTCAAGGTGGGCTCCCCTGCCCGCAAAAAAAGCCCATTCCCTTGCAAGAACGGGAGATATTCCCTCGAATATCCGTATCAGAGCCTTTGAAAGCTCCTTAGGCTCGGTACTGCGTAGCCTTTCCACTATTTCATCGGGAACGGCGGTAAGAAAATCCAGCCTGTCGTCCCTCGGAGGAAGAGTATACTTCATTCCGGGCAGCACAAGCCTTTCACGGGACATCTCCTCGTCAACACGCTTGATACTGTCGATCACCCTGCCGTCCTGACTGACGATGACAAGATTTGAGCATCTGCCCATTATCTCGCAGGCAAGCGTGACGGTAACAATGTCCCCGAGCTCGTTTACACACTCAAAATCAAGGAACAGTATACGTTCCAGACCGTCCTGACGAATATCCGTGAGCTTTCCGCTGCCCAGCTTCTTTCTCAGGAGCATACAGAACATGGGCGGGGTCTGGGGATTGTCAACGGTATTTTCCGTAAGATGAACTCTGGCACTGCCTGCATTTGCAGAAATATACAGCTTTCTGCTGCCGCTGCGGGTACGTATGGATATAATGACCTCCTCGCGGGAGGGCTGATGTATTTTTTCTACCCTGCCGCCTATAAGGGGCATGAGTTCTTTCCTTACAGCATATAAAAAAGCTCCGTCCAGAGCCATAAGATCATTCCTTTTCCTGAATATGAGGTCGAATGCGGAAACCCTTCATTATCCTCTGACCGCGGCGCATGGTCTCACAACTTTATATTATAACATTTTATGCGCTGTCAGTCAATCCCTTAGCGCAATAAATAAGCAGCTCGAAGTCCGCCTTTGTGCGCAGGCTGTCATATCCTGCAAGGCGGTCGCGCTGCTGCGGACTTGTACGGTAGTAATAAGGAGTCATGGCAAACAGAGCCTCTATGTCCTCACGGGAGGTCAGCTCCATATCGTAGGTTATGTGCTTCTTCCCTATAAGCTCAAAGCCCTCCAGCTCATAGGGCTTGACCTCGTTTTTGTAGGGAGTGTCATAGACTGCCTGCTTCAGCTCCCACAAATGCTCCTCCGAGGGAATCGCCATTATCATTATGCCGCTTTTTTTCAGCACTCTCCGGTACTCACTGCCGCAGTAGGGCGCAAAAAGGGTGACCAGCATATCACAGGTGCTGTCCCCGGCGGGGATATGAAATACGCTCGCCGCCGCAAAGCTTATCCCGCCGCATCTCTTTGCCGCACATTCAACAGCTGCTTTCGAGATGTCGATACCGTACATTTCGGCCGCAATATCCGCCTTGTCAAAACAGTCAAAAATTGCGGTGGTATAATAGCCCTCGCCGCAGCCTGCGTCAAGGAGCACCTTTCCGCTGAAATGAGCCGCTGCCGCTTCACAGAGGGCGTCGCACAGCGGCTTATAGTAGCCCTTATCCAGAAAGCGCCTTCTGGCCTGCACCATGAGCTTGTTGTCACCGTGGACAGTCTTTCCCATATGCTTCGAAAGAAGCAGGTTAACGTAGCCGCTCCGCGCTATGTCGAAGCTGTGACGCTTCTGACACACATAGGCATTGCCGTTTATTTCCAGCTTTTCGCCGCAGACCGGACATATAAATATACTCATGCCCTCACCTCATACATATTCACAGGGATCGGAGGAGCTCTCAGCTATCTCAATATCCAGCTGCGGGAATTTATTTTCAAGCACACTGCGGAGCTTAGTAAGAACGATGTTCTCCGTGTGGAAATGTCCGCAGTCAAACAGGGCTGTGCCGCTGTTATTTGCCGCTATCCATACATCGTGCTTCACGTCGCCCGTGATAAGGGCGTCGCAGCCCTTGGCTTCCGCGATGCCGAGCATGGAACCGCCGGAGCCCGAACAGAAAGCTATTCTTGATACTCTTTCTGCACTGCTGCTCACCCGTACATACTCACAGCCGAATATATCCCTGAGGGCAGCAGCGAATACAGAGGGCACCTCAGGCTGTGCAAGCTGAACTATCCAGCCGTAGTGTCTGCCGTCGCCCAGCTCCTCAAAGGGCTCTGCTTCACCCGAAAGCTCAAACCGCTCCGACAGCCTGTCAAGTATCACTCCGTTAGTGCCGCCGTCGCATATATCAAGGTTCGTATGCATACATATTGCCGCAATGCCGCGGTCTATAAGAGTGAAAACGGGAGTGTTCCGCCTTATCCTTTTCAGCGGCTCGAAAATAACCGGGTGATGGGAGATGATGAGCTCCGCCCCCTTTTCCGAAGCCTCATTGACTGCCTCGTTGGTTATATCCAAAGTAAGGAGCACCTTGCTGCACTCCATATCGTAATTCTCTACAAGAAGTCCGGAATTATCCCAGCTGTCCTGTGCGGAGAAGGGATAAATGCTGTCAAGGCAGGCATAGATGCTGTTTATCTTCACGCTGTCTGTTCCGTTTTCCATTTTATATGCAAGAGCAGCATAGTGCTGCGCTTCTTCTGCTTTTCCTGCGGCTTCAAGGGACTTTCCAACCTTTGCAAGGCGCTCAGCCTCCCGCTTGCGATACTTCCTTGCTGCTTCGTCGTCATCAAAAAAACCGTACAGCGCGTCGTTTTCGGTGAGAAGCTTCCCGTCGGGAGCCTTTTCCGCCACCATTATAACATAAAGCTTGTCCTTATCCTCAGCTGTATACTCACCGGTTATTTCAAACTGATACTCATAGAGCTTCTTTCTCAGCAGTTCCGCCTTTGTCATGGGCTGAAGTATCATTCTCACGCCGTCAAGGTTGGAAACGCATCTTCCGATTATATCCGCAATAGTCTCGCCGCCCATGCCTGCAATTACAACATCTGTCACGCCGTTAAGGTCAACTTTTTCCAGTCCGTCGGAGAGCACAAGCTCCACCTTGTCCTGTATCCCGTATTTCTCCACAGTTGCCCGTGCAGAGTCAAGGGGACCCTCCTTCACGTCAGAGGCTATGACCCTCCTGCATTTGCCGCTCGTTATAAGCTCTGCTGCAAGATAAGCGTGATCCGTGCCCACATCTGCTGCGGCACCCTTTCCGCTGACAAGCTCAGCTATCTTCATTAATCTTTTATCAAGCATTTCCGCCACCTCATTCAAAAAATAGCGCACTGCCTGCGCAGTACGCATAAACAAAACCAAGCACAGCCGTTTCCGACTGTGCTTTTGGTCTCATTAATTACGCCTCGTTCATTTTTGCAAAGCAATCGCTGCAATAAACAGCTCTTCCTTCCTTGGGCTCAAAAGGAACCTTTGCTTCGCCGCCGCATGATGCGCAAACCGCTGTGTACATTACACGCTCAGCCTTGCCTGCGTTCTTTCTTGCGTCACGACATGATTTGCATCTCTGGGGCTCGTTAACGAAGCCTTTCTCTGCATAAAATTCCTGTTCGCCTGCGGAGAAAATAAACTCGTTTCCGCACTCCTTGCAAACTAATGTCTTGTCTTCGTACATAGTACAATACCTCGCTTAAATTTTTTCGACCACGGTTGGATTTCCACCCACATCTTTGTAAAACAACGCTCTTCTGGCTTGAGCTACACGGTCATATTTCAATTCGGATCGTGCATTACTGCACGTATCTTTCTTCTCGCTCTCTGCATGGCGTTATCAACAGCTTTTTCCGTTATGCCCAGCTTTTCGGCCGCACTTTTATAGCTCAGCCCCTGAACGCACAGAGTAAGCACATTGAGTTCTGTCAGAGACAGCACCGAGCAGATATTCTTCCACAGCTCGGAAAAGTATTCCTTGTAAAAGTAAATGCTCTCGGGAGTTTCCTCCACTGACAATATATCCTCTGCACTCTCCTCATCAAGGCTCTCGGCAAGGGAAAGGTTCCTGACGGATCTTCTGGAGAGGGTCCTCATCCTGTTGACGATACACACCTCGGCAAAGGTGGAGAATTTCACTCCCTTCTGGGGGTCGAATGCGTCAATGGCTTTCAGCAGGCTTATAAGCCCTTCCTGATAGAGGTCGTCACTGTCGGTCTCGGGATTTGCATAGGTTTCCGATTTAATGAAAATAAGCTTTGAATAGCGCGATATAAGAACAGCGGCAGCTGTTTTATCGTTTTTTCCCAGCTCTGCAAGCTCTTCATCGCTTTTGCTGTTCAGTTCATTCAAATTGAAATCAAAATCAAGCAAGTTATCCACCCAACAATCCGCATTAACCATACAATTCATTATCTTGCCGTCTCCCCGCAGACATATCCGCAGGGAGACGGAGATGATCTTTTTTTACGAATCCTTGGCAGCCTCTTCCTCGGCAGCCTTGAGGAGCTCAGCCATATCAAAGTTGAAGCTTGCGCTCTTGTTGTTCTGCGGAGGCTTGTTCTGCTGATTCTGAGCAGCCTGTGCAGGTGCGGGAGCGGGCTTATTGTTATTGTTGCCGAACTTATTATTGTTGTCAAATCCGCCTGAGGACTTTGAAGCCTCGGAGATCTTTGCCGATGCAAGATCGGAAAGATCAGCCTTCGGAGCCTTTGCAGCCTCGAATACAGCCTTGGGAGCCTCAGCCTTCTTTATTCCGGGGCCGGCAGACTTTGCGTCGAGGGTCTTGCGCGCCTCACCGATGATGTTCTGTGCCTCGTTCATTCTGCCAGAGCACTGACCTGTAAGGTTATTGAGTACAGAAGCGATGTCTGTGAACTTGCTGTTTATGCTCTCGATCTCTGTGAGGAGCATCTCGCGTACAGTCTTGGACATCTCGTTTACCTTGTCTGCATGGCTGTTTGCCTCGTCAACGGTTGACTTAGCCTGATCGTTGGCCTCCTTGATGCAGGTCTCGGCAGCTGCATTTGCATTTGCAACAGCCTTTTCTGCCTCAACGTTAGCTTCCTTGAGTATCTGAGCAGCCTTGTCGTTAGCCTCCTTGGTAACGGCGTCTGCGTCCTTCTTGGCCTGAAGTGTGATCTGATTAACGTTCTTCTGAGCCTCTGTGAAGAGAGCGCCCATATCAAATGTAGGAAGTGAAGCTGCGGCATTTTCCTTGAGCTCTGCGATCTCACCGTTGAGCTTGGTGATCTCTGCTTCCTTGGAAGCGGCAGCCTCTGCCTTCTCGGCAGCCTCGCGCTTGGCAGCGTCAAGCTTGGAGGTGAGGTCTGTGATCTCCTTGTTCTTGGCAACAAGCTCGTCGGAGATCTTTATTATCTCCTGCTTAGCCTTTGAAAGCTCAGCATCGGCAGCACCGCCTGCTGCGGCAGCATTTCCTGCGGAAGCAGCCTTCTGCTCGGCAGCCTTGAGACGGTTGCGGAGCTCCTCGATCTCCTTCTTTGCAGCCTCGAGAGCAGCTGTGGTCTGTGCATTTGCCTGCGGATTTGCAGCGCCGGCAGCAGCCTTCTGCTCAGCCGCCTTGAGCTGGTTCTTGAGAGTATCTATCTCCTTCTTTGCCGCCTCAAGAGCAGCAACGGTCTGGGCGTTAGCCTGACCGCCTGCACCGCCGGCCTTTAGCTGTGAGATAGTCTTCTGAAGCTCCTCGTTCTCTTTCTTGGCAGCTCTTAAAGCGTTATTTGAAGTATTGAGTTTTTCCTGAAGGTTCTCGACCTGATTCTTATATTTCGCTAATTCCTGAGGGTCTGAAGGACCATTTGCCTTAGCCGCCTTGAGCTCGTCCTCAAGTGCGACGATCTTTGAATTGAGCTCATCAAGGTATGTAATAACGTCTTCCTTGATAAATCCTTTTTGACCGATCTTGGTTTCTCTTAATACTGTTGGTTCATCCATGGTTGGTACACTCCATTTCCCCCCGTCAAGCCGAGGTAAAAAATTAAGGAATAAGAACCCATACTCCGTCACTGAGAAGGCGTGTTTTGGTGATATTGCATATATTCAAGCCTTCACAGTCTAAGAATACAGGTTCTGCTGATTATGCCTTACATAAATTATAACATATTGGTTATATTATTTCAACTATTCAGATGTAGAAAATTTAAATTGATTTTAGTGCAATTTACTATAAAAACAGGTTGAAATATACCGCGCGTTAATAAAACAGTAAACATCTTTATCATATTACGTCATATCAGCTCATTAAGTTACAATTTGTAAATATAAAATCTATACGAAATATGCTTTTTTTATATCCATTGCCAAAAATGCCGAAGGATAATTTCTTCAAGCTAAAAAATACCCCCGACTCTCCAGAAACATGACGAAAAATACGATGAATTCCACCACCAGGCCTATACCTAAAACCAAAGCCAGAGTCAGAATATATTTCTTTTTCAAGCCCTTTCGCTTTTCGAGCTCCTTTGCCTTTTCGATCTCATCGAGAGTTTCGCCGTTCATGAACGCAATGACCTCGCGATAAGTCTGAACGTCGTTCTCCATCTGCATTTTCCCCATTTTATGAAATGCTATAAATGCGACTACCCAAAATGCACCGGTAAGCATCGCAAACAACAATCTCAGCGGCTCGGCGTTCAGTACAGAAGCAAGCACTGCCGATGCAAGAGCTGCAAGTGTTGTCATACCTGCAAGATTATAAAGCTTTTTCATTTCCTTTCCGTCATTCTTTGTAACAGTCTCTTTCATAGTATCAACATCTCCTTTGATAAGCTCGTCGAGAGAAACGCCGAACACATCACCGAGGATAAGCAGACTATGAACATCGGGATAGCTCTTTTCAGTCTCCCAGTTGGATATAGTCTGGCGGCTGACATACGCGCGTTCTGCCAGTGTCTCCTGTGACCAGCCTTTTTCCGTTCTCAGTTCTTTTATCCTTTTGCTCAGTTCCATACGTTTCACTCCTTTCCGCAGGGGCATCTCCCCTGTCTGAACTCATCATAGCAGAGAATGTGATTTTTTTCAACCAAACATCTTTTGCATTCGACGCAAATTCGCTGTCAAAACCTTTTGTCATGACGGTTTTAAGCCGTTTCCACATAAAACAAAAGCGGCTCATCCGAGCCGCTTATATTCTTATTAGTTGCCGAGCATCTTGAATATATCGTCAAGATCGTAATCCTGACTGCTTGATGCAGGTCTCTGTGTGCTGGGACCGCCGAATCCGAGACCGTCGATAAGAGGATTATCGATAGGAATGATCTCGTCCTCGGGATTTGAAGCCTCGATAGTCGTCGCAGCAGGCGAATCAACATCGTCAAAGCCGGCAGCGATAACCGTGATAGTCATCTCGTCCTGCATATCCTCCTTGAAGGCTGTACCGAAGATGAACTCAACGCCCTCAGCAGCTGTATCGGTGATCATCTTTGTAGCTGCGTCAACATCGGATGAAAGAATATCCTCGGACATAGCGATATTGATAAGGAGTCTCTTTGCGCCGGAGATAGATGTCTCAAGCAGCGGGCTGGAGATAACTGCATTCGCAGCGTCTCTTGCCTTGTCCTTGCCGGTACCGTGGCCGATAGCCATGTGAGCATAGCCTGCATCCTTCATGATAGTGGAAACGTCTGCGAAGTCGAGGTTTATGTAGCCTTCCTCAACGATAAGATCCGAAATGCTCTTTACACCTGTCTTGAGAACGTCGTCCGACAGTGCAAAGGACTGCATCATTGTAAGGGGCTTGTCAAGTCCCACAAGAAGTCTTTCATTGGGGATAACGATAAGGGAGTCAACATACTTCCTGAGCTCTGCGATACCTCTCTCAGCCTGAGCCATTTTCTGCTCTCTCTCAAAGAGGAAGGGCTTTGTAACGACTGCAACCGTGAGAATATCCATTTCCTTTGCTATCTTCGCAACTACGGGAGCAGCGCCTGTGCCTGTTCCGCCGCCCATACCCGCTGTAATGAAGATCATATCGGCACCCTTGAGGTGTGTCTCGATCTCGTCGCGGTTCTCCTCGGCACTTCTCTGACCGATCTCGGGCTTGTTGCCTGCGCCTCTGCCCTTTGTAAGCTTAGCGCCGATGGGTATCCTTGTTGTTGCCTTGGACTTGTTGAGCGCCTTTGCGTCCGTGTTGATAGCGATATATTCTATATTATTGACACCGGAATCTACCATGCAGTTCACGGCATTTCCGCCGCCACCTCCAACACCGATGACCTTTATGTTAACATCGGGTTCGAGTGTTTCCTCATAATTGAAATCTGACATTTGAACTCCTCCTACTATTTATTATCCAAAATTTATCAATTTTATATATTAACCTATAAATACACTTTATATTTTAGCATATCGGTGCATTTTTTTCAAGTCCTAATTAAACATTTTTTATTTTCTGCGAATTTAACAATATAGAGCATTGTTTTTTCAGCATTTTGTACATAATGATTTTACCACTGCTGCTGTAAACCGTCATCGTAACCGCTTCCGCCGGTGTCATATCCGTAGTCTCCGTAATCCTGCCACTGGCTGCCGTCGTCATAGCCGCTGTCCTGCCACTGCCCGCCGTCCTCCTGCCATTGCTGGGTGTTGTCTTCGGGAGTCCATGAAGCTGCGGTAGTAGTCGGCTCCGTGGTAAGGTTATTGTTATGCTCAATGAACTGCTCCTCCTGCTTCGGATCGTGCTCGCCCTGTATTATGGGATAGCCGTATTCATCTGTAGGGGTAGCCGTTGTCGGCTCGATTATGCCTGGGACAGCCGCAGGATCGTCACTGGTCCTGAAGCTGCACTGATTTGTGCCTATCATCGTGAGATAGCCCTTCTTGCCCTTTACGTTCTCGTCGTTCATAACGGTCTCTGCAAGGTTGAGCTTATACTCCACGTCGTTCCAGTTGCCCATTTTGAATATCATGCTGTTCTTGTATTTTACTATTATCGAATGCTCGTCGCTCATGTCCACCGTGGAGATCTTGTCTTCTCCCATGGACACCATGCTTGCGATAAGCTCGGTAAATGCGTCGTTCTTGTGCTCGTTGTCCGAGGCAACGAGTCTTCCCGGAGTCCTTTCCGAGGGATCGAGTCCGTAAATTATTGGAAGATCGGGAGTTATAAAGCCGTTGTCCGCAAGTATCTTTCCCTTCTTGCTCACGAGGAGCGTGCCGCCGTCATAGTTGACGTTGAATGCAGGTATACAGCGCGAAACCGTTATTTCCAGCGATGACGGGAAGTCCCTTTTCACCTTTGCCGTCTCAACATAGAGCAGCTCGTCAAGTATACGCTGTTCGCTCTTTGCACAGTCCAGCCGGAGGAGGTTATCGCCCTCCTTTATTCCCGAGGCCTCTACTATTTCCTCAGCCGAATACATATCCGACTGTCCCGCAACTCTTATCTCGTTGATATTGAAAAGGAAGGTATAGCTTATGGTTATACCAGCAGTTACCACAAGAAGCAGCACCACGAGACCGTAGACATTCATCCATCTCTGACGCCGCCTTATCCTTTTGCGGCTGTTCTGTCT
This sequence comes from Ruminococcus sp., assembly GCA_017519415.1. Lineage (GTDB taxonomy): Bacteria > Bacillota > Clostridia > Oscillospirales > Ruminococcaceae > Ruminococcus. The sequence goes on from JAFWSI010000012.1 coordinate 56,017, forward strand.
TTCGACACTTGTTTTTTCGACGTCCTTCATATTTTCTCCAGTTCCTTCCGCCTCAGACCCTGCGCATATCTCCGCCGAGAAGTCTTACGGCTTCCTCCATTTTTTCATATCCTCTATCAATATGGCATATTCTTGATATTTCAGATCTTCCCTCGGCACAGAGCGCCGCTGTGACCATAGCAGCTCCGCCGCGGAGATCCGTAGCCTCAACATTGGCTCCGTGGAGCCTTTCACGCCCCGTGACTGCCGCTATTTTGCCCATTACCTGTATATCGGCGCCCATTTTCACAAGAGCGTCGGTATGACGGTAACGGCAGTCGAAGATATTCTCCTCGAAAAGACTGGTGCCCTCGGCTGTCGCAAGAGCCGCCATGAGTACAGCCTGTGCATCTGTGGGAAAGCCGGGATGAGGCATTGTCCTTATCCTGTCCTTCACCGCCTTCAGCCGCGTACCGCTTCTGAGGTATATCTTTCCGCTGAATGTACTGATACTGCATCCCGTCTGTTCCAGCACCGATAAAAAGGGCTCCATTTCGGGTATGCAGGCGTTTGTAAGTATTAGCTCGCCCTTTGCGGCGGCCACCATAGAGAGGTATGTGGCTCCCGCTATCCTGTCGGGCATTATTGTATATTCACAGCCGTGAAGCTGCTGTTTTCCATTTATGACTATACTGCTGCCGCCGTCGCCGCGGATCTCTGCTCCGCAGGCTCTCAGGAAACCGCAGAGATCGCATATCTCGGGCTCCCGTGCAGCGTTGTTGATAACGGTCTCACCGTCAGCCGTTACCGCGCAGAGTATCACATTTTCGGTAGCTCCCACCGAGGGGAAAGCAAGTGTTATCCTGGCTCCCTTTGCACGCCCGCCGTGAGCTCTGCAAACGATAGCGCCGCCGTTTTCGCGTATGTCCACGTTCATTTTCCTCAGCGCGGACAGGTGCATATCTATGGGCCGCGGACCGAGTTCGCAGCCTCCCGGCACACTTACCGTACAGCTCCCCGCCCTGCCGAGCATGGCTCCCATGAATATTATGGACGATCTCATCTCGTGCATGAGACTCTCGGGTATATCCGTGCTGTCAATGCTGCGTGAGTCAATCACCGCAGTATTGCCGGAAAAGCTGCATTTGCAGCCTACGCAGTTAAGTATCCTCGAGGCCGCATAAACGTCGGTGAGCTTCGGGCAGCTGTGAAGCGCAGCTTCGCCGCAGCAAAGCAGAGCTGCCGCCATAATAGGCAGCGAGCTGTTCTTGCTGCCCTGAAGGACAAGCTCGCCCCTAAGGCGCCTGCCGCCCGTAATAGTAAATTTCTGCATTCGACCACCCCACAGCATTTTTTGTATTGTATGCCGCAAGGTGTGTATATGTTACTCTGCGCCTATATCGTGCGCAGCAAGAAAGCTTTCAAAGGTCTCAGACATCTCGTCGGGTATTACCGCGTACATCATATGCCCCTTGTCGGAGAGATGTACCTCGGCTCCGCATTTTTCCGCGTATTCCAGTCCGGCCTGACGCCATGTCTTCTGCCTGCACATTCCCTTCATGTCGCTTATGTAAAAGCAGGAGGGACATTTAAGAATTCCCGTGGCTATGGCTGCCGCCGCATTCGCGGTCATCAGCCGCGACTCCTCTATATACTCGTCATTTGCGAGATTTTTATAGAAAAGACGGCGGTAAATCTGTTTTTCCTCGTCGGTGAGCTCGCTCCCGGTAAGAAGCCCCGAAATATTTTCGGTCCTTTTCCTGAAAAGCTTTGCCAGCAGTCCGTCCTTTGCTATACGTTTCATCAGCCTGTGCTGTCTTGCAAGGAGCTTGTCCCGCTTTGCGTCGGACACTTCCTCGGCCTGCAATACCGCATAATCCGGTATACCCATATCCATGCTGAGGACTGCCGTTACCTCGTCAGGATAGGTATTCGCCCAGTATACGGTCTCAAGGCCCGAATAGGAGTGAGCGGCAAGAACGTAAGGCGGCTCTATGCCTGCCCTGCGGAGCGCTTCCCTGTCCTCGGAGACAAGATTCTCAACGGTGCGGGTAGTTTTCATTTTCCCGCTGAAACCGTAGCCCGCCTTCTCTATCACAGCTATCCTGTGTTTTGCGGACATTCTCCTGTATATGGGCTTGTATTCAAGCACCGGGCAGGTAACTCCTCCGCCCGACAGAAAAACTATGGTAGCGGGGTCGCTGCCCTCGGTATAAACGTTAAGGACAGTGCCGCCGACTTCGACTTTTTTACCTTTTTCCATTATCACTCTTTGCAAAAAGCTTCGCAACCACGTTGAGGATACGGTCATTTGTATCCGTCAGATGGAGCTTTGCGGCACTTTCGGACATTTCCTTCACCCTTGCAGTATCGCCGCAGAGCTTTTCGATCTCTGCGATCATGCGCTCGGAGGTAACGTCCTTCTGCTCAATCACAACAGCTGCCCCCGCATTTCCCAGCACCATGGCATTATGGTACTGGTGATTGCCCGCAACTATGGGCGACGGTATAAGTATGGAAGCCTTGCCCGCAGCTTCAAGCTCTGCAAGAGTGGAAGCTCCTGAGCGGCAGACAACAAGGTCTGCGGCCGCAAGGCACACGTCCATATCGTTTATGTACTCGGTGATACGCAGTCTGTCGGATTTCAGCGGTATGCCCGCCTCCTTCATCGCTTTCGGGAAGGTGTCCTTTCCCATGCCGCCGTAGCCGTGTATATGGTTTATGGCAAGGTCCTTGCCCGTATGCCATTTGATAACATCGGTCATTGTATCGTTTATGCAGCCTGCACCCAGACTGCCGCCGAATGAAAGTATGGTAAAGCCGTCATCGAAGCCCAGCTTTTTTCTGGCGTCGGCACGGCTCATTGTATTTATATTGCTTCTTACGGGAAGTCCCGTAACGCTGTACTCGAATTTACTCTTGTCCATGAACTTCAGCGCTTCCTCGACGGTGAGCATAACATAGTCCACTTCCTTTGAAAGCAGCCTGTTTGTTACTCCCGGGTATGCGTTCTGCTCATGTATGGCCGTAGGTATGCCCATTCTCGCAGCCTTGCGTATAACGGGTCCCGCGGCGTATCCCCCCGTACCTATGGCGATGTCGGGTCTGAAGCCCTCGATGATCTGCTTTGCTCTCCTGCCCGATGTGACAAGATATGCAAGAGCCTTTGCGTTCCTGCCTATATTTTCAAGAGAGAGCTTTCTCTGGAAGCCCGCAACCTTAATGGTCTCCAGCTTATAACCTGCCTTCGGTACAAGCTTAGCCTCCATACCCTTTGGAGTTCCCACAAAAAGAAATTCCGTACCGGGATATTCGTCCTTGATTATATCGGCGATGGCAAGACCGGGATTTATGTGTCCGCCGGTACCGCCGCAGGCAATGAGAACCTTAAAATCACCCTCACTCATGCTCATGCTCCTTTTGGCTCAGCCTTCTTTTCGCTGCGCCCTGATCTCTTTTTCTTCTTTTTCTCCGCCGGCTGCTCGTCGGGATAGTACCTCTGCTGCGAGATATTCAGCATTATGCCCATTTCCGCCAGCTGCATTATGAGTGCCGTACCGCCATAGCTGAAAAAAGGCAGACTGATACCTGTATTAGGTATCAGATTGCTTACAACGGCAAGGTTGAGGACAGTCTGTATGCCTATCTGAGTGGTTATGCCGACCGCTATGAGCATACCGAAGCGGTCCTTGCAGCGCACCGCGATAGAATAGCCCTCCACTATGAGAAGGAAAAATACTATAATTATGGCAAGAGCTCCCACGAAGCCGAGCTCCTCGCAGACAATGGGGAAAACGAAGTCGTTTTTTGTCTCGGGGAGATAGAGGTACTTCTGACGGGAGTTTCCGAGTCCGAGTCCGAAAAGTCCGCCCGAACCGATAGCGATAAGGGAATTTGCAGTCTGCCATGTATCGCCCAGCTTATCGGCAAAGGGGTCCTTCCAGGACTTTATGCGCACCGCAACGTAGCTGTCGGGCACCTGAGCCTTCCAGCCGATATATGCTATGATAAGTCCCAGCGCTGCTGCGCCGAGAGCAATGAAATGCTTCTTGTTAACGCCGCCGCAGAGTATCATTGCCACGGCTATAGTGCTTATAAGTATGATACCTGAGATATGCTTCTCGAGGGCTATCAGCAGTACGTATACACCGAGGATCCCCGCATATTTCAGTATGCCCGTCTTGAAGGTGTTCATCCTGCGGCCGTCGTGCTCCATGCTGTAGGCAAAGAAGATTATGAGAGCCAGCTTCGCCACCTCGGAGGGCTGGAGATTGAAAGGTCCGATGTCGATCCAGCGCCTTGCTCCCATGTTACCGCCTTCGTCGTTGCCTATGGCAAGAACAGCGATAAGGAGTACTGCTCCCGTGATGTACATAAGACCCGCTATATTGAGCTTTTTGAGCACGGGCAGCTTTAGGTTCTTGAAGTTATGATAGTCCATCTTCATAAAGAAGATCATGGCAGCGAAGCCGATAACGGCATTCTTCGCCTGATTCTTGGCATAATAAAGGCCGTCCCCGCCGTGCTCGCTGTACGCCCATGCATAGCTCGCCGAGGACATCATTACGATACCCACGACCAGCAGTATCATTACATAAGCGAAGAACGAAAGGCTGAGGTCGCCCTTTCTGCCGCCCGAAAATATACCCGTCAGTGCGGGCCGCTTTTTGGTTTCAGTTTTGCTTGCAGCCATTTTTCCTCCTTATGGTCTGACCTGTTTCGTTATATCAGAATGCCAGCAGTGTAATTATTCCCAGAATTCCGAAAATAATGCCGCAGAGCGAAAAAGTTATCACTATCTTATACTCGCTGAAGCCGCTCATCTCAAAGTGATGATGGATAGGAGTCATTTTGAAGATACGTCTGCCCTCTCCGTACTTTTTCCTGGTATACTTGAAGTAGAGCACCTGCATCATAACGGAAAGCGCTTCTATGATGTATACTATGGCAACGAGAAGTATCAGCAGGTGCTTGTGGAGCACAAGTCCCACGCCCGTTACCGCTGCGCCGAGGAACATTGAACCCGTATCACCCATGAAGCACTTTGCGGGGTTAAGGTTCCAGAGAAGGAAGCCGAGACATCCGCCTGCCAGCGCCATGGTGAAGCAGGTCATCTCATTCTTTTTCAGTATAGCACAGCATACCGTGAATATCAGCATGGCAACGAAGGTCACCGAGCCGCAGAGGCCGTCTACTCCGTCCGTAAGATTCACGGCGTTGGTGAGATAGATTATCAGGCCTATCATCAGTATATAGTAGAATATTCCCAGTGAAGGACTTCTCCAGAAGCCCAGGTCTATCCTTGTGGAATTATCCCCGAAGCAGCGCACCGCAATGAGGAAGCCCACGGAGAAAACGAGCTGCATGGCGATTTTCTGCCACGGCGTCAGCCCGTCATTGTTCTTTCTTGCCACCTTGGTATAATCGTCGATAAATCCTATAAGCCCGAAGGAAGCCGAGTAAACTATACAGCTCAGGACAAGATAGAACGCCTTGAAGCTCTCCTTGTCCGTGGTATCGATGCCCGTTTTCCACCTGTACAGCCAGTAGCCCGCTATCGCCGCTATAACCGTCGATATTATGAACATGAAACCGCCCATTGTGGGAGTCCCCTGCTTTTTCGCGTGCCACTTCGGTCCGTCCTCAGTCTTTATCGGCTGACCGAACTTTATCCTGTGCAGGAAGGGTACAAGGAATATACCCGAAACTCCCGCTATCACAAACGATAAAAGCGCTGTTATAAGATTTATTACCCAGAAAGACATTTTATACCGACAACTCCTGTTTAACTTTATTTATCGAGAAGCTTAAGGCCCTCTGCAACTATTTCTCTCTCGTCGAAATGGATATGCTCCATGCCCGCAAGTATCTGATAGTCCTCATGGCCTTTGCCCGCAAGAACTATTATATCACCTTTTTCAGCAATTTTCAAGGCATGAAATATAGCTTCTTTCCTGTCCACCACAACATCGTAGTCAGCAGACCCGCCTTCAAGTCCCGCAAGTATGTCGTCAATTATAGCCTCGGGAGCTTCATTTCTCGGATTATCCGAGGTAACTATGAGCTTATCCGCATATTTTGCAGCAGCCTGCGCCATTTTCGGACGCTTTGCCGCATCGCGGTTGCCGCCGCAGCCGAAGAGGCATATAAGGCGGTTTTCGGTGTATTCCCTGACGCTTTTCAGGATATTCTCAACTGCGTCTGGAGTATGGGCATAGTCGCATATAACGGTGAAGTCGCGTCCCGTGGGAATAACCTCGCAGCGTCCCTTGACGCCCTCGTACTCCTCAACGGCGGGGATTATGCTGTCGATAGCGAGCCCAGCCTCAAGACAGGCGGCAATGGCCGCCGTGATGTTTGAAACATTGAAGAATCCCGGAATCTTTGTTTTTATCAGGTGTGATTTGTCGCCGTTGCAGAACCAGAAGCTGGAGCCCGTGGACTTTATCTTTATGCCGTCCGCATAGAAGTCCGCATTCTCCTTCACGCTGAAGCTCTGCTTTTTGCAGCCTATCTCTCCGAAAAGCCGTCTGCCGTAATCGTCGTCAACGTTGATTATGGCGCTGTCGCATATATCAAAGAGCATTTTCTTGGCCTGGTAGTATTCCTCCATGTCCTTATGATAGTCAAGGTGATCCTGAGTCAGATTGGTGAATACCGCGGCGTCAAACCATGAGGCTCCTATCCTGTACTGGCAGAGGCCGAAGGAGGATACCTCCATTACCACATATTCGCAGCCTGCGTCCACCATTTTTGCCAGCAGCTCCATGAAATCATAGGCCATTGGCGTTGTATTGTCGGTATGAAGTATCTCGTCCCCTATCTCATTCTGGATAGTGCCCACAAGGCCTGTTTTATGGCCGTTCTTCATGAGGATATGCTTGATAACGTTGGTTATGGTGGTCTTGCCGTTGGTACCCGTAACGCCTATGAGCTTCATTCTGCGCTCGGGGTGACCGAACCATGCGGAACATATCTGTCCGTAGAGCTTACGGGAATTCTTCGTAAGTATCTGTCTGTCGCCCAGTCCGAGATCGCGCTCGCAGACTACAGCCGCGGCGCCCTTTTCCAGCATCTCCGCAGCAGCGGTGTGGCCGTCGAAGCTTCCGCCCTTTACACAGACAAAGAGGCTCCCCTCCGTAACTTTACGCGTATCATCGGTAACGGAGCTTATCTCTGCGTCACCGATAGCCGTAACGGCATTGTTTTCAATAAGATCTCTTAGTTTCATTCTGGTCTGCCTCCTGTCTTTCTTTTGTTCCGTTTTATTTATTTCTTTATATCAGTCCGTGAACTGTGCTGCCTCGAATTCAAGCTCTATGGTAGTACCCTTTGGCACCATGGAGCCGCCCTCGATGGACTGCTTCTTCACGCAGGCGCCCTCCTGAGTCGTAAGTGCGCCCTTTGCAGTATAGTTCAGATAGCACGCGTTTATGCTCTGATTTGCGACCTCGTGGCTGCACCCTATAAGGAACGGCACCATGACCATTTCCGAGGTATTTCCCCTTTCGGTATAGAGGTATACGCTTCCGTCCTTGGATATGGACTTTCCTGTCTGGGGAGACTGCTCAACAACCTCTATTCCGTTGCCGATAACTATGATATTATCGTGGAGCACGCCTGCGCTCTCAATGGTTTTCACTGCGTCGTCTATGGTGGCGCCCTTTACGAGAGGCACCTTTATATCAAGGTTCTTGAGCTCCTGCTCATTGTATTCGGGGCTCTTTCCCAGATACGGGAGCACCTCTGTGAGTATCTCCTCGGCCACGGGAACAGCTACCTTGCTTCCGTAATACGCGTCGTTGGATTTGTTCGGCATATCAGCGAGCACAAGGAGTATGAGGTCGGGATCCTCTGCGGGAGTGAAGCATATGTACGAAGCTCCGTACTCCTGATCGTAGGCGTTCTCTATCTTATCCGCGCCCAGTACCTGCTTGATAACGCTGAGTCGCTGGGAGGTACCGGACTTTCCGCCTATGGCAAAGCCCTTGATATTAACGTTGCCCGCAGGGTTATCCACTACAACGTTTTTAAGAGCCTCGCGCATTTTTGCGGAGGTATCCTCCGAGATTATCTGACGTCTGACGGTACGCTCATTCCTGAGAACTATATTTCCGTCGCTGTCAACTATCTTATCCACCACATACGGCTTCAGCAGGTAGCCGCCGTTCACAACGGCGCTGCACGCGGTTATAAGCTCCATCGGAGTAACGGTCTCGCACTGTCCGAAGGAGCCCTCTGCAAGGTCGATATGAGTCATGCCCTGTCTTTCGGGAGTTCCCTCAACAGGAGGCACATCTCCCACGCTCTCTGCGGGGAGGTCTATGCCCGTTCTTTCCTCGAGGCCGAAGGCGTCAAAGTAATAATGGAACTTTTCAATTCCAAGAGCCTTTCCTATAGCCATAAAGCAGGGGTTGCAAGAATCTGTCAGCGCCTTCTGGAAGGACTCCACGCCGTGTCCGGGCTCGGTCTTGTGGCAGTTGATCCTTATGGTATTCTGTCCGTCGGGAAGTATCTCGTAGCCGTTGCAGCAGTATGAGAACTTATCGGCGTCTATGGCCTTTTCCTCCAGTGCGGAGGCGGCTGTGATTATCTTGAATACCGAACCGGGCTCGTAACGCTCGGATATGCACTTGTTCTTCCACTGGCGCTCGCGAGCCTCGGGAGTGTACTCCTTAATATCCGCCTTTGTTGGATTGTCTATCTTCTTCTCCCTGAAGATCATATTGAATATGCTCTCGTCGGGAAGCGCAAAGGGATCGTTAAGGTCGAATCCCGGATATGTAGCCATGCCGTAAACAGCACCCGTCTTTGGATTCATGAGGATCGCGCAGGATCTGTTCTTTACTCCGTTGTTCTCCACCATCTCCTTGAGATGCTTCTCAAGAGTATACTGTATCTGTCTGTCGATAGTCAGGTATATATCCGAGCCGTCCTTTGGCTCATAGGTCTTTGAATACCTGTATGGCAGAGCGTTTCCGTTGGAGTCCTTGGCGGAAATTGTCCTTCCGTCCACTCCAGACAGGTACTCATCATAATAGGCCTCTACACCGTAGGCGATATTTCCCGTAGTGAAGCCGATAACAGAAGCTGCAAGCTCATTCTGGGGATAATAGCGCTTTGTGTCCTCCTCGCTTATAACAGAGACTATGCCCTTGCTGCTGAAATACTGTAGAATATCGTCCGCAATGGGAGTTTCCACCTGATCCTGGAGCTTTTCGTATCTCGAGTCCTTATCCATTGCCTTTTTGACAGTGTCCACGGTTATGCCCAGCCTTCGTGAAAGAAGGTCTGCGCACTCCTCCCTGAAGGCGTCCGCCGACTCGGGAAGAGCGTTGAGCTCCTTGCCGTTCTCGTCATAGGCAGGCACATAGGTACCGTTGGTCTTATCAAGATTTCTCTTGTCTATCCGCTTCTGGAGTTCTTCAAGCTCCTCCTTGAAGTTCTTGGGATCTATCGCTATCTTGTATACCGTCGCACTCTTTGCAAGGGTAGAGCCTGTCGCGTCATATATTGATCCTCTGTGAGCAGATATGCTTATGGAGCCGAAATGCTGGTCATTAGCCATATCCTGATACTTTTTATTATCAAGCACGGAAATGCGGAAGAAATTAGCAACAACGGCTATGAACAGCAGACTGAACACAGACGTCATCACAATTTTTGTCCTGAACCGCATAGGCTTTGTGGGATTGGTATTCTGCACTTTGGCACGCTTCCCTTCCGTGGTAGTTTCTGTAAATAATGTATACGCAGCAGCCGCCTTCAGGCGGTTATTGCCCCGGGCTCTGCCCGGGGTGCGCAGATATATGTCACGCTCATTCCGCCCTTCCGAGCAGAACAAACCGCAGAAAAAAGCTTTTATTGCGATTTGACGGCTTAAAACCGGCTTAAAGCATATTGCAAAGTCAATTTCAAGCTGTTGAACAGACACTAAATAAATAAGGCAGGGTTTTCATGTGCCCCGCCTCTGAACATCTTATTTATCTTTTCCGGATGTCCTTTTCTTTTGATACGACGAAGGATTTCTCGCTATTCAAGCGTGGGACTGCCGTCCCCGGGCTCCCAATTTCCGCCCAGAGCCCGGGAACTGCAATTCCGTTATTCCGATCACCCGCTGTATCTCCGTTTTGTTCTACATATAACTTCGGCTTTTTATATATTTTTATGGTCGCCGATAGTATTCTTTGATTTACAGGCAGTCCTTTCTTTATATTTATATTGGTACTACCCTCTGAAATATTCCACGCATTTGTCAAAAAGGGATTTTATTTTAGCGATTACGCCCTTTTTCTTCTCGGGAATATTTACCACGTCGTCCGTCTGTATCTTGATGTACTTTATCTGCGAGGAAACTATCTTCTGCATTCCAAGCTTGTTCTCCGCATATTCTTCTATATTCTTTGCGGACATCTTACTGTCAAGTTCAGACTGGAGCCTTACGTTTTCGGCTGCGGCGCTTTCAAGCTTTTCGTTCATTGCCGACACCTTGTTGTACATGGTGTTGCGCTTGTCCAATGAATAGATCACCGAGCCCAGAAGTGCGGCTGCCAGGAGGGATACGAAAATAATCATCAGCACCGAACCGCTGCGGGCTTCGTTGCGTCTCATACGTATCTCAGGCTTCTGCTCAGTATCCTTCTGCTCAGCTTCATCCATTCCGGTCATCTCGTCCGAATCGGCATCGTCGTAGCTTTCGTCGTTATAATAGCGTACAGTGTTTTCAGCCATCGCTTTCCGCACTCCTTTCTATTATTCTGAGCTTAGCACTCCTGCTTCTGTTGTTTCTTTCGAGTTCTTGTTCTTTAGCCTCTATAGGCTTTCTGTTTATAAGCTTTCCCTGCGGTTTGCGTCCGCAGACGCACTGGGGAAAATCAGGTGGACATATACAGCCTCTGCACCATTCCGCAAATTTCTGCTTGACGATCCTGTCCTCAAGCGAATGGAAGGTGATGACCGCAAGGCGTCCGCCCGCCTTCAGACTGTGGAAGGCGTCCTCCAGCCCCTTTGAAAGGTGCTCAAATTCTCCGTTGACTGCGATCCTTATTGCCTGAAAGGTCTTTTTACATGGGTTCTTTTCACGTCTCGCCTTCTGTGGAACGCTTTCTCTTATTATATCGGCAAGCTGCAGCGTAGTCTCTATGGGAGTGATTTCACGGGCTCTGACAATATTTGAAGCTATCCTTCTGGAGAATTTCTCCTCTCCGTACTCAAATATTATCCTTACAAGCTCCGCCTCCGAATAGGTATTGACAACATCTGCCGCACTCATGCCCTCCTTGCTCATACGCATATCCAGCGGAGCGTCAGAGTGATACGAGAAGCCTCTGCTTCCCTCGTCAAGCTGGAACGACGATACGCCGAGATCCATAAGGATTCCGTCGGCATAATCTATATCAAGTTCATCGAGGACCGCTCTTATCTCGGAATAGTTCCTGTGAACCACCTGAGCATTTTTGTAGACCGAGAGCCTTTCTGTTGCCACAGCAACAGCATCGGGGTCCCTGTCAAGAGCGATAAGTCTGCCCTTTTCACTGAGCCGGGCAGCTATTGCAGAGGAGTGGCCTGCACCTCCTGCGGTACCGTCAACATAGACACCGTCGGGACGTATGCAAAGTCCTTCGATGCATTCCTCAAGCATTACGGGTATATGGCTGAATTCCATTGAAACATACTCTCCTTATCACCGGCCCGAGCCGGGAACAAAGACAAAAACGTCCGATCAGAGAACAAGGTCGGCAAGAGCGTCGTTGATCTCCTCCTGAGAGATATTGCTGTTGAATTCTTCCCATCTGGACTTGTTCCATATCTCAGCCCTTCTGTTCGCACCGATAACGACTACCTCGTCTGTTATCCCTGCGTGATCCCTGAGCTGCTGCGTGATGAAGATACGTCCCTGCTTGTCGGGGACCTGCTTATCCGCGCCTGCAAGAAGCTTACGTCTTATGTCGCTTCCCTTCTTGCCTGTTATGGAGTTCAAAGTCTCACAGTATTCCTGAAATGCTTCCGGCGAATAAACGGCGATATAGGAATCATCATGGCCCTGACAGAGAAAGAATTCGTGTCCGAGTATCTCTCGGAGCTTTGTGGGGAAGCTCATACGGCCCTTCTGATCTATACTCGGGTAATAGGTACCGCATAACAGATCTGCCATTGAACTTCGCCTCGCTTTCTCACAACCTCAGGAATGATTTACCCTAATTTGGAAAATTTCACATCCAATCACCTTTTTTCACCCTAAATTTATTTTATCATCATTTAAGAATAAATACAAGATGGAAATTTTCACAAGAGTAAACGCCAAAATCAGCTATTTTTTGTTGATTTTGTTTAAAGTTTAACCTTTGATTGTTCAAAAGCAGAACAAACGTTTTTGTTTTAGTTAAATATTTTTCGAGTTATTCACCTTTTTTCACCTTTTTGGATATTTTTAAGGTTTTTTTCACCTCTCGGCTTCACCCTTCATCACCTCAAAGGCGAAATAAGTCTCCGGATATAAATAGAGTGTCTGTGCGTTTATATCCAAAGACTTATTCCTTTTGTTCCTTTTATATCTTTTTGCGGCTCAGAGCCGTTAATCAATCATATGTATATGTAAGACTGAATTTCGAGGATTTGAGTCCCATCCTCTGGGAGAAGGGATAGCCCTTCGCTGTGGTCTGTCCGTCGATGATTACCTCCGTGACATAGCCCGTCTCCTCGGATACAACAGGCTGTATCCAGTTGCCGGGATCGTCCGAAAGCTTGACGTGGTAAAGTGTTTCAAGCTTCTTCTTTACCGTTTCGGCGTCCATATATGTTACCGTACCCCAGTGAGGATCAAAAGCGGCGTCATAATCGCTGGGCACAGACCTCAGGTAAGGATAATCGGCATAGAATACCTCAAAGCAGTTCGCCGAGCAGCCACCGCTGGACGCGGAGAACACTGTGAGGGCGTAATTATCGTCATAGAACAGAGCCTCGCCAAGCACCTCCTGGCAGGCGTCTATAACTATCTGCGGAGGATTGGGCTTTCCTCTCAGGTCGCTGGAGTCGTCGCCGTTATACTTTATATATGTATATACCGCAACTGCCTGAGCTTTGATAGCTTCATAGGAGAAGCTGCCGCCCACCTCTCTGTTTACTATCTCGGATACTACCTTGAGGGTATCGCCCGCAGGCTCGTGAGCAATGGTGAGCTCCTCCTCGTCGGTCATTTCCGTATTCATCAGGTATGTTCCGGGATAATAGTGGAACAGTATATCCTGATATGTCCAGCCTGCATATGCGGCATAGAAGTTGGCGCCGTTCTGGCTCATGCCGACTCCGTGACCCCAGCCGTAGGTAACGAACGCAAATTGTCCCGGCTCGGCATTTATACTGGGATCGGGCTGTGACGAGGGAATATCTCCCACGGCAGCTCCCGAAGTCTTAAGCTCTACAGCCGTCGGGGTCTTGCTGCGGCTCCTTGCCGCATTCTTTGAAAGGGTCGGCGTAGCCTTTCGGAGAGCGCTTCTTTTCTTTGCTATCGCCTCCTCAAGAGCCTTGCGTTCCTCCTCGGACAATCCCGCGAAACGGTCTACCGGCTCGCCCACCTTCGCCATCTCCGGAGTGGCGGTCTCATAGCTGATGAGAGTAAGGCTCGGATCGTATTCGCTTATGTCAGCCTTTTCCCAGTCTTCGGGCATTGTCTGCTCCGCAGGCTCATCAGCGACAGCCGTTGAAGCTTCCGTTGTCTCTGTCTCCGCCTCTCCCGAAGCGGAAGTCAGTACGGAAGTCTCCGCGGTAGTCTCCGTATCCGTGACCGCAACTGCGGTAGTGCCCGAAAAGACGAGAACTCCCGAAGCAGCCGCAGCCGCGCATTTTATGATTTTTTTCGTATACATAACGATCTCCTTAATAACAAACAGTGGGCTTATTCCGCAGGCTTTTCTTCATGTGCCTTGTTATAAGCCTCCGTGTGCTGTACAGTCGAAAGGTCTCCTGCGACCTCTCCTTCCCTCAGCAGTCTTGCAACTACTATGAATCTCGTATTATCATCGTCGTTATAGCATGTCGAGAGGGTCAGGAGCTTATCTCCGAACCTCATATCAACTCCCGTATCGAGCATCTGCTTTTTGCGGCACTGGTCGATATAGAAGTTGAAGTCCTCCTCGTTATCGATCTGCTCCATGTTCCAGTAGTGAAAATCGGTATCGTCGTAGTTTCCCGGCGTAACAAGGTAAGAGAATATGACATAGTCGTAATCCCTGTAGTTCGAGCTCACCTTTATAAAAGCATTGGAGCCGTAAAACGCCGAGTTGAGATGATATTTTCTCAGGTCGCCCATCATGGTGCCGTCATACATTGCGTGGCCGTAAAGTATGAGGTTCTCGGTATGCTCAGACTCGTCGCTGCCGAATACATTGCGGTAATCGGCAAAGACAGTGCCGTAAAAGACCTGATTTCTGTAAAGGTCGTGATCGAGGTAATACTCGTTGGAGCCATAGCCCGCAGGCCCGTAAAACGGATCGCCTGCCTTTATATCACCGGGATCGAGAACTATTGGGTTGTGTATGACGGTATTGTCAAGGCTGAGCCAGCCCGCAATATCCTTGTTGTATCGCAAAAGCGACATGGTCCTCGGAGTATATCCCTCCTCAGAGGGAACGTATCCGTATTTTTTCTCCCAGTCCGACGGGATCTCATAGGAGATCTCCGTGGGAGCCTCCGTAGTGGTCATGATTATCTCGTTGGGTGTGGGTACCGTATCCCTGCCCCTGCCAAGGGTAAGAGCGAGGACTCCCAGTGCGACAGCAGCCGCACCTGCGCCCGCCGCCGTTATTATCTTTCCCTTTTTTTCCATTTATCGACCATCTTCCTTCTGTGGGCCATAGGGAACGAATTCTCCGTTCGGATCGTACTTTTCATTTGGCCTTGCCACATAGTAGAGAGAAGGCCATTTTATATTCGGGTTCGGTCTGCTGTTCTGCGTTCCGTATTTCGGTGACTCGCCGTCCCTTAAACGTCTTGCCATTATGATAAGACGGCCTCTCTCCTCGTCCGCCGCAAGACTGGTATTGCAGGTCGAAAGCGTAAGCAGCGGATCGCCGTACTTCACATCGACGTCGTTCAGACGGAGCGACCTCTTCTTCGCCTCGTTGACAAAGTCATAGAATTCATCTTCGTTGGCAAAATCGAGCTTGTTCCAGCAGTCGTACCTTGTTTCGGTATCGTCCGAGGCGTCAAGTATGAAGAATGCGAATATTTTATATATGTATTTCTCGTAGTTCGAGCTGAGATATATCAGTGGATGCTCGCCATAATAGTTCTCGTTCCTCTGATACCACTTGAGGCAGCCGAACATCTGATCATCGTACATATTATGTCCGTAGATCACAAGGTTATCCGAATTCGGATATTTCAGATAGCCGTCCTCGCCCACGTCGTCGAAATGGTTCCTGTAGTCAAGGAAGAGCTCGCCTGCTATATTATCGGTGAGATCGTACTTCTTGTCGAGGTACTTCTCATTGTTTTCAGCCTGGAGTATGGGGTTGTTTACGGGAGTATCAGGGATACTGATGACGCCCACTATCTCATGGTTCTGATCCCAGAGCTTACGTGCGCCGTCCATCATTCCGCCGTAACGTTTCCGTACCTCTCCCTCATCTGTCTTTTCCTCGATGATCTGCGGCTGACGGTCCTCGTAGATCTCATAGATCTCCATGATCTCCCGGGTCTTGTGCTTGCTTGTCCACAGGTCGTAGTAATAGCTGAGCACAAGATAGCCGCACACGAATATCGCTATGACCGAGCAGAGGAAAACTATCTTTCTTATTATCTCAAAGACACTGTCGCCCTTTTCCGGAAACAGTCCTCTCACACGCTTTTTGAAGCTTTTCTTTTTCTTCTTTTTCTTGGGAGCACCCTCCTCAGCTGCCGTCAGCTTCTCAGCCTCCGCAGCAGGCGCTTCCTCAGCGGGAGCTTCTTCCTCTTCCTCAGCTTCTTCCGCAGCCGCGACCGCTTCCGCGACGCTTACTGCCCTGAATACCTGAGTGGTCTCCTTATCCTCGTCCGCTCCGGGCTCCTCGTTTTCGGAGCTGAGCTCTTCATCGCTCCGCAGAGACTCCTCCTCAGGCTCTGCGCTCTCCTCTTCGGGAACGAGCCCGCCGGCAGCGCTTACGGGAATCTCCTCCGCGCCCGCGTCATTATCCTCAGTCACATCGGCAGGCTCCTCGGTGAAGTCCATGACATCCTCAGTGATACCGCTCGGAACCTCCGAAAAATCCTCGGTTATGCTCTCTGCGATCTCGCTGAGCTCCTCCTGTGCGGGAGTCCCGAGGCCCGAAATTATATCCGATATTTCGGCGTCGGCAGCAGCCTTTTCGGCAGCAGCCGTCTCCTCTGCGGCAAGCCTTTCCTCTTCAGCCTTCGCAACGGCTATGGCTTCATCGAGCTCGTCGAGTATATCCTCTGCGGAGGAGCTTTTAGGCTCTTCGGTCGGTCTGGTATTCTCCGAGTCGGCGTCTGCCCTGTTCTCATATGTAGTCGGAGCGACCTCAGCCTCACTGTGTATCGCTCTTCTTATAGCTTTGATCTTTTCAGCTCTGCGCTGAGCCTCCGGGTCTGAGCCGCTGATCTTATCGTTCATCAGTCCGATCCTGCCTCCGTCAGTATTTTTTCTATTGTCTCAAATGCAAAAGCAGCCGCACATCTTCTGATATTGCTCCTGCTCATGTCACTGAGCTTCCAAAGCTCAGGCAGCATGACAGATTCCCTGCCGCATATATCGAAGCCGATATACACTGTTCCCACAGGCGTTTCGGCAGTACCGCCCGACGGACCTGCCACACCTGTAACCGAAACACATACATCAGCGCCTGAGCGAACTTTCAGTCCCCTGACCATATACAGCGCTGTCTCCTCGCTCACTACTCCCCGCTCACGTATAATATCGGCGGGGACACCGAGGAACTCGGTCTTTATACGCTCGGAATAAGTACATATCCCCAGTTCAAAGACCGCAGATGCGCCTGATACTGATGTTATAAGCTCTGAAAGGAGCCCACCCGTACAGCTTTCCGCCGTAGCAATGGTAAGACCTTTCCGTTCTAATAATTTTACAACATTTTCGGCTGTTTTGTCAAGTTTCAGCACATTACATTCAGTAAATTCACTGCTTACCATTATATGCCCTTTCCTGCTTTCATAAACATTATACAAAAACACTGTGATAAATTTGTGAAAAAATTCAAAAAATATCACTCGCAGTAATTAAAAGTCTTCATTTCCGTATTTTCAACGGCTTTCTGTATAAGAGGCTCGAAATCAAAGCTGTTCTGAGCCTTTTCTATGTCCGCCAGCTGAGGCCTTACCTTTGGGTGACGGGGAGTGAACACAGTACAGCAGTCCTCATAAGGGAGGACAGATATATCGAATGTGTCTATCTTACGAGCTGTTTCGATTATCTCGGTCTTGTCCATTCCAACGCAGGGACGGAACACGGGTATGCGGCATACCGCGTCTGTGCAGACCATAGCTGCCATTGTCTGGCTTGCAACCTGTCCCACGCTCTCGCCCGTGATAAGGGCAAGGCAGTTGTCCTTTGCGGCGATACGCTGGGCTATTTCCATCATAAGACGTCTCATTATAATAGTAAAGAACTCCTCGGGGCAGTGATCCTTTATAGCCTCCTGAAGCTCCGTAAAAGGTACGCAGTAGAATGCGATACCTCCGCAGTAGTCGGTAAGCTTCTGACAGAGCTGCTCCACCTTGAGCTGTGCGCGGTCTGAGGTATATGGAGG
The DNA here is from genome assembly GCA_017519415.1 of Ruminococcus sp. Classification (GTDB taxonomy): domain Bacteria; phylum Bacillota; class Clostridia; order Oscillospirales; family Ruminococcaceae; genus Ruminococcus. The sequence goes on from JAFWSI010000012.1 coordinate 73,758, forward strand.
GCTGACGTAGTGTATGGCAGCGATGTGAACGCCGCGCTTTGCCATCATATAGCCTGCAACAGGGCTGTCGATACCGCCCGAAAGGAGCAGCATAGCCTTTCCGCTGCTGCCAACGGGAAGTCCGCCTGCTCCCTTGATATTCTCGGCATGGACGAAAGCGTTCTCGTCGCGTATCTCAACAGTTACCGTAACTTCGGGGTTCTTGACATCAACGGACAGGTGCGGGAACTTTTCAAGAAGCTTTCCGCCCAGCTCCATGCATATCTCAGGAGATTTCATGGGGAAAGCCTTGTCCGAGCGCTTTGCGTTGACCTTGAATGTCTTTGCACAGCTCAGCACCTCGTTAAGATATTCATAGCTCTTGCTGCATATGTCCCCGAAGTCCTTTTCGCATACGCAGGCGCGGCAGTATGTAGCGATACCGAATATCTTGCCCACTCTGTTTGCGACTTCGTTGAGGTCGATGTCCTCGTCAAGAGGAGTTATGTATGTTGTGGACTGAGCGCTGGTCAGCTGAAAGCGGCCGAGGGGCTTCAGTCTGCGCTTTATGTTCTTTATGAGCATATCCTCAAAGGTCTTTTTGTTAAGGCCTTTAAGTGCCATTTCTCCGTATTTTACAAGTATCAGTTCTTTCATATTCTTCTCCTATACTATTATAGTATCTGCGTCAGTGGAAGTAATTTACGCCTTCCTTGGCGTTGCAGTAGCCAACCACGTTTTTCGTATGTTTCATCACGTTTTTATTGTACATCTCCACCTGCTCATCCCTGCTGTAATATCGCAGTTCTTCATCTTTTATGGGGCGATAGCAGGTCCACGCCTCGCAGGGGGCGCCGTCCCTGAACTTTACAACCCAGTACAGCTTTTTCCGGTCAGACAGATAATCACAGCGCCCGCTTTCCGTAACAAGTTCACACGCTTCGATATTCCGTCCATTGCCTCTTACGATATATTCCTTGTCTTTCGGTATCTGTTCACCCTTTTTTTCATAAGTCTCGATAACAACTGTATTAACGGCTTTCATGCAGTATTCTGCTTTGGCGTTTTTCTCATCTATCCTATAGCCTAAAAAATACTTATTAAAGCAATAAGACATGAATTCGCAGCCAAACGCAAACAAAATCAATATTACTGCGGCTATGACCAGACCTTTCGGAAACTTCTTCTTTTTCTGTCCCTCTTCCATATTAGCCTCTTACCTTCTCCACGCCCTCACGGAGAGCCTCGCAGAACATATCAAGCTCTGCCTCTGTAGTCTCCGCGGTCATGCTGATACGCAGGGCGCTGTCCGCCCGCTTGTCACGTATGCCGAACTGTCCCAGAACTCCGCTCTGCTGTCCCTTTGAACAGGCAGAACCGCTGGACACGTATATCTCCCTGCTTTCAAGGAAATGGAGCATTATCTCCGAGCGCTTTCCCACAACCGATATATTCACCACATAGGGAGAGCCGTCCTCGGGAGAGTTCACCACAACGCCCTCGATTCCGCTGAGCTTGTCAAGCAGGTACTTTTTCAGTCCACCCACTTTTTCATAATGCTCAGTGATAGTGGGGACAAGCTTTTTCACAGCAGCTCCGAAAGCCGCTATCATGGGAACACTCTCAGTACCCGAGCGTATGCCCTTTTCCTGCTTGCCACCGGTGATAACGGGAATTACGCGGACTCCCTTTTTGATGTAAAGAGCTCCCACACCCTTGCCGCCGTGAATCTTATGACCGCTGAGGGAGATAAGGTCGGCGCAGAGAGCACTTGCCTTTACGAGGAGCTTCATATAGGCCTGCACACAGTCGGTATGTGTGATAATGTGTGGATAACGGCGCTTTACCGCCGAAAATGTCTCCTTAACTGGGAGAATATAGCCTGTCTCGTTGTTGACATACATCATGCTTATAAGGCAGGTGTCGTCATCGCAGGCACTTACGAAGTCCGCCGCATAGAAGCGGCCGTCCTCACGGGGAGAGACCCGTACTACCTCGAAGCCCTTTTTCTCAAGGTCTGCGGCAGTCTCCTCAACAGAGGCGTGCTCCACCGCGGAAATGACTATTTTCTTGGCTTTTCTTCCGTAAGCCGCAGAAGCTCCGCGGAGAGCAAGATTATTGCTCTCTGTAGCGCCCGACGTAAAATATATGCATTCGCTGTCCGCACCTATGCCCGAAGCTATGGTCTTTCTTGCGCCGTCCACCACAAGCTGGGCGCTGAGGCCTGCCCTGTGGAGGGACGAGGGATTCCCGTAATTCTCTGTCATGGCTGCCACGGCCGCCTCTACCGCCTCCGGACAGGGCTTTGTGGTCGCAGCGTTGTCAAGGTAAACTTCCATTTCATGTTCCCTTCATTCATTTATAGTAGCATTCTTTTAATTATAGCATACTTTATAAAATAAAGCAAGTTTTTCACACTATCAAACCGAGTTTGTCAGTTGAGAGTTGAGAGTTTATGTGTTCGCTTCGCTCACGCTATTTAAATAATGCCGCTACAAGCGACACCATAACTTTCAACTCTCAGCTCTCAACTTTTAAAGCGGCGCCGCGCTGCGAAAATATATTCGATTTTTATTGCTTTTTTATAAGGCTTGTGATATAATTGATTTGTATATCTATTTTTTACGGAGGACAAAACATTGAAAAAGAGCTGCGGAAATTTACGCTCTTCAAAAGAAAAATACCTGTCCGCATTCCTTATCGGATTTGTGACCATGCTGTTCACAGTGCTTCCCATGATGTTCACGGAGCGCGGATATTTCATATACTACGGCGATTTCAACGCCCAGCAGATACCCTTCTACAGCCTTGCCAACGATGCAGTGCGCAGCGGCAGCCTCGGCTGGAACTGGTTCACCGACCTCGGCTCGGACTTCCTCACCTCCTACTCCTTCTACCTTAGCGGAAGCCCATTTTTCTGGCTGACCGTACTGCTCCCGCGGGGACTGGTGCTTCGCTCCATGCCGGTTATCCTTGCAGTCAAGCACGGCGTTGCCACCCTCACTGCCTATGCCTATATAAGGCGATTTGTCCGCGGCAGGAACGCCGCTCTCACAGGAGCTCTGCTCTATGCGTTTTCGGGCTTTCAGGTTTACAATATCTTCTTCAATCATTTCCAGGACGTTACCGCACTTTTTCCTCTCATGCTCATCGCCATGGAGGAAAACATCAACTGCCGCCGCAAGGGAGTATTCGCCCTGTCGGTGGCTCTCATGGCCTGCGTGAACTACTACTTCTTCACGGGTCAGGCGGTATTCCTGATAATCTACTATCTCTTCCGCATGAGATGCAGTGACTTCCGGACTTCATGGAAGAAATTCTTCGGGCTCTGCCTTGAGGCCGTACTGGGCTCGCTCATGGCGGCATTCATACTGCTGCCGTCCGCCGTGGCTCTCATGGGCAATTACAGGATAAAGGAACACCTTTACGGCTCGGAAATGGTGGCATATACAGATCACACCCTTATCCCGAGGATAATACAGAGCTTCTTCATGCCCTCGGATCCTCCCGCATATCCCAATCTTTTCGTATCGGATTATGAAAAATGGGCATCTATCGGCGGTTATCTGCCGTTGTTCTCAATGGCGGGAGTCATCGTGTTCCTGCGCGGCAGAAAAAAGCACTGGGCTTCAGGACTTACGCTCTGCTGCACGGTGTTCGCATTTGTGCCCATACTTAACAGTCTTTTTCAGGCGGCAAACTCCTTCTACTATGCCCGCTGGTTCTATATGCCCATACTCATAATGGCTATGATGACCGCTCAGACTGTTGATGACGAGAAAGCCGACGGCATATTCGGAGTAAAGGTATGCGCCGCTGTGGCGGCTGCATTTGCCGTTATGGGAATGTTCCCACGCAAGCCGGAAAAGGACGGAAAGCCGAAGCTTTTCTCGATGCCTGAGGATAAGCTCTATTTCTGGGTAACTGTCGGCGTGACAGCTCTGTTCATAGTCTGCTCGTACCTCATATTCCGCAGAAAGAAAAAGGGCAGTCTCAATACCGCCTTCCTTGTGTTTGCCACTGCGGCTGCCTCTGTCATATGCGTTTTCACCACCACCCTTTACGGAGCAAACAGCGTTTCCTCCGCAAACGAATACATCGACACCGTCATAGACGCGGAGGACGAGGTATACGAAAAGGTGAGCAGCGACAATTTCTTCCGCATAGACATTACCGAGAACTGCGACAACTATCCCATGGTGTGGGGGCTCCCCTCCATGAGAGCCTTCCAGAGCGTTGTCTGCACCTCTATCATGGATTTCTACAGTTACGTAGGCGTTAACCGCGACGTTGCCTCAAGGGCTAACCTGAATCATTATACTCTCCGCGGACTTCTCTCCGTAAAATATTACTACAAGGAAAAAGCCGAGGGCTACAGCTATGAGGAGCTCCTTGCGGCGGAAAGCGGCGGTCCTTCGCTGTCGCAGCAATCATCATCCGCCGCTTCTGCGTCCGACAACGATGACACGCGGAACGTACTCATTCCCGACGAGCTGCCTTCTTTCAAATATGTGGGAGAGACCGAGCATTTCGAGATATACGAGAACGAGCTGTATATTCCCGTGGGCTTCGCCTATGATACCTATGTATCGTCGGAGTCTGCCGAGGACAAGACAAAGCTCCAGAGGGAAAAGCTGATGATGAAGTCCCTTATCCTCAGTCCCGGACAGATCGAAAGATACAAGGATATTCTCACGGAGTACGATCCCGATAACCACACAGGACTCACCCGCATGACCTATGCAGAATTTTGCCGTGAAAAGCAGCAATGCTGCTCAAAGAGCTTCACCTTCGACAGCAAGGGCTTCACCTCGGTGATCGACCTTGATAAACCCCAGCTGGTATTCTTCAGCGTCCCCTACAGCGAGGGCTGGAGCGCATCGGTAAACGGCAGGGAGGTAAAGCCCGAACGCGTCAGCGAAGGCTTTATGGCAGTAAGAGCCGAAAGCGGTGAAAATACTATAGTATTCAGCTATAGGACGCCATGGCTCAGGGAGGGTATTATCATAAGCCTCCTCGCAGCTGCCGCACTGATCGTATACGTGCTCATATCACGCAGGAAGCGGAACGGAGAGGAGTATGACACAAAGTATTCCTACGACTATGCGTCGCGCGAAAAAATAAAGGCCTCACAGGACTACTGTCAGCGCCTTTTCAATGATAATAACGGAGGTTGAAAATGCATTTACAGGAAAAAACAATGACCAGCGAGTTAAAATACAAGGGTCCCATATTCACCATAACCCACGATACCGCCGAGCTCGAAAACGGCAGGACAGCAGTCCGCGACGTCCTTCATCATCACGGCGGAGTCTGCGTTATCCCCATCACGGAAAACAACGAGATATTTCTCGTGAAGCAGTTCCGCTATCCATTTCAGACGGTGACCCGCGAGGTTCCCGCAGGAAAGCTGGAAAAGGGCGAGGATCACGGCGAATGCGGCAGGCGCGAGCTCCTTGAAGAAACAGGCTATACCTGCTCGGAGTACATCTACCTCGGCGAAATGCTGCCCACTCCCGCTTACAACAGCGAGATAACATATATGTACCTTGCAAAGGGGCTGACCTTCAGCAGCCAGAGCCTCGATCCCGACGAGTTCCTCGACGTGGAGCGCATTCCTCTTGCCGAAGCCGTGAAGCAGGTAATGGACGGCACCATACGCGACGGCAAGACACAGGTGACGATACTCAAGGCGGCAAGGCTCCTGGGAATATAAAAAGACCCGCCGTCAGGCAGGCCTTTATGTAAAAATCCTTATCAGAGAGCTTCAATTTCAGAAGGAGCTTCTGCGGAAGCGTTTTCAGCTTCCTCAGCTTCAAGGATAACTATCTGTCTCTCGTAAGCATCGAGAATAGTCTCCTCAAAGAGCTTTCTGGAAGAAGGTGAGATCGGATGAACGATGTCGCGGAAAATACCGTTTTCGTCTTTTCTGCTGGGCATTGCAACAAAAAGCCTCTCATCGCCCTGAACTACCTTGATGTCATGAACGGCAAGCATATCGTCAAGTGTTACTGATACTACTGCTCTTAGTCTGCCTTCAGACAAAATTTTTCTGATTTTTACATCTGTGATTTCCATAGATTATACCTCCTTATTTGTCTATGCGACTCACGGTCTCGCCGCCGCGGATTTTTTCTTTCTTTATATAGTCTCCGTGGCAGTTAAATTAACCACAGTAACATTATAACTCATAATCCGAAAAAAAGCAAGATATTTTTTAAAAATGCAAGCAATAGCCAAATTGCATTGATAAAAAATTCTAACTCCGCAATATTTTCACCAATATTTCTGTTTTTTTCAAAGGATTTATCTGCATTTAGCTAAACGCTTTTAATTATTAACAAAGCATTTCTTCGGAGCTAAGCTCCGGCATCATATCATTTAATTAAAGAAAGGTGATCATTTTGGATACCAGTATCTTAAACGGAAAAAAGCACATCCACTTCATAGGTATCGGAGGTTCGGGAATGTACCCTCTCGCTCAGATACTCCACTCCCAGGGCTACTACCTGACAGGCTCGGACAATAACGAGACCGAGACCCTCGATGCCGTAAGGAGCATGGGTATACCCGTTTTCATCGGTCAGAGAGCCGAAAATATCGAGGGAGCAGACCTTATTGTACACACCGCCGCTATCATGGCTGACAATCCCGAGCTCATGGCCGCAAGAGCCAGCGGAGTCCCTGTGCTGGAGCGAGCAGACCTCCTGGGAATAGTCACGAGCTGGTACAGCAATGCTATCTGCGTATCGGGAACCCACGGAAAGACGACCACCACCTCAATGATCACACAGATACTCTGCACCGCGGGAGTTGACCTCTCCGCATACATCGGCGGAAAGCTCCCCTGCATAGGCGGAAGCGGCAAGGCTGGCAAAAGCGACATAATGGTGTGCGAGTCCTGCGAATTCGAGGATCACTTTCTCAAATTCTTTCCCGACATATCCGTAATACTGAATATCGACACCGATCACCTTGACTACTTCGGCACTCTTGAAAATATCATCAAGTCCTTCCGCAAATTCAACGGGAACACCTCAAAATGCATCATAATCAACGGCTCGGACGAAAACTCCATGAAGTCTCTGGAGGGTATCAGCGGCAAGGAGATCATCACCTTCGGCAGGGACAGCTCCTGCGACTACTATCCCGAAAACGTAAAGCATGAAAACGGTCTCCTTACCACCTACGACGCCGTTTACAAGGGGGAAAAGCTGGGCACTGTAACTCTCCATGTGGCAGGTATACACAACGTTCTCAACTCTCTTGCAGCCGTTGCTGCCGCCCGTTACGTCGGCGCGGACTTTAAGTCCATACAGAAAGGCCTCGAGGAATTCCGCGGAGCCAAGCGCCGCTTTGAGAAGCTGGGCTATGAAAAGGGCATAACCGTGGTAGACGACTACGCTCACCACCCCACAGAGCTTGAAGCTACGCTGAATGCCGCTATGGAGATGAACTTCAACAGCGTATGGGCGGTGTTCCAGCCCTTCACCTTCTCACGTACAAGCCTTCTGCTTGACGACTTCGCAAGAGTACTACAGATACCCGACCACGCAGTGCTCACCGATATAATGGGAAGCCGCGAAAAGAACACCTACGGGATCTTCACACGCCACCTTGCGGAAAAGATACCCGGCTGCATATGGTTCCCGCAGGACGAGTCCGCGGAATGGACTGACGAGCGCAAATACGCCAACTTTGAGCAGATATGCGACTACGTCTGCGAGCACGCGCAGTCAGGCGACCTCGTAATTACCCTCGGCTGCGGCGACGCATACAAGATAGCCAAAATGATACTGAAAAAGCTTTCGGAGGAGAAATAATATGCTAAAGGATAAGGAAATAGCTGTATTCAACTATATAAAATCCCGTCTGAGCGACGGGCTTTCCCCCTCGGTAAGGGAGATCATGGACGCTATGGGCTTCAAGTCCACGTCCACGGCTCACCGCTACATAGAAACTCTTGTCCGCGAGGGTCTCATCGAAAAATCCGGCAACCTAAACCGCACCCTGCGCCTGCCCAACAGCGGCACCACCTCTGTTCCCGTCATGGGTACAGTTACCGCAGGACAGCCTATAACTGCCGTTGAGGACATCACGGGATATATCGGCTTTGAGGCTCCCGGTGTGGACCCTCAGGAGCTCTTTGCTCTCAAAATACGCGGTGAAAGTATGATAAACGCAGGTATACTTGACGGCGACATAGTAATAGTAAAGCGTGTAAGCTACGCAGAGAACGGCGATATTGTCGTAGCCTTCATCGACCGAGAAGAGGCTACCGTAAAGACCTTCTACAAGGAAAAGGGGCACTACCGCCTGCAGCCCGAAAACGACACTATGGACCCCATTATCGTTGACGAGGTGGAGGTCCTCGGCAAGGTGATCGGACTCAAGAGATACTACTGACAAAGCCGTAACAGAATGGTATAAAAAGCTATGAATGAGATAAAAAATACGATCGGTGTTCCCTTTTGCAGCTGCACAGACACAAAATGTCCCTGTCACCCGACAAATCATGACAAGGGCTGCGTGCCCTGCATTGCGAAAAATCTGAAAAACCGCGAGATACCCGTCTGCTTTTTCAAGGCAGCAGGCGGCGAAAAGCCCACCGATGGCTGGCACTTTGAGGATTTTGCCGCCCTTATATCAAGTCTGAACGGACAGAAAGGTCTGTGATCCGCAGGCAGCGCCGAAACACTTCGTTCAGTGCTGCGAAAAAGGAGAACGATATAAAAAGCATACTGGTGAAGCTCCGCGTTCTGCCGAAGGGCTTTATCCTCTGACTCGGCGGAACGGGACTGTGGATAGTTATAGTATCCCTTGTTTATGATAACATAGAGGACACTTTCGGCATCAGGGGCGGAGACATATTCTATGTTATAATTACTGCCTTTCCGGCTGAAATAAGCTGCGGCATACCGCAGCACTGAAAATCGCTGCTGACTCGGACCAGCATTCAGGAATAAGAAAATGTGTGAGGAGATACTTCAGGCAGTAATGGACCGGCTTGAAAAAGTAACGGAAAAATATTCAGGCATTATAGAATGAGATTTTGAGGACGGAAGACAGGACAGCCTTCTGTGCAGACTCGGAGCTTCTCGTTATATAGGTGAACTTATCATATCAATACCTGATTTTCGTCCGTACAGATACGTCGAGTTTCCGGTGCCGAACATCAGCAGGGACGAAATACAGCAGCCTGCGTTCGTATTCCGAGACAGTGACGGCGACAATGTTTCCGATATTATCAGCAGTCCGGATAAATGTATTGCATTTATCGCTTCCGCCGATAATCGTCAGACTGACGCCAAAAATTAATTTTTTTCAAAAAACTCTTCCCTTTTTGCGAAAAATAGTGTATAATGTAAGTTGGTTTAAAATATACCACGGAAAGGACGATACAAATGCTTAATGAAGTAAAGGTCATCATCTGCGGCAAGGAATACAAGATAAAGACCGCAGAAGCCCCGAACTACGTTTATGCTCTTGCAAGAGCGCTGGAGGCTAAGATCAATGAGATCACCGCAGCAAACGGCTCTTCGCCCTATGCTGCTTCAATAATGGTGTCAATGGCACTTCTTGACGACCTCAACAAGGCCAATCAGCGCCTCGACAATATCCGCGATCAGACAAAGGAGTATGTCGACGAGGCAGGCAGGACCCGTATCGAACGCGACGCCGCTCAGAAGGAGATCGAGGTGCTCAGGTCAAAGATCACTCAGCTTGAAAATATGGTCAAGCTCAAGCAGCTCAAGGACAGCATTTAATGAACAATACCGAGATACTGGCTCCCGCCGGAAGCATGGAGACTCTCCGTGCGGCGCTCAGAGCAGGCGCGGACGCAGTATACATCGGCGGGAAACGCTTTTCCGCCCGCAGCAGTGCAACGAACTTCTCAGAGGAGGAGATTGCAGAGGCAGCAGAGCTGTGCCATAAATACGGCGCAAAGCTGGACCTTGCCGTGAATACGATCATTTCCGACGATGAAGCAGAGGACTTCTGCAAATATGTCATATCCGCCGCCGAAAACGGCGTTGACGCCTTTATAGTTCAGGACTGGGGCTGCGCAGAGCTTATACGGCGCTGTGTTCCGGACGCTGTGCTTCACGGCTCGACTCAGATGTCGGTACATACCGCGGCAGGCGCTTCTCTGCTCAGGGAGTTGGGCTACGCAAGAGTCGTCCCCGCCCGGGAGCTTGACAGGAAAACGCTCTCCCGTATATGCAAAACAGGTATAGAGACCGAGATATTCGTACACGGTGCACTGTGTATGTCAGTCTCGGGACAGTGCTATATGTCGGCAATGATAGGCTCACGCTCCGCTAACCGCGGCTGCTGCGGACAGGCCTGCAGGCTTCCCTTCTCCGCTGTGGGAAACAAGGATAAAGCCGCCCTGTCCCTGAAGGATCTGTCGCTGCTCCCCTATGCAAGGGAGCTTGCCGAAGCAGGCGTTGACTCCTTCAAGATAGAGGGACGCATGAAACGTCCCGAATATGTGGCGTCGGCAGTACACGAGCTGAAAGCAGCTCTTGACGGCGAAGCCCCCGATATGAAGCTCCTGCGCGGAGTTTTCTCCCGCGGCGGCTTTACGGACGGCTACTACACGGGAAAACGCACGGATATGTTCGGAGTACGCGAAAAGGACGACGTTATCTCCGCCCATGAGCTTATCCCGAAGATTCATGAGCTCTACCGCTTCGAGCGCAAAGCCTGCACCGCTGATTTCCATGCGGTCATAAAAGCGGGTCAGCCTGTTGTTATAACTGCCGTATGCGGAGATATTTCCGCTTCCGTACAGGGTGAGATACCCGAAAAGGCGGTAAGCCGCCCTACGGACGCTGACAGTCTCGCCAGACAGCTCTCAAAGCTGGGCGATACGGTGTTCCGCTTCGGAAAGCTCACCGCAGAAATTGACGGCGGACTTATGGTCCCCGCCGGAAAACTTAACGAGCTGCGCAGAGCAGTCACAGAGGAGCTCACCTCACTCATTATAAAGAAAAATACTCCCTCATATACTATTTCCCGCGATATACCAAAGCTTACGGACACCGGCAGGGCAGTACCCTCCGGAAAGCCCGCACTTCGTACCTTCTGCCGCAATACAGAGCAGATAATGGCTGCCGGGGAGCTTTCGGAATACCTGATCGTCCCTGAGGAGCTGATAAACAAGGAACTGCTCGGTACCGTGGACAGAGAAAGGATAATAGTCTCTCCTCCCCGCTTCATTGCCGACGAGGACAGGCTCGCACGACGTCTCACGGAGCTCAGGGCTATGGGGCTTGACAGGCTGTACTGTCATACTCCCGACTGCATCGCCATTGGCAGAAAGCTCGGATACAGGCTCCACGGAAGCTTTACTCTCAATGTGTTCAATTCCTACAGTGCGGAATATCTCCGCAGACTGGGACTTGAGGACTGTGTATTCTCCGTCGAGGCAACTCTCCCGCAGACAGACGCCCTGCGTACTGAGCTTCCCATGGGAGCCGTGATATACGGCAGACTTCCGCTCATGCTCACAAGGAACTGTCCCGTAAGGAATGAAGTGGGCTGCGGAAAATGCACGAAAAAGCTGATCGACCGTACAGGACGTGAGCTGCCTGTGATATGCTCGGCGGACTATGCCGAGATACTCAACGCGGACAGGCTCTGCATGACGGACAGGCTCGGCGAGATACATAACATATCCTTCGGCATCCTTTATCTCTCCGACGAGAACGCCGGGGAAACACGGTCAGCACTGAGCTGCCGCAGGCCGCAGGGAAACATCACCCGCGGACTTTATTACAGAGGTATCTGATATGAAACTCACCTTCAAAAAGCTGGATCCCAAAGCGGTGATCCCCTCCCGTGCAACTCCGGGAAGCGCAGGCCTCGATCTGTGTGCCTGCCTCGACTCCTCCGTCACTATTGCTCCGGGAGAGATAAAAATGATACCAATAGGTATCACTGCTCAGCCTGATTCTGACGATATAGCTCTCCTCATCTACCCCCGCTCGGGGCTCTCCTCAAAATTCGGAGTATCCCTTGCAAACTGCGTGGGCGTGGTGGACAGCGACTACCGCGGAGCATGGTTCGTCCCGCTAATCAATCACGGGAGCGCCCCTTTTACCGTGGAACACGGTATGCGGGTGGCACAGATGATCCCGACACGTATATTAATGCCCGACATCGAGGTAAGCGACGAGCTCTCGGAAACAGAGCGCGGAAACGGCGGCTTCGGTTCATCGGGAATTAAATAAATCATGAATAACAAAAGATAGGAGATATTACTATGAAAAAGACCTTATACTTTCTGCTGCTTCTTATTTGTGCATGCGTACTCGGCGGAGTCCTCGGAAACGTTTCTTCCGGCTCATTCGCATGGCTGGGCTATTCACGCGGATTTGACTTCCAGCCGGGCACATTCATAAACACCGACGTTATTTCCCTTACCTTCGGTATTTCCATGAGCATAAGCGTTGCGCAGGTCATCTTCATAATCATCGCTATATACGCTTATATCAAGACCGTGGGCAAGGTAGTGCCCGACGGAAAATAATGGCCCTGTCCTTTTCGACAGTTTTTTCTGCGGTATGATACATTAAGTTCCCGTATTGTACCAATATTCCTCACGAAACGAAAAAACGCGCCGGAAAACATTGTATATACCACCCTTCGGTGATATAATATTATTAAAGAATTATAGCATATTTTAAGGAGCTGCAAAATGTTTACAAAAGATATTGGCATTGACCTCGGTACGGCTAATACACTCGTATATATGCGGGGAAAGGGTATTATAATAAGAGAGCCCTCTGTAGTAGCCGTCAACACAAGAACGGATAAATGCCGCTATGTTGGCAAGGAAGCCAAGGACGTCATAGGAAGGACCCCCGGCTCTATCGTTGCCGTGCGTCCCCTGAAGGACGGAGTCATCGCCGACTTCGACATAGCTACCACCATGCTTCAGGAATTCATCAGAAAAGCCCTGAAGGGTACATTCTTCACAAAGGCTAACGTCATCATCTGCATACCCTCGGGAGTTACGGCCGTTGAGCGCCGTGCAGTGCGCGAATCCTGCAAGAAGGCAGGCGCAAACAACGTACTCATTATCGAGGAGCCAATGGCTGCCGCCATAGGTGCGGGACTCCCTACCAACGAGCCCGCGGGAAGCATGATTGTGGACATCGGCGGCGGAACCAGCGAGGTGGCTGTCATCTCAATGGGCGGCATAGTTGCTTCACGCTCCGTAAGGTGCGCAGGCGACGAGTTTGACGCTGCCATAATCAACTACATAAAGAAAAAGTACAACCTCCTTATCGGTGAGCGTACAGCCGAGAACATCAAGCTCGATATCGGATCCGCATTCCCCAGTGAAAAGGAGGAATCACAGGAGAAAAAGGGCAGGAACCTACTCAACGGACTCCCCGAGAATATTACCGTTACCTCCGCGGAGATACGCGACGCTCTCGTAGAGCCCCTTTCAAGAGTCATCGACGCCATAAAGTCCACCCTTGAGGAAACTCCTCCCGAGCTCTCCGCAGATATAATCGACCACGGCATCACACTGGCAGGCGGCGGCGCTCTGCTCCGCGGTCTGGATAAGCTCATAAACCGTGAAACAGGTATGCCCGTGTATATTGCGGAATTCCCTCTCGACTGCGTTGCAGAGGGTACGGGCAGGATACTTGAGAATATCAGCGATTATCAGGACGCTCTCACCGAAAACGTCAAGTACTATTAAGGAGGAGCTCCATGCGTGATTTCATAAAAAGCACCAGATTCAAGGTTCTGCTTGCTTTTCTCGCCTTTCTCGTAGGAATAATGGTATATGCCGTCACCAAGGGAGGCTATTCCGTCTCGGGAGCTTCTTTCATCAATACGGTGACAAAGCCCTTCCGTATCGCCTCCAACGGCATAAGCTCAAAAATGGAGCATACGGTGGATAAGCTTTCCAACGCCGACAAGTATTTCGAGGAAAATCAGCGGCTCAAGGAAAAGATCGGCGAGCTCAACGCCCAGCTCACGGACTACGACGCTATCAAGGCAGAGGTGGAGGAACTCCGCAAGTTCGTTACCATAAAGGAGACCCACGACGATTATATACTCTCACAGCCCTGCGGCGTTATAAGCTATGTGACCAACGATCCCTTCAAGTCCTTCACTATTGACAAGGGCAAGGCTGACGGAATACTCGTGAACTGTCCCGTTGTTACCGCAGAGGGCCTCGTAGGCATAACCGTAGAGGTATCGGAGCATATTTCCACAGTCAGGACCATTCTCTCTCCCGACCTTTCGGTAGCGGCTGTCGCTTCCTCGTCAGGGGCGGATCAGGGAATAATCGAGGGAAGCATTCTTGCCTCGGAAAACGGTCAGACAAGACTTATACACGTTCCGAAGAAAAACAAGCTCAAGCGCGGTGATCTTATGATAACCTCCGGCAGCAGCGGACTCTTCCCAAAGGATTACCCCATAGGCACCATACAGAATATCGGCTTCGATTCAAACGGACTTTCCGTATGCGCCGACATACAGCCCTGCGTTGATCCCTCTCGTCTTACCTCGGTTATCGTCATAATCGATTTCAGCGGTAAAAAGGAGGACGGCGATGAAGATTAGGACCACCCGTGAGCAGAGAATATTCCGCTTCAAGACCACTCTGCGGTGGGTAATGTATTATCTGCTCATTTTCATAAGCTTCATCATAATGACATCGGGAACATGGTACAAGCCCATAATCCTCGTCCCACTTGCTCTGGGCATAGCTATAAACAACAATATCTACGCCTCAGCTCTTACGGGAGCGGTATGCGGCTACCTCATCGATATAGCCTGCGGAAAGCTTTTCGGCTTCAATGCGGTGATACTCACCTTCTTCTGCATTGCCGTAAATCTGCTTTTTGAACTTTATCTCAGGGACCGATTCATAAATTACATTATCCTGACAACAATAGTATCATATATACAGTGCCGTCTGGATTACAAGTTCTTCTATCAGATATGGGGCTACGAGAATGTAGGCAGGATCTTCGCCAGAGTTACTCTCAGAGTGTGGATCTATACCGTAATATCCGCGGTATTCGTATATCTGATACTGAAGCTGGTGAACAGGCTCCTCATGCCCAAGGAGCACCTTACAATAGAGGAAGCCATAAACACCAATCTCCAGGCCGAAAACAGAAGATAAAACCGTCCGACCGCACCCGAAAGTGCGGTCGTCATTGTAAAGCCGGAAGAAAAAGAAGGGCTTTATAAAGGAGGAACAGGATTGAAAGGATTTGCGGAAAATCTTAAATCTATAATCATTATTCTCATGGTAGTTCTCCTTGCGGGACTGAGCTCCATGAGACTTATGAGGATACAGGTGGTAGGCGACAAGGACATAGCTACTCCCCGTCAGTACGAGCCCGGCACCCTTATATACAAAAAGGGCATAAAGGCTACCCGCGGCGAGATAATCGACTTCAGCGGCAATACCATCGTCACCAACGAGCCGAGGACAGACCTTGTGCTTCAGATGGCCTTCTTCCCTACCGACCTTCAGGAGGGCAACAAGGCTCTTCTCGGGATATACAGAGCCCTTGAGAAGAGAGGCTATAAATTCAAGGAGACAATACCTGTCTCGTTCAATAAGCCCTACATCTTCACCTCAAAGGATACCGAGGAGCTGCTGTCAGACCTTAATCTCAATGTATACGCTACTGCCGAGAACTGCATAGACAAGCTCATCTCCGACTATGAGATAGACGAGAAGTACACCGACGAGGAAAAACGTATCATCGCAGGTATGCGCTATCAGATGATAGACAAGGACTTCTCCTACAGCAACGATCTTCTCCTTGCCGAAAAGGTGGACGAGCAGACCGTCATCGAATTGAAGGAGCTCGGCAACTTCTTCCGCGGCATCGAAGCCATAGACGCTTCCGACCGCAAGATAGTCCGCGGAGACATACTCCCCCATGAGATAGGCACGGTGGGTCCCATATATGCGGAGGAGTACGACGATCTCAAGTCAAAGGGCTACAGCTATAACGATACCCTCGGAAAAAGCGGTATCGAAGCCGCTATGGAAACCCAGCTCCGCGGCATGAACGGCGAGGACCAGATAGCCGTCAAGGACGGAGTTGTCCGCGATATTAAAAATATAGCCGAGGCTGCCTCGGGAGAGACCATAAAGCTCACCGTTGACGGAGCCTTCCAGCTCAAATTGCAGAATATACTGGATAACTTCCTTGATTATACCTTCCCCGGCATAAACCCCAATCCCAGCGTTCTCAAGGGAAACTGCGGAGCTATATGCGTACTCGATGCCAAAACAGGAGCCGTAAAGGGCATGGCTACCGCTCCCACATACAACCTCAAGGACTATGTGGAGAATTACGAATATTTCTTGCAGGCAAAGGATACTCCTCTCGTAAACCGGTGCAGCTACGGCCTGTACCGCCCAGGCTCCACCTTCAAGACCGTTACTGCTACCGCAGGTCTTAACGAGGGCATAGTCACCAGCGGAACTCCCCTTGTCTGCAACATGGGATACGACTTCTACGGAACTCACTATTCCTGTACGGGACTTCACGGAAATATCACCATACGCCACGCTATAGAGGTATCCTGCAACTCCTACTTCTACGAGCTCTCACGTATGCTCGGTATCGACAACATAACAAAATATGCCAAGCTCTACGGACTCGGCTCCCATACGGGCATTGAAACAGGCGACGCAGAAGGCTACCTCTGTAACCCCGAGACCTTCGCCGAGCACGGTCAGGAATGGTACGTAGGATATGTTATTCAGGCAGGTATCGGTAACCAGGACTGCGGCATGACTCCGCTGCAAATGGCTGTTGTGGCAAGCACCATTGGCAACCGCGGTGTAAGATATCAGCCCTACCTTGTGGACAGCTACTATTCCTACGGCTCACGTCAGCTCATAAAGAAGACCGAACCCGTTATCGCAAATCAGATAGAGCTGAACACTCCCGACCTCTACGATTATATAGTAGGCGGTATGATGGACGCAGCAAAAAGCATGCCTGCAAGATACTCCCTTACAAACCTCGGCTACGACGTGGCTATAAAGACAGGTACTCCTCAGACAGGCCGCAACCTCAACGAGCAGAACTCTTTCTTTATCGGCTTTGCGCCTGCAAACGATCCCGAGGTGGCCTTTGCGGGAGTCGTCGAGAGCGGTGAATATTCAAAATATATGATCAGGGATATGCTTCTGGCATATCAGGAGTGCTACGGACTAAACGGTGTAAAGCCCACCAAGCAGAAGCTCCCCGACGAATACCGCCCCGTGCTTGTAACGACTACAGCACCGAATGCTGCTGCAAATAACCAGACCACCTCCACCGCAGCTGCTGTTCCTGCTGTTCCGGAGGAGAGCTACACAGAGCCCGCAACGGAAGCGTCGGGCGAACAGTGGACTCAGCCCACAACTCAGTTCTGGACTCAGGCAACTCAGCCTGTACAGACCACCGTCCCTGTACAGCCATGGACGGATTATCCGATAGTGATCGCAACTGTTCCCACTATCCCCTATGAGCCCTATGTCCCCCCGGCAGACCAGTCTCAGGAACCAAACTGACAGATCAATCCGCAGCCCGGCATAAGCCGGGCTGTTTTTATAGGATAAAATGAATAAATGCAGATAAACCGTTCATAATACTGTCGGAGGTGTTAGTGTGAAAAAAAACCAACTGACCGACAATAATTACGGAAAAGGCTCAAAGGGCTTCTACGCTGCTCTCGGAATAAGCGCTGTAATGATAGGAGCCGCCTGCCTTTTCGCTCATAATCAGGGCGAGGATCTGAACAGTATCAGACAGAACGCCCCCAAAAATGCGATAGTACGCGACGCAGCTGCGGGGAGACCCGTTACAGGCATACCCAAAGCAACAACACGTCCTGTTATCACCACGGCTGTACGGACGGAAAGAACTCATGTTACCGCTCCTCAGCCCGTAACCATACCCGCTGCCGAAATAACCGTGGACGGGCCCGTCGAGGTGGACAAAAACTTCCTCGAACACTCTCAGCCTGCGGCTGCGGACAAGCTGGAGGCTGCAAAGCAGCCCCTTGCCGATATGAGCAGCGTCATAAACGAATTCAGCGGCGGAGAGCTGGTCAAAAACGCCACCACAGGCTCGTGGCAGACCCATAACGGCGCCGACATTTCCGCAGAGGTGGGCGCCGACGTATACGCCGTCAGCAGCGGCGAGATCAGCGTGGTAAAAAATGACCCGCTGTGGGGAGTAACGGTCGTTATCGACCATAAGAACGGCTTTACCACTAAATACTGCGGCCTCGGAGCCGACCTTTCCGTACAGCAGGGAGATACCGTCAGCAGCGGCGACGTTATAGGCGCAGTGGGAGAAACTGCGGATATAGAGAGCTCCCTGCCGCCTCATCTGCATATTGAGATAACTCACAACGGCGGATATATCGACCCCATGACAGTTCTCGGCACACAATGAAAAAAGGATCACTTCCGACAGACGGGAGTGATCCTTTTCTTGACATATCTGCGTATTTGTGATAGAATATCATTTATTACAATATACGGAGGTCCATATATGAATGCACTTGTTATGAATTGCAGTCCGGTACGCAGCGGAGCTACTGCGGAGACAGTCAGTATCATTGCCGGAGAGCTTTCAGGCACATTTGATACAAAGGCTGTATGTATCGACGATTACAGCTTCGGCTTCTGCCGCGGCTGCCGCAGCTGCCACAGTACCGCTGTCTGCGTTCAGAGTGACGATACAACCCTGTTGATGGCAGAATTTGACAATGCAGACATTATAGTCTGCGTATCCCCCTCCTACTGGGCAGACGTTCCCGCTCAGTTCAAGGCCTTTATCGACAGATGCACGCCCTGGTGCAATACCCATGAGCCTCACGCAAAACTGAAAAGCGGCAAAAAAGGCTATACAGCCGTTCTGCGTACAGGTCCGAACATGAAGGAATGTCAGCGTATTATCGGTACAGTAGAGCATTTCTACGGTCACCTTGAGATAGAATGCTGCGGAAGCCTCGGACTGTGCTCTGTCGAATGCAGGGAAGACGTACTGCCGAGAAAGGCAGAGATAATTTCATTCTGCAATAACATAAAAAGCCCGGAGACCTGACGGTCCCGGGCTTTTCTGTCTTTATCTGGGCGGAAGAAACATATTAAGGGTATTTACGAATTTAAGAACGTTTCCCTCATTCTTGGACTTCGCCATAAGCTCCACTCCAAGATTTGAAACGCTTGTGATATTCACGCCCGTTCTGCCGTCGGGAAGAACTCCCATACTTACATTCAGCTTCTCGCCCCATGTAAAAAGGGATATACCGTTGCTGAACTGCACTCTGTAATTGTTCCTGTCGGAGTCACAGAGCTTCAGTTTGAGCTGTGCAGCTGTACGCATTACCGCGTCAAAAACCGCATTTATATCATAGTTGTACACATAGCTCTGTCCGTAATTGCCCCATGCCATTGCTGTTTTCTCCTGTACGGGATCAAGCCTTGTTTACGCTTCCGAAGAGCTCCATCTTCTCCTTGACCTTAGCCTTGATAGCCTCAACGCCGGGTGCGAGGAGCTTTCTGGGATCGAAGCCCTTGCCCTGCTTGTCCTTGCCTGCCTCTATATAGCCTCTTACAGCCTCTGCAAATACAAGCTGGCACTCTGTATTTACGTTGATCTTTGCAACGCCCAGTGAGATAGCCTTTGTGATCATATCGTCGGGGATACCTGTACCGCCGTGGAGTACGAGAGGCATCTCGCCTACTGCCTTGTTTACAGCCTCGAGAGTCTCAAAGCTGAGTCCCTCCCAGTTGTCGGGATATACGCCGTGGATATTGCCGATACCTGCTGCAAGGAAGTCAACGCCGAGATCAGCGATCATCTTGCACTCTGCGGGATCTGCACACTCGCCTCTGCCGATAACGCCGTCCTCTTCGCCGCCGATAGCGCCTACCTCAGCCTCGATGGAAAGGCCGAGATTGTGAGAAGCGTTTACAAGCTCTGTTGTCTTTGCAACGTTCTCAGCGATCGGGAAGTGTGAACCGTCGAACATAATAGATGTGAAACCAGCCTTAATGCACTTGTAGCAAGCCTCGTACGAGCCGTGGTCAAGGTGAAGTGCAACGGGAACAGTGATACCGAGAGACTTGTCCATAGCTGCTACCATAGCTGCTACTGTCTCAAAGCCGCACATATACTTGCCTGCGCCCTCTGATACACCGAGAATGACAGGTGAATTGCACTCCTGAGCTGTCTGAAGGATAGCCTTTGTCCACTCAAGGTTGTTGATATTGAACTGACCTACTGCGTATTTGCCTGCTCTTGCTTTCCTGAGCATTTCTGTAGCTGAAGTTAACATAAAAATAATTCCTCCTGAGAATTCATTTACGGGGAAAAAGACCCCATCGTTAATATTATATCATAGCTTGCCGTCAATTGCAAGAGTTTAATAAAAAATTAGCAATAATAGTCTATTCAGCAAGTTTTTAGTGATTAGTGCATAGTGATTAGTTATCTAAGGTCTTTTAGGGGACGGTGACTCCCCACACTGTAGGGAGTCACCCTCGGCGTTCCACAGGGCGGATAATATCCGCTCATACAGGATAAAAAAGCTCCCCGTGTTGGAGAGCGTTTTTTTTATTAAAAATAAATGGTGTTTTAGGCGTTCTATTCTCAGAGCGCAACATTATTCGTTCGATACTGTTCTTCGTAATGAAGTACCTTTTTACACAAGTTACAGTAGGTTTTTATTACACGGCGTTGATATTCGTGCTTTACCCAATAAATACGTAACCTATTAGTAAATAGTCCATACCCCCCGGACACCCCAGTAACACAGACACAATCTTCATTATAAGTTACCCAACCTGAATCATCAGTAACTACATAATAACTTCCTCCATGACAATTATTACAAGTAGTTGCACTTGCAACAATTGTGTTGTCCTTCTGCGGTGCGATAGTTTTTGCTAAGGTTGTTCCTGTTCCAAGGAGTGTGAATGCCATAGCAACTGCTATGAGTTTTTTGAATGCCTTTTTCATTGTGTATCAAGTCCTTTACATAATATTTAAGGGAATCCCCCCTTATGCCGATATTATATATTACTTTCAAACTATTGTCAATATTTTTGTGCGATTATTAACAAACAAGAAACAAATGATACAGACAATCCACCCATGTAATTACGCATTACAAATGGAAAAGGTGATTTCCTTATTCTTCAGGTTTATAGACATATTTGGACTTAACACAGCCCTTTTCATCAAAAACATAGAGCCTTCCGCACTCAGGACAGCGCCACACATTATAATCGTCCTTGTTACATAGAGAAAGGAACGGGATACTGTCCTCAAAGGAAAGCGAGTCCATAGTCTTGTCCGAATACACCCAGAACTCAATATCATTGGGCGACTTGCCGTTCCACATATCATTTCCGCACCTGCATATCAGATGTGCCATAATAAGCCTCCTTACGAAAATGGGCAGATAATATCCGCCCCTACCGCGGGCTGTCGAGGACGCCAGCCCCTATAAATCGTATTTTGCGTAACGCCGAGGGTGACTCCCTGTAGTACAGGGAGATGTCAGCAAAGCTGACATCGGGTCGCGTCGCCTGTTGGGCGGCGTTCCCTACAAAGCAGAAACGAGCTTCTTGAAAGCATCGCCGCGCTCCTCGAAGTTTTTGAATATACCGTAGCTTGCCGCCGCAGGCGACATAACGCAGCTCATGCCCTCCGGAGTTATTTCCGCCGCAAGCCTTACCGCGTCCTCAAGGTGGTCCGCATAGTGAACACGGTTCCTGTCCCTGAAATCGTCCCTTGCCTGTATCATATCGTACACGCGCTTACCCGAGGCCTCCATACATATAGCTCTTACGTCAAAGTCCGCCAGGAAGTCCACAAGGGGAGCGTAGTCGATACCTCTGTCCATGCCGCCGATAAGGATAGTGCCTGCATCGGGAACGCTCTGCACAGCTGAAATTGCCGTAGCACAGGCAGTTGAGATAGAATCGTCGTACCAGCGTATACCGCGGACTGTGTCCACATATTCAAGGCGGTGAGCCAGCGGTGAGAATGTGCAGAGAGCCTTTGTGAAGTCCTCCTCGCGTATGAAAAGTGTGGAGATATAATAGGCCACAGCGATATTATAGTGATTGTGAACGCCGAGGAGCTTAACCTTATCGGTTGGGATAACATAGGGCTCCACACAGTGTACCATGCCGTCTTTCACGTAAATATCGGCTTTTCTGTCCGTATCGGAAACGGTATAGGTGTTCCATGAGATAGGCTCAGCCGGCGCAATAGCGGAGTTTATGAGCAGAACGTCGTTCTCCTGCTGGTGGAGATAGATGTTCTTTTTTGCGTTGTAGTAGTTCTCCATAGTGCCGTAGTGGTCAAGGTGCTCCTCATAGAGATTGAGGAATACCGCGTATTTCGGCGAAACCGTCATATATTCCAGCTGGTGGCAGGAGAGCTCGCAGACAACTAAGGTGTACTCTTGCATGCCCTCGGCAATGTCAAATACGGGTATGCCGATATTCCCTGCGATACGGCAGTCCACTCCGCTCTCATGCAGCACATGATAAATGAGGGAGGTGACGGTGCTTTTGCCCTTTGTGCCGGTTATACCGATTATCTGCTCGCGGAACACCTCAAAGAACACCTGAGTCTCGCAGGTTATCATGCATTTCAGCTCCGAAAGGTTTTTTTCCAGTACGATGCCGGGGCTTTTGAATACCATGTCGAAGCGGTCAAGGCACTCCTGATAGTCCTTCCCGCATATAAGCTCAACGCTGTCGGGGAGTCCGTTTTCCTCTCTGTCAACGGGATTGAGATCGGCAACAGCCAGTGACGACTGTGCGCCGTATTTCTCCAGTATCTTATAGGTTGACCTGCCTTCCCTGCCGAAGCCCAGTATGCATACCGACTTTCCGTCGGTATATTTTCTTATATATTCGCAGAATCTGTTCAAAGCAGACGCTCCATTTCCTTTTTAAGTATAGTCCTGAACCTGTCGGGCAGCAAATTCTGCTCGTTGTACGAGTCGCAGCACTGTCTGTTCAGCTCATCTGTATTCTCAGGGTGATAGAGACCCCTGTTCTTGTACTCCTCAAAGAGCAGCGGCAGCTTTTCGCCCTTTTCCTCGAGCCTTCCTATAGCAAGGGATACCGCAAGGTTCACCTCGTCGATACTGCCCACACACTCAAAGGGCTTATGCTCCGACTGTCCGATGAGCTCGGTGAAGAAGCCCAGCATATCCCTGTCGTTCAGCATATCCTTTCCGAATATCTCCCCGAGCTCGGAAAGGCTCAGGAAGGGAGACAGGATAAGGCATACGAACAGGCACTTTGGACACTCTCCGCACCATATATCGGGAGATACCTTGCTGCCAAGATTGCAGCTCCTGAAAACAGGCAGGTATTTCCTGTGGGATACGAACATCTTAGCTATCTGGAATTCCGCAAGAGGACGCAGGAAGCTGAAATAGTACTGTCCCGTGCGCAGGTACTTCTCCTCATAGCTGTGAAAGTCCTGCTCGAACTCAAAGCTCTTGGAATACTGATGATTTACGTCCTGACCGGCCACGGTGCTCTCATTTGCGCTGGATTCGTTGGAAAGGACGATATATTCCAGTCCGTTAAGGTAGGCGGTTATCTCCGCAGAAAAGGCTACAATGGACGAAAAGGGCGTATGACCGTTTATGAAGCCCCTGTTGTTCAGCTCTATCAGAGAGCGGTCGAACCTCCTCTGAGAAACGATCAGCGCATCCCCGGGAAGTCCCGCTGCCTTTACGGTCTCTGTTATGGAGCGCCTCCTGTTTATGGAGTAGCAGCGGCATTCCATACCCGCCTGCACAAGAGTTTCCAGCGTAAGTGCGGAATCCTTGCCGCCTCCTATCGGCACAAGGCAGCCCTCCGGCTGACGCTTTGTCTCCTTCAGCGAGCTGTCGTAGCTCCCTGTCGAGACAATATTAACGAAGCTGTCAAAGTCGGATGATATGCCGTTCACGAAGAAGAGCTCGCCCAGCCCCATGAACCACAGCTTCTTCCACCACTGCTTCTGCTCCTCGTCCAGCTCGCCGCACTCCGCACGGAATTCGGGAGAACAGGCTGCCTTCCAGTAGCTGACCGCCTCTGCCATTCCAAGTGAGAAAGCAAGGCGTTCAAAGGTCAGGTCGCCCTTTACGGTAAGACCTGCCGGCTTGCGGAAGCTCCAGCCCGGGTGGAAGTCCGCCAGTCCGCGGATAGAGAACTCATAGTCTATATCCACGGTATCCTCCGTCTCCTTTATATCATAGGATCTGTAAATAAAAACGGGATATTCCTCCCTGAATTTCTCATAACTGCTCATCAGTTCCCTCCGGAAGCGATACTATTATTTCTTAGGATCAGAGAGCTTTTTGTAATACTCCTTGAGGAGAGCAAAGGTCTCGTCGGAAATATCATGCTCTATCTTGCAGGCGTCCTCGGCAGCCGTATCGCGGCTCACTCCGAGATACTCGAAAAAGCCTGTGATCACCTTATGACGGTCATATATGCGTTCAGCCACCTTTTTCCCTTCTGCCGTCAGTCTGATATGATTATCGCCGTCAACGGTGACAAGTCCCTCGTCCTTCATTTTCTTCAGTATTATCGACACCGTGGGACGTGAATAGCCAAGGTAAGAGCAAATGTCTATCGCATGTACATCGGGCTGCTTTTCAGAGAGTATAAGTATAGTCTCAAGGTAGTTTTCAACTGCTTCGGTAATAGCCATGCTGATTCTCCTTTACAATGAATTATTATTGCGAAAATCTATCAATGATATATTATACCATAAAACCAATAAAAATGCAACTGCTTAACACAAATGAGCGGATATGCTCCTTATATCAGCGGGTGCTTTGTGAAATCCCAGGAAAGCTCGGAGCTGTCCCAGTCCTCGCGGCAGAGCTCCGCACATTCCCTTACCGTACCGATCACGTCATCACAGTCTTCCGGTAGCGCGGGAAGCGGCAGCCTTGCTATATCTCCGGGGTTCATATTCAGGGTGGGATTGAGTATGCCCGTCAGCGCCGAAGCCACGTTGCTGTTGAGGAGTCCCAGCAGCAGCCACAGTGTCCTGCCGTCCTCGGGAAAGGCGCTGGTTCCCGCAACGTTGAACATGAAGCTGTCGTCGAAATACCGCACTGAAAAAGCACCGCTGGTTATCTGCGACCAGCTCACATGAGAGCGGAAATTAAAGGCAAGTCCCTGGGGACGGGAACGAAGTCTGCCCTTTTCGTCGCGGAAGCTCTTTATCTCCTCGCCGTCGTTCTCCCAGTTTATGAGAAATTCGCGGTTGCCGTACCACCTGCGGTATTCCCCTCCCTTGTTCAGAGGATACCATTTTTTTCTCTGCTCCCCGGTAAAGGCTGTCTTTTCCTTTGACACCTCGAACCACCTGCGCAGGAAACGCTCGTTGTCGCCTGTTATCACGCCCTCCCGTACCGGTACAACGTCCCCCAGCTTGACGCCGCCGAAGGCTCTCAGCATGGCTTTTCCAAGCCAGTACGCAGCAGGAGCCGAAGGAATCCTCAGAAAATCAGCGGTATCCGCTGTGAACCTGTAGGGGCAGTTCGCGGTGCTTATCCCTTCCAGTACCTTCTGACGCTGTATATCCATGTCTCCCCTGAGCTCCGTAAGTCTCAGATATATGCCCCTGCCGCTTTCTGCCCCCTTTTTCACAGTAAAGGCGCACAGCGGCACCGTTGCATCGCCGAATGCGGAGTACTCGAAATGTATCAGGGTCTGCAAGCCGCTTTCGGAGTATATCCTGCGCCTTACGCTTTCATAGGACTGAAGAAACAGCCATGTGCTGGGAGTAAGAAAGCCCATATAGCCGCCGTCCTTCGTCATTTCAAGACAGCGCACCATGAATACGGAGAAGAGATCGGCTCCGTATGCGCCGTATCTCTCTCTCACAAATCCCGACAGCTCCTCATTCATGGCAGATCTGCCGAGATAGGGAGGATTTGTTACGACTATGTCGTATTTTCTGTCGAGAAGGCTTCTTATTCTGCCGGCCTTACCGCTGCGGCTCACTATATCGCCGCTGTTCATAAGGGAACCGACAGAGCTGCTCACTCCCGAAAAATCATAAACATTGGGAGCGGTATAGGCTCCGTATCTCGCCGCCTTGATCCTCAGTGCTGTTTCAGCGGCCGCACAGGCACGTTCATCAAGCTCCAGTCCGAAAAGATTCCGGCTGAGTATCTTCTCCGCGGCAGCAGTATCCGTATATCCGCAAAGACGGTAAAGCTCCATGAACACGTCAAAGGCATACAGCAGCACATTTCCGCCGCCCATGCACGGATCCGTCAGGCTTATCTCTTCAGGCAGGACCTTTTCAGACAGCTCCGCTTCGCTGTCAAAGCAGTATTCCCCTGTGCATATATCATAGCCGTGCTCACGGATATACCGCGTAAGGGTGTTCTGAACCATATACCTCACCACCCATTCAGGCGTGAATATCTGGGTCGCAGCCGCTATCCTGTCAGCGCTGAGCCGCTTGCTGTTCTTCAGGCCTGCCGCTGTTTCGTTCCTGTCCGGCTCGTTGTAATACTGGTGCAGCCAGCCTATCGTCTCCTCATGCCCGAAAAGCTCACGCGGAAGCGACAGGAGCTCCGCAGCTGTTCCGCCCTCAGCCAAAAGCTGGGGCGGAAGGGGCAGCTCGCACGCTTTCCTGAATAAACCGCCGTATATTACCGCGAGCTGCCTGCACTTTTCCGTGAAAAGTGCACTGCGGAGCTCTTCGGGTGCAGACATTATCTCTTCAACGCCTGAATAGTCCGCAACAGCAGCCGCGCCAAGACACATAAAGTACAGGTACGCCGCTTCTCCGTGCCCGGACAAGGAGCTGCCTGCACGGAGGGCAAATTTTCTCAGACTGGAATGCTCCACCTAACCGCCTCCTCACAATTTCCAAAGGCGGACATAAAGTCCGCCTTTTTATTATTTTATTATGAAGCTCTGTAAAGATCGTCTCAAATACGGTATCTCCGTCAGAGACATATGTCAGAATGAAGCAAGCTTTGCGAACTGTGCCTTAAGTGCGGGATAGATCTCTCTGTAGAGCTGATAGTACTTCTCGTACTCGGGTACGTTCTCCGCCTTGGGAGCCTGTACCTTGTCGGTCTTGATAATAGCTCCGCAGGCCTCGGGAACGCTGCTGTATATACCGGCGCCTACGCTTGCGAGGATAGCTACGCCCAGTGCAGGACCTTCCTTTGAAGCCACTGTCTTTACGTTGCAGTTGTAAAGGTCAGCCAGCATGCTTCTCCAGAGCGGTGAGGAACCGCCGCCGCCGCAGGCCATCATATCGCTTACGTTTACGTTCATCTCGCGGAATACCTCAACGCAGTCACGGAGAGAGTAGGTAACGCCCTCGAGAACGGCCCTCAGCATATCCTTTCTGGTGTGGATAGCGGAAAGTCCGAAGAATACTCCTCTTGCGTCGGGATCAAGGTGAGGGGTTCTCTCACCCATGAGATAAGGCAGATAGAGAAGTCTGTTTGCGCCTACGGGAACAGTCTCAGCCTGCTTGTCCATGAGGTAGTACTCGTCAACGCCCATGAGCTTTGCAGTCTCCTTCTCCGTCATGCAGAAATTGTCTCTGAACCACTTCAGCGAAAGGCCTGCGCCCTGTGTAACGCCCATAACGTGCCATGTATTAGGTACTGCGGCACAGCAGGTGTGGACTCTGCCCTTCTTGTCGATGGATATATTTGAAGTATGAGCGAATACAACGCCCGATGTACCGATAGTTGTAAAGGCCTTTCCGTCCTCGACAACGCCTGTGCCGACAGCAGCTGCTGCATTGTCACCTGCGCCGCCCACAACGATGGTGCCTTCGCAGAGACCCAGCGTCTCAGCCATTTTCTTTGTGAGAATGCCTGTTACCTCACAGCTCTCATGTACCTTGCCCAGCCAGCTCTTGTCTATCTCAAATGCGCTGAGGAGCTCATCTGACCACTTGCGGTTCGGCACGTCAAGAAGCTGCATACCCGAAGCGTCTGAAACCTCGGTTGCGTACTCCCCTGTGAGGATAAATCTGAGGTAGTCCTTTGGAAGCAGTATATGAGCAACCTTTGAGTATACCTCGGGCTCGTTGTTCTTTACCCAGAGGATCTTTGCAGCAGTCCAGCCTGTGAGTGCGGGGTTGGCTGTTATCTCAACGAGCTTGTCTCTGCCTACGATACGGTTCATTTCCTCTACCTCGGCAGCAGTTCTCTGATCGCACCAGATTATTGAACGGCGGAGCACGTTGTTATCCTTATCCAGCATTACAAGACCGTGCATCTGTCCCGAGATACCGATACCCTTGACGTCCTCCTTCTTTACACCGCTCTTGGCCATTACAGCCTTGATAGTATCCACCATTGCGTTTGCCCAGTCAGCAGGCTCCTGCTCTGCATAGCCGTTCTTGGGCTGATACATGGGGTATTCGATAGTCTTTGAAGCGATAACGCTTCCCTTTTCGTCAAAAAGAACTGTTTTGGTACCGCTCGTACCGCAGTCCACACCGATTACATATGCCATAGTATAGCAACTCCTTTTAGAATATTTACAGGGTGCCTCCCCCTGCGGTTTGATTCTCTAAATAATAATATCCCTGTTAAGCATTGTAATATAGCCAAAGAGCGCCGCGGCCGCATCTCCTTACGGATCGCCTGTGTCCACAGCGCCCATTGTTGTTATATCAGTTGAGAAGATCCACGGAAAGACTTCTCGAGTCAACGTTGTAGTAGTCCTCAAGCTCCGCAACATAGAAGCGGAATACTACCTTTTCCTCGGATTTGATCTCCTCGCTGCCGTCCTCTCCCGCAAATCTTGTAGTGCTCAGGAGCATAACGTCTCCGCTTTCCGAAACGCCGAGATCGGCAAGCTGTGCGTCCGTAAGCGTGTTGAGCATTACGGTATGGTTCTTTGCAACGTTGAAGTAGGTTATACCCGTTGCAAGGTCGATATTATGGTTGTTGTAGTATTTAAGGACCTTGGCGGGCATCTCGTTGAAGTATACCCTGCTGCCCGTTGTATTGTCGAGCTTTGCCAGCAGCTCTGCACTCGGCTCCTTGATGTAATATCTTCCGCCGGGCTCTCTGCCGATGCCGAAGAAATCGAGCTGATCCTCTGTAAGGTCGTCCAGCGCAACGGGATCAACGTCGGAAGCCGTCCTGTTTATGGCAAACTTTCGGCTCGCCGAAAGATTTGTGAGCATGAGCTTGTTATCATAGGTAAATCCAAGCTTTTCAAGCTCTGCGTCGGTAAGTGTGACCTCGATCTTGTCCGAGATATGATTGAGATGATCCGTTATCTCCTGACGGTTCTCTGTCTTCCAGCTTATATGCACCTCGTCGTCCATAGGTCTGTCGAGGAATACAACGTGTTCAAGGTTCTTGAGGGTGAAGGTCGCGAACGCATACTTTACGTCAGCCGTATTGGGCTCTACGTATACCGCGGTGCTTCCGTTTGAGGAATCCTCGGTATTCACCACTCTGTAGCGGTAATCTCCCGAAGGAGAAACACCCGTTTCTATGACGCTTTCCTTCGCTGCTGTTACAAAGAAGGAAGTAAACAGGAAGTAGCCCAGCGCTCCGAATATATACATAAGAAGTATCACTGTTGCAAGAGCGGTCTTTATTCCCTCTCCCGCGCCCGACATGAGCAGTATAACTATTCCCACCACAACGATGGGGATTATCATTCCCCATTCGCCGAAGTACAGCAGCACCACGGGCAGCATTGCGGGAAGTATGATAAAGCTTGCTATGCGGGTGAATATCTGACGTCTCGTATAAAGCATTATTATCAGTGCGGCAAGGGATATGCCTGTTACGACGAGACAAAGTGATGTACGGTCATGGATATGGATATCATAGAATATGGAATAATAGCACAGTCTGCACACGAAATACGCATAGACAAGACTGAGTATGGATATAACTCTCTTTGTCCATACGTTTGCAAAAAACTTCTTCATTATTGCCTCCGAAATATTTATGTTCTATGTAAAAGCAATGCGGCTAAAAAGTCACACACAATATATTATATCATTTTTATCCTCAGGTTACAAGATATTTTCTGAAATTTTTTCCAAAAAACTACTACTTTACAAAAGTCAGCAATAATTGTATAATATATAAGGCAAAAAAAGTGAAAGGCAGATACGGATGAAAAAGATTATTTCACGCAGTCCCGAAAAATATCGGGGGATATTTTTAATACTCACCCTTGCCCTGATGACGGTCATATTCGTTCTGTCCGCTCAGGACGCAGACAGATCCGCTAATACCAGCAGCTTCCTTACGCGGATAATGGTAAAGCTGATGGCAAAGGATTACGACTCGCTTCCCCTTGCCCAGCAGCAGGAGATATGGGACAAGGCATCATTCATAGTGCGGAAGCTGGCTCACTTCAGCATATATACAGCGCTGGGATTCTGCGCCTCCTTTACTGCGGGAAAGAGAAAGCTCCTCACAGTGAAAAGCCTCGGCGTACTGATATTCGGCTTTCTGTACGCAGCCTCCGACGAATTCCACCAGCACTTTGTCCCGGGGCGCTCCTGCGAATTCCGCGATATGATGATAGATACGGGCGGAGTAACCGTCGGTATGATCGTTTCACTGATATTTATGGTGATAATCGCGCATTTTGCCTCCAAACGGCGTAAGAGTTAACGGCTCGGCTCAGGCGCAAATTGTGCTCCCCTGCTAATCACTATTCACTAATCGCTGAAAAACCCGTAAGAAGCTGAGCTTCTTACGGGTTTTATTACTTGATTTACTGCATTCCGCCTCTTACATAGAAGTTATCCTGAATAATCAGAGCACAGCCGCCGAGGAAATTGTTCTTTCCGTCCAATCTGCTGAGTACCACTCTGTCAGCGATCTCTTCGCTTACAAGGCGTATCATCTCGCGCTTGCAGTAGTCAAACTGCTTTTCGTTGAGCTTGAAATTATGAAGAACGATCTTCTTTGCAAAATGGCTTATCGCCAGATTGTTTATAAGCACCGTATACTTGGATATTATGTCGTCAACTACGTTCTTGACGCTCTCCTCGCCTCTCATGAAAGCCATGAACACGTTATCGGTATTGATAGCGGTCTTGTCGCCCTCTGTGAGCTCATAAAGCACGGGAGTCTTATCCTTTGAATAGATCTCATACAGTGCGTTGAGCATAGCCGTTCTTGAAAGCTCTGCCTTTACCGAGCCGTTGGGATAGCCCTCATAGGACTTTCCGTTGGGACAAACGATATACCTCTCGATAGTTGAGGTGTATGATATATAATCGGCAGAAAGCTCATTCTTGTTGATTATAGCAAGATTTACCTGATTTCCGTTATGGATAAAGGCCTGATTGGTCTGGTAGCCGTTCTGTGTCCTGAAATCATTGCTTGCAAGAGCCATAAGTCCTATGGCGTTGCCGCAGTGTATCTCAAAATTAAGGCCGCCCGAAAGCTTATCGATAAAGTTCGTGAAATCCAGCACGCCGTCCTTGTAGAAAATCTTCAGCTTGCCCCACATGGACGGTACAACGCCCACGCCAAGACCCAGTATCTTATCCTTGGTAAGGGCGCTGTTCTCGACCATTTCGTTACTGGTCTTGATTATGTAATTTATAATATCCTTGCTGGTAGTCCTGTCATCGATCACCATGCTCGCCTTATCGAGGACCTCTGAATTAAGATTTGTAAGGCCGATGCTTACTTCCTTCTCATCGACTGTTGCGCCGAGAGCAAAGCGGCTGTTGACATTGATGTCGATAAGGATCTTTCTTCTGCCTTTCTGAAGCTTCTCCGTATTTACGGGAGCCTCTCCGATCTCAACAAGAACGCCCTCCTCGATCATTTCGTTGGTGATAATGGTTACCGCAGCCCTTGTGATCTCAAGTGCGCTTGCGACGTCAACCCTTGAGATAGGGCCGGATTCTCTGATAACCCTGAGGATCTGCATTCTGTTCCTTCTTTTCAGGTCAAGCTTACTAATACCTCTTTTTTCCATACTTCAACAACTCCGTTTCTGTTTTTCTGTTTTCGGGAACAAAGCCCTCTCTGTACGATCTGCATATCCCCTGCAGGTATTTGTGGCACGTCCACTACTATAACCCTTTGTATAATTTTTTCTTTTTATCAGAACAAAAATCTTTTTTAACGTATATATATTATAACACAATTTTATTAAAATTCAAACATTTTAAGGTAATTAATTATAAAATCAGCGTTTTTGCCAAAGTAATTATATGTTTTTTGTTAAAAATTCCGTAGCTTTTACGATGAGGGGAAGAGTGCCTACAGACAGTACAGTTCCCGCCGCGAAAATTTCCGATGCGTATACAGAATCCCTGCCGTATCTTATGCTCATAAGAGTACCCATAGCCGCAGGTGGAGCTGCCGCTGCAACGAGGACTGTCATGCGGACCTTTTCATCTGCCCCGTCCATAAGCGCAAGGGGTACCGCAAGCAAAGCGGGCAGTATCAGCAGCTTCAGCAGGCATATGTAGTATATCCTGTGCTTTTTCAGCATTCCTGTTATCTTCGTTCCCGCAATGGTGACTCCGGAAACTATCATTGCCAGCGGAGTATTTAGATCCTTTATATAGCCGAGGGAGCTGAGGATAGCGTCAGGCAGGCTTATCCTTGTGAAAAAGGTGATAAGTCCGAGGTATATGGCTATCATTGTGGGCGAATAGAACACCTTGACAGCCTGTCCCAGCTTCCTTTCCCCCGAGATCATTATAACTCCGTGAGTCCATACCACGATATTGAATACGGTTATAAAAGCGGTCAGGTAGAATACTCCCTCCGCTCCGAAAAGAGCGTTGACAAGAGGGATACCTATAAAGCCGCAGTTTGAATATATAGCCGAAAAGCGGTCTATCTCGGTCTCCCTGCCCTCTTTTTTCCTCACAAATATATATGCTCCGCATATGAACACCGCAAAGGCTGCCACGGAAAGCGCAAAGGTCATGATAAGGTTTTTCACCAGCTCGTGACGGTACTCCCTCTGATAGGATACGAAAATAACAGCGGGATTTACCACCTGAAGCACGAATTTCGACAGATCCCTGTTGGCGGCTTTGCTTATAAGTCCCGTTTTTGCACAGACCACGCCCACCAGCATCAGTATCAGCATTATCACGGTCTGACCAAGTATCGTTGATGCCATTTTATCCTCCGATAATAAGATAGATTATATTGACCGCTATCCAGACAGCAGGAGCAGCAATATAGAATACGACAAACGCAGCAGCGCTCAGTCCTCCTATGATCCTGACTGACAGCCGCCCCGCAGCTTCTCTGTTCCTTTCTCTGCGCAGAATAAGGAGCAGAGCAATAAACAGCGGAATTCCCGCAGCAGTCACGGCGGCTCCCGCCATAAAGCCCTTCGGCATGAAGCTGAGCTCAACAGTTCCGCCTCCCTGCGGCAGCTCGGCTGCGCAGAGGGAACCAAGAGTCCTGGTGAGAGGAGCTTTTTGTCCGTTGACGGTGCAGGTCCAGCCCTCCGACCATGCTATGGGGAAATAGACCCAGCCTCCCCTGTCGGCGGACAGGCTGACTTTTCTGCCCGACACGGTCAGGGGAGCCGTCACAGCCCGGGCTGCGGCATTTTCCCAGAGCTCCGCGTCAAAAAGGTACAGGCCGAAGGAGGTCGCTTCAATATCCTTCAGGATATGGACCGTCACGGACACTTTTTCGTCCTCAAAGGTGCCAAGATCGGCTATCCCGCAGAAGCCTGACGAGGGATAGCTGCCCAACACCAGTCTGCCGTTAACGAAGACCTCTGCCGAGCAGTAGTAATCCTCATCCACGTAGGTGGAGTAATTGCCGAATATATCGAAATAGAGCTCCTTCCTGCCCTTCACATCAATACTGTATCTAAGCTCTGAGGGAGCTTCGCTTTCGACCTTCACACCGACCTTTCCGTTTTCTCTTTCTATGGATAAGCCGCTTACGGTATCGGGAGGGAGCTCCACCGCTATGCCTGCGGCCCCGAACAGCTTTTCCGCCATGAGCTCTGTAGCGTCCATGCGCTCCGTGCTGTCAAATCCGGTCAGCTCCGCGGGAGCGACCCGGGATATAAGGGCTCCGTCCAGCACATTCGGATCGGTATATACCGGCAGACTGCCTTTGCCGTCGTACAGGCTGTAAATTCGGTTGTTTCCGTACGGAGTCCCGATGATATATTTGTTCAGCAGCAGAGCGTCCGTCAGCATGGTGCCTCCCATAGAGCTTGAATCCATCCAGTAGGAGGAATAGCCCATCCTCTTCATGGCGTAGAGGAAATCCTTGTCGGTAAGGGAGGAATAGTGCCCGATGGAATAGGCTCCGAAGGCCTCTGCATAGTTTGAATAAAAGTATTTCCGCTGCTGCTTTACGCGGACAAAGCCCTCGTCGGGCAGCTTTGAGAAGACCTCCGCAGTTCTTTCAAAGCCCTCTGCTGACTCATATATATCCGAGACATTGACTCCGAAGCTCACCAGACTCTCGCATATAAGGACCGCCGTCATTACGGCAGCAGCGGCAGCCTTTGAGGTGCGTCCGCTGATATAGCCGTAAATGCATATAAAACAGACTGCCGCTCCCGCAAGTCCGAGAGCTGTAAGGATAAGCCCGTCCTTTTTTTCCACCCACAGCGAATGGGAGTAGGAGCTTAGCTCCGTCCTGTGGATATACGCTGCCGCGGAAGCCGCTGCGAACAGGATAAGAGCCAAAAACGTCCATGGATAAAAGGACTTTTCACCGTTTTCTGCGGGCTTCTCCGAAAGAAGAACGCCGCAGGCCGAGAACATGAGCAGTATTATTATAAAGCCGTAGCGCAGCGGATAGGCCTGATAGCTTCCCGTCTGGAGCAGCTTGTTGACAGGCTCTATAAAGGCTCCGGCAAGTGCAATGAAGCCAGTAACGGCAAAAAAAGCTCCCTTTCCTCTTTCAAGGCGTTTCCTGCATACGACGGCAAGGGCTGCCGCCGCAAAGACCAATGACGAGCCTGAAAGCAAAGCCGTCTTGTCGAGAGTCCTTTCAAGAAAGTAGCCGCCGAAATACTTGCTGCCGAGGGAGTTTCCGCGTCCCGAGGCAGTATACTGTGCAAATGCCGGCAGCCAAACGATACCGCTGAGCAATGCCGCGCAGAGATCTGCAATAATGAGCTTCAGTGCCCTGTCTCCCCTGTGCTTTTCCTCACAGCAAAGATACAGGGCTGCTCCGCCCGCAAGCACAAGGAACAGTACTACCATGAAGCTGATATAAAAATTCAGGAAAAGACACATGGCAGTGCAAAAAGCATATGTTCCCCACCTGCCTCTTTTCAGCAGTCTGAAAAGAGAGATCAGCAGCAGCGGGAACCATATCATCATATCCAGCCACATATCGTTCTGATAATACATCATCACATATCCGCTGAGGGAATACATAAGCGCCATGGGTATGCCGAAGCAGTCCGGCAGTTCCGGCAGCACTCTGCGGAAATACAGCTCCGCAGCCCCGGCACACAGACCAATCTTTATAACAAGTATGATATTCACGGAATATATCATTTCGCTGTTATCCACCGCCAAAGATACAAGTGAAACAGGCGACGATACAAAGAACAGGAACACTCCGTAGACGTTCATAAGTCCGCCTCCTCTTCCAAGCAGCAGCGAGCCGTCGGAAAAAGCGGTCTTCAGCTCCATGAGCAGCGGTACGTACTGCTGATACATATCGCACCACGCCACAGATCTTCCGCCGAAGGGATAAAAGCCGTGCACCGCCATATATATCATAAAGAGGACGGCAGCGGCAGCTGCTGTCAGCAAAGGCGCTGCAACGTTCCTTATTCTGTTCCTGTCCATTCTATCCCTTCTTTCACATTGACCAGAATATTTTATCACATCTTAGCGAATTAGTCAACAAAAAAGATCCGGAGCCCACAGCTCCGGATCCGATAGCTTTATTTTGCAAGGCTCTCAAGGCTGTCGGCGTCCATGGGAATTATCTTCCAGCCGTCGCCCTTGACCTTGACAACGCAGACAGTGAACTTCTGATAGTCAGCGTCGCCGTCCTCGTCCTTTCTCTTTGTCTTTACTCTCATCTCGTAGCCGCTGCGTACCTTTATATCGTCATCGTCAGCGTCAAACTGCTTGCAGATGCTCCTGAAGTACTTCTCAGCGCCCTTGAGCTCTGTCTTCTTGAGCTTGTTCTTTCTTATGATCTTATTGAATCTCGCCATTGTCTCCTTGCCGTCAAGATTGTCGATCTTATCCTCGATCCTCTCATTATAGCTGTCAATAAGGTCTCTGTACTTATCATCTTCCTTCAGTGCCTTTATAACGGTATCGGGATATATGAGGGAATAATAACTCTTTCCGCCGCTCTTGCTTGCGGAAGCCTTAACGAACTTCTTGACCGTAGCCTTTGGCCCGTTTACAGCCGAGCAAAGTGCCATGAGGAGACAGAGCACAAGTATGCCTATCACACCGGCAGCAATATATACCGCCTTTTTATTGTTCTTCATATCTCCGGGAAGCTTTTCCGAGATCTCGTCGGCAACGCCGTCCACCTTCTTGGCAACGTCGTTTCCCGCCTTCTTAACAGCGTCCTCAGCCTTATCCACGGCATTCTCAGCCTTTTCCTTCACATTCTGTGCAGCCTCGGTAACGCCCTCCTTGATGTTCTGGACTGCGCTCTCCGCACTCTCCTTCACATCGGAAGCTTTCTCTTCGACCTTTTCCTTTACAGCCTCAGCTGCGTCCTCTGCCTTCTTCTCAGCGTTTTCAACGCCTTCCTTTACCTCTTTGACAGCAGATTCTGCCTCAGCCTTTACGTTTTCGGCAGCATTCTCGATATTATCCTTGACATTCTCAGCCTGCTCCTTTACAGCGTCTGCTTCTTCCTTTGCAACGTCCTGTGCCTTTGAAGCGGGACAGTCACAGCTGCCGCCCTCGGGGATCTGTTTTCCGCAATATTTACAAAATGCCATAAGAAAACCTCCATAAGATAAAATATTCTAATATTTATTTTATCACAGCAATCCTTTCAATGTCAAGTATAAAGGTTTATATCCGCAGTCAGAAACCGCTTTTTCGTCATAATGCACAAAGCAGAAAAAAGCAGCCGGTCCCGTCGCGGAAACAGCTGCCCCAGTATATTCAGTCCAATGCCGCACATAATATATGCGGAGGTGATAATATGTCCGAAGAAAAAGAACAGGACGTAAAGATCTACATCCCGCGGAGCTCGTCGGAGAGCAGCTCTCAGGATCATTCCCTGCCTGCGCAGTCCGAACAGCGTCCGTAGAACACGGTCTGCGAATAATCGATGCTGAACCCGTGTTCCTCCTCTATATGCTTTGAAAGCTCGGAAAGATGTCCGCAGTCGAGGTGTATCA
This sequence comes from Ruminococcus sp., assembly GCA_017519415.1. GTDB lineage: Bacteria > Bacillota > Clostridia > Oscillospirales > Ruminococcaceae > Ruminococcus. The sequence goes on from JAFWSI010000012.1 coordinate 111,112, forward strand.
GCCTGCCGCAGCTCAGACATTTCAGATGAAAATGGCTGCGGCACTGCGCCTCGTCCTCAATGTACTGATAGCAGGCACAGGTCTTTCCGTCAAAGGAGTATTTCCTGACAAGCCCCTGCTCCACCAGTCTGTCCAGCTGTCTGTATATGGTGGCAACTCCCACGGGAGTTCCCTCCGCAGTCAGGAACGCACTTATTTCCTGTACATTTGTGTGCTTGTCCTTGTTTTTCACAAGATATTCCAGCAAATTCTCCTTTTGTCTGGTATTATATCCCGAATCTCTTTTCATTTTTTCCTCCGTCAGCCCGTTATGACCTTCCAGCCCTCGTCGTTCAGCCTTACCACGAGCACTGTCTCAGATCCCTGTGATACGCCGTTGTTAAGAGTATTGAAGGTCACCTCGTAGCCCTCCTTTATATCCAGCTGATCCTCCGTAAGAGAGGGCAGATACATCTCGCTTATGCTTTTGAGGTAAGATTTTGCCGCTACTGTCTGAGTTTCGTTTATCTCATGGGAATCCGTAACATTTCCGAAGGTAAAGTTATCCGTACTGTTTTCAAGCCGCTTTTTCTGACCTTCGTTGAAGGTGCTTATAAGCGCGTCATAGTTCCCGTCAGCCCTGAGTGCATCAAGAACTGCGTCGGGATACATATATGCATAGAAGACCTCGCCTCCGCCGATAGTATAGGATGCATTGAAGCACTCCTTGAGTGCGCTTATATACGAGCTGCTGCCCTGCTCCTGTACGGTAACGCCGCTTTTTTCCTCCGTTCTGGCATCCTGACAGCCTGTGAGCATACACAGTCCCGCTGCCGCTGCAAGTAATATAGCCGCCGTCTTTTTCATCATATCTTCCTCCGTAGCGTTCAACTTTATCAATACCGATTATATCACTAATCCGCGTCGTTGTCAATGCAACAGGACCGACACCGTCACGGGAGCATAAAAGAGCCGCACCACCCGAGGTGCGGCTCATATAGTTTTTATTTAAGGGAAGCACCCTGTATCTCGCCAACGCTGTGACGGAAGGGATCCTTCTTTGCTGCCAGCTGCACCTCAAAGGCAGATATGGCAGTAAGTATGGGCATGGGGAAGAACCTGTTCATATACTCGCGGATAACTCCGTCAAAATCGCCGCTCCTTCTCATAAGATCGGCAACAAGTATCAGTATGTTAGGATCTCCCGCAAAAGCGTTCCTATGGTCGTGGTATACCTTGAGAGCAGCTTTACGGCAGCGTACCGCGCCCTCGTCGTCCTTTTCGTCATCGCAGGCCCACGCTGCATAGAGACAGGCCTTCAGCGCCTCCTCATACAGCTTGTTCTTCACGCATACCATGGACATCTTCATAAATTTGTCCGCAAGTCCGCTCAATTCGGTATTGTTGTACCTGTCGCTTTCAAGAAACTCACGTGTAAAGACCGCGGGTATATCCACAGAGGCGTTGCAGTATCCGCAGCAGGGGCACTCTTGCACCCAGTATTTCAGATAGGAGCGGTGAGGCTCATCGGGTCGCAGATCGAGATCGGGCATACTGCTGTCGAGGTCGTAGGATACCACCACATCCTGAGGAGAGCTCTCTCCGCACACGCCGCATATGAGGTCTCTTTTCTCTACTTCAAAGGCCATTGCCGTCCTCCTTACTTCTGCTTTATGCGGAAGCTGCTGTTGTGGAACCTTGACGCGTCAAAGCCCTGAGGCCTGCGCTCCTCGCGCTTCCTGTTCTGTCTGTTGTCGGACCTCCTCTGCTGCTTTTTCTCCTCCTCGTCATTAAGACGCATGGTAAGGGAGATACGGTTTCTCTTGAGGTCAACGTCAAGGACTCTTACCTTGACTACCTCGCCTACCTTTACAGCCTCAAGGGGGTGCTTGATGTATTTGCTGCAAATCTGCGAGATGTGCACAAGTCCGTCCTCATGGACGCCGATGTCCACAAAGCAGCCGAAATCTATGATATTGCGGACTGTGCCCACAAGCTCCATACCGGGCTTTAAGTCCTTTATCTCCATAACGTCTCCGCTTCTGAGAAGAGGTGCGGGCAGCTCGTCACGGAGGTCGCGTCCCGGCTTTTTAAGCTCGCCGATGATGTCGGTAAGAGTGGGAACGCCTATACCCAGCGACTTGCTGATATTTTCTATGCCGATGCTCTCGGCCTTCTCATTGATACCCGAAGCTCCGCCGCCTGCAATGTCCGCAAGGGTGAAGCCGCACTCGCTGAGGAGAGATGAAGCCGCATCGTAGCTCTCGGGGTGAACGGCGGTATTGTCGAGGGGATTCTTGCCGTCGCGGACTCTCAGGAAGCCCGCGCACTGCTCGAAGGCCTTCTTTCCCAGCTTCGGGACTTTAAGGAGCTCCTTGCGGTCGGTGAATCTGCCGTTTTCCTCACGGTAGGTAACTATATTCTTCGCTACGGAAGCGTTTATGCCTGCGATATAAGAAAGAAGCGAATGGGAAGCGGTGTTCAGGTCAACTCCCACGGAGTTAACGCAGTCCTCGACTACTCCGCCGAGAGCTTCACTCATTCTTGCCTGGGGCATATCGTGCTGATACTGTCCCACGCCTATTGCCTTTGGGTCTATCTTTACCAGCTCCGCAAGAGGGTCCTGAAGACGTCTTGCTATGGAGATAGCGCCTCGAATAGATACGTCATACTCGGGGAATTCCTCTGCGGCTACCTTGGAAGCGGAATACACGGAAGCTCCCGCCTCGCTTACTACCATGTAGCTTACGTCCTGCGGTACCTCCTTTACTATCTCAGCGGCAAAGCTCTCGGTCTCGCGTGAAGCGGTGCCGTTTCCGATAGAGATGACGTTTACATTGTATTTCTGTATGAATTCCTTTACCTTGCGCTTGGCAGCCTCAACAGCTCCCGCAGAACCCACGGGGTAAATTATTGCCGTATCAAGCACCTTGCCTGTTCCGTCGATGACCGCTGTCTTGCAGCCGTGAGCGTATCCGGGGTCGAGGCCGAGGATAATACTGCTCTTGAGAGGGGGCTGTAGAAGCATCTGCCTGAGATTTGCGGCAAATACCTTTATGGACTCCTCCGCTGCCTGTGCGCTCATCTCCGAACGTATCTCACGCTCGATAGAGGGGAATATGAGTCTCTTGTAGCTGTCTGCGGCAGCCGCTCTCACAAGCTCTCCGCAGGCGTTGTTTGCCTTGATGTACTTGCCGAAGATAACATCCGTTGCAAGAGTCTCGTCAAGAGTCACCGATACCTTCAGGAAGCCCTCCTTCTCACCTCTGTCAAGGGCAAGAACGCGGTGATTTGCAACCTTCGGGATAGCCTCCGAGTACTCATAGTAGTTCTGATATACGCTCTCCGCCTCGGGATCGGAAGCCTTTGATACCAGCTCGCCCTTTTCGCCTGCCAGTGCACGGAGCTTCTTTCTGATGTCCGCGTCGTCGGATATGTCCTCGGCGATTATGTCCATAGCGCCCTGCAACGCGGTCTGAGCGTCGTTTATCTTCTTCTCCTCGTCGATGAAGGCCTCTGCCTCCTTCTCGGGATCGTTGCCGTTCTCCTGAGCCATGAGCAGAACAGCCAGGGGCTCAAGTCCGTTCTCGCGGGCAATGCTTGCACGGGTACGGCGCTTGGGCTTGAAGGGACGGTAAATATCCTCTACCTCCACGAGGGTAACGGCTGCGCTTATAGCAGCCTCTATCTCGGGAGTCATCTTCTCCTGCTCGGTTATGGCCGCAGTTACCTCCTCCTTGCGCTTTTCAAGGTTGCGGAGGTACATGAGCCTGTCATAGAGCTCACGGAGTATCTGATCGTCCAGAGAGCCTGTTAGCTCCTTACGGTAACGGGCGATAAAGGGTATGGTCTTGTCATCGTCTATAAGAGCTACGGTATTGTCTACCTGCTCCTGTCTGAGTCCGAATTCCTTTGCCAGTGTCTTGTTTATATCCATAATGTATCCTTTCGTTACTCCTGTTCTTCCGCGGGCTGAGCAGCTGCCGCTCCCGCAGGCGCAGCTTCGGACTGCCGGTCGTTAAGACGGTCCAGCCATGAGAACAGTGATTTTGCTATATCCTTGTACACGTTGATGCAGTTCTTTTCCATGAGAACGTCGTGCCTCATGCCGTCGAAAAGCCTGTGGGATATGCTTTCATATCCGTTCTTTTCCAGCTTTTTCACGGAGGACATGAATTTCTTCTCCGACAGCATCACGGGATCGTCCTTTCCCGAGATAAACCTGATAGGCAGGGTAGGATTCTTCATTTTCCAGCCTCTTCCCGACTGTGACTGCTTAACCAGCCATACCGTCTCCTCATAGGCGTTGAGGGTGGGCTTGAAATTGCAGAGCGGATCCTCATTGAAGGCAAGGACTGCGTCGGCATCGCCCGACCTCCACGAATTTATGGGATCCTCGAAGAATTTACCGTAATTATCGTCAACTGCGTTGAATATCTTCTCGCTCCTGAAACGGCTGCCGGGACGCTTTGAGGACACCGAGCTCACCGCTCTTGCAACAGGCGAGAACATACTTATGCACATGGTACCGAGAAGCACCAGACCGTTTATACAGTCGTCGTGCTCCTTCAGGAAGCACCTTGCTCCTGCCGCGCCCATGCCGCTTGCCGCCATGAATACGGGAACATTCGGATAAGCCTCCCTTATCCTTTTGTTGAGCTGGGCAATATCGCTGATAATGCCCTCGCCGCCGTTCCTGAACATGAAGCCCAGATCGTCGGCCTCAACTATGCTTTTTCCGTGTCCGCGGTTATCGTTTATAACAGTTATGAAGCCCTGCTCGGCAAGGTAATCCATAAACGGATAATAGCGCTCCTTGTGCTCACAGAGATCGTGGACTATCTGTACAATACCGTTTATCTCTCCTGATGGTACTGCTGCCACTGCCGAGATCACAAGTTCATCGAAATCAGAAGTAAATTCAAATTCCTTAAGGTCAGCATTTATCATAAGGACCCTCCTGTAAGTATTTCGGAAAAAATCAGTGTACAAAGGTTATTATAACATAAAAGGCCGATAAAATCAATAGTCTCGGCACTGTTTGCGGAAATAACGATGTTTCAGAGCTCATCTGCCGTTCCCGCGGACAAGGCTCTCAAGCTCCCTCAGGAGAGTCGGCGGGACTCCTCTCGGCCCCCTCACCGCAGCTGCTCCCAGCTCCTTCATACGTGAAAGGGGCATATCGTCCGCACTGAATCTGTGCAGCAGCTTCAGCTTCATAGCCTTTCTGATATGATAGCTGCCGTTGTCATAGCGGAAGGGTATGTCCGCCTCCTCCACCGCCAGCTTGTACATTACCGCCGATACGGGAGCCGCCATGTACATATACACGGTATCCCCGGCGATCATCCTTGCGGTCTGCTTCCATATAATGGTGCCGCTCCTGCGGAAGTCCTGCTCCACATCATACATTGCAGGCGATGCAGGTATCAGCCATTTCCGCGGCTCTGTGCGGCTGCTGTTCCCGCTCTGACTGACGAGACCGAAGCTCATATCGAGAAGACCGGTTATCTGCTCCTCCTCAACGGTACCGTCCAGAAGCACCGATACCCAGCTGTTCTTGTTCATATGATATGCGGGCAGCACGCCCTTTACCGCCAGCATGGAACCGGTCATCAGCGGACTGCACTTCACATTGAGTATATCGTAATATGTGCCCTTTTCAAGTCCGAGCCTGCTGCCGTCCACTCTCATCATTATGCCGTACCATTTGCCGTTCCCGCACCTGAAAACAGCGGCGTCAGGAGTGCTGCTCCAAAGATATTCGGGCTTGGTCCCGTAGCGGCGCTCCGCATATGCCGTTATACGCTCCCGCATATTGCTTCCGCTCATCTTCTCACTCTCCCGCTCTGCTGCAAAGCTCTTCCCGCAGCTTCATATATATAGCGTTGCATATCTCGCAGTCCTTTTCCGCACGGTGAGCTCCTGTTACGGAGATACCGTAATGATCCGCAACAGCCGTCTGTCTGCGGCTGGGCAGCAGGGGCAGAGCCTTCCGCGCAAAGCGCAGCACATCGACATAATCATTGTTCAGGCATATGCCATGACAGCGGAGCAGATTGTCATAGAGGAAGTTTATATCAAAGTTCACATTGTAGCCCACGAGCATATCGCTTCCCGCGAACTCGTAAAAGCGGAGTATAGCTTCGCTTACAGAGGGAGCACCCTTCACCATCTCGTTGGTTATGCCCGTAAGCTCCGTAATGAAGCTGCTTATCCTGTTCACGGGCCTGATGAGCGTAGAAAAAGCCGCGTCCCTGCACCCGTTCCTGTAGCGCACGGCGGCGATCTCAATTATCTCGCATTCCTCGGGAGAAAGCCCCGTAGTCTCTATATCCACCACGCAGTAATCCTGCAGGAAGGCAAGACGGCTGCGGCCCTTGCCGCATCTTTCCCTGCTCACACAAAAGCTCCTTTCCCTTGACGTTAATCTCAGAATACATTATAATATACATAAGAGAAAATGTCAATTGAGGGGAGACCCAGTCTCTCCGCAGCGGTATTTCAACACAGAATAAACCGCACCGGAAGGAGATAATATCTTGGAAAGCAATAAAAAGCACGTACCCGTACCGGTCATCGTCATCTATTCATTGGTATTCTATGCCGTATGGGCAGTATTTACGCTGCTTATTGAACCGCTTCTCGGAGACAGTATAAAAAATGAGATACTGCTCCGGATAGTTAAAGAAGGCATTATCAAGAACCTTGTGTGGACTGTTCCAGCCATGCTGCTGGTATACCATTTCAGGGACTGTGTATTTATCGGGCTCAGGGAAATGTTCACGACAAAGGTGAAATGGCTCCGCTACCTGCCCGTATTCATCTTTTTCACGCTGTGGATAGCGGGCGGAAGCTTCATGAGAAGAAAAGAGCTGAGCATAAATGAAGGCTTCGGCATACCGGACATGATAATAGTCCTGTTCGTGGGAATTACGGAGGAAATGGTGTTCCGCGGGTGGCTTCTCAACGCCACCGTACGCGAGGACAACAAATGGCCTTATATCCTGCTGAATGCACTGATGTTCATGGCTATACACTTCCCGATATGGATAAGTACGGGCATTTTCGTATCATGCTTCACTTCTCTCGGCTTCATATCCATCATCATACTCAGCTTCATATTCAGCCTGACCTTCCTGAAAAGCAGGAATATCCTCGTTCCGGTAGCTCTCCATATGTACTGGGATCTGCTTATGTTCATGTATAACTGAAAAGCTTATATGCAAACAGCCCGCGGCAAGCATTTCTGCTTACTGCGGGCTGTTGTTATTCAGCGTCCATATCCTTATAGTTTATCTGACCGTATACGGCATTTGGCTCCGTATTTATCATTTCCTTCATTACAGCTATGACAGAGGTGTTTATATCGCTTTTCTTTCTTACCACGGAAGCCCTGTACGGGAAACTGAGCCTGCCTGCGGGTGAGGTCTGCGGGGCGGTCAGCCTCTGATATGCATCATCTGCAAGAGCCGTCACATCATCGGGACCTATGTCATCGCTTGCCGGGACTGCCGCAACGAACTCGTCCGAGCCGGTACGGAATACCTTTCCGTCCCTGAACACCTGCTTGATCGTTTCCGCCGTCTTTATCAGCAGCCAGTCTCCCACATCGTTGCCGTAGCCTGCGTTTATACCGCTGAAGCCGTCAATATTGAACATGGCAAAGTAATATGCCGCCTTTCTCTTGTTTGCCTCCTCAAGAGACATCGAGAAGGATATGCGGTTGCCCGTTTCGGTGAGTACGTCCTTGAACATGGCCGTGTAAAGAGATTCCTTCGTCTTGTCGTTCTTTACGATAGTTGAAGCCAGCTTCTGATTAACCTTTTCCTGCTTCTTGTTGAAGAAGCTGAACAGAATGACAAGTCCGGCAATGGCAAGTCCGAACAGGGCGATGTACGCTCTCAGTACATTTGTAAGGGAGTACACGTCCTTCTTGGTCTTGTCCAGCAGCAGGAGCCAGCCGTATTCGGGAATATAAGAGTATATGGAGATATACTTCTTTCCGCCGCTCCTGTATTCAAAGCTGCCCGAATCGGGACTGTTCTTTCCCTCATTGTTTTCACATATCGCCTTTATATGCTTATTCTCGGCGACCTTTCCCACAAGGTCGTTTTTCTTGTTGAACACGTACTTGCAGTCGTTTACGTTCACCATGCTGTATGAGATCTTTCCGGCGCCCTCTAATGAGAGCCTGTCGAGAGTCTCTATGAGCCTGCTGGTATATATGCCCAGCCCGACAAATCCCACGGGCTTGCCGTTATCATCGTATACGGCCTTGTACATTGATACTATCTGCTTGCCGCTGGCAGGAGAAATTATCATACCCGTGTCGTATACTCCGCTGCCCGCCGCAAGAAGCGCCTCCTGAAGCTGCTTCAGGGACTCGGGATCCTTGCGGGTAATCATGCCGACCACATCGGGGCTGCTGTGGACAAGCACCTTCGTATCCCATGTGCTGACATAGATGCCCTCAAGGTTCTCTATGTCGGCAGAGTAATCCTCGGTATAAGCCTGAGCTCTCTCCCTTGCCCCTGAGTCGTCGGTTTTTTTGAGCAGCTCGCTCACCTGAGAGGCCTTGCTGTAGTATGTGAGTATCCTTTCGGAATTCTGAACGTAGGTCTTTATTATATGAGCACGCTCGTCTGTTATGGTCTGCAAATGCTGTATTGAATTCTCCCTTGTAGCAGAGCTTATCTTAGAAGCAAATATAAGAGAAAGTATTATCATCACGATAAGCTGTATTATCAGCAGCAAGGTAATCGCCGATATTCTTCGTGAACCTCTCATATTTTACCGACCTCCTTATTTTTTAAAAAAGCCGAACCTCTTTTTCTTCGGAGCAAGACTTTCAAGGAATTTCTCGGTCTCATCCTCCGAAGCTGCCTTCAGAAGATCATTCACCTTTTCCCTCAGAAGGGCTCCCTTTGAATTGGAGGCATTTGCCTGTATAGCCTCCTCCGTCAGGCTGCCGTGTCTTCCGGCACCCGCAGGGAACTGCGGAGAAGCTGCGTGGTAAGCCGTTCCCCCATTCATAACAGGCTGAGGTGCCGGATTCATGGGAGCAGCAAACATAGCTACCTCGTTGATATTTATGAGCCTGTCTGGCATCATTATCATGCATTCCGAATTCTCCGGCGCAAGTGACAGGATATATCCTATACAGTTATTGCAGGGCAGTAAGGACATCATGTCCTGTGTGCTGATAAGTATGAGCCCTCGGATCACAGTTTCCCCTGCCGCCAGCATATTCTGCACGGCCTCTGCCTCCGCATGGACAGGCATATTCATGTCAGAACGGCTTATGCCCGTATATATCCTCCCCGAAGCTGATTCGATGGAGCACACCGTATCGGAAGCGGAAATAAATGCTCCCGATTCAATTAAATTTATAGCAGCAGATTGTGCGGCACTTAGTATCGCGTCTGTATTCATTTTCCATCACCCCGAACATAAAGTACATTCTGCCAGAACAGCTGCAACGGCAGCTGTCAGATCATCCGATGAGTGTTATAGTAATATTATAACATCATATAATATATAAATGCAACCAGTTTTTGTCCGAAAAAGGTGGATATTTCGAGGAAGATACACAAAAGAAATAATAGTTCGCTATTTTTTTGTAAAAACCATCTAATCAGCAGGAGCTTTTTTCGTTAATTTGCTCTTATCATGTATTCTGCCCGTTAGTTCATATGACAAAAAGCCCCGGCGCTGTGCGCCGGGGCTCTGCTTATATCATTCAGTCGCCTGGAATATGCCTCTTACGAAGCTGTAGAGGTGCGAATGAATGGAGTCGTCACCGTGATGACCGTTGTTTACAACGTGCCATACATGAGGTACATTGTTCTTATTGAAGTTATTGTGGTAGCCCTCGGGAGTATTCAGACCTACAACGTCGTCCTGAGTACCGCCTGTTATCATTATAAGATACGGTGTCTCGCTGGCATTGTTCCACTTCCATGAGCCGTTTGCTCCGGGTGCGGGACAGATAGCGCCTACATAGCCGAACTTACTGCCGTACTTCATACCGATCTGGAGAGACTCACGTCCGCCCATTGAGAAGCCTGTTACGGCTGTATTCTCTCTGCCTGTAGCAACGCTGTACTTGCCCTCGATATGCGGCATGAGGCTGTCAACAATATCGTCTACGAAGTTGTCGTAGCCCTCGTTGGAGCCCTGATCCGCGAAGCCCGTAGCGTCATTCATAGTCGCGCTGGTGAATACGAAAGGTACTACAACGATCATCTCCTTGGCCTCGCCGGAAGCAATAGCGTTTCCGATGATCTGCTTAGTATACATCTGACCGTTGCCCTGTGTTATCATACGGTTCTCGTTCTCGAAGAAGCCGTGGAGGAGATAGAGCACGGGATATTTCTTGCTCTCGCTGTAGTTTGCGGGGAGAAGTATATTGTAAGGCTTGTTCTTGTTTGCCTTCTTGGAGAAGTAGGTCTCTCTCTTGATAGTACCGTACTGAACTCCGCCCTTCTCCATATGAGAATCATTGGGCTCGTTGTTTACAAGTGCAGCCTGCACCTTCTTGGTGAGCTCCTCCATAGTGTATTTCTGCTGACCAGATCCGCTCTGAGTGCTTGTTCCGGAATTTCCGGTGCTTCCGTTGGTATTTCCGCTGCTTGAACTGCCGCTGTTTCCGTTGGTTTTTCCGCTGCTTGAACTGCCGCTGTTTCCACCGTCTGATCCTGAAACCGAGCCCTCAGTCGCCTGGAATATGCCTCTTACGAAGCTGTAGAGGTGCGAATGAATGGAGTCGTCGCCGTGGTGTCCGTTCTGAACAACGTGCCATACATGAGGTACATTGTTCCTGTTGAAGTTATTGTGGTAGCCCTCGGGAGTATTCAGACCTACAACGTCGTCCTGAGTACCGCCTGTTATCATTATGAGATAAGGCGTTTCGTCCTCGCTGCTCCACTTCCATGAGCCGCTTGCTCCGGGTGCGGGGCAGATAGCGCCTACATATCCGAACTTGTCGCCGTGCTTCATACCGATCTGGAGAGATTCGCGTCCGCCCATTGAGAAGCCTGTTACGGCTGTATTCTCTCTGCCTGTAGCAACGCTGTACTTGCTTTCGATATGCGGCATGAGGCTGTCAACAATATCGTCTACGAAGTTGTCGTAGCCCTCGTTGGAGCCCGGATCCGCGAAGCCCGTAGCGTCGTTCATGGTCGCGCTGGTGAATACGAAAGGTACTACAACGATCATATCCTTGGCTGCGCCCTCGGCGATAGCATTGCCTATGATCTGCTGTGTATACATCTGACCGTTGCCCTGTGTTATCATACGGTCCTCGTTCTCAAAGAAGCCATGGAGAACATAGAGTACGGGATACTGCTTGCTCTCGTCATAGTTTGCGGGAAGAAGTATATTGTAAGGCTTGTTCTTGTTAGCCTTCTTGGAGAAGTAGGTCTCCTTCTTGATAGTACCGTACTGAACCCCGTTCTTCTTCATATGAGAATCATTAGGCTCGTTGTTTACGAGAGAATCCTGTACGATCTTAGTAAGCTCTTCCATAGTGTACTTCCTCTGTCCGGGTACGATAACCGGCTCAACTACAGGGAACTCCGTAATTCTACCTGCAACGAACTGCATGATGAGAACAGCGTCGTTCAACTCGTACACGCCGTTGCTGTCGGCATCGGCAGCTTTAAGCGTTCTCTTGTCCTCGATGGACTTTATTAATCCCTTTCTTGCAAGAACGATGTCAAAGGAATCTATGACGCCGTCATAGTTTATATCGCCCTTGTTCATCTTGACAGGTGCAGAGGGTTCGCCGATCTCGGTACCGCTCTTTGCTCCCACGATCTCATCGATGTAGAAATCACAATTGCTTTCCTCTGTTTCCACATACAACTGTATATCAGTTGCTCCGTCCGGGATCGTAAAACTGTTGTTCTCAAGGTGTACCCATTTGCCCTTTTCCGAGCTCACCTCAGCGATCTTGGGATATTTTGCGCTTCCCCCGTCGCTGTACTGAAGTGTGAGGTAGAAGGTCACGGGTGACGATTCTTCTGTCATTACATACGCACTGAAAGCATAGTCCTGTCCCGCATTGAAACCTGAGCCAAGCGAAACTGTCGCACCGTTCCAGTTACTTGTTCTTCCGCTTGCCATAAGGGAATACTCTCCCGAGCGCGAGATACCCGATACGGTCTTTACTGAAGCGGCGCCTCTGCCGCTCCACTGTTCCGTTCCGTCCTCGAAGGTGCTGTGGAGAAGGTAATCCGACTCTGCGGCATCAGAGGGGAAAACCGCAAAGGTCGACAAGGAAAGGATTGCTGCAACGATAGCTGATATGCTTTTCTTCATAGACATTCCTCCTTTTAAAGAATCTTATATGTTATAATTACCATATTTTTTCACCATTGTCAACCCAAAAAGTGCTGTTTTTATATCATTCTCGTAATAATAATGCTAATTTAGTACTCTAATTACCATTTCAAGGAGCCAAATAGTAATTTATTGTATTCATTGTTTTATATATTTTTAATATAGGGGCATTATATAAAAAAGAAGTCCTTCACGGATTTACCATGAAAGACTTCTTGTTATTTATGAGCTTATGCTCATCTCATTTACGGATCAGTTGAAGTAATTATCGTAGCCTTCCCAGCCTGCAAGGTAACGAGCAAGTATCATGCCGTCTGCCTTTGTGATCTGGCCGTCTCCGTTGATGTCGCCGGACATGAGAATGATAACCACTCCATCCCAGCCTGCAAGGTAACGAGCAAGCATCATGCCGTCTGCCTTTGAAAGCTGTCCGTCACCGTTTGAGTCACCGTTGTTCTTAGGTGCCTCGCGCATTTCTGCGTTGAACTTTATCTTTTCTGTCAGTGACTCATTGTCTATGCCGATGCTTACAGCCTTC